>NZ_JAIXYH010000065.1 GCF_027490375.1 Flavobacterium sp.
CTCAGGCAGCACTTCGACAAGCTCAGGCAGCACTTCGACAAGCTCAGGCAGCACTTCGACAAGCTCAGGCAGCACTTCGACAGGTTCAGGCAACGTCCATCAGCGACCTCAAACAAGTGAAATGATTTTAAGCCTGACAGCTAATTACTAGATTCTATGTTTTTATTTTCAGTATTTTTTAAATTCCATATTTTGTCATAATTGCGCGCTAGTTCAGGTAAGTTGTCGTGCAAACCATTAATTAAAGCTTCTTTCTTCTCCCTTCGCCATTTCTGAACTTGCTTTTCCCTATAATATGCTTCGTCAATTCTATCAAACTCTTCATAGTATACAAGCTCAACAGGTAATCGCTTTCTTGTGTGATTTGCCCCTTCTCCACATTGATGTTGATTTAGTCTAAGTTCTAAATCAAATGTGCTGCCAACATAATAGCTACCATCACGACATTTCAAGATATACATATAACCGCTAACCATAAAAATCGAATTTGAAAATTGAGAGTCAATTGCGAAAAGGAATTATAAAGATAATTATTTTAAATAACGCTTTACGTGTCGTGTAATGCCTTCGACAGGCTCAGGCAGCGAGTAAGTATTTTCTAAAACCCGTTATTATGTTTAATTAGAGGTAACGTTAACGTCGGCTGAGTTTGTCGAAGCCATAGTGTTACGTGTCGTGTAATGCCTTCGACAGGCTCAGGCAGCGAAAATGATTTCCAAGAGAGAGAAAAAAGCTCAAGATTTTAGTTTTCTATTACAATAGCATGAAATTACATTTTATAGTTTTTTAATTCATTCGCTTTTCCGTCAGGTATTTCCAGTAGCGGCGCGGTACGTGTTGCAAGTGTAATTTCATGTTTTTACGTGCCGGGATGTTGGTGCTTTTAAAGTAGTCGTTCCAAAGCAAGGCGTACAAATTTTCTTTTTCGTGCAAGAGTTCCTTGTCCTTCATCTTCGGCGCGTGCTCAAAAACTACTTCGGTAACCTGATTCAAATCGTAGTAAAATCCGTAGTTTCTTTTTAAGTCGTAGATGATCCATTTCTGGTCGGCATAGCGGTTTTTGAAAAAATAAATTACCAGTGGAATGACATTAAAATCGGGTTCTACACCGGCATAAAATAAGCCGTCGGCCGTTTCTTCAAAGCGAATAAATGCTTTCATGCGGTGGCGCTCGCGACTCACACTTTTGTCGATTTTTGTCAATGCCATCAATGCCGGATGCCCGTAATTGTTTTCGATGTTCTCGGCACTGTCGAAACAGTAGCAAATGAATTCCAAAATGTTTTGAAAGGCTTCTTCGAGTTCCGACAAAAAGCAGCAGTACAAGCGTTGTTGCCAGGTTATGGAGAGTTTTTTTTGCAACGCTGTCCAAACACGGTTCGCTTTTTCATCGGTGGTTTGCACGTGGTGTATGTCGGCCAGCAATTGCGGTTGGTGCGTTGACTTGGATTCGAGTTTAACGTCTTTGAATTTGCGTTCGTACTTGTCGAATACCGCGCTTAAAATTCCTTCGAAACTGCCATCGAAAACAAGTATCGTCATGAGAATAAGCTCAATTGATTTTGCGGTGTTTTCAAGTATTTGCTGTTCGAGTCTTGCAAAATTTGCGCCTTTACTTGGTGTGGTTCTGGATTTGTCAACTGGATTACACTATCGGCACAGCGAATAAAATGTTTGGCTCTATTGTAGGCAATGCCCATTTTTCGCAGCTGGTCGGAACGCAAACGGCCAAATTTACGCGCTTGCACAATTTTCTGTGCCGAACCAACGCCAATTCCGGGTACGCGCAAAATCATGTAATAATCGGCGGTGTTTATATCCACAGGAAATAAGTCGGGATTTCGCAAGGCCCAGCTCAATTTTGGATCGATATCTACGTCGAGATGCGGGTTGTTTTCGTTGAGAATTTCACGTACGTTAAAACCGTAGAAACGCATAAGCCAATCGGTTTGATACAAACGATTTTCGCGAAGCAACGGCGGTTGAGAACCAATTTGCGGCATTCGCGTGTCGTAACTAATCGGAATAAAACCGGAATAATACACGCGTTTGAGATCGAACGAGCGGTAGTATTGATCGGCCGAATACATGATTTCCATGTCGGTTTCGGGCGTAGCGCCAATCACCATTTGTGTGCTTTGTCCGGCGGGCACAAATTTGGGTGTCGATTTGATCAGTTTCTTTTCATCCTTAAACGCAATGATGCTGTTTTTGATGAATCCGAGTGGTTTTTTTACTTCGTCGTGCGATTTTTCGGGCGCCAATAATTTGAGTCCGTTTTCGGTAGGCATTTCTAGATTGATGCTCATCCGATCGGCGTATAAACCGGCTTCGGTGAGTAGTTCTTCGCTGGCGCCGGGTATGGTTTTTAGGTGAATGTAGCCGTTGAATTTGTGTTCGAGGCGCAGTTTTTTCGCGATTCGTACCAAACGTTCCATGGTATAATCGGCGTTTTTGAAGATACCCGAACTGAGAAACAAACCTTCGATGTAGTTTCGTCGGTAAAAACTCATGGTTAGATCTACGACTTCATCAACGGTAAAAGCGGCTCGTTTAACATCATTTGATTTTCGCGAAACGCAAAAGGCACAGTCGTAAATACAATGGTTGGTGAGTAAAATTTTGAGTAGGGAAACGCAGCGACCGTCTTCGGTATAGGTGTGGCAAATACCGGAAGCGCTAGAGTCGCCCAGGCCTTTGTTGGTATTTTTTCGGTTGCCTCCGCTGGAAGAGCACGAAACGTCGTATTTCGCTGCATCGGCAAGTATGCTCAGTTTTTCTCTAATCCGATCCCACATACAATTTGTTTTGGAACAAATTACAAAACAGCGTTTAAGTGCTTGGGGAACAATTGTTAAAAGTTAAAGAAAGGTTTTATTTTGAGAAAAAATGTAGCAAAGTTGACAATTACTCTTTAATCGTACACATTATACACATACCGCACATCGCTGTAGTTCACATAAATTTGTTTGCGATTGTTTTGCTTTTTGCGGGTAATAATATCAACATCTACACGTGCGCCGTCTAGATTTGCGCATCGAAATCCGATGATGATGTCGTTGTCGGTTTCAATTTTCTCGGCGTATTCCATGATTTCGAAGACCTGTATTTCTTTCGAACCAATAATGATGCGTTCTTTTTTTCCGTCGAGCGTAATGACTACGGTCGATTCTTCAAAAGGTGTCCAATCGCTCCAGGAATCGTTATCTAAGCGTTCGGTTATACTAAAACTTGTTGCTTTAAATCGGTACACCTGAGCCTGAAGAAGGGTGGGTAAGCAAAGCAGCAACAACAAACAAAATTTTCTCACAATTCGATTATTTTTCGTTCACAAAGATATCATTTGCGCGGTCAGTATCGGCAACAAATCCATCGGGATCTAGTAGCACGCGTTTTAAATCTGCAAACAAAACGTTTGTTTTAATTCGGTATTGTGGTTGTGCCCAAGGCCAGTCGGCTTGCACGCTTCCTTGAAACTTCGGATTGCCGTGCATTTCCCGAAGCGGAATACAATAATATTCAGAGGTGCCATTTTTTAACTCCAGGAGTACCTGTTGCGGCATTGGCATTAAGCCTTTTCGCGTCACAAGTATTTCGGCGCGTCCGCTTTCGTCGGAAGTTGCCGTTACAGCGTAGTCAATTTTATTGGTGGTTTGCGTCCAGTCGGTAACAAACCAATCGAGTTGTACACTGTTTTGTTTTTCCAGGATTCGCACCAAATCATTTGGCGTTGGATGTTTGAATTTAAATTCGTCAAAAAACGTCTTCAAGCCTTTTATCAATTGATCTTTACCTAGTAAATACTGCAATTGCGTCAAGAAAAGCTGCCCTTTAAAGTAGGAAGCTACGCTGTAAGAACGATTTTCTTCAAACCGATCGGCATGTGTTGTTAACGCCTGCTCTTTACCCGAAGTTTGCAATTTCGCAACAGCGGTATACGCGCCTGTAAACGGATTGACGGCGGTGTTTTTATTCAGTTCGGCGATAGCTAAATCTTCAATGTACGAGGTAAATCCTTCATCCATCCAGGCGTATTTACTTTCGTTACTGGCCAGCAAGCCTTGAAACCAAGCGTGTCCCATTTCGTGTGCGGTAACTCCCAACAAACCGTCGTATTTGCCTTCTCCCAAAATTAGGGTGCACATTTGGTATTCCATACCGCCATCGCCACCTTGAATGATGCTGTATTGCTTGTACGGATACGTTCCTATAAGCTGGTTGTAGAAATTCATCACGCGAATGGCATCGGGCTGCAAGCGTTTCCAATTTTCTATAATTTTTGGATTGTCTTTGTAGAAAAAGTGCAAAACCGTTCCGTTGTCGAGTTGTGCTTGGTCGTGAATGTACTTATCGTCGGCGGCCCAAGTGAAATCATGTACTTTTTCGGCTTTGAAATGCCATACGAGTTTGCCGTCGCGACGAACGTTTTGCTTGAATTTTGTACTGTAACCGTGACCAATTTCGTTCGGATTTTGTAAAATACCTGTTCCGCCAATCGTGTAGTTTTTATCGATTGCAATCGTCACGTCAAAATTGCCCCATTCGCCGTAAAACTCACGAGCAATGTACGCGTTAGCATGCCAACCCTCGGTGTCGTAAGCGGCAATTTTTGGATACCACTGACTCATCGAAATGGCAATTCCTTCTTTGTTGTTGCGTCCGGAGCGACGAATTTGCACAGGCAGTTGCCCTTTAAAATTCCATTTAAACGTAACTTTTTCTCCTGCTTTTATCGGTTTTGAAAGAAGTAATTGTGCTAAGGTTCCTTTTTGAAGTACGGTAATTTTTTGTCCGTTGCAGCTTACATCGGCTAACTCCAGCAAACCAATTTCGTTTGGTTGTAGCTTAGCGATCCGGCTTTCAAAACGTTCTTTGTCGCCTTCTTTAATGCCGGTAGCCATACGCCGGTCTGGATCGGGAATGTTTTGTAAACGAATGTCCATTTCGCTTCCCGGTTGAAACGCGTTGGGATATAAATGAATAAAAACGGTGTTTAAATCGTCGGGCGAGTTATTTGTGTACACTATGGTTTGCTCACCCGTATATTGAAAGCTTTTTACATCGAAGTCGACGTTTATTTTGTAATCCACGTGTTGCTGCCAGGGATGCGTAGCTTGAGCAAAAGTGAAACTGCACGATAGCAGTAAGAGCGAAAAGTACTTCATCATCGCTAATTAGAATAAGCTTTTTGTAAAAAGAGCCGCTTTTCAGCAGCTCTTTTCGAAATAATATTAACCTTTTATTTCCTTTATCTTTCCTTTCGAAACTTGTTCGGCCATTTGTAAAGCTTTATACGCATTTACAAACTTTCCGCTTACCGAAAGTGTTTTGTATTCTTTAGGACTTCCATCTTCGCCTGCCAAAACTTTCTGGTCGACTTGAGTTCCCGAAGCCATAATAATTTGCTTCACTTGCTTAGCCGATAATTTTGGATAGTACGAACGAATTAAAGCCGCAACACCAGCAACGTTTGGCGAAGCCATAGAAGTACCTTGTAAAAATTGGTACGATTCTTTTGGAGTCGTCGCGTAAATCTGAACGCCCGGTGCAAAAACATCTACGTTTAATTGTCCGTAGTTCGAGAAATCGGCAACAATGTTTTCGCCGTACGCCGGATTCAAAGCGCCAATGGTAAGTACATTCGCTGCAAATTCGGTTTTCTTATCGTCTGAGTCGTTCGGGAAATTATCTTCCACATCGATGTCCTTCGCGTCGTTACCTGCAGCGTGAACAATTAAAACGTCTTTTTTCTCAGCATATTTAATAGCATCGTACACCCATTGTTTGTGTGGCGAAAAACTTTTTCCAAATGAAGCGTTAATCACTTTTGCTCCGTTATCAACGGCATAGCGAATAGCCAAAGCAATGTCTTTATCGTACTCATCGCCATCTGGTACGGCTCTACAAGTCAAAATTTGCACATTGTCGGCAATACCATCGCCACCCATACCGTTGTTACGCGATTGCGCCACGATACCCGCTACGTGTGTTCCGTGTAAAGCTTCGTCTTTATCCGGACCAATAACATTATTGTCTCCGTATTTAGTGTCTTTCAAGTCGTTCGGGTTGTCGCCCAAAGTTTTTCTGTAGTCCACAAAACCAGCTCCCGACGCAATGGTTGAAGCTTCGTCGAGTTGCTTCTTAATTTCTTTCAGCAACTCGGCTACAGGCAAACCGTAACCCAACATTTGTGTCATTACCATTTTGGCACGAACCACATCTTTATCTGTTGAGGTAATGGTTTCCAAATCTTCTACGGTGTAGATTTCTTTTTTCAACTCTTTCTGAAGTAAAGCGTCGGCTTTTGTAGTTCCTTCAAGCGCTTTTTCCATTTGCGTTTTCATCGCAAGCGATTCTTGGAATTTACTGTCGTATTGCTTTTTAGCCTTTTGGTAGGTTGCATCGTCAACTAAATTTTTGTCGTTGGCAATACGCGCATACTCGTAGTTTTCTTTGGTAATATTCCCCAAGAAATTCCAGCCGTGAATGTCGTCTATGTAACCGTTTTTATCGTCGTCAATGCCGTTTCCAGCAATTTCTTTTTTATTGGTCCATACAACCGACTGTAAATCTGGATGTTCAATATCTACTCCCGAATCAATAATTCCAACGATTACCGGATTCGATTTCTTGCCTTTCAATAATTCTGCGTAAGCACGGTCTACACTCATACCCGGAACGCTGTCTTTTTCCATGTCAAGGTGACTCCAGCGCTTGAGTTCGTTTTCAGTTAACTGCGCTTTTTTAGCGGTGTAGCTTTGTGCATTCGCCTGCGTTGCGCACAAGAGGCTCAGAGATGCGAATAATACAAATCCGCTTAATTTTATTTTTTGCATGAGTCTAAATTAATATTGTGTAACAAATGTAGCAGAGTTTACGAATTAGCGGTTGCTATTAACGTAATTTTATAAACGCCATTTTACAAAATGTCGCTTAGCGCAAAAACGTCTTTCAAGCGCACGCCTTTTTCGGTGTCTTGCAAGTTTATAATCGGGTTGTGCGCGTCGTGTTCCATAAACAAATACCAGTTTTCGCGAACGGCAAAATCGTAAAACGCCTGTTTTTCGGGCATGGTTAACAAAGGTCTGGTGTCGTAACCCATCACGTACGGAAGCGGAATGTGTCCGGCAGTTGGGAGCAAATCGGCCATAAACGCAATTTTTTTGCCTTGGTAGGTAATAACGGGAATCATCATTTGGTCGGTATGTCCGTTGGCGTAAAAAATCTCGAAACCAAGTTCTTCTGCAAAGGCAAGTGTTTCAGTAGGTTCGTCGATAAAGTACAACTGACCCGCTTCGGCAATCGGCAAAATATTCTCACTTAAAAACGAGGCTTTTTCGCGAGCGTTGGGTTTGGTTGCCCATTCCCAATGGCGTTTGTTGGTCCAATACTTAGCGTTTTTAAACGTGGTTTCGAAACCGGTTTTGCTGGCATTGTGCGATACGGCGCCACCGCAATGGTCGAAATGCAAGTGCGTTAAAAACACATCGGTAATGTCGTTGGCGTGAAATCCCGCATTTTTAAGCGATTGGTGCAATTCGTGCTCGCCCCACATATTGTAAAATCCGAAGAATTTCTCCGATTGTTTGTTGCCCATGCCGGTGTCTATGAGCGTCAGGCGGTTGCTATTTTCAATAAGCAAACAGCGCGCAGCTAAATCAATTTGGTTGTTGGCATCGGCCGGATTGGTTTTATGCCAAAGCACTTTCGGAACCACGCCAAACATGGCACCGCCGTCGAGTTTAAAATTTCCCGCTTCAATAGCATGTAATTTCATGAATCGTTTTTTAGTGCGCTAAAGGTACGTATTTGCGGGTTTATTTTTTGGGCGCCCGGGCACGCCATCGCTCATACTCCTCGCCACAAAAGCCACCGATTGTGCGTCATGTAAAAGAGGTTCCGGCTTTTGTGGCTGTGGGGTAACCGCTCTGTCGTTGGCGCGGCAGCCGTCTTTGATGGAACTTTTCAAACCGTTTCCAATGTTAAATTTTTTGCAATGTTACCAAATTGTTAAGCCAATGTGTTGCGTATGTAAATTAATTGTTATCTTTGAGTTATTAATTTAAAGTTCAACTCATATGAAAACGATGTTTGTTTGGAGCGCGCTATTGATGTTCGCTGTTGGTTTTTCGCAAGGAATTGCGCCGAAGCATGAGGTAGTTGACAATTTGGTTAAATCAACGTATTACCACGATAACGGTCAAGTTGCGCAACAAGGTTATTATAAGAACGGTAAAGTTCACGGTCAGTGGGTGTCGTACGATGCTGCGGGTAATAAAGTAGCCATGGGAACTTACAACGAAGGCGAGAAAACCGGGAAATGGTTCTTCTGGAATCAAAACAGCTTAAGCGAAGTCGATTATTCGTCTTCGCGTGTTGCCAAAGTTAAAAGCTGGAAGCAAGATGCTGTAGTAGTAAGAAACTAACTAATCCAATTATTGAAAAAGCACCGTCGAAAGGCGGTGCTTTTTTGTTTATGGGAAATTTAAAATTAGTTGATCTGGTAATTGATTTCGGATTAAATTTACTTCATTCAAAATTGCAAAACACACAAAATGAAAGCAGTTACTTTAGCAAGCTTCCGAAAGCAACTTAACAAATATCTGGCGGAGGTGACCGATTCGCAAGATGTACTAATCGTAGCGGGCAAGAAGGAAGACGATGCGGTGGTATGCCTGTCCATTAAAGAGTATAATTCTGTCATCGAGACATCGCATTTGCTTTCGACAAAAGCGAATCGAAATTGGCTTGACGAATCTATTTCGCAGTTCGAAAGTGGCGAATATAAAACGATAGATATAGAGCACTATTTTAATTAACGAGCTACAGAATCATATATACTTTAACGCATAGCCAGCGACCTTCGGTTGGTATATAACGTTGTGGGCGAACGCGGAGTTGACCAGAAATGCGTGGTAGTTCAATGCCGATTCCACTACGATGATTTTTGAGCGGAAATGAATTTTGGTTCAACGTATTCCTTGCGTGAAGAACAGCAGCGGAAGTTCTCTTTTATTCTGCAAAAACACCATATAACACAATGGCTGGCGCTACCAACATACTTTTATGTGGTTTGCGTTTAAATTGATACGCATAATCGTAATTTAAAAAAGCATTTACATTGATAAGCTCTTCGGAAGACTTATTAATTTTTAATTTCCAGTACCTGTTAAAATAATCGGTTCTTTCAGAAATTTGAAATTTGAGTTTAGTCTGTTCTTTTAAATCGGGTATGAAATTGAGCTTTCCGTCTTTTGGGTAGTTCAACAGTTTAACAGTCACAAAAATCTGCTCATTGGGTTTTAATTCATAGGCTTGGTTCAAAGGTACTTCTATTTTACCCTTTTGTTTTGTTTGAATCTTGATGCTGTCGGTCGAAAACAATTCTCTTGATATTAAAATATAGTCGCTCACTTTCGTTTTTTCGATAGCAAAAAATTTAATGACCACATTGGTTTCATGAACGGCTTTGTCTATAAAAAAATCAACTTTACGAACCGCAATTGTTTTGCTGTGGGGATTAGTAAATAGTATTCCGCCATAAATCGAGTCTGAAATTCTGGCACTCCGGCTCTTAACAAATCTGTTTAATTCACCAAAGCGAATTGTGTTATCTCGCTTGTTGCTGATTACAACTTCGTCTAAAAACAGCATCCTCTTATTTAGATAAATTAAAGTATCAATTTTTGATTTTGGTACGATAAGATCTTCGTAATCGAACTTTGATAAGAATAGAGAATCGTATGGCTTAGAGGAGTCTAAAGTTGTAAACTCGTTCAATTTTGTGATTCCTTTTGAAACCGTATCACCACGAAATAAAAGGGTGTAGTTAACTTCTTCAATAAGCTCGTGTGTATCTTGATCTAGTACAATAAATGTTTGACAAAAAACATTTAGTTGTGTAAAAAGCAAAAAACAGAGAAGTGTTTTTAACTTATTAGATCGTTGTAATTTATGTTGAAAAAGAGGCAAAATATTGTTGTTAATCGCGTCTAAGTTATAAAAATTTTATCATAACGTATTCCCTGCGTGAAGGACAGCAGCGGAAACCGTTTGCAGCTGTTTTGGAGCAGTGGCACGACGGAAACTGCGACCAGCGGAAGCACGTTTGCGGCGCAGCCAATGCCCAAAAGTGCAAAAACGTTGCAGCGAATGGCCTGACGGCGGTGCACTATTTTCGATGACGCAACAGCGCATCTGCCGGCACGCTCTAATAACCTGAGTTCGACATAAAAACCTTTGTTAGATCGCTTGAGATGAAAACTTTATATTGGCAACTAATAATTACGATGCATTATTTTTTATCGCTAATCATTTAAACAGTCGCTTACGTCGTTGTATTTTTTTGCGATACCTCGGTATCCCAAAGAAAATACGCCTTGTAATCAACTATTTAAATGATTTCTAACTTCGATTTTTATATCGAACTCAGTTTAATAAAAAAACCGACACTTTTCAGTATCGGTTTCTGTATAAAAACTAACTTCTTTTTATAATTCGAGGGCTTTCTGAGCGTCGCCGTTCATTAATAATTCGAGCGGATTTTCGAGTGCTTCTTTAACAGCTACCAAGAAACCAACCGACTCGCGGCCGTCGATAATGCGGTGATCGTACGACAGCGCCACGTACATCATCGGGTGAATTTCGACTTTTCCGTTTACAGCAATCGGGCGCTCGATGATGTTGTGCATACCTAAAATACCCGATTGCGGTGGGTTGATGATGGGCGTGCTAAGCATGCTTCCGAAAACGCCGCCGTTTGAAATGGTAAACGTTCCTCCGGTCATATCGTCTACGGTAATTTGCCCGTCGCGAGCGCGTAAAGCCAAGCGCTTAATTTCGGCTTCTACACCTCTAAACGTTAGGTTTTCGGCGTTGCGAACTACAGGAACCATCAAACCTTTTGGTCCGCTAACGGCAACTGAAATATCGCAGAAATCGTATGAAATTTTATCGTTTCCGTCGATCATCGAATTTACATCTGGGTACAATTGCAATGCGCGAACAACCGCCTTTGTAAAAAACGACATATAGCCGAGGCTTAATCCGCCGTGTTTAGCCTTAAATGCGTCTTTGTATTGGTTGCGAATGATGTTTATTGGCGTCATGTTTACCTCGTTAAACGTGGTAAGCATGGCGGTTTCGTTTTTAGCGGCCACCAAACGCTCGGCAACCTTACGGCGCAACATAGATAATTTGGTTCGCGATGAGCTGCGGTTTCCTCCGGTTGGCGTTCCCATGCTGGCTGGCGCGTTTACGGCATCGTCTTTTGTAATACGTCCGTCTTTTCCGGTGCCTTTGATAGCAGTTGGGTCAAGTTGACGCTCATCGATGATTTTACGAGCTGCTGGCGATGGCGTTCCTGCGGCGTATGTTGGTGCAGCTGCGGCTGGAGTTGCGAGCGTTTCTGCTTTTGGCGCTTCTGCCTTTGGTGCTTCTGCCTTTGGAGCTTCGGCTTTAGGCGCTTCAGTTGCTGCTCCGGCTGCTGGTTTAGCTGCTGAGGTGTCGATCAAACAAACTACGGCGCCCACTGCTACGGCGTCGCCTTCAGCTGCTTTTAGGGTAATAATACCGCTGGCTTCTGCCGGAAGTTCGAGTGTTGCCTTATCGGAATCCACTTCGGCAATTGCTTGATCTTTTTCGACATAGTCGCCGTCTTTTACCAACCAAGTTGCAATTTCAACTTCGGTGATTGATTCGCCCGGAGAGGGCACTTTCATTTCTAGGATATTGCTCATTGCGTTACTCTTCAAATTTTAATAATGATATCTGGGATAAATTTAGCTAAATAAATTCTTGTCGAAAACCATGGCGATAGCTGCTGCATGACGTTTTTTGGAACGTGCGTAGCTACCGGCAGCAGGTGCGCTGTATGCTTTTAGCGAGGCCAATCGGAGTTTAATCCAGTTGAAATGCATCAACATAAAACTGTAAGCACCCATGTTTTTCGGTTCTTCCTGTGCCCAAACGTAATCGTCGGCATTTGGATACGACGCGATAATTTCTTTTAATTGCTCGGTGGCAAGCGGGAATAATTGTTCGATACGTACCAATGCTACATCGGTTCTTCCCAAAGCTTCGCGCTCGGCAACTAAATCGTAGTAGAATTTTCCGGTACAGAAAACCAGCGATTTCACTTTTGATTTATCTGCATTTGGATCGTCGATTACTTCTTGGAAACGACCGTTTGCCAATTCATCTAAAGACGAAACTACTGAAGGATGTCTGAGTAAACTCTTAGGTGTAAATACGATTAATGGTTTGCGGAACGACGTTTTCATTTGTCGGCGCAACAAGTGGTAAAAGTTTGCCGGTGTAGTACAATCAGCGACATACATGTTTTCGTTGGCGCACATTTGTAAGTAGCGTTCCATACGTGCTGAGGAGTGTTCGGCACCTTGACCTTCGTATCCGTGAGGCAGGAGCATTACGAGTCCGTTTTGGTTGTTCCATTTATCTTCGGCTGCCGAAATGTATTGGTCGATCATAATCTGCGCGCCGTTGCTGAAATCGCCGAATTGTGCTTCCCAAATGGTCAGTGTTTTCGGACTTGCAAGTGCGTAACCGTAATCGAAACCTACTACGCCGTATTCAGACAACAGTGAGTTGTAAATTCTGAATGTGCCTTTTGCCGCATCGCCTAATTGGTGTAACGGCATTACTTCTTCTTCGGAGTCTTCTACTTTTACAACGGCGTGGCGGTGCGAGAATGTTCCGCGTTCCACGTCTTGTCCGGAAATGCGCACGTCGAAACCTTCGGTATTTAAAGTAGCGTAAGCCAGTAATTCGCCCATTGCCCAATCGAGCTTGTCGTTAGCGATCATGTTTTTACGGTCGGTAAATAATTTCGAAATCTTGCTGATGAATTTTTTATCGGCAGGCAAATCGGTAATTACTTCGGCTACTTGTCGGAGCGATTCTCGGTTGTACGTGGTATCTACAACTTCGAGCATTTCCGCCTGATTTGCTTGCTTAAAGCCTTCCCATTCGTTTTGCATGAAGGGCGTAATGATGGTCAAATCTTTCTTGCGTGAAGCTTCCAGATTTTCTTCTAAAACGGCCTTGTATTGCTCTTCTAAGCTTTTTACAAAACTACTGTCGATAAGCCCGGTGGCAATTAGCTGTTCGGCGTAGATGTCGCGCGGATTTTTATGTTTTGCAATAATTTTATACAACTTTGGTTGTGTGAATCGAGGTTCATCGCCTTCGTTGTGTCCGTATTTACGGTATCCGAGAACATCGATAAAAACGTCGCTTCCAAAGGTCATTCGGTAATCAAGCGCAAATAACATGGCGTGAACTACGGCTTCGGTATCGTCGGCATTCACGTGAAGTACGGGCGACAGTGTTACTTTAGCCACATCGGTGCAGTAGGTTGAGCTACGCGCATCCAAATAATTGGTAGTGAAGCCAACTTGGTTATTGATTACTACGTGAATGGTTCCGCCGGTTTTATAGCCGTCGAGTTGTGCCATTTGTACGATTTCGTAAACAATACCTTGTCCGGCAACGGCTGCATCTCCGTGAAGCGCAATGGGCAATACTTTTTTGTTGTCGTCGGAGTAGTAACGATCTTGTTTAGCACGCGCTATACCTTCGATTACCGCGCCAACAGTTTCGAGGTGCGAAGGGTTGGGTGCTAGGTTGATGTTAATGCTTTTTCCGGATTTGGTTTGGCGGTCGGAGGTAAGTCCGAGGTGGTACTTCACATCGCCGTCGAAAAGCGCATCATCGTCGTAGTCTTTTCCGTCGAATTCCGAGAAAATATCCTGGGTTGGTTTTCCAAAGATGTTCGCCAATACATTTAGTCGGCCGCGGTGTGCCATTCCCATAACGAATTGTTCTACACCTTTTTCTGCGGCAGCTTCAATAAGTGCGTCTAAGCCAGGAATTACCGATTCGCAGCCTTCTAGTGAGAAACGTTTCTGACCCACATATTTGGTATGCAAAAAGTTTTCAAAAGAAACGGCTTCGTTTAATTTGGCAAGTATGTGTTTTTTCTGATCGGTATCAAATTTAGGTTGGTTGTCGTTGTAACCAATTTTATCTTGAATCCATTGAATGACTTCCGGATTTCGGATATACATGTATTCCACACCTATCGATTTGCAATAGATGTTATCGAGGTGTCCGATGATTTCACGCAACGGGCAAGGTGCAATTTTTATGGCTTTCGCTGCATCGAAAACAGTGTCTAAGTCGGCGTTTGAAAGGCCGTAGTTTTCAAGTGCGAGTGTTGGCGAATAGGTTCTGCGTTCGCGAACGGGATTGGTTCGGGTGAATAAGTGTCCACGTGTGCGATACGCATCGATGAGTTTAAGAACGTTGAATTCTTTTTGAAGCTTATCTGAAATGGCCGAAACATCTTCGTTTGCCGCGGCGTAAACTATTTTTTCAACAGTTTGCTCGTTGCCGGCGGAGCTTAATCCGAAGTCGAAACCTTGAAGGAAACTTCTCCAACTAGGCTCAACGCTATCGGGGTTTTGAAGATATTGTTCGTATAAATCGCCAAAGAAAGCGGTGTGTGCAGCATTTAAGAATGAAAACCTATCCATAATTTGGGAACAATCACTATTGTTAAAAAATGTTGTGCAAAAGTACGTCTTTATGCGGTAATTGACTGCGATACTTTACTTTTATGGCATAAAATTATCTTAAAAGTGAAGAATTCGAAATTGCTTCAGAAACGTACACTGCTTATTGCGATTTTTTTCTGCGTTTTGAGCTTTGGTCAGAAGCAAGATTTGCCTGAATCTGAGGTCGAATTTTGGGATCGCGTACAATTTGGTGGCGGCGCCGGTTTGGCAATTGGTTCCGAGTTTACATCGATTTCGGTGTCGCCCCAAGCTGCATATTCTTTCAACCAATATTTTGCCGCAGGTGTTGGTTTAAATGCGGGGTATATTCGGGAGCGTAACTTGTTTAAAGCGCAAAATTACGGGATGTCGCTGCTCGGATTATTTTCTCCGACCTCTGTGGTTCAGATTTCTGCCGAACTCAATCAAACGTATTATACCTATACGTACGAAGATGTGTTGCAGCCCGACGAGCAGTTTTGGGATACGGCTCTGTTTTTAGGCGTCGGATATACCAACGGCAATGTTACTTTAGGTGTCCGGTATGACGTATTATTTGACCGCGACCGTTCACCAAACGGAAGTCCGCTCATGCCATTTGTTCGCGTATTTTTTTAGAAGCTAATTGTGGTGGCGATGAGAATCGATGAATTGACTGTTGAATGTATCGTATTTTAGAGGCTAGAAACTAGTCCCGATGGCTATCGGGATAGAAGCTAGTTCCGATAGCTATCGGAATTGCGACGTTCACCACTTTACGTATCTTTCACCCACCCAAACCCGCGAATCGTCGCTTTATGAGATTTTCGAAGACAAACATTGCGTACTTTGTGAAAAACTTTGTGGAACATTGTGCTCCTTTTCTTAGATGATAGAAGCTAGTCCCGATGGCTATCGGGATAGAAGTTAGACTCGATGAGTTTACCACTTTACGTATCGTTTTCCCTCCCAAGCCCGCGAATCGACGCTGTATGAGATTTCTGAAAACAAACATTGTGTACTTTGTGAAAAACTTTGTGGAACATTGTGCTATTTTTTAGAAGCTAGTCCCGATAGCCATCGGGATAGACACGAGTTCCGATAGCTATCGGAATAGACTTTGCAACGTTCACCACTTTACGTATCGTTTTCCCTCCCTAACTTTCGTATGGTCGTTGTCTGAGCTTGTCGAATACCTTTTTTTCTTTTTCACTTCTTTACCTTTTTTCTATTTTTTCGCTTCTTTCGCTTCTTTCGCTTCTTTCTATTTTTTCGCATCTTCTCCGCGCGAACGGGTGGAGCGATATCCTTTTTTGCGCTACGGAATTTCCACTAAAAGGTTGCAAAAAAGATTTAGCGGAACACGTGACGGCGTGAAACTCTTTTGCGCAGCGACGACTCGTTTGCCGGCGCGCCCAAAAACTTCGAAAATTAAATCAAGGGTTTACTAACTGCCTTTAAATTGCGACGATTGTCTTTCAACCACACTTGTAGTTAGTGATATCGTTTTTAAATCGTACGGTTTGTTTGCTTTTCGTGCCTCGATTTCTTCCAGCAAACAATTGAAAGCCAATGCGCCCATTTCTTCGCCCGGTTGATCGATGGAACTGAGTTGCGGGGTAATTACTTGTGACATAAACCAGTTGCTGAAACCAATGAGTGCCACGTTCTCGGGAACTTTAATGCCGTGTTCGTTAAAGTACGAAATCACGCCAACCGCTACCAAATCGGTTATGGCGAAGATGCCTTCAACGTCGGGATGATCGGTCAGAATTTGTTTCGCGAATTCACGTCCTTCCTCAAAAGTTACGTACGTGCAGGTGTAAACTAATTTCGGATTATAGGCAATGCCGTGTTTTTCTAACGCCAGTTTGTATCCCATCCAACGATCTATGGCACCTTGCGGATTTACGGGTCCGCGTATGTGCGCAATTTTTTTGCATCCTTTTAAAATCAAATGTTCGGTAGCTTCGAAAGCCGCTTGCCGATCGTTGATTACTACTTTAGTACTGGGAATGAGTTTTGAAATTTTATCGAATTGAACCAATGGAATATTCCGACGTATGATTTCTTTAAGATGCGCCTCGTCGTTGCTGTCGTTGGATAGTGAAATCAGAATGCCGTCGACCCGTTTGTTGATGAGTAGGTCGACTTGTTTTCGTTCTAATTCTACCGATTCACCTGATTGCAGTACGATGGCGAGGTAGCCGTGTTTTGCGGCTTCGTCGAGTATGCCGTTGAGTACTTTTGAAAAGAAGTGGTGTACAATTTCGGGTATAATAACACCAATGGTTTTCGACTCTTGTTTGCGGAGGTTTACGGCAAAGGCATTGGGTGTAAAATGTAGTTCTTCGGCTAGTTTTAATACGGCTTCCCGTGTTTTTGGGCTCACGTCGGCGTAGCCTTTTAGCGCTTTGGAAACGGTAGTAACCGAAATGCCTAAAGTTTCGGCAAGTTCTTTTAAAGTAGTGTCTTTCATACCTGGTTTCAGAATCCGAAAACGTTTTCGGTCATTTCGAAAACGTTTTCGGTTATAAATCATCAAAAATATAAGATTGTAATTTTAATTTCGGCAATTATCAAACAAAAAATTTCTTAATAAACCAAAACTTTTCCGAAAATGACAAAAATTACACAATTTCTCAAACAGAGCAGCCTGCTGTTTTTTCTGCTGGCTTCTGTTGCCGTATTTGGGCAAAGTGTCGCTGTAAAAGGTACTGTTAAAGATGCTCAGGGATTACCCGTTCCGGGAGCAAGCGTAACAGCCGGTACTGCTGGAACTGCAACCGATGTCGACGGTAATTTTTCCCTATCCTTACAAAGCGGACAAAGCTATACCGTATCGGTATCGTTCGTTGGATACAAAACAGCTTCGCAAGCTATAACTGCAACAAGCAAAACAGAACTTAGTTTTGTTTTAGAAGAGGAATCGACAACGCTTGAAGATGTCGTGGTAACCGGTGTGGTTAATCCGCGTTCTAAAATTAAATCTAGCGTTTCCATTACCTCTATCGATGCAAAGCAAGTAGAACAAGGTGCGCCAAGAACTACAGCGGAAATTTTTAGAACTATTCCGGGTATTCGAAGTGAATCGTCGGGTGGTGAAGGTAACGCTAATATTGCCGTTCGCGGTGTGCCGATTTCTTCAGGCGGTTCTAAATATCTACAACTTCAAGAAGATGGCTTACCTGTATTGATGTACGGCGATATTGCTTTCGCTACAGCAGATATCTTCACGCGATTCGACGCTAACATTGCGCGTATCGAAGCCATTCGCGGTGGTTCGGCATCTACGTTAGCTTCTAACTCTCCCGGTGGTATCATCAACTTCATCAGCAAAACGGGTAAAACAGAAGGTGGGTCGATGACTACCAGCTTTGGTGTAGATTACGATAACTTTAGAACAGATATTGAATACGGTGGAAAAATAGCCGACGGTTTGTACTTCCACGCAGGTGGTTTTTACAGAACCGGTGAAGGCGTGCGATCTCCCAACTTTAATGCTAACAACGGTGGTCAATTTAAATTCAACATTACAAAAGAATTTGAGCGCGGATCGGTTACGGTATATACCAAATTCTTAAACGATCGTGCAGCAGCATACATGCCTATGCCTATCGAAGTTTCGGGAACCAACGCTGATCCTAACTGGGGTGATGCTCCAAACTACGACGCGACAACAGGAGCTTTGCAAAGCATTTACTTGAAGCACAATGTGAGCTTAGATAGAAATGGGAACATTCAAAGAAGAGATGTTGCCGATGGTATGAATCCCGTATCTAAATCAATCGGAGTTAACGCTACTTTTGAAATAGGTGAAGGTTGGAAAGTTACAGAAAACGGACGTTTCTCAAAAAATTCAGGAGGTTTTATCGCGCCATTCCCGGCTCAGGTAGCTACAGCAACTGATATCGCTGCGACATTCGGTGCTGGTTCAACACTAGCGTATGCCGATAACAATGCTCAGGCCGTTTCGGGTTCACAACTCGTTTCACGTATCCACATGTTCGATACACAGCTAAATAACTTCGATAACTTTATGAACGACTTACGTATCAGCAAGAAAATCGAAGGAACAGGACTTTCGTTAACAGCAGGTTACTTTAAGTCGATTCAAAACATCTCAATGTCTTGGACATGGAATAGCTATTTGATGGAAGTGAACGACAACAACGCACGATTAATCGATGTATTAGATGCAGGTGGAAATGCGTTGTCTGAAAACGGTTTGTACGCCTATGGAACACCATTTTGGGGTAATTTGGCTCGCAATTACGATACACAGTACAATGTTTCAGCACCATATATGAATGTGTCTTTTGATGTAACTGAACAGTTTAACTTAGAAGGGGGTTTGCGTTACGATAGAGGAGTAGTAACAGGAAACTTTGCAGGAGGAGTAGCCACCGAGCGCGATATGAATAACGACGGTGTGATTTCGGCACCAGAGCAAAATGTATTTGCAATCGACACTGCAAATCCGACTACTGTAAACTACGATTACGATTATTTGTCATATACAATCGGTGGTAACTACTTAATCACGGACAAGCAATCGGTATTTGCTCGTTACAGCCTTGGAGGTTCTGCAAAAGCGGATCGTATCTTATTTTCTGGTTTGAACTATATGAATGGCGACGAAATTAATGCCAAAGACATGCTTAGTCAGGCGGAAGTTGGATACAAGCAAAAATTCAGCAACGGTTACGTTTTCGGAACCTTATTTTACAGTGAAACTACAGAAGAAGGCGGCTTTGAAGCAACAACGAACAGCATCATTGAAAACGATTATCGTTCGATGGGTCTAGAAATTGAGGCGGGTTACAATCCAACTGAAAAGTTAAATCTTCGTTTCAACGGAACTTACACTAAAGCAGAAGTTGTATCAGGAGTAAACGATGGTAACGATCCACGTCGTCAACCGCGTTTCATGTACAGCGTTTTACCTACGTTTAATTTCTCTGATAAGAAATCAGACATCATTGGGTTGAGCTTCATCGGACAAACCAAAGCATATGCACAAGATGACAACCAGTTGGTTATGAACGGTTTCTTAATTGTAAACGGATTTGTTGAGTTCGGTTTAACAAAGGGATTATCGTTGAATTTAGCTGCAAACAATATCTTCGATACTTTAGCAATTACAGAGGCTGAAGAAGGTAGCATTACCGAGAACACCACAAACATAGTTCGTGCACGTCCGTTGCCGGGCCGCTCAGTAAGTGCAGCTATTACTTACAGATTTTAATTTTTTTTCATATTTTGTTTAGTTCATGGTTCCCGTTTCTTTCCCAAGTTACGGGAACCTTTATTAAAAAAAGCGTGTTATGAGTAACAAACCTAAAATGTCTTTCTGGCAAATTTGGAATATGAATTTCGGCTTTTTCGGAATTCAATTCAGCTTCGGATTGCAGCAAAGCAATATGAGCGCCATTTATAAGTATCTGGGAGCCGACGAAGCCTCGTTGCCTATGCTGTGGTTAGCAGGTCCGGTTACTGGTTTGATTATTCAACCCATTATTGGTGCGATGAGCGACAATACCTGGTCGCTAAAATTTGGAAGAAGAAAACCGTATTTTCTTATCGGTGCTGTAGTTTCGAGTATAGCGCTTATAGCTATGCCGTTTTCTTCTGCTTTATGGATGGCTGCAGGTTTATTGTGGATTTTAGATGCCGCCAACAATATTGCCATGGAACCCTATCGTGCATTTGTAGCCGATAAACTTCCTAAAGATCAGCACGCCATTGGGTTTCTCATGCAAAGCTTTTTCGCAGGTTTAGGAATCACGCTTGCCAATTTTACGCCTGCTATTTTAGTAATGTTGGGAATACTTTCTATTAGCGACAAAGCCGAAAACGGTATTCCGATTTACACCTACTATGCCTTCTTTATCGGTGCGGTTGCCGCCATTGTTTCAGTGCTGCTTTCGGTTTCAACGACCAAGGAGTATCCGCCAACCGAAGAAGAATGGCAAGAAATTCAAGCTCAAAAAGCCAAGCACAATCTTATCTCCAGCGTTTGGCACGAAATTGTGGAAGCAATGAAAACCATGCCTTTAACAATGAAACAGCTCATTCCAGTGAAGTTTTTTACTTGGTATGCCATGTTTTGTTATTGGGAGTTTATCACCTCGGCGCTGGCACAGAATGTCTTTAAAACCACCAATCACAATGCGGTCGGTTTTTCTCAAGCACAATTACTCACCGGAAACTTAAACGGCACATACAACATCATTTGTTTTGTAGCGGCGTTTGCTTTAATTCCGCTTGCGCTGAAGATTGGTGCCAAAGGCGTTCATTTCATCGCATTGTTGCTCGGCGGTTTGAGTTTGATTGCCATGCCGTATCTCGACAATACCACAGTGCTGCTCACCATACCGAATCCGGTTGGATCAGACATTGTCATCAGTACAATTTATCTGTATGCATTAGGTTTGGGTATTGCTTGGGCATCCATGCTCGCCATGCCGTACCAATTACTCGCAGGTTCTATTCCTGCAAAAAAACGCGGCGTTTACATGGGCATTTTTAATATGTTCATTGTAATACCGATGATTATTCAAATTTTTTCCATGCAGTATTTCGTGTACGATTTACTCGGAACCAATCCGTCTAATGTGATTACTCTCGCGGGAGTTTTCTTAGTGCTGGGAGCTCTTTTCACCTTATTAATTACCGTAAAGAATAAAAATGAAGTGGTTGATTAACGACGAGCAATTGCAAAAAGGCTATCGCAACGCGATTGCGGTACTTCACCGCTGCAGCAGCGATATTGGTTTTTTAGCCAGCAGCGAAAACAAAGATAACTACCGACGCGTTTGGGCACGTGATGGCGTGGTGTGTGGTTTAGCAGCGCTGGCATCAAAAGATCAAACTTTAATTGCCACTTTTAAAAAAACCTTGCAAACGCTGGGAGATTTTCAACACGATTTGGGAATCATTCCTTCTAACGTTTATTTCTCCGACGGCCAACCAAAGATTAGTTACGGCGGCTTAGTGGGGAGAACCGACACCACTTGTTGGTACTTGCTCGGCTTGGCTTTGTATGTTCAACAAACGAACGATTGGGCATTTTTAGCAGAAACCCAAGCTATCATTCAAAAGGCATTGCGACTTCTAGATACTTGGGAATACAATACAGGAGGTTTGTTGTATGTACCCCTTTCGGGGAATTGGGCCGACGAGTACATCGTGGAAGGTTATGTGCTGTTCGATCAAGTATTGCGTTTGTGGGGCCTGAGCGCCTTACAACAGCTACAGCCCGCTGCTGATCTGAAATCGAAAATAGCGCAAATTCGAACTAAAATTTACGACAATTTCATTCAGCTCGATGAAGCAAAATCTTTGCATCCACGCACCTTTTCAATGGTAACTACACAGGAATACGTGCCGGCATGTTTTAGCCCGGCCGGTTATAAAAATTATTTTGATGCCTTCGGAACGGCCATATTGCTATTTACCGATTTAGTACCTAACAATAGAGCCGAGAAAATGGCCGATTTCGTGAGTAGTTTAACGCAAGAAACCAAAACGAAACTTGTTCCGGCGTTCTGGCCACCGGTTTTTGAAACGGATGCCGAGTATCGACTTTTGTCGGAAAACCACAAGTACGAATTTCGGAATGCCGCTTATGAGTATCACAATGCGGGAAGCTGGTGTATGGTAAACGGTTTTGCAGGCGTTGCTTTGGCACAACACGGCAAAGTGGCAGAGGCTACAACTCTCTTGAAGGCCGTTAACGAAGCGAATTCGTTAGGTGAGAATGGTTTTTACGAACACCATCATTCTCTTACAGCCGAACCTAAAGGAACTCGCTACTGCGCGTGGAGTGCAGCCGGACAAGTGCTCTTAACCCAATCTTTAAATCAAGAACTTTCATGGAAGTTTTAAAAGCTGATATCATTTGCGCAGGCGAAATTTTGGTCGACTTTATCGGCCACGAATTGCAACCCATTGCACATACAAAAGATTACCACCGCTATTTGGGCGGTTCGCCAACTAATGTGGCCGTAAACCTGCAACGCCTGGGGAAATCGGTTGCTTTAGTGGCAACTTGCGGGCAAGACGGTTTGGGCACCTACATTATCGATAAATTAAAAAGTAATCAGGTTGATTGCCGGTACATTCGTCAAACGATGGAGCATCCTACTTCGGTTATCTTTATCTCGCGATCTACTGAAACGCCCGAGTTTATTCCGTTCCGCGAAGCCGATTGCCAGATTCTAACCTCGCAATTTCCCGATGAATTGGTGCAAAATTGCCAAGTATTTCATACCACCTGCTTTGCTCTGAGCAAAAATCCGGCTCGCGAGGCTATTCTCAATCGAGCGGCTGCCGCTAAAGCTGCGGGAGCACTTTTGAGTATCGATTTAAATTACGCTTCGAAAATATGGCCCGACCTACTCGAAGCACATCAAATTATTCGCAGTTACTTGTCGCACGGAGCCTTGCTAAAAATCAGTAACGACGATTGTTATCGCTTTTTCGGAACACATAAATCGGAGAGTGAGATCTTTTCTTTTTTCCACAATTCGGGTGCTAAAATTATCTGCTTGACAAAAGGAGCCGATGGTGTGAGCGTTTCGGCAGCAAATGGCGAAACATTTTCTAAGCCAGCGTTACCTATCGAAGCTGTAAAAGATACGACGGGAGCGGGCGATGCGTTTTGGTCGGGATTTATTTTCGCGTATTTATCCGGCTACTCCTTACCCGATTGCACCAAAGCCGCACAAAAACTAGCGCATATCAAATTGCAAAACGTGGGTCGTATTCCAGATAATATTCCGCTGCGCGAAGCGGTTTTTCATGGGATTTGAGGAATAAATACCAATTATCTGAAATCTAGATTACGAGTCCCGTTGCATTAAATTAAGTGCAAAAGCACGAAGAACTTTTTGGTTATCTTCAGAGACGGCTAATTGTTTGATTGTTTTTAAAGCATCGTCGGTATACTTTTCAATCGCTTTTTGTGTCTGTGCAGCCGCATTTGTTTCTTGAAAAATGTGTTTCACACGGGCTATTTTTTCTGTTGGATCTTGGGGTTGCCCGCTAAACCATTGTTCGAGTTCATCGACTAGCGTTTGATTATCACTTTGTTTTGCGAGAAGGTAGAGATAGGTTTTTTTGTTTTCGATAATGTCGCCACCTACTTGTTTGCCGAAGGTTTCCGGATTTCCGAAAGCGTCGAGATAATCGTCTTGAATTTGAAATGCGATGCCCAAATTCAATCCGAAATCATAGAGCAATTGCGCTTGTTCTGCCGAAGCGCCACCAATTAAAGCACCCATTTTAAACGCACAAGCCACTAAAACAGCAGTTTTGTAAGTAATCATCTGCAAATATTCGGGTATCGTTACGTCCGAACGCAATTCGAATTCAACATCCCATTGCTGTCCTTCGCAAACTTCTAATGCTGTTTTTGAAAACAGTCGAAATAACGAAACTTGTAAACTAGGCTCGTATTCTTCGAGTTGCTGATATGCCAAAATGAGCATGGCATCGCCGGAAAGTATGGCGGTATTGGTATCCCACTTTTCGTGAACGGTTTGTCGGCCACGTCGCAAAGGCGCCGCATCCATAATATCGTCGTGGAGCAAGGTGAAATTGTGAAAGATTTCCACAGCTTTTGCTGCCGATAAAGCTCTTTTATAATCGCCTGAATAAAACTGCGATCCCATCAAAACCAAAATAGGTCTCAGGCGCTTTCCGCCGTCTTGTAAAATGTAATCAATCGGCTCGTATAATCCTCTTGGCTCGCGCGCTGCGAATTGGTTCAATAAGGCTTCTTCAAAAGAAATTTTGTATTCAGACAGCATGTATCTTTTTCCGCTAAAGTAGGGCATTCCCGCTAAATTTAAGCAACTTGTTTCTTGTAAACCTTTCGTTATGGCAGCGATTTTTCCCTTCCGCGAAAGCGAAAAATTAACCTAAACTATTGAAAAACAATTTTTTAGCACCGTATTTTTAATTCAGTGTTAAAAAATTGTAAAAACTAAGGAAACTATTTTAGTATTAAAAGTTTCCAAGATACCTTTGTCGAAATTTTTGACGATGAAGGACAAAATAGTAGAACGTGCCACCGAGCTTTTCTTTAAGATGGGCTTTAAGAGTGTGACGATGGACGATATTGCCGCCGACATGTCGATTTCTAAAAAAACGATTTACAAGTATTTTTCGAATAAAGAGGATTTGGTTTCCGACAGTGTAACCCTAATACACGGTAAAATCATGTCGATGATGCACGACGTTATTGCCAAAGATTACAATCCGATTAAAGAAAACTTTGAAATTAGAAACATGTTTAAAGAGATGTTTCATATTGCTGAAGCATCGCCCGTGTACCAATTGCGGAAGTTTTACCCAGAGATTTATCAGCACATTTTACAAGTACAGTTTACCCAGTGTAAACACTTTGTGCAGCACAATCTTGAAAAAGGTATCGAACGCGGGTATTATCGTGCCGACATCAACGTAACCGAATGCATTGATTTTTATTACACCCTGATGTTCCACATCAACGAGACTTCTCCCTTGGAAAGAGAAGCTTGGCAGCGCGAATTGTACATGCTGGAATATCATACCCGCGCTATTGGTACGCCAAAAGGCATCTCAGAACTCGAATCATATCTATCAATTCCAAATATTTAACCAAAATGAAGTACCTAATACCCGTAGTGACGCTGTTGTATGCTTCCGGAATTTTCGCTCAAGGCGGAACCGAAAGTCAACCGAAGAGCTACAATTTTAACCTGACAGAGGCCATTGCGCATGCGCTGGAGCACAACGCAAAAGTCATTAATGCAGGACGCGATATCGAAATTTCCCGAAAGAAAAAATGGGAAACAACCGCGGCTGGTTTGCCGCAAATTAACGCGGGAATCGACTATCAATACAACATCGAGATTCAGAAATCGGTGGTTCCAGCAGAATTTTTTGGAGGTCAGCCTGGCGAATTTACTGAGATTGCCTTCGGAACCAAACAATCGGCAATTGCCCGTTCAACCTTGTCGCAACTCTTATTCGACGGTTCGTACATCGTAGCACTTCAAGCCTCTAAAACGTATTTGAAATACTACCAAAATGCCAAGCAAAAAACCGATGCCGATGTGCGTGAAACCATAATTAACGCTTACGGTTCGGCAGTTTTAACCGACGAGAGTATCAAGATTTTGCAACGCAACAAGCAATTAGTTGAAAAGCTGCTTTCAGACACGCAAGAAACTTTTAAAAACGGCCTGATTGAAGAAGAAAACGTAGAGCAATTGCAACTTACTCTGGCCAGCATCCAAAGCAACTTAAACAACGTAACTCGTTTGCGAAAAATTAGTTACAACATGCTTAAATACGAATTAGGTTTAGAAATTCAAGATCAGCTTACGCTAACGCAAACGCTCGATCAGTTGGCAACCGAAAGTGTAGCTACGTCTTTGAATGCAACCAATTTTGATGTAAAACAAAACATCGATTACAAAATATTGGAAAACCTCAACGAGCAACGCCAGTTGGAATACAAATTAGAGCGCAGTAAAGCGCTTCCGAGCCTATCAGCCAATTTGAACTTTGGATACAATGCGTTTAGCGATAGGTTTACGTTTTTAGATCGGCAACAACGTTGGTTGAACTACTCTTTTGTAGGTGCCAGCTTAAATATTCCGATTTTCTCTTCGTTTGCACGTTCGTCGAGAACACAACAAGCTAAAATTGCCATCGAGCAAGCAAAAACGCAATTAATTGCCACGGAACAAGCGCTACAAGTTCAGTTTGCAAAAGCAAAAAGCGATTTTGATTTGGCTGTGGAAGAATTTCAAACAGCTAAAAAATCGCTTGATTTAGCCGAACGCATCGAACGCAAACAACAAGTAAAATTCGTAGAAGGCTTGTCGACTTCTTTCGATTACAACGACGCTCAAAAGCAGTTGTATTCGGCGCAGCAAGCGTTTTTGCAAACCATGTCCGATATCATCAATAAGCGTTCTGCTTTGGAGCGCGTAATCTCATCAAACTAAACCCATCACATCCGTACCGTTATGAAAAAACAAATAATCCTTTGGTCACTAACCGTATTACTAGTCGCCTGTGGCGGTGGTAATTCAAATTCAACAGAAGATATCATTGCATCTAAAAATGTCGATGCCATTAAAAATAAGCGCGCAGCCTTACAAGCTGAAATCACAAAACTCGATGCGGCATTGAGTTCTTTGGAGAAGAAAGTGTCGGAGTCGCTCGTAGAAGTTTCTGCTGTTCAAGACACCATTTTCAAGCACTACATCGAATTGCAAGGAAACGTAACTACTCAAGAGAACGTACTGGTACAGCCTGAAGTTCCGGGTGTTTTGGTTTCTTTGAACGTGAAAGCCGGACAACGCGTTTCTAAAGGTCAGATTGTAGGTCGCGTAGACGATGGCGGCGCAAGCGAAGGAATCGCAGCTTTGGAGAGTCAGTACGCCTTAGCTAAAACAACTTACGAGCGTCAGAAAAATTTATGGGACAAGCGTATTGGTTCTGAAATCCAATTCTTAAACGCACAAACGCAAATGGTAAGTGCGCAAAAGAGTTTAAATCAAGCTCGTGCACAACTCGCAAAAACGGTAATTAGAGCGCCATTCAGCGGAACTATCGATGAGGTTTTTGTAGAAAAAGGCGAAGTTGTTGCCGCTAGTCCGCAAGGTTTAATGCGTATCGTGAACTTGGGTAAAATGTACGTAAACACTACAGTTCCGGAAATTTATGTAGGAAAAATCAAAGTGGGAACGCCTGTCGATATCACCATCGAAGGAACTGGAAAAACCTATTCAGGAAAAGTACGCCAGATTGCAAACAGCGTAAATCCAGAAAACAGAAGTTTTGGTGTAGAGATCGCGCTTCCGAACGACAATATGTTACGTCCGAATCAAGTAGCGAAACTGCGTATTATCGATTACACCAATAAATCGGCGATTGTAGTTCCATCAAACGTAGTTCTTGACGATGCAGACGGTAAAAAATACGTGTTCATTGCCGATAAAGTTTCAGGAAATTCCGGAATTGCTAAGCGCGTATTTGTGGAAGTAGGCCAATCGGCTGGAAACGTAACTGAAATCATTTCCGGTTTAACCGCCGATCAAAAAGTAGTCACTGAAGGCGCCTCGAACATTTCCGAAGGCATGAAACTAACATTTTAATAAGCTCCTCTAACAACTTAGACGTATGAGTCACCAGAAAAAAGAATTTGGCATATCGAGTTGGGCTGTCGATAATCGTGTAACCGTTTACATCATCACATTCATTATCGTATTGGCGGGAACCATAGCCTACATCACGATGCCTCGGGAAGATTTTCCTGAAATCATCGAAAACAAAATATACATCTCTTCGGTGTTCCCTGGAAACAGCGCTGAAGACGTAGAGAAACTCGTTGTAAAACCTTTGGAAGACGAGATTAAGAACATCAGCGGCGTTACTAAAGTTACATCCAGTTCGTACCAAGATTACGGCATGATTATCGCCGAGTTTAACGAGAAAGTTCCCAACGAAGAAGCAAAAACACGCGTTAAAGACAAGGTTGACCTCGCCAAAGCAGACAGCGATTGGCCAAACCTCGATAACGGCAGTAAAGTAGAGCCGAGTGTGTTCGATTTGAATATTTCTGAAGAAGTTCCGATTTTAAACATCAATCTTAAAGGAAATTACACCACCCAACAATTAAAGAAGTTTGGGGAGTATCTGGAAGATGAAATTGAAGACATCCCAGAAGTAAAACAGGTCGACATTCTAGGCGTCGATGACCGTGAGGTTGAAATTGCTGTAGACGTGTATAAAATGACGGCTGCGAAAGTTAGCTTCGACGATATTCAGCGCGCTGTACAGTCGGAAAACATGACAATTTCCGGCGGAAACCTTACCACACAAGGGGTTCGAAACAACATTCGCGTAGTTGGCGAAATCAAGCAACCGGTTGAATTAGAAAATATTATCGTTAAATCGTTTAACGGAACGGTATATCTAAAAGACATTGCTAAAATTGCTTTCAAAGAAAAAGAGAAAACTACCTATGCCCGTGAATCGGGTGAAGAAGTGGTGATGCTTAACGTGAAAAAACGTTCGGCACAAAACATGATCTCTGCCATCGATCAAGTAAAAGAAATCTTGAAAGACGCTCAAGAAAACGTCCTTCCGAAAGATTTAGAGATTACGACCACAAACGACCAATCGTCGCGCGTGGAACACCAAGTAGACGAGCTTTCCAACCACATTATTTTCGGGATCATTCTGGTAATGATTGTATTGATGTTTACCATGGGATTGAGAAACTCGTTGTTCGTTGGAGCTGCCATTCCGCTGTCGATGCTTATGGCCTTTGCTATTCTCGATGCGTTTGGAGTTACCTTAAATACCATGGTGCTTTTCGCCTTGGTTATGGGTCTGGGTATGTTGGTCGACGACGGTATTGTGGTAGTCGACAACGTTTTTGCCAACATGAAAAAAGGTATGGCACGTATTCCGGCATCAAAGATTGGTATCGGTGAAATTGCTTGGCCGGTTATCTCGTCTACAGCAACAACCTTGGCAGCTTTTTTCCCGCTAGGTTTGTGGCCCGGAACGCTAGGTAAGTTTATGTTCTATTTCCCGATGACCTTATCGGTAGTACTTGGCGCTTCGCTTTTTGTGGCGATGGTTATCAATGCTGCGATGACGGGCGGTTCTATGGATATCGAAGACCGCAACATCAGCAAACGATCATTGAAAATTTATACCATTGGTTTCGGAATCGCAGCACTTTTGTTCCTAATTCCGGGGCATGTGTACGATGTTAAAGCTTTGCGTGCTTTTGGTCACTTATCGGTAATTGCTGTTGGTTTAATTTGGGCATATCACTTCTTTATCTTCAAATGGACGCAAGATTTCCAACATTCGTTCTTCCCAAAATTAGAAGTGAGATATCAAAAATTCCTGCACAAAATTCTACACAAGAAAGCAGCATTAGTTTCTTTCTTCGGGATTATCGCCTTACTTATCTTATCGTTTATTCTTGTAGGAGTTTTTCCACGTGAAGTGCTCTTCTTTCCAAACAACATTCCAAACCAAGTAATCGTGTATTTGGAATATCCACAGGGAACCGACATTGAGAAAACCGATAAAGCCACGCGTTTTGTTGAAAAGCAAGTCATTAACATTATGAAGAAATACCAAGATCCGGGCGCAAGCGAAAACTGGTTGGCCGAGTCGGTAGTTTCTCAAGTGGGTATGGGCGCGAGCAATCCGAATGTCGATGCAGGTTCACAGGCCGAGACGCCTTATAAAGGAAAAGTAACCATCAACTTCCGAGAGTTCAAATTGCGTCGCGGCGTGAATACATCCGAGGTGATGGAAGAAATTCGTTCGAAAGTAAAAATGGTGCCAGGAGCATCGGTTACCGTAGAAAAAGACGCTGCCGGTCCGCCGTCGGGTTATCCAATTTCGATCCAATTAACCGGATCCGATTACGACGAAATGTTGAACGAAGCCGATAAAATGATTGCATTCATCAACACTAAAAATATTCCAGGTATCGAAAAACTAAAAGTCGATGTTAACAAAGAATCTCCCGAATTACGCGTAAACATCGATCGTGTAAACGCAGGAAGCTTAGGTACATCTACCGGAAGTGTTGGTTTTACCATGCGTCGTGCCGTTTACGGTCAGGAAATTTCAACATATAAAGAAGGCGACGACGATTACGACATTACCGTTCGTTTGCAAGAAGATCAACGTAAGAACGAAAGCGTGTTGTTCAATCAGCCCGTTACATTCACCAATCAAAGAACCGGACAAGTAGTTCAAGTGCCCGTTTCTGCCATTGCGCAAACCGAGAAAATCAAAACGTTTAATCAAATCAAACGCCGCAATTACAAACGCGTTATGACGATTTACTCAAACGTACTTACCGGATATAACGCCGATGGTATTACTCGTACCATCCAAGCCGAGTTATCGGAATACAAAATGGGTAACGGAATTACCTATTCGTTCTCGGGCGAGCAAGAGGAACAAGCTAAAAACCAAGCCTTCCTTATTAAAGCGCTGTTGTTGGCACTTTTCGGAATCGCAACCATTATTGTCTTGCAGTTTAATTCCATTTCCAAAACAGGCATCATCATGTTTACCGTGTTGCTCAGTTTTTCCGGAGTGTTCTACGGCTACGTTTTTGCAGGAATGGACTTTGTGATCTTAATGACCATGATGGGAATCATCTCGCTCGCGGGAGTGGTTGTGAAAAACGGTATCGTGTTAATGGACTTCTTCGTTCTGCTGCTCGATGAAAAAGTAGCCGAGTACGGTGTCGAATCTCACGACGATTTACCTTTAAACGTAATTACAGAGGTAATCATCGAGTCCGGAAAGTCGCGTTTACGCCCAGTTTTACTTACCGCACTTACCGCCGTTTTAGGTTTAATTCCGTTGGCTATCGGGTTGAATTTCGATTTCTTCTCGCTCATAACCGACCTAAACCCGCACGTATTCATAGGTGGAGATAACGTAATCTTCTGGGGGCCATTAGCCTGGACCATCATCTTCGGTTTAACCTACGCCACCGTGCTTACGCTGGTCATGGTGCCGGTGATGTTCTACCTAGTTAAAGCCACAAAATTCTGGTTACGCCGCCGCCGCACCGCTAAAACAGCTTAGTTCACTATTTTTAGATTTGTTTTGTTGAAAAACTTGAGTTCGATTTAAAAATTGCAGTCAGAAAACAGATAAATGGTTGAATACATTATTGGGATACTGTAGTATCGCAAAAAAATCTAACGAAGTAGGCAGCCGTTTATATGTTTAGCGTGGAAACTATCCCTTTTCATTGCTATCTGATTTCACAGTTTGTTGATTTAAAGCAATCTGACAAAGATTTTTAATCGAACTTAGGTTTAAAAGGTCTTCTCGTTTCGGGAAGACCTTTTTTTGGGCGGCAGTTCCGGCTATTCGCTGCAAGCTTGCCCACTCAGGTCGGCAAAAGCTAAAAACCGCAAGAGCTTCCTTTGGTCGCTATGCTGTTTTTGCTTTTGTACGCCCCGATTTAGGCAAGGCTTTTCGCTGCTATCCGGGCCGCAACAAACGTGCACAAACGTTTGCTGCAGTTTTAAAAAAGTTATTTTTTAAAGCATGATTTTTTTAACGTAAAAATTTAGTAATGAGTTTCTTAATCGAGGTAATATTGCAATATTACGTTTGTTAATTTCAAGCGCATCTTTTCAAGCTTTATCTCAAAACTTCAATTCTTCAAAAATCACGGAGCCATTTTTGCCGAATACGCACACTTTGTTCATTTTTCCACCCAAATTAAAACGGAAGCATGTCAATAAACAATTGTTTGAAAGCAAAATTTAAGTTTCATTTACAAATAGTTTTGATTCAGTACATTAATTGTTAAAAAATTAAACTATTGAAAATCAATTATCTAATTGCATAAAATCGATAATTCGCCTAATTATTGTTAACGATTTTCAAATGGTACAGTTCTTGAAAACTTTCCATACGATTTGCAAATCAAAAAATTGAAATCAAATTTTATTAAGGCATTTTTATTGTTCGTAATCTAGGTAACACGATTTAAAAAAAGTAGGAATAGGCTCTTAAACCAAATTTAAAGCGCAATCCGTTTCCTTTTGTTTGAAAATCATAACTTTGAAAACTTACTTGAGAAATCCTTTTTAAAAAGAGAATTCAGATTAAAAAAATGAAATTAAAGTAATTATTGACACCACAAATTATGAAAAAAAAGTACTTTCTACTAACTGCACTGCTCGTTTTCCTGTTGCTATTCGCTGTGGATACAACGTATGGACAGACTCAAAAAGTTACTAAAAAAGAGCAGAGAGTTTCTAAAAAAAGAGCTGCGAAAAAAGCAGCAGCAACACCGAAAGTGTCAATTAAGCCAGGGAAAGGTCAGGCTTCAACGACAAATGCTGCGCTAACCACAGCACAGCCAAATCAAAGCGATTTAGGAATTTCGGAAAGCGTTAAAGATCTTGCTAAAGGGGCAAAAGATTTAGTGGTAACTAAACCCAACGGAAACATAAACTGGACCCAACAATACATTGAAGCTACGGGGCAGGCAGTAATGGATAACGAACGATTTAAAAACGCCGCTCAAGCTAAATTAATGGCTACTCGTGGCGCCGTAGTTGTTGCACAACGAAATCTCCTTGAAATCGTGAAAGGTGTGCAGATCATCGGCGAAACGACGGTTCAAGATATGATTACCACTAGTGATTATATTTATTCGCGTGTAGAAGGTGTTGTTAAAGGAGCACAACAAATTGGCGAAGCTAAAGTTAAAGACGGCTATGTAGAAGTTCGTTTACGCATGCCAATTTACGGACAAGAAAGCCTTGCAAATACACTAGACGACGAGTCGTTAGCCTTAGCTAGACAAAAAAACGGTTACGAAAAATCGCCGCTTTTGGAGCAAGAACCCAATAACGGAGAAGGTGTCGACGGTTCAAAACCCATCGTGTTTAATGTCGAAAATCCAGGCGAATTCGACCCTTCAATGTATCCGATGGTAGTAGACGACAACGGAAAAGTGCTCTTTGATTTTTCACAGTATTTCAGATTGAAAGACGGTAAATTTCCTCAATACTTGCAGTTAGGAAAAGAAATTTTACAAGCCTACGGAAACGAAAAAGGAGCTGATATCATCAATATGATCCAAACGGGTAAAGGCACTTTTAAAATTCCGGAAAAATCTTCAAAAAGTGTTTTTTGGAACAAAGTGGCTCGAGTGGCGCAAAACGTGGGTGCAGTGCTGTTTAAATTGATTTTCTAATTTATTAATCAGAAATTTTAAACAGATGACGAATAAATCTCTATTGGCGAAAATTCAAGTCATTCTTGTACTGTTAATCAGTTGTGTGGGCTTCTCGCAACAAGCCGTAGAAGCAAAAGGAAGTGGTTTGAATAAAACAGACGCCTTGCAAGACGCTCTTAGAAATGCCGTTTCTCAGGCGGTTGGTGTTAGTTTGCGTTCGGAAACTCGAGTAGAAAACTACATGGTTATTTCCGACGCCATTGCCTCAAATACATCAGGCTACATTAAAAGGTACACCGTTACCAAAGAAGTACCCTTTCCCGATCGTTTCGAAGTTACCATACAAGCCGAAGTGACTACCAATAGCTTAGAAGCCGATTTTAAACTACTCAGTAAAACCATCGGTGGTGTGCGCTTCCTCGTTATGGTAGATCCCAGCGTACAAAACGAAACCGAAAAGAAAGACTTACAAATTGCCGTTGATCGCATCAACAGCTTCCTAGCCGAACGCTCATACCGTTATGTGGATCAATCGCGCTTAAAAACACTCCAAACGGAAAGAAGTAACTTGTTGCAAGAAAGCAACGCGCAGTTAAGCTACGCACAGCAATTAGCCGTTTTATCTAACGCTCAGTTTATTATTTTAGTTAGCCAGTTAACAACATCCGAAGTTAAAGGCGCTTTCGATATCCCACAAGGTAGAAAGGTGTCGTTCCAAGCTCGTGCATTTGATAACTGTACCGGCGAAGGTTTAGGCGCTATCAGTCTAGAAAGTTTGCCAAAAGCAGGTAATAATTCCAATACAGTACAAGCCTTAAATCAAGCGGTCGATCTAAACTTCTCTAAATTAATCGGTATGGTTACCGGCTATATCGGAAGTTGGGTAAATTCGGGAACACCTTACGAAATCAGATTCTACAACTCCGGAACTTTTCGAGATTTGAGAACACTGCGCGCTAAATTGAAAGCCGATAAAAATTTTGGCGGAGATCTAGAAATCGTTTCTGCTAATAACTATACAAAACTCGTTTGCACCTACAAAGATCGCGCCGACGATTTAGCAGACAAAATTTTAGACTACGCCGATGAAATTCCTACTTTAAAAAAGCAATTAATCGACGTCAAAATGATCTACGGACGCCAGATTAACTTCGCACCACAATCGTACATCATTCCTAATTTAATTAAACCGACTCAACAATAAACTGTATAAAATGAAAACAAAATTAATATTCCTATTTGTGCTTTTCTCGCAAGTTTACTTCGCACAAACAAGCACAATCACCACTTTTTCGCAAGAAGGAGAACGCTTTTACGTAATTTTAGACGGCGTTAGACAAAACGATGCGCCATCAACCAACGTACAAATAACCGATTTAAAAAAACCAAATTACCTGCTAAAAATCATTTTTGAAGACAGCAGTATACCAACAATTAATGAAAATGTCTATTTATTAGACTACGACGAAAAAAGAGTAAACGTTACCTACAACATCAAAAAAGATAAAAAAGGGAGATACAAATTGCGCGTAAGTAGCTTTGATAACGATACCGAACAACCAACCGAAGCAGCCGATGTAGTTAAATTCCACGAAACCGAAAATCCGCTGCCTAAAACCGTAAAAAGTACGCCTAAGAAAACCACAGAAACTACAACGCAAACGGTCGACGTAAATACTGTAGGCGTAGGTGTTACCACAACTATTGAGGAGTCTGACGATCGCGTTAATGTGAACATGAATGTTGGCGGTGTTAATACAACGACCACAATCAACGAATCCGACGAAAATGTGAACGTTAATATGAACGTTGGCGGTGTAAAAACAACAACTACTGTAACCACAAAAACTACGGCGCCAGTTAAGCCATCGCGAACAATCGGTTCGGAAGAAGATATCGACACTACCGAAAAGCCTAAAGTAGTTAAGCCAACGCCAAAGTCAACACCAAAAGCTACAAAGAATTGTACCGTACAAATGTCGGCTACCGAGTTTCAAAAGGCGAAACAATCGGTCGAAAAACAATCGTTTGCCGATTCTCAATTGAAAGTAGCTAAACAAATCGCTGCAGCTCAGTGCTTGTCGACGGCACAAATCATCGAACTCATCAACATCTTTTCGTTCGAGCAAAATAAACTAGATTTCGCTAAGTCGGCATACGCAAGCTGTGTCGATAAAGACAATTACTATCAGGTAAACGACGTATTTAGCTTCTCATCATCAACCGATGAGCTAACCGAATTCATCGAAAACAGCTCCAAAAAGTAAAGAGTAATTGGCAAAGGCTCGAAAAAGCCATGTAATTCCGAGCTTCGCAAACAGCCAATTTTCTAGCAGAGCCAAACCACAGCCGCAATAGTGTAGCTGTGGTTTTTTATTTGGGCGGCATTTCCGGCTGTTCGCTGCAAGCTTTTTCAAATCGGGCACAAAAGTAAGCGTTGGCCGCGGCTTCTTAGGTCGCCACGCCCAATGCACTTTTGTTTGCCCCATTTATCAAAAGGCTTTTCGCTGCCATTCGGGCCGCAAAGGCGTTACCACGAAACGTACGTGATATTTAACTAACTTTACTAAGAGTTAATTAATCAGTTTTGCTTTACAGTACACCGATAGTGGCATTTTCACAGCCGTCGACAGCTATTTATAAGTAGTTTTTCTAATCACCGAGCAAATCTACAAGCCACATTCTTACAAGAATTTGCTGATTTCGGAATTGAGTTATACAAGACCGATGA
>NZ_JAIXYH010000048.1 GCF_027490375.1 Flavobacterium sp.
AATCCTGATACTAAAAAAGCGTCTTTGCGAACTTTGCGTAAATCTTCGCGTTCTTTGCGGTTAAGCATTCAACAAGCTTGCGGACCGATGGAGTACAATGTTCCACGAAGTTTTTCACAATGGACACCATGTTTGCCTTCGACCCGCTCACGTACCAGCTTTTTAACCGCACAGAATACACTGAACCTCACAGAATTTTGCGCAATATGCTACCGTTGAGGAAAACACAGAACGTGTCAAGCCACCAAAAAACCGTACCATCCTTCGACAAGCTCAGGCACCAACGAATTGTGGCTTCAGGTGAGCAAAACGAAACGTGCAGTGGTGAACTCAACGAAGTCTTAATACTAAAAAAGTCTTTGCACTCAGCCTTCGACAGGCTCAGGCTCCGACGATAAGTGGATTAGGGCGGAATAATGAAACATAAAGTTGCGAAATCAGCTATTCGGATTGAAGCTTGAATAGGTTTTCCAACGAACGAACGTCGGATGGCGAATCTCAATTCTGGGCACAGTTTGTTTTGCGTTAGGGATAGCAGCAGAAATGAAGGTGCGCCGTGGGCAGTTTTTGCAGCGGTGAAGCGGCGACCCAAGAAGCCGATTTACAGCTTGAAAAAACGCCCAAACGGCACACTTGAATTGCCGCGAATAGCCCGACGGCGCCGGAGGCACGACCCGCCGGGACGCCCAAAAACTCATTAACGTGAATTCGATGTTTATGTCGACCGTAGCTTATTTACTTATTTTAAAAACGGCGACTCCCAAGGGTGGTAAGTTTACCGAAGCCGACTGTGCGCGACCGTCCCAAGCTTGATCGTCGATTTTTATGGCTTTGTCGTTTACTACGCCGCTGCCGCCATACGCCAACTGATCGGAATTAAAAAGCTCCTTTAGCTTTCCTTTCGCGGGAACGCCAATGCGGTAACCAGGGCGGACTACAGGAGTCATGTTGCAGACAATCACCAAATCATCCTTAGCATTTTCGCCTTTACGGATGTACGACAAAACCGCATTTTGATGATCGGAATAGTTTATCCACTCAAATCCTTCGGGGCTAAACTGCTTTTCGTGCAGTGCTGGCTCCGACTTGTAGAGTTTATTTAGTGCCGTAATGGTAGCTTTTATGCCGCTGTGGTAGCCAAATTGAAGCAAATGCCAGTCTAAACTTCCTTCGAAATTCCACTCGGAACTTTGTCCGAACTCGGCGCCCATAAACAATAATTTTGTTCCCGGATGCGTAAACATATAGCCGTACAACAAGCGCAAATTGGCAAATCGCTGCCACTCGTCGCCAACCATACGACCTAAAATGGAGTGCTTTCCGTACACCACTTCGTCGTGCGAAAGCGGCAACATAAAGTTCTCTGAAAACGCATACGTCATGGAAAACGTAAGATCGTTCTGATGGTATTTTCGATACACGGTTTCCTTTTTGAAATACTGCAGAGTGTCGTGCATCCAGCCCATCATCCACTTCATACCAAAGCCGAGACCGCCGGCAAAAGTAGGGCGACTCACCATTGGAAACGACGTACTTTCTTCGGCTATTGTTTGAACTCCGTCGAAATTCGAGTATACGGCTTCGTTAAAATCTTTCAAAAAGCTGATGGTTTCGAGGTTTTCGCGTCCGCCATAGATGTTGGGTTCCCATTCGCCGTCTTTTCGGGAATAATCGAGATAGAGCATCGAGGCAACGGCATCCACGCGGAGTCCGTCGACATGAAACTGCTGTAACCAGAAAATGGCGTTGCTTATTAAAAACGAGCGTACTTCGTTACGTCCGTAGTTGAAAACCAAGCTTTTCCAATCGGGATGATATCCTTTTCGTCGGTCGGGATGTTCGTAAAGGTGTGATCCGTCGAAAAAACCGAGACCGTGGGCGTCGTCGGGAAAGTGTGAGGGCACCCAATCGAGTATCACACCAATACCTGCTTGGTGTAATTTATCAACTAAAAGTGCAAATTGGTCTGGATTTCCGAATCGCGACGTCGGCGCGAAATAGCCTACTAATTGATAACCCCAAGACGGATCGTACGGATATTCCATAACCGGCATGAATTCGACATGCGTAAATCCGGTTTCGAGCACGTATTCTACAAGCTGATCGCCTAATTCTTCGTAATTCAGGAATTTTCTGCCATCTCCAGGTCGGCGCCACGAGCCCAAATGCACTTCGTACACTGAAAACGGCTGGTTAAGTTGGTTGACTTTTGCGCGTTTTTTCATCCAGGCATCGTCTTTCCACTTGTAATTGTGTTTCCAAATTATGGATGCTGTACTGGGTGGCATTTCACAATAAAACGCAAACGGATCGGCTTTTTCGGTTATGAGTCCGTTATGCGACTGGATTTTGAATTTATAGCGTGTTCCGGCTTTTACGTTTGGAATGAATCCTTCCCAAATTCCTGATGAATCCCAGCGAACGAAAAGTTGATTTTCTCCTTGAACCCAATAATTGAAGTCGCCAATTACCGAAACAGTTCGTGCACTTGGTGCCCAAACGGCAAAGTAAACGCCTTCTACACCATCGACAGTTAGCGGATGTGCTCCCAATTTTTCATACAACTGAAAGTGTTTTCCGGCTTTGAATAAATCGATGTCGAAGTCTGTAAATAGGGAAAAAGCTCGTGTTTGGTTCATAGTTTTTTAGTTGTTAAAATGCATAATACTAGCAATTCCGCTAAGTGGAATCACAGCCCAACGCGGACGCGAGTTGAGTTCGTAACCCAGTTCGTAGACCGCTTTTTCGAGTATGCAGTATTTTAGAAGGAAGTCGATTTCTTTTTTATAGCCAATATTTAAGTTACCCGCTTGCGCTACTTCGGTATAGGTTTGCAAAAATACGCCCACAAAGTAGTTAAACAATACTTCTCCCGCTTGGAAAAGCTCTTCTTGCGAATACGGATATTTATCTTTGTTGTTGAAAATTGTTGCATAAATCGCATAATGAAAGGAGCGGAACATTCCGGCTACATCTTTCAACGGCGGTTGTTTTACCTTACGATCGCGAATAGTGCTTTCTGGTTCGCCTTCAAAATCAAGTAAATAGAAGTCTTCGCCGTTTACCAACACCTGACCCAAGTGGTAATCGCCGTGAATACGAATGCGTTCCGATTTCATTTTCGTCCAATCGAAATCTAAAAAGACTTTACGGATTTCCTTTTTGTTATCGAGAAACTGATTGGCCAATTCGAGCGCCAAGCCGTCGAGTTTGTGCAAATTGTTCTCTAGTATATTTAATCGGTTTTGGAACTGATATGTGAGGCGGTTTTTGAGCCAAACGGTATAATCGCCGTTGTACGTGGTAGGAGTGAAAGCGGTATCGTGGATATCGCCGCCAAGCGCGATGTGCATTTCGGCAGTTCGTGTGGCTAGTGTGTGAATGCGAAGGAAAATGGATAGCCCAGCCCAATCGATGATTTCATGAGGAACTTCGTTGATTTTCAGCCGTTTGAAAAGCTCTATCTCTGGAAGCTTTGCAGTTTTAATTTTGCGAATCGCTAAATTGGAGAAAATACGATCGCATTCATCTAGCATAAATTGCCAAGCATCACCTTGATTTGGAACTAATTCTTGCATGAGTCCTAAGGTGATGTTGCCTTCAATTAAGCCAACACTTATAGAGCCATAGTATGCAGGCGAACTCTTGAAATCCATGCGTTCGGTAAGAAAACGACTGATTTCGTAATCTGGATTTGTACTGATGTAAATGCGTCGAAAAATCTTCAGAACTAATTTGTTATTGAAGATGATCGAGGTGTTCGATTGTTCGACGCCCATAAAGCGCGACGATTCGTAGGCGGCTTCTTCTAACTTTTCGCCACGATGGAATTCAACCTTAGACGATTCTTTATCTTTACCAATTAAAATTCTATCGAACAGTAATTTACGGAAGTCTTCTTGATGTAATGCATCAACTAAAAATCCTTCCAAGCCATTCATTTTTACGGGCGCGATTATGGTGCTGGTATCCAATTCTTCGGCGGCCATAAATGAAATAGGCATGAAATAATGCTGGTAGAATGCTTCCTTAAAGTTAACCTCTAACAGTACGCCGTAGTACGTGTTCTTCTTGCTCGTTATTTTAAAGTGCTCGACTACTTCGATATACTTCAACGTGCTTGCTTTTCCGCCGTACCAACGTTTATTGATGATGTAATTTTCGAGAATATCAGACGAAAATACTTTGACAAATTCGGCATCTTCAAAAGCTGTTTTCCAGTCGGTTTTGAAAACAAACGGATTTTGATATTCTTCCAGATTGAGTTTGCTTTCGCTCATGGTTATGCGATTTTAAACAAATGAAAAGGCAATTCGGGTTTCAACTCAACAAAATTCCATTCTTTATCCCACCAATAGGTATTTCCTGTGATTTGATCGGTGAGTTGCAACGGATTACTTCCGATTTTTTCTATCGGAATGCGCACGCTGGTTTGAATCGGAAACTGATCGTTCAGGCTAACAACCATTAAAGTGCGATCAGAGAAATTGTCGTTGTACTTGATGTACGCCATTACGCTGTCGCTTCCTGTGTCGCAGAAAATAATGTTATTGGTTTGTTGTAGCGATTCGTGTGCACGACGTAGGAAGTTTAAACGCGTGATCAACATAATCAGTTTGTTTTTGTGGTTCCAATCCCAGTGATACACTTCGTATTTTTCGGAATTTAGATATTCTTCTTTGCCGGCTGCCATAGGTGTGGAGACCATATATTCGAAAACCGGACCGTAAATGCCCACGCTCGAACTCAACGTAGCAGCTAAGAAATAGCGTTGTAAATGTTTGCTTTCGTTGGCAAATTGCAGGCCAAACGGATTGATATCGGGTGTATTTGGCCAGAAATTCGGGCGGTAAAATTCCTTCTGTTCGGTTTGAGTAAGTTCTTCAACGTATTGCTGCAATTCTTGTTTGGTGTTACGCCAAGTAAAGTAGGTGTACGATTGTGTAAACCCTTGTTTTGCTAGCTCGTTCATGATTTTCGGACGCGTGAAAGCCTCTGAAAGGAACAATACATCAGGATGTTTTTTCTTAATTTCAGAAATTAACCAACCCCAGAAATAGAACGGTTTTGTATGTGGGTTATCCACGCGGAATACTTTGATGTCGCATTCTTCAATCCAAAACAGCGCTGTCGATAAAAGTTCGTTCCACAAATTCTCCCAATCGGCAGACTCGAAATAAATCGGTTGAATATCTTGATATTTCTTTGGTGGATTTTCTGCATACTGTACAGTTCCGTCCGGACGCCATTTAAACCATTCTTTATGTTCTTTTACCCACGGATGGTCGGGAGCTGCTTGCAAGGCGTAATCCATGGCTACTTCGATTCCTAGAACTTTCGCGGCTTGCACGAGCGCTTTGAAATCGTCGATAGTTCCTAAATCGGGGTGCGTGGCTTTATGACCGCCGTATTGAGAACCGATGCCCCAAGGAGAACCCACATCGCCTGGTTCGGCATTCGTTGCATTATTTTTTCCTTTACGGTTTACTTCGCCAATCGGATGAATAGGAGGGAAGTACAAAGTGTCGAATCCCATTTCGGCGACACGTGGCAGCAATCGTTCGCAATCTTTAAATGTTCCGTGTTTGCCTGGCTCTTGTGACGCTGAACGCGGAAAAAATTCGTACCAAGTACTGAACAAAGCTTTCTTACGATCAACGTAGGCTTGTAATTCGGCTGATGTATTGGCAAGGAAACGTTCGGGATATTTTTTGAAAATTGCGGTTAGTTCGGGCGACATTGCGTGTTGAATCGCTTCGTGATAGTCTTTTTCAGACTTAAAAATCTTTTCGACTTCTTTTAAATAAGCTTTTTCTTCTTTGGTAGCTTGTTTTTGAATGGCTTTCACATATTCGGCGCCTTCGAGTAACTCGGATTTTACGTGTTGCGAATCGTGAATTTTACGTTCAGTTCCGTGTTGCCAATTGAGTGCATAATCGACCCAACCTTCGATTTGATAGGTGTAGAAACCTTGTTTTTCAACTTGAAACGTAGCTTCATAGCCGTCGTTTTGTGTAGGTTTCATGCGTACTTCCGACCAATTTTTATCGGATTCGTGTTTGTATTTTAATGCAACTTCGATCAAATCGTGACCGTCGCCAAAAACATCAGCGGTTACGTGAATGTATTGCCCAACAATGCGTTTGATGGCAAATGCCCCGTTGTCGAGTTGTGGTTTTACGTTTTCAATGATAATTCGGGTTTGATTGCGCATTTTGTGTTTTTTTTATGACACGGAAATTTAGCAAAAATTCGATAATGCGGTAACTTGCGTGAAGTTTTGCGAAAAAAGCAAAGAATTTCACTAAACGTATTTTTGCATTGAAAATTCCAATAGCCATAAGGCGTTCCGCCAAATTATTAGCAGTTATTTCACCGAAATTGGCAACTCGATTTGCAGTGAAATTATTCATTAGTCCGCTCCGACACGACATTCCCAAACGAGAACTCGACTACGACCGAAAGACTACGCACCAACGTATTTATATAGATGCCATTCAAAAAGAAATCGAAGTGTACGTTTACGGAAGCGGTTCGCAAACGATTCTGATTTCGCACGGTTGGAGTGGTCGCGGTACTCAACTGTTTAAAATTGCTGAACGTTTGACAAAAATGGGTTTTCGAGTGGTAAGCTTCGATGGTCCGTCGCACGGCAGATCGACCGGGAAAACGACGCTAATGATCGAATTTATTGCGAGTATTTTGCAGTTGCAGAAAGAATTCGGTGGTTTTTACGCTGCCGTTGGGCATTCTTTGGGCGGTATGTCGATTTTAAACGCGGCCGTTCGCGGTTTGGAAGTGGAAAAATTGGTAACGATTGGTGCTGGAGACGTTATTTACGACATCATATTGGATTTTGTGAAGCAGCTCGGACTCGACGAAAGTTACGCAAAGCGTATGCAAAATTATTTTGAAAAGAAATACCAGATGAAGATGCACGATTTATCGGCTTCGGTAGCAGCGGCTGAAGTAAAAAAGCCAACGCTGATTGTGCACGATAAGCAAGACGATGATGTTTCGGTAACTTGTGCATACGCTGTTGCAGAAAAGTTAGAAAACGGAACCTTGCTAATTACCGAGCGTTTGGGACATCGCAAGATTTTAGGTGATACCGACGTTATCAACCAAATAGCCGATTTTTTACGTATAGATAACTAAAAGATTTTTTATGAAAAGATTCATTTTAATGTTTGTTTTGCTGTTTCAACTGACCGCCTGCAACGGACAAAATAAAACAGCTGTAAAAGAAGAGCCAGCAGTTGACGCAAAGTCTGAATTGCCAAAAACCGACGCTGAATGGCAGAAAGTACTGACTCCTGAACAATACGAGGTTTTACGCGAGAAAGGCACCGAGCGCCCGTTTACTGGCGTGTATGTTGATCATTTTGAAAAAGGACATTACGCTTGTGCGGCATGCGGAAATGTCTTGTTTACATCGGATTCGAAGTTTAAAAGCGATTGCGGATGGCCTTCGTTTGATCAAGCGATTAAAGGCAGTGTGAAATACACACAAGACACTAGTTTCGGAATGGTGCGCACTGAAGTTACCTGTGCGAAGTGCGACGGACATTTGGGACACGTTTTCGACGACGGACCGACCGACACAACAGGTAAACGTTTTTGCACAAATTCGATTTCTATAACATTTGTACCTGAAAAAAAACAGCGATGAGTTATCCAATAAATAAAACCGAACAAGAATGGCTCGCCGAATTGGGCCCCGAGCGCTACAAAATTTTAAGAGGAAAAGGAACGGAGTTTCCGCACAGTGGCAAGTACAATTTGCATTTTGAATCGGGAACGTATGTTTGCGGAGCTTGTAAAACGCCTTTGTTTGAAAGCGCATCGAAGTTTAACGCGCATTGCGGCTGGCCGTCGTTTGATGCGTCGATTCCAGGTAAGGTGGCTTATGTGGAGGATCGTTCGCATGGCATGATACGCACGGAAATTCTTTGTGCGAGTTGTGGTTCGCATTTAGGACACGTTTTTGATGACGGCCCGACTGAAACAGGAACGCGTTATTGTGTGAATTCGTTGAGTGTTGATTTTATGGGTGAGGACATTCGTTAGCGGCTTATAAAGCAAACATTTTTTAACCCATGTTTTCGATTTCTTAAAGTACCCAGCCAATGAAGAGCTTTACAATGAGGTACGTAGCAATCGTTAACAGATAGCAAATAATCGTAAACTTAGATAATCCGGCAAACAGCTCCTTTTTGGAGTAACACAGCCATGCGCATAGAAAAAAACAAGGCGACTTTATCAGAGTATAGACGAAAAACGTCTCGATATCATTTAAAAATTTTAAGCATGTAAGATTCAAGACTAGATTACTAATAAAAAAAATATACGGACTAGTTAAGATTAGAATGCCAAACAGTTGGCTGTAGTTTCTTATGAATCGCAAGAGGTATAAGGAAACCAGCGTTAAAAGTATTTCAATAAATACTTCAAATCCTAGTCGATACCACGTTATCGTAATCAATTCTTGGTTTTCGGAAAACGTAAAAAAATCTCTAAAATATAAGCGACCGAAAAAAATTGAAACCAATCGAAAAACCACAAGAAATACGACGCTAAAAAGCGTAACAAAAAATCCCTTAACGTAATGCATTTAGAATTTAAAAATTAAAGCCAAAACTAGCGAGTTAAGAAAAAAGATAATTTGAAACGGGCGGATTAAATTTTACCTGAAACTTCGATTGTTTACCATCTTACTTGCTTAACTGCGGATAAACAACTTAATGATATTGCGGTTCTCGAGACAATTTTAGTCAAGATTCAAAACTAATCTAAGCAACTTTATCATCAAAAAAAAGCCACATAGTTGTGACTTTGAAATTTTTGGTAGAAAGTTACTTTATAAATTCTATCTTCTGAACTTCTTCGGCATTTACGCTATCGAAGAAACCTTGATCGCTCATCCATTCGTCGCTGAACACTTTGCTCATGTAACGCGATCCGTGATCTGGGAAAATTACAACTACGTTACTGTTTTCGTTGAATTCGCCTTCTTCGGCGTATTGTTTAACGGCTTGCATCACGGCTCCGCTGGTATAGCCAACAAACAAACCTTCTTGCTTGGCGATTTCGCGGGTCATGTGTGCACTTTCCTCATCGGTTACTTTCATGAAATGATCGATAGAATCGAAATCAGTTGCCGTTGGGATTAAGTTTTTACCAAGACCTTCGATGCGGTACGGATAAATTTCGTTTGGATCTAGTTCTTTCGTTTCGTGGTATTTTTTCAGTACCGAGCCAAAAGCGTCGACACCTAAAATGCGGATATTTGGGTTCTTTTCCTTCAAGAATTTAGCAGCTCCGGAGATGGTTCCGCCGGTTCCGCTACAAGCAACGAGATGCGTAATTTTACCGCTGGTTTGTTCCCAGATTTCAGGGCCAGTAGATTTATAATGCGCGTCGATGTTGAGTTGATTGAAGTACTGATTGATATAAATACTTCCTTTAGTTTCTTGGTGTAGGCGTTTAGCGACGTTATAGTATGAGCGCTCGTCGTCGGCAGATACGTGTGCGGGGCAAACGTAAACTTTGGCACCGAGGCTTCGCAACATATCGATTTTATCGCGAGACGATTTTGAGGAAACGGCTAGTATACAGTTATACCCTTTGATGATGGAAACCATCGCCAAACTAAAGCCTGTATTTCCCGAGGTAGTTTCAATTATCGTATCACCTGGCGAAAGTATTCCTTGTCGTTCGGCTTCCTCGATAATATAAAGGGCGATGCGATCTTTGGTAGAATGACCGGGGTTAAAAGCTTCGACCTTTGCGTAAAAATTACCTGTAAAAGACTTTGTTAATTTATTCAGCTTAATAAGTGGGGTGTTTCCTATTAAACTCAATACGTTATCGTAAGCTTTTATGTCTTCTTTCATAAATTATAATTCAAAATAACCGGAAATCATGTCAAAAAACCAGTCTTGAAAACATCTGCAAATGTAGCAAAATTATTTATCCTAATTTCTTATTCCTTCTAAATCTAACAAAAATGCGAATTCTCGAGCAACCTCTTTAAGTGCTTCGTATCTTCCAGAGGCTCCACCGTGTCCTGCATCCATGTTGGTGTAAAAGTATAACTTGTTTTGATTGGTTTTCAATTTTCTTAATTTGGCAACCCATTTCGCTGGTTCAAAGTACTGAACTTGCGAATCGTGAAGTCCAGTTGTAATCAACATATTTGGGTATGCCTTTGCAGAAACATTGTCGTACGGCGAGTACGATTTCATGTAATCGTAATACTTCTTTTTATTCGGATTTCCCCATTCGTCGTATTCTCCTGTTGTCAATGGAATCGAGTCGTCTAGCATGGTTGTTACCACGTCAACAAAAGGAACTTGTGCGATTACTCCGTTATACAATTCCCCAGCCATATTCACGATTGCTCCCATGAGTAATCCGCCGGCGCTACCACCTTCGGCATAGAGGTGTTGTGGTGAAGTATATTTTTGCGTTATCAAAAAATTACTACACGCGATAAAATCGGTAAAAGTATTTTTCTTCTTGAGTAACTTTCCGTTTTCGTACCATTCTCTACCTAAATCTTCGCCTCCACGGATGTGCGCAATGGCGTAGATAAATCCGCGATCGAGTAAACTGAGTCGAACCGTTGAAAAATACGGATCTAGCGTGACGCCATACGAGCCGTACGCGTATAGTAAAGTAGGGTTGGAGCCGTCTTTTTTCAGATTTTTAGCGTAAACCATCGAAATAGGTACCTGAGTTCCGTCGGTTGCGGTAGCCCAAACACGTTCTTCGATGTAGTTGTTTTTATCGAACTTTCCGCCTTGCACTTCTTGCTCTTTGAGCACGTTACTTTGTTTTGTTTCCATGTTAAATTCGATTACTGAAGGCGGTGTAAGCATCGATTGATAACTGTAGCGCAGTAACGGCGTGTCGAAATCGATGTTTGTTGTCGTGTATGCCGAATAAGTTTCCGATTTGAATGGTAGATAATAATCGGCTTTTTTTGTCAGTCCTAAAACACGAATTTGTGTTAATCCGTTCGAGCGTTCCGAAATTACCAAGAAGTCTTTAAATACATCGATGCCTTCGAGAAGCACATTATTTCGGTGTGCAATAAATTCTTTCCAATAATATGATCCGGTCTCATCTACCGAACACATCATCAGTTTAAAGTTGGTTGCTTTATCTTTATTGGTAAGAATATAAAAAATATTGTTATAATGTGAAATCGAGTATTCGACACCTCGTTTGCGTTTCTGGAAGATTTTGAATTTTCCATCTGGATTATCTGCGCGAAGCAAACGATACTCGGTAGTTAAGGTGCTGGAAGAAATGATGTAAATGAACTCTTTAGACTTTGATTTTTCGATACTTACATCGAAAGTTTCGTCTTTTTCTTCGTAAATAAGTGCAGCAGAATCGGTTTGACTTCCGCGCACGTATTTCCAAATTTTATCTGAACGTAAAGTAACGCTGTCTTTTGTCGTGTAGAATAATGTCTTAGAATCGGCTGCCCAGACGACTTCCGGATTTACGTTTTTGATTTCGTCGGGTAAAATTTCTCCCGTTTCTAAATTTTTGATTCGGAGTGTGTATATACGTCGGCCAACCACATCTAAACAAAAAGCCGCGTATTTATTGTCGGGTGAAATACTTACGCCGGATAACGAAAAGTACGAGTAACCTTCGGCCATTTGATTACAGTCGAACAGAATTTCTTCAGCGGCAGTTAACGATTCCTTTTTACGAGCATAAATCGGATAGTTCTTTCCTTTTTCAGTGCGCGTAATGTAGTAGTAGCCGTTAAATTTGTAAGGAACCGACTGGTCGTCTTCTTTGATGCGCGATTTCATTTCTTCGAAAAGACGTGCTTGGAAGTCTTTTGTGTGCGCTGTTTCATTTTCGAAGTACGCGTTTTCTTTATTTAAATAATCGATTACTTCTGGATTTTCTCGGTCGTTTAACCAATAGTACGGGTCGATTCGGACGTCGTTGTGTTTTTCTAAAGTAAATGGAATTTCTTTAGCTACAGGCGGTTGACTCATTTTTATGGGTTTGTTTTCTTGTGCAAAATTGGATGTAAAACAGCTTATCAAAAATAAGCAGCTGATTGAAAGTTCTTGTTGCATAGTGTGCGATTAAGACTGCTGCAATTTAGTACATTTGCCCTTTAAAATTAACGATTATGTTTGGCGATTTAATGGGAATGATGGGTAAATTGAAAGAAACCCAAGATAGAATGGAAAAGGCGAAAGCCGATTTAAAATTGTTCGAAGTTTCGGAGGTTGCTGCCGATGGTGCTTTACAAGTAGTAGTTACTGGCAACGGATTGATTAAAAATATTTCTATTTCAGAAGATCTTTTAGCAGACAAAGAAATTGTAGAAGATTTGCTGGTAGTTACTTTAAACAAGGCACTTGCTGTGGCGAAAGCCCACGAATCTAAAGTATTGGAAGAAGTTGCGAAAGTAGATATGCCGATGATACCAGGAATGGACCAGCTGTTTAAATAAAAAACACAGTCGCAATTTAAAATTAATGAAGTTTGCCGTATTTTATCCGAAACCAGGTTTTCGATGGACAAACAATAAAGTTGTTTTTTTAGGCTCAGTTGTAGTTTTACCCTTGTTTGCTAATTCGCAAGACTGGGGATATTACTGGCGTTAAATCATGACTTTTGTGATTGTAATTTGGTTTTTTTTGGGTTTATACGTTCTGGTAATGTCGTTTTTCGAAGTCGAGAAGCTCAAAGGTATTTTATCGGGGTTTATAATTTTTGAAAATGATTTTATTGAAGTTGAAGAAGAACGATATGAACTGGAATCCATAAAGCGAATAGAGTTACAGGTCAGCGATTATTATGGAAAATTAATGAATAATGATCGACATATTCTTAATCCTAAACTTTCAACAGGCACGGCAAATACGCTAAAATTAGTTTTTCATTCGGGTGATTTTCTTAAGAGAAATTTTGAAATCATCGCGCAATACGACATGTATCCAATTAAATACACCTTGATTCATTATTATTTGTTGAAAAAAATATCTTTCACCGATTTAGCTCTGGCACTTGAAGATACGAGCGACTACGACCAGCAAGAACTTCGCAAAGAAATTGAGCGCGTGAGTCGATTACAAAACAAAACGTAAGAAATTATGTTCGCGCTCAAAACAAAAAAGCCCCGAACGAATTCGAGGCATTTCTGAAAAAAAATCTAAAATCTAAAAACTCCAAAATTATTTATCGATCGAGCCGAGTACTCGACTCATGAAGCTATTTAAAGCTTCTTTGCGATCAACGCCAGATTTAACCAAAGCATCTACTTCTAAAGCGCCGTACATATTGGAAATCAGTTCTCCAATTACATCGAGTTCTTCGTCTTTTAAACTCGGAACTTCTGTTAGGTTCTCCAAAACTTCGATTGCTTCTACGACGTAATCGCGATCGTTATCTTCAATAAATTGTGTCAGGTGTTTTATGACGGGTAGTTTCATGAGGCAACCGAAATTTCATTAACTAAGTTCGTCAATCCTTCTACTTTATTGGTTTGAATCTGATCAACCAATTTGCCATCTACGAAAGTGGCAAAAGTGGGTAAATTAGAAACGTTTGCTAGTTTTCGGCTTTCGGGAAACTTCTCGGCATCCACGATCGCAAAAACTTTGTCGGTGTGCTGTTCCGACATCACTTTGAACTTCGGTTTCATGATGCGACAGTTTCCGCACCAGCTCGCCGAGTATTGCACAACGACTTTCGAATTCTGTGCAACTAGTTCGGATAAATTATCTGCTGTTAATTCTACTAACATGATTAGTGACTTAAATATGACGCAACGCCTTCACGAGTCGCGTGCATCGCTTCTTTGCCTTCTTCCCAGTTTGCCGGACAAACTTCTCCGAATTTTTGAACGTGTGCGTAAGCGTCTATTAAACGTAAATACTCTTTTACATTTCTTCCTACAGGCATATCGTTAACCGATTCGTGGAATACTTTTCCAGTTTCGTCGATCAAGTAAGTTGCACGGAACGTTACGTTTGAACCTTCGATGATTACTGAATCAACTTCTTCGTTGTATTCGCTAGATTCGATATCGAGTATACCTAAAATGCTTGACAAGTTGCGCGCAGTGTCGGCCAAAATTGGATAAGTAACTCCTTCGATACCGCCGTTTTCTTTCGATGTATTCAACCACGCAAAGTGAACTTCGTTGGTATCGCAAGACGCACCAATTACAGTAGTGTTGCGCGACTCAAATTCTTGCAAAGCAGCTTGAAATGCATGTAATTCAGTAGGACATACAAATGTAAAATCCTTTGGATACCAGAATAACAATACTTTCTTGTTGTTGTTTACCGCTTCTTCGAAAACGTTGATCTTCATGTTATCACCCATGAAAGAGATCGCATCAACTGCTAAACTTGGAAATTTTTTACCTACTAATGACATATAAATGATGGTTTAATTTTCTATGGCAAAAGTACGGCGTTTATTGCTTTTCAATATAGATGTTTATGATATAAAATTATGTAGCTATAAGGTTTAGCTATAAACTAAAAAGAAACGATTTCGCTAGCTACCGAACAATTTAAAAATAAATACTTTATGAATGAAACACGATTTTTGGGTAAAACGTGCACAGATTTCAACGCTTTAAAGTGAGGTAGTTGAGAATACAAATAGCTATTTAAATCACATAATCAATTGGTTACAGGCTTAACGCGGACTTCCAAAAATTATCTGACAAACAGAGGTATTTAGCTATATTTGTTTTCTAACCGTAAACCAAAATCGATGTCTTTTAAGTCTTTATTTCGAAAGAAACCGCTCGCAGCAGCACAAGATAATACCGACGATTCGCACCACAGCGGCTTAAATCGTGTTTTAACTGTTAAAGACTTAACCTTCTTCGGAATCGCGGCCATTATAGGCGGTGGAACCTTTAGTGCCATTGGAAATGCGTGCTTTAGCGGTGGCCCGGGTGTTGTTTTGCTGTACGTTATTTGCGCTATTGCGTGTGGCTTTACAGCGATGTGCTACGCGGAATTTGCAAGTCGAGTTCCCGTGTCTGGATCGGCATATACTTACGCGTACGTATCTTTTGGAGAACTTTTCGCGTGGATTATCGGCTGGGCTTTACTGATGGAATATTCCATTGGTAATATTTATATCGCATTTTCGTGGAGCGGATACTTCACTAATTTATTGAGTAGTTTCGGACTTCATATTCCGGAATACTTAACCATAAATTACCATGCCGCACATTTAGCGTTCACCGAAAATAAGGTAGGTGAGGGGCTTACCGCATGGAACACCGCTCCCATTATTGGTGGCTTGCGCATCATTTTCGATTTACCGGCTGTAGTCATCAATGTTATTATTACGGCTTTGGTATATATTGGTACTAAAGAATCCAAGAACTTCAGCAATTTGATGGTATACATTAAGTTGGCCATAATTGTTTTGGTAATTATCGTAGGCGCCTGGTATATCGACATCGACAATTGGACACCTTTTATGCCTAACGGTTTTGGTGGCGTTATGGCTGGCGTTTCGGCAGTTTTCTTTGCTTATATCGGTTTTGATGCCGTTTCGACTTTAGCTGAAGAAAGTAAAAATCCGCAACGCGATTTACCACGAGGTATGATTTATTCGCTGGTGGCATGCACCATTATTTATATCATTTTAGCATTGGTTATTACTGGGATGGTAAGCTACACTCAACTAGGTGTGAGCGATCCACTCGCGGAAATTTTTGCACTCAAAGGCGTTAAATGGATGTTATTTATCGTTTCAATTGCCGCTGTAGTAGCGATGACTAGCGTAATGCTTGTATTCCAAATGGGGCAACCGCGCATTTGGATGACCATGTCGCGCGATGGCTTAATGCCGAAAAAATTTGCCGAAGTACATCCCAAACATAAAACACCAGGATTTGCGACCTTAATTACTGGTTTGGTGGTAGGAGTGCCGATTTTCTTTACCGACGAGAATTTTGTACTCGATTTTACTAGTATCGGAACTTTGTTTGCTTTCGTACTTGTGTGCGGCGGCGTGTTAATGCTTTCGCCACAAAGCAAAGAAGAACTCGAAGCACGTGCCGGAAAATTCAAAATTCCATACATCAACTCCAAGTATATTTACCCGATTTTTATGATCGCCGTACTAATCGGTTTACAACTGCTGCTTCCCGATTTTTACGCCGATACGTTTAATCTAGCAGAAGCAGCCGATACGAAAATTCCGATGGTAGTTTTCTTGTTATTTACGGTTGTTATGATGCCTATTGCCTTCACTAAAAATTTATCGTTAATTCCACTATTGGGCTTACTTTCATGTTGTTACCTGCTTACGGGTATGTCGGCAACAAATTGGACCTGGTTTGGAATTTGGTTGTTAATCGGATTGGTGATTTATTTCCTTTACGGTTACAGAAAAAGCAACTTGTCAAAATCGTAGGTATGATTTATACATATACAAAACCTAAGCACGGCATTACAAACGTACTAGCAATTTTATTGTTCGTTAACTTTTTTCTGCGCTTAAGCGAAGGTTTTAGTTGGAGATCCATTCTGTATATTGCAATTGCCGGGGTATTACTTACTACCGAAGGTGTTCAACTCGATGTGGCTAAAAAGCGCTATCGCAAAACCATTGCCATTTCAAACTTTCATTTCGGAAAGTGGCATACGCTAGTAAACGTAGAAAAAGTGATTATCGAATCAGCTAAAAATATGGCAAATCGCAGTGAACATAAAATTAACGATTTGTTAGTGCAAGTATCTTTCGACAATCAAATTATACGAGTATATTCCACAGAAAATCACAGCTATGCGCACAATACTGCGACCGAAATTTCGACCGCGCTAAACGTAAGTATAGATGATAAAACCATTGAAAATGTCATTTGAAAAAGGTTCGAAATCAGTTCTTAATGCTTGGGCGTTTTACGATTGGGCAAATTCTGTTTATTCGCTAGTTATCACTTCTTCCATCTTTCCTTTGTTTTATGGTGCGTTGTTCCGACTTGCGCATAAAGATGGGATTGAAATAGGCGGACAAGTAGTCAAATCCGAGTCGGTTATCTCTTACGTTACCGCGATAGGATTTCTCATTGTAGCGCTCATTTCTCCCATTTTGTCGGGTATTGCCGATTATCTCGGAAATAAAAAGTTCTTCCTAAAATTGTTTTGTTTTATCGGTTCAGTTTCGTGTATGTTGCTCTATTTTTTTTCGCTTGAACACGTTTACTTGGGACTGTTTACGTACATGTTGGCACTTGTTGGCTTTTGGGGTAGTTTAGTTTTTTACAACTCGTATTTACCCGACATAGCGCTCGAATCGCAGCAGGATAAAATCAGTGCAAAAGGATATTCTTTAGGTTATATAGGCAGCGTTATCTTATTGTTGCTCAACTTGTTTATGGTTTTAAAGTACGATATTTTTGGCTTTGAAAACGAATTGGCCGCCATGCGTGTATCGTTTTTATTGGTTGGTTTTTGGTGGTTGGGCTTCGCACAAATTTCATATCGAAAATTACCAGACTTTTCCAATGATAAAAAGCTTATCAAATCGGTTGTTTTTTCAGGTTTTAAAGAGCTTCGAAAAGTGTGGCAACAATTGCAAACTCAACACAAACTCAAAAAGTATTTGCTTGCTTTCTTTGTCTATTCTATGGGTGTTCAAACGGTTATGATTGCTGCGGCCTATTTCGGAGAAAAGGAAATCGATTGGGGATCAGACAGCAAGCGTACATTCGGTTTAATCACTACAATTCTTCTCATTCAATTAATTGCAGTTGTCGGAGCGGTCCTCACTGCACGTGCTTCCAAAAAATTCGGAAATATACCCACGCTTATCGGCATAAACGTTTTTTGGCTGATACTTTGCAGCGCCGTTTATTTCGTGAAAACACCAAACGAGTTTTATATCGTTGCCGCTTTCGTTGGTTTGGTTATGGGCGGAATCCAATCCCTGTCGCGCTCCACCTATTCTAAATTGCTTCCTCAAACCGAAGATACTACGTCCTACTTTAGCTTCTACGACGTAGCCGAAAAAATAGGTATTGTAATCGGTATGTTTATGTACGGTTTTGTTACTGATCAAACCGGTCGCGTACAAAACGCAATCTTATTTTTAATTGTCTTTTTCCTCATCGGTATCGTAATTTTAACATTCGCAAACCGAGAAAAAAGAACAATTTAATTCCTTAATATTGCGTTATTATTTTATAGCATAATTTTATGAAAAAGCTTTTGCTTATCACCTTCGCTCTCGTAGCCCTACTCGGATGTGAAACTGAACCTATTGATCCCGCAATTCTCGATAATCTAACGCAACAGTCGTTCCAAGTAAACGTTGATGGCGAGCTATTCAAATCCAGCGATGCTACCGCGGTCATCTCAAACGGTCAGATAGCAATTTTCGCAGGTTCTGATACCTCCGATGCTACTATTTCCATCAATATTTCATCTACTCAAACAGGCTCGTTTTCTAGCGAAGTTTTCGCCACATACGCACCAACAAACGATGTCGCATTTGTCTTCACTAATCTAGAGCAAACACCAAACGGACCCGAAATAAACGGTGTTTTCAAAATTCTAAGCATCAATCAAAACACCCAGATGATTAGCGGAACTTTCGAATTTATTGCTCACTCAAACGATGTCGACAATCCGGGCGACGAGTTCCAACCTAAATCGCTAACTTCTGGAGTTTTCAATATTCCATACACAACCGGCGATACTGGGCCAAACAGCGGAACCTTTTCTGCAAAATTAGATGGATCGCTTTTTACGGCTTCAAGCGTCATTGCTACCTTAGAAAACGGCTTATCATCCACCGTGCCTAAGCGTTTGCGCATCATTGGCATGGGCGATAACAAATCAATGGCATTAGATTTCGATGACAACGCAAGTTCATTTACCTTCCCAATATCGGGCATCGAAGCTTCTATCTTGTACACACCATTAATCACGAGCCCCAGCGGAGTTTTCAGTAGTATAAATCCATTTAATCCTTCGGCTGTTGTGGGAAATATTACAATTTCCTCCCACGATGTTGTTGCAAATAAAATTTCGGGTACGTTCCAAATTAAACTCTTTAAAATGGATCTTACCGGAGCCATAGTTGGTTCCATGGACGTAACCGAAGGTGTCTTCAACAACGTCACTTACATCGATAATACCGATTAATTTTTGGCAGCTATTCCGGCTTTACGCTACAAAGCCGCAGCAAAAACGCTTGTTTTGCCCCGTGCAGCAGCAGGCTTCCTTCGGTCGCCACTGCCTTCGGCAAAACAGGCGTTTTGGCTTTACGGGTTTTTCGCTTCAATCCGGGCTGGGCAGTCGTTTCCAAAAAATCGTCGTAAATTGGCACAATCATTGCCCTTTTCGCAATGAAAACATCGATAGATATTCGATAGTTAACACTAAATCAATATTATAAGCCTCCGATTGTTTCTTGCGAATTTTCGTTCCTTAACAATCGCTGACAAAATGACGTTATTTTTATATGCCAAATCACAAAATCTTAAGTATTGACAATTTGTCACTGAGCGATCTCGATTCGCAATCCGAATTGATTCCGCTGCTTTCTCCCGAAGATGAAGAAGAAATGTCCAGAGAAGTACTTCCGGCCGAAGTTCCTATTCTTCCTTTGCGAAACACCGTATTGTTTCCCGGCGTAGTTATTCCTATTACCGCCGGACGCGATAAATCCATAAAACTCATTAACGACGCAAATGCTAACGGAAAAGTCATAGGTGTTGTTAGTCAAATTAACGAAGACGACGACGATCCGGCACCGGCCGACATCCATAAAATTGGAACTGTAGCCCGAATTTTGCGTGTTCTACGTATGCCCGACGGTAACGTAACTGTAATCCTGCAAGGAAAAAAGCGCTTTGAAATCGACGCCATTACGCAGGATAATCCGTACATGATGGCTACCATCAAAGAATATCCGGAAACCAAACCCAAAAAAGGCGATAAAGAATTTTCGGCTTTAATCGATTCGTTGCGGGAATTAGCTACGCAAATCATACTCGAAAGTCCAAGCATTCCAACCGAAGCTACTTTCGCCATAAAAAATATCGAATCGCAATCGTTCTTGGTCAATTTCATTTCGTCAAACATGAACCTGACCGTTAAAGAAAAGCAACAACTTTTGGTTATAAACGACCTAAAAGAACGCGCTTTCGAAACGCTGCGCTTTCTAAATCTCGAGTACCAACGTCTCGAACTTCGAAACGATATTCAAAGCAAAGTGCGTTCCGACATGGATCAGCAACAGCGCGAGTACTTTCTGCATCAGCAACTCAAAACCATACAGGAAGAATTGGGCGGAGGCGCACACGACAAGGAAATCGAAGAAATGCGCAACAAAGCCCGCGAGAAAAAGTGGGACGAAAAAACGGCTGTGCACTTCGAAAAAGAGCTTAACCGCTTGCAACGCATGAATCCGCAATCACCCGATTTCGGTATTCAACGAAACTATCTCGAATTACTAATCGAATTGCCTTGGAACGAATTTTCTCAAGATAAATTCGACCTACACGCGGCGCAGAAAATTCTCGATAAAGAACACTTTGGATTAGAGGACGTTAAAAAGCGCGTCATCGAACATCTCGCAGTATTGAAATTGCGTAACGATATGAAATCGCCGATACTGTGTTTAACCGGACCTCCAGGTGTGGGAAAAACCTCGATCGGAAAGTCGATTGCACAGGCCTTAGGTAGGCAATATGTGCGCATTTCGTTAGGTGGTTTGCGCGACGAGGCCGAAATTCGCGGTCATCGAAAAACGTACATTGGCGCAATGCCTGGTCGGATCATTCAAAGTTTGAAAAAGGCGGGAACATCCAACCCCGTATTTGTGCTCGATGAAATCGATAAATTATCGAATAGCCACCAAGGCGACCCATCGTCGGCTTTACTCGAAGTACTCGATCCGGAACAAAACAGTGAGTTTTACGACAATTTTGTTGAATTGGGTTACGACCTATCGAAAGTCATGTTCATTGCCACATCCAACACCTTACAAACCATACAACCCGCCTTGCGCGATCGTATGGAAATCATCAAGATGTCGGGTTACACGATCGAAGAAAAAATCGAAATCGCGAAACGGCATTTGTTTCCAAAACAGTTGGCGGCACACGGATTGACAAGTAAGCAACTCACGATTGGCAAAAAGCAAATCGAAAAAATTGTAGAAGGCTACACTCGCGAATCGGGTGTTCGTGGCTTGGAAAATAAGATTGCACAGGTAATTCGTTCTGCGGCAAAATCAATTGCTATGGAAGAGCCGTACAATCAAAAAATTACCGACGAAGACATCGTAAAAGCGCTCGGAGCACCGCGTTTAGAGCGTAGCAAAGCGGAGGATAACGATACCGCAGGTGTGGTAACGGGCTTGGCGTGGACCAGCGTTGGCGGCGATATTCTCTTCATTGAATCGTTAGTAACGAAAGGAAATGGAAAATTAACGATGACAGGAAATTTGGGCTCGGTGATGAAAGAATCGGCAACAATTGCCTTGGAGTTCATTAAATCGAACGCGCAAATTTTGGGAATCAATCCGGAAGTATTGTCTCAAAATAACATTCATATACACGTCCCAGAAGGCGCTACACCCAAAGACGGACCAAGTGCAGGTATTGCCATGCTAACGTCGATGGTTTCGGTATTTACACAACAAAAAGTGATGAAAAGCCTGGCAATGACTGGCGAAATAACACTTCGTGGAAAAGTGTTGCCTGTGGGAGGTATTAAAGAAAAAATCTTAGCAGCCAAGCGAGCAAACATTAAAGACATTATTCTTTGTATCGATAACAAGCAAGATGTGGATGAGATCAATCAGACGTATTTGGCGGGACTGAATTTTCACTACGTAAAAGAAATGCACGAAGTCGTAGCCTTGGCCGTAACCGACAAAAAAGTAAAGAATCCTAAAAATCTGATTTATAGCTAGTCGGTTAGTAGAAAGATAATGCTGTTCTAAAGAATTCGATTCGATGTTGCACAGAATTTGTTGGTAGCTATGTTTATAGATTTGTCGCGGAGCTTCACGCAAAAATAATATCTTCGCAACTTCGTTATACTACGGATAGTTTGCACAAAAAGTGTTGATTTATCTACTGTTTTTAACGGATTGAACAATTGATATGACTAAAAACGCTTGCTTATTTTTTCTGCTTTTTCAAGCTGTAGCTTTCGGACAAATAGGAGGGCAGGCGGTCTATCAATTTTTAGGGTTAACAACCTCCGCACGACAGTCGGCTTTGGGTGGAAAAATAATTACCATCCGCGATTACGACGTAAATGCAGCACATTTTAATCCGGCGGTTATTAACGACGAAATGGACCAGCGGCTTGCGCTAAATTACGGTAATTTGTTTGGCGAAGTGGCCTACGGAACAGCTGCTTATGCCTACACATACGACCGTCATGTACAGACATTTCACGCAGGTATAAACTACATAAATTACGGCAATTTTGAAGGTTACGATGAAAATGGCGTGCGAACAGCTGATTTTACGGGTAGCGAGGCTTCGCTGAGTTTTGGTTATGCGTACAACGTTCCGTTTACCGAATTGTATATTGGTGCCAATGCTAAACTCATTACTTCAACTTTAGAATCGTACAACAGTATCGGAGGTGCCGTAGATTTAGGCTCAATTTATATTGTTGAAGATCGAAAATTAAACCTAGCGTTGGCGTTGCGAAATATTGGAACGCAATTTCAAACTTACGCAGGCGTTCGCGAGCCGCTGCCTTTTGAAATCATTGCCGGAATATCCCAAGAACTTGAAAATGTACCGATTCGTTGGCACATAACATTAGAGAATTTGCAACAGTGGGAAGTTGCCTTTTCAAATCCGGCTCGAGCTGAAGGGAATCTCGACGGCGGAAGCACGCCCGAAAAAGTATCGTTCTTTAATAATGCACTGCGACATGTAATTGTGGGTGCCGAATTGTTTCCACAAAAGGGTTTCAATATACGTTTGGGTTATAATTTCCGAAGAGCAGAGGAGTTACGACTGCTGGAGCAACGCAATTTCTCTGGACTTTCTGTAGGCTTTGGTTTGAAAATGGGCCGCTTAAAACTTGATTATTCCTATGCACGATATACCTTGGCGGCTAATAGTTCGCTTTTTGGCTTAACCATAAATCTCGGAGAAGAATTCTAATGAAAAAGAAAATCATTATTGCAATCGACGGACATTCCTCAACGGGAAAAAGTACCATGGCGAAACAACTTGCCAAAGAATTGGGCTATGTGTATGTGGATACAGGTGCGATGTATCGAGCCGTTGCTTTGTTTGCCATGAAAAAGGGATTTATTACGCCCAATTTTTTCGATAAAGAAGCACTTGTAAATACATTAGATCAGCTTTCGTTGAAGTTTATTTTTAATGAAAACCGCGGATTTGCTGAAATGTATTTGAATAACGAAAATGTTGAAGACCAAATTCGCACACTCGAAGTAAGTGCACAGGTTAGTGTGGTTGCAGCCGTATCGGAAGTGCGCCGATTACTCGTGGCGCAGCAGCAAAAAATGGGCAAGGAAAAAGGGATTGTCATGGATGGTCGAGACATTGGAACTGTGGTATTTCCGGATGCAGAGCTGAAGTTGTTTGTAACGGCCTCGGCAGAAATTAGGGCGAAACGCCGATACGACGAGCTTGCCGCGAAAGGTGAACAGGTAAGTTACGACGAGATTTTTCAGAATGTGGTGGAGCGCGACCGCATCGACAGCAGCAGAAGTGATTCGCCCTTAGTTAAAGCTGCCGATGCGATAGAAATTGATAATTCAAATTTATCTCGCGAACAACAATTTGAGCTTATTCTACAATTAGCGCACGAGCGTATTGGCTAGTATTCCGTACGAATTTGTGATAGTTACTTTTCGAGCTTAGCCCAGACGAAATTTGGGTGATGTTTGTCTCGTCGTACCATTTTTACCCATAATAGAGTTAAGTGCTCTAGATGTAAAGCTTGATCGATATTTCCTGTGTCGAAAGCTTCGAAGCCAAGATCCGTACATAATTCGCTTACTTTTTGTTTGGCAGTTTTATCATTGCCAGCTAACAGCATTACAGGCTTTACATTATAGTTCGAGTACGTACTGTTGGCAAAGTTCTCAAATCCATAAATAGTAAATGCCTTAACTACTTGTGCGGTAGGTGCCCATTGTTGTACTTTTTCGCTTCCAGATATTTCGCTTTGTAAGCCGTGTGTGATTCCGGGTCCGACGGGGTTTGTACAATCGATTAAGGTTTTTCCGGCAAAGTGTACATTTTTTAGTATTTCTTGGTTTGCAGAAAACGGCGTGGCCAAGAATACCACTTCCGAGTAATTTATCGCTTTTTGGATTTCCATAACCGTAAACTGCGGATTATTCGTTACGGCTTTTTGTACCGAATCTGTTATTTCATTTGCAGCAATAACAACATCATGTCCCGCTTTTTGCAACCGGTTGGCTAATGCAAAGCCTACATTTCCGATTCCGATAAAGGCTAATTTCATTTTTAATTAGTTTGTTGATTTTGATTAAGAAGTTCTACAAGCAGTGTTGCAGCTGCTGCACCACTGTTTTGTTGCTGACCCGTGATTAGATTTCCGTCGGCAATGGCGTACGAACTAAACGGCGCGGCCACTTTAAAAGTAGTTCCAGTTATTTTTCGCGCTTCGGTTTCAATACGATAAGGTTGAATTTTCATTCCAACTGCTTGATCTGCATAATCTTCTTCTGCATCAGCAAATCCAGTCCACGATTTCCCCGAAACTAATAAATCGCCATTCGATTTTCGAGCTTCAAGTAGTAGTGTAGTTGCATGACAAACGGCCGCTGCTGCTTTTCCGCTTTCGTAGAATGCAACAAACAGTTGTTCTAAATCGCGGTTAGCTCGAAAAGTGTACATCGGACCTTGGCCGCCTACAAGAAAAATGCCGTCGTAATCGTTGGGATTAACTTCTGCGATTGATTTGGTGTTAGTAAGCATAGCGCTGAATGTTTCTTTTTGTAGAAACCCCAACGTGATAATATCGTGTGCTGCATATCCACTGGCGTCGGTGGGGTTGGAGTAAGTATCCATTTCTAGTCTTCCGCCTTTTGTTGAAACTACTTCGATCTCGTATCCTGCTTCCTGAAATACGTGTAAAGGATGCGTTAATTCGGCGGCCCAAAACCCGATGGGCCAACCCGTTTGTTCGCTAATTGAAGGCGAGCTTGCAACCATGAGAATTTTACCTTGGGATGGTGCACCGTGATAATGCACGTATTTATACACCTCTTTTTGGAATTTCATTTGATATTTTATTGTGATTAGGCAAAACAAAGTTAGAGTCTATTTATATGGTTAGTTACGACTACGTATATTTGTAAGTAACTAACAAAGATGTAAGTATGCCCGATTTTATCAAAGACAATCACTTGTTTCACAATCCGGTGGAGTTTGCTCTGAGTAAGATAGGTGGAACGTATAAAATGCCCATTTTATGGCGGTTAAAAGACAAAAAGTGGCGTTTTAGCGAGTTGCAGCGTAGTTTGGCGCATGCCTCCGATCGGATGCTTTCTAAAGCGTTGAAGGAATTGGTAGCCGATGGATTTATTACCAAAGAAGTTTTTGCCGAAGTGCCGCCTCGTGTCGAGTATTCGATTACAGAACGGGGTTTAAAGTCGATCGTGATTATTGATGCTTTACGGCAATATGGATTTGAATTGATGCGCGAGTACGATATAAAACAGTAATAAACGTTTTTAGAGCACAATTGCGGTAACGATTGCCCGCGCTAAGGATTGCAGTGGAAACCCCGCGCAGTTTGTTGGCTGTGTGCGGCAGTTGGTATTGGCGATTGGAATGAGCCATTACTAGCGCTCCGCAAACGCCAACAAACAAGTGGGTTGAAACGAAAAGCCTGACCCGAGGCAGGTTCAAGGCAGGGTCGGGGAGCGCCCAAAATCAAGAAAAAGAATAGTTTTGAGATTAAAAAATAATTACGTCATTTGCTGAAAAAGTAAAACAAAATATGAGGCTAATCTTTCTTTGCTTAATTTTAATTTCTTCCATTCCGCAGGCGATTTTCTCACAAAAGAAGAAAGTTGCTGTAGTTACGTTTTATACAAACAAATCGGTTCATTTAGGATTTGATGTAGCTACAGAGTTGCTTACTAAGGAAATTTTAGATGTAAATGAAAATAAGGATTTTAACCTGGCTCCAATTTTAGAGCAGTACCACGATCGATTTTTTAATGAGTATGCAGCAGATTTCCCCTTTGATTTACTTCCGGAGAATGAAGTTGTCGAGAATCCGGATTATATCAACTTTCAGCCAAAGTATGAATCTAAGAAGTTGTTTGATTACTTTGCCGTTACCATAAAAGGTTACAAGTATATTTATGAGGGCTTTATGGGTAAAGAAAATGAGGTGGCGGTAGCAAAAATGTTTGCGGATAAGGCTGATGGAGTGCTATTTGTTAACGTTGATTTTTCGTTTGACAGAACGTATGGAATTGCTGGTGTTTATAATATGAAGGTGCTGGCTACGACTCGAATTTCTTTGTACAACAAAGAAGGTGAAAAGGTATTTGTTGTTAGAGAAAGAGCACGGTCGAAGCAAAACGCCACTTCGCTCGGAATGGTTCCGATGATTGAGCCACAAGAAGTGCTACCTATGTGTGAAAGTGCTCTTTTGGAGTTAATGAATGATTTAAAAAAGCGCATTAAAAAGATTACCCGAAACGCAGCCAAGAAGCTATAAAATCGAAAAAATGCAAAGGAGATTTTTGGTTGCAGTTGCGTTCGGATTTTTATCCGTGTAATTGTTCTCGTTTTGTATTTGCTTGCGTCGAGATTTTTATTGGTTTTGAAATGAACCCAAATAAAATTATGGTAACTGCAACGAACACTATAAATCATTGTTTCGAATGGTACAGCTAAATGGTACTGGGAAGAAAAGCTATATATATGTATTCGATGACAAATCATGTACTCAATAATTGGCTTCGAATTTTTTGGAATTAAGATTTTCGCTTGATAATTTATAGAGCAGAAGACAAATACCTGCATCTTAGATTTTTCTAAGAAATAAATTATGAGAAGTCGTATTTTCGATTAGGATGTTTTAAACGAACTGTGAATTTCTATCCCAGATAAAACCATAAAACTGATAGAAGTGTTGTAAACAGTCCTATCAGCTTTAGTTTAAAACAGAGAAGTAGTTTGTCTTATCCCATGGAATGAAAACCAATTTTGTTTCCTTCTGAGTCGATAAAAAGTGCAATAAAGCCGTTGCCACCTATGGCAGTTTTCGGTAAAATTACTTTTCCGCCGGCACTTTCTACTCTGTTTAACGGTATGGAAAGGTCGTTTCCGCCGTCAAGGTAAATAGTTGTACCCGTTGTGGAAGGAACAAAGTTTTCTCCGATACCGATTGCTCCGCCAAATCCGCCTGTTTGAGGATCAGCGGGCAGATAGGCGTATTGCCGGTTCGGGTCGTCGTGAATTTGCACATCTAGAACTTTTGCATAAAAAGTTTTTGCTCTTTCGAAATCTGTTGCTGGGATTTCAAACCAATTTAATGTAGTTACCATATTTATTAAGATTAAGTTGTTTTACTTTAGTTTTTTAGGGAATAAGAACAATTTTCCCGGTCGTTTTTCTGTTTTCTAACTTATGATGCGCTTCGGCAGCATCTTTTAAAGAAAAGGTTTGTCCGATGTGTACTTTTAGTTTTCCCACAGCCGTTTGGGAAAACAGATAGTGGTAGGCTTCCTGCATTAAATCGGGTTTCGAAAAGTAGCTAGCTAAACCAAAACCGAGCAGCGATTGATTGTGATTTACAAGTGTAAATGCTTGAACTGTTGTAGACCCACCGCTTGGATTTCCAAAATTAATCAGCTTGCCAAAAGGTGCGAGGCAACCAACACTAGCTCTCAAAATTTCACCTCCTGTTGAATCGATTATTAAATCAACTCCTATAGCATCGGTGGCTTCCAGTACTTTTTTCGGCCAGTTATCTTCTGTATAATTTATCAGTACGTCGGCTCCCAATGATTTGGCTAGGGCTAATTTTTCAGCCGTACTTGCGGTTGCAATTATTTTGCTTGCGCCCATTTCTTTTGCAATTTGAACCAGTAGTGTTCCTACGCCACCGGCCGCGGCATGAATAAGTACGGTTTGTCCGGCTTGTAGTTTCGCTCTGTTTTTCAACATTAAAAACGCAGTTAATCCTTGAACTTGTAACGCCAATGACTCTTGTGAGGAAATGCTAGGCGGAATTACTGCTGCTAAATAAGAAGCGGTAACTGCATAATCCGCGTAACCACCGCCGTTTGGAAGCATGGCTACAACGCGATCACCTATAGAAATATTTTCGACACCGGTTCCGAGCTCGGTAACAGTTCCTGCTACTTCAAAACCTGGTAAATAAGGTAAAGGAACAGGAAAGACATATTGATTTCTTCTTTGCATGGCGTCGGAGAAATTCACTCCCGCGGCTTCTACTTTAATAACTATTTGTCCGTCGCCAGCAGTGGGCATTGGTACGTCGTGGAGGACTAATTGTTCAGGCGCTCCAAATTCATTTACAATTATTTGTTTCATGGTTTTGTTGTGTTTTCGATTAGTTTGCTACCACTTCGTAAGTGGCATTTATGTTTCCTTTTGTTGCTTTAGAGTAGGAACAAATTGATTTCGCAGTTTCTACCAATCTTTTTGCCGTATTGTAATCCACGTCGTCAATTTTTACGAGCAATTGTGCACCGAGATCAAAATTTCCGTTCTCCTGTAAAACCGCGATTTTTGCAGTTACATGAACTGAACCTATTTGAACTTTTTCCATTCCGGCGGCAACGCTAACGCTAGTGCCAAAGCAAGCCGACCAAGCTGCTGCGAAAAGTTGTTCTGGGTTGGTAGCATTACCAGCTCCGCCCATTTCTTTTGGGAATCGTACATCTAAATCTAATAATCCGTCTGATGATTTTGCGTGACCATTATGACCTGCTAAAGTTGTCACTTCTGCTTCATAGATTTTTTCCATTTTAATTTTTGTTTAATTGTTTTGTGAATGATTAGCTAATAAAGTATGAGTTTTGAGTATTTGGATTGATAATCGCATATTAATTTTGTTTCTGAATTGGACGAACTTCTAAGCTACCATCTTCCTTAAAAATTGGGCACCCCTTTGAAATTTCTACGGCATCGTTAATGTCTTTTGCATTTACGATTAAGTAGCCGCCAACCATTTCATTTCCTTCAGCATAAGGACCATCCGAAACTACTTTTTTTGAACCTTTCACATGCTTGCCAGATACTTGAAGTGCATCGCCTCCAGCAAGAATTCCTTTTTCTGCAAGTCCTTGCATCCAATCATTCCACGTTTGAATGATGTCCATTGCGGATTGTGAATTAGCTGTGGAAATATGAGTGTCACCGCCTCTGAATAAAAACATAAACTTTTCCATTTTTTTTGATTTAATTGTTTATTTTTCTTAGTTATACCAAAGAGTTGTGGGTATAAGGAAATCTAGACTGATGTTAGTTATCCAATTTATGAACTTGACGAACTTCTACTTTTCCGTTCTCTTTAAAAATAGGGCACCCTTTTGCTATCTCTATAGCCTCGTTAATGTCTTTTGCATTAATGATAAGATAACCATTAATCATTTCTTTGTCTTGGATGAAAGGACCATCTGTCACGACTTTACTTTTTCCGCTTACCTGTTTACCAGTGCGCTCAAGATTTTCACCGCCTACAAGGATCCCTTTTTCACCAAGATCTTGCATCCATGTCATCCAGTATTGAATGTATTCTTTAGCTTCTTTTGAAAAGGCGTTTTGAGGGTGAGTATTACCGCCTCTGAAAACCAACATAAATTTTTCCGTTTTTCCGTAGTCCTTTGATTGTGCGAAACTGCCAATCGTAGTCATAGTCATGATTGCTACCGTAAATAGAAATGCTTTTAGATTTTTCATTGTTTTTGTTTTTTTAAATGTTTAATTGCTAGTAACAATTCTATTACGATTGACTTTTTAATAATTGGACAAAAAATTGAATTATTTTTTTTGAAGATCTTTTGTAGCTTTTTTTGGAGAACGATTAAGAGAAAAAAAAGCGGTTCAATTACTGCCATGCACGCTTCATTTTTCGTGATGAACTACTATCCCGATCGGATTAATCTAAAGCAACGTTCATTACTGTTTGATTAATAAGGCAACTAAATTGTAAATGTCGCAGGTTACTTCACAAGGGTCATACTCGTTTTTACGCTTTGCGACGATTTTCAGCACTAAATCACAAAGGGAGTTTTAAGCTCGTAAGAAGCAATTTAGCGGTTAATACGGTATGGTACCTCGATAATGGTAACATCTCCATTAGTTGTTGCTTCTGTTTTCGAGGTCTTTTAATTTTCTAGTTAATAATGATTTGTCAATTTCATTTTTGGCTTTGTGCCGAGCAGTTTCAAAAAACGAAATAGCTTTTTTATTATCAAGCTCTGTATACAGATAACCAAGTAAGGAAAAGTAGAAATGATTGTCATTTAGACTCAACTTTTCTGCTTCAGCAATTGCAGCTTTTTTGCCCTTCACTTGTGCCAACGCATACGTTCTGTTTAGTGCTGTTACTGGTGAATATTCAATTAACAAAAGTTGATTATAGGCTTGTAAAATAGAGTCCCACTTTTTTGGGTTTTCAATTTTACTACTATGCCAGTAGGCAATGTTTGCCTCTAGGTGAAATTTGCTTAATTCGTTGCCTTGAGCACTTTGTATTAAGTAGAAATTTCCTTTTGCAATAAGTTCTTCATTCCATAAACTTCTGTCTTGTTCTTCGTACAAAATTGGCTCTCCTACCAGATCTGTTCTTGCTTCAAAACGCGAAGCGTGAAAGCACATTAACGCCATTAAAGCGTTCACATTTGGTTTGTTTGTTATTTCATTTTCAATCAAAAAATAAGTTAAACGCATTGCTTCCAAACATAACTCTTTTCGCAAATAAGTTTTCTGCGTACTTGAATGGTACCCCTCATTAAAAAGCAAGTATATAGTTGTGAGTACGGTTTCTAGTCTCGAGTAAACTTCGTCTTCACTTGGTAGTTCAATTTTAATATTCTCTGCTCGTAGTTTCTCCTTTGCTCTATACAAGCGTTTATTGATACTTTCTTTATTGGTTAAAAATGCCTGGGCAATTTCTTCAATTCCAAAACCACAAAGGATTCTTAAAGCTAAACCAATTTGTGCCTCTGCCGGAATTATTGGATTGCAAATAGCGAAAATCATTTGCAATTGACTGTCAGTGATGTTTTTAGGAGATAAATCAACATCAAAATCTACTGTTTTGTTTTGTCTAGAAGTAAAATCAGGAACTATTTTTTCAGAAAATGTTTTATGTCGTTTAAAGTAGTCTTTGGTTTTGTTTTTAGCAACAGCATAAAGCCAGGCGGTTGGATTTTCGGGAATACCTTTTAACTCCCAAGTTTCTGCTGCTAATAAAAAAGTATCATTTGTAATATCCTCGGCAATTTCAATATGAACAATACCAAACAACTTACAGAGTACTGAAATTATTTTTCTGTACTCTGTTTTAAAAAGTTGTGGAATTAATGCCGCCTCGTTCAAATTAACCCTTCATTGGTATGATACTTCTTACTTCAACGTGCCCACCGTGATCAAGAATCGGACAGCCTTCTGCCAATTTCATAGCTTCATCAATGTTAGCAGCTTTAACAACTACGTAACCACCAATAATTTCTTTTACTTCTGCATAAGGGCCATCAGAAATAACATTATTAGATTTCAATGTTTTTCCCTCAAAACTTAAACGATTGGCATTTACAATGCGCCCTTGTGCTGCAATACCACCAAACCAATCCATCCATTTTTGAATGTTTGCTTGCATTTGTTCAGGTGAAGGTCCAAACGATTCGTTTATTTCGCTTCCGAAAATCATCATAAATTCTTTCATAATGTTGTTTTTATGGTTAAAATTTTATTTTATGTCTTAATGACGATCGACTATTTCAATATTGGACAGGTAATTAATTTTTTTTTAGAATACATTTAAGATTTCAATATTCAGTGGAATTAAAGCTATATGAGCATATTCATTGCAAATATTGATATGAATTAATTTCTTTAAAATTAGTTTAAAAATTGTTCTTTCGTTGTAACTCTTTTACCTGGCAGTTAATAAAAGATAAAATTTTGATCAAGAAGGATATGTAATTGTACTTATTTTAGGCATTATTTTAAAAGAGAAAATTGCCCATAGTGGTAGGCCAAATGCAGTGTTCTATTGATTAGCACATTTATTTTGTTGCGATGTGGTTGTAGTTTGAAATCGGCTGCCGAAACGTTACTGTGCCTGTCGAGCCAGTCCGCCTCTGTTAGGACCTTAACTTTCTCTTCCAATAGTTGAATACTGTCTATTAGTAATTCTTTCAGCCCATCCGTTCTGTAGTTATGAGGAATGGTTTTGTCTGGATTAATCAGAAATATAGTATCTAACTCAGCTTGAGGATTTTCGCCTAGACCAAAGAGTGAAATCATATTATAATTGATCGCTGTTAAGTGCCCAAGTAAATACATTCCGGAGTTTCTTCCTGGTGCAATATGTTTTTCTAGTTGGTCTTCATTCAGCACATTCACCAAAGATAATAACCGTTTATTTTGTTCATCCCAATTACGGATTGAAGTTGTGATTAGCAAATTTTGTATCATGATGCGTTTACATAAAAACCTTACCCCGATAAATAATCAGGGTGAGGTTCTTGATTTATTTTTTATGAATTGTAAAGAACTGCAAACTCTTTAGCAAAATTTTCTAATTTGGTTTTACCTAGTGCAGGCTTGCTGTTAAGTGAGAAATAGTGTTCCGTAAATTTACCCGTAGCAATACCTTGACCAATTTCAATTAAAATTGCAATCATAAAGTCAGGAAATCCCGCTTGTTTGGCGCCTGCCCCAAATTGTTCATCACTAAAAACGGTCCAGTTCAAGTCTTTGCCAATAGCTTTGCCAATTAATTTAGCAGCTTCATGCCATGTTCTAATGTCGCTCACAACATAGTAAGGTTCATTAGATGGGAATGCTGAATTAGTAATGGCTTCAAAAGCAACGTCTGCAATGTCTTGCGTGTGAACAAATATCATTTTACCATCTGCTGATCCATAGTTGGCTCCTATTACGCCCATTGCATTTAAGGTATCAATTTGACGAAACAGGTTACTATAGAAATACCCCGCTCTTAAATGAATGACTTCTATATTATTCAACTTGTTTAACGATTTTTCAAGCTGACCTATAGAATTGATGGCACCAATGCCTTCCAATTTATGAGCTCCGTATGTACTTAGGTTTACTACTTTTTTTATTCCATTGGCTGCAATTGCATTTCTGTAATTTTCTCCAATTAATTCGCCATATTCCACCCAATCTGTTCTGTGGTAGGGTACGGGTATCATGGTGTAAACTACATCCGCTCCTTTAAATGCATTTGCAATAAAAGCATCATCCTCAATGCTACCAATAGCTGTCTCGGCACCGATATCAGTTAAAGGTTTTAAATTTTCGGCATTACGACCAATTACAGTTACGCTATGGCCTTGTGCTAGTAATTTTTCTGCTAAGGGTTTGGTAATGTTACCAGCGGCACCTGTGAGTGTTATTTTCATGTTCTTTGTTATTTAATGCTACGTTTTATTAAGAAAGTTTTGATAATTTTCGCGGCTTCCTCGTGTTTTTCTTCCAACAAAAAATGTCCTGCATCTATTGGGCTAATCTGAGCTGTGGGAACATCTCTTAAGAAATATTTATTACCCGATTCGATAAATATTTTGTCGCGTTTACCTGAAATAACCAATAAATTTGGTTGATACTTTTTAAGGTAGGCTTGTGCTTTTAGAAAGAAGTCAAAGTTACTTTTGTAATCCCTTAAATTTGACAATAAAATAAGGTCAGCACCAGGTTTAGATACATAATAGTAATCAAGAAGATAACTGTCGGGACTTACCGTTTCAGGATTTGCAGCCCAACCTACATAGAGAGATTTGATTACTTCTAATTGGAAAAATGCTCTTGCTCCATTTTCGGTTTCCGGATTAGGGTTTGAGGTATAGTCAAATACTGGTTTTGCAACAGTAGCATCTGCACCTTCAGGATAAATAGTTGTGTTTTGAACAATTATAGACTGAATTTTTTCAGGGTTGTTTACTGCAATTCTAAATCCAACGGGGCCACCAATGTCAAATAAATACAAAGAATACTTTGTAAGTCCAATCTTTTCTATAAACTTAGCAGTATTTGATGCAATGTTTTCAAAAGAGTAATTGAACCTGTCTACTGACGGAGCATCGCTTTGCCCCATACCTATGTAGTCAGGAGCCACCACATAATATTTGTCTGCCAAATCGGTTATCAAATCTCTATACATGTGAGATGTAGAAGGAAAACCATGGAGTAATACTATCGCAGGTTTACTTTTACTCCCTGCTTCTCGGTAAAAGATGTTGTACCCATCTACTTCTACCTTTTTATAGTTTACAGCTACCACATTTTGTGCATTTGCAACTAAACCGCTTACTAAAGTGAGAAATGCTATTAATATCGTTGATTTTAAACTTTTCATTATTTTAATTTTTAAATTCTCTTAATTAAATATTGTTTAAGTTCGTGTAAGTAATGTCCAACCAATATCTACTCCCAAGTTCTGTTGGAAAGCCAGAGCAATTAGAAACTGACCGAGACTTTCCAAGAAAATGGCATTGGCTAAGCCACCTGAGTACAAAGGATTAAAACCTGCATCTTTAAGTAATTCGGCAACAATTGCATTCGCCTTTTGGTTATCTCCAGCATAAAAACCATTTACTGTTTTGTCGCCAAATTGCAAAGACTGGTTTAAGATGCTAAACCCGGATGCGGTGTTGAATGCTTTTACTATAATTGAGTCAGGTAAATGCCTTTGTATTTCTTCTGCGCCCGAATCGCTATTCTCAAATTTTAAAGGAGAATAATCGGGTTTTAAAACATTAGTGACATCAACCATTATCTTACCATTAAGATTTTTGAGCGATGTTAAAGTTTCTATCACTGTATTTCCAGGCCAGTTTAAAGTTACAAGCGTAATGTCAGCAGTATCTATGGCCTCTTGTTGCGAAACTACTTGTACGTTTTTGCCAATAGATGCAGCCCATTCTAGCTTACTTTGTGGAGTTCTTGATCCATAGATAATTTGATGTTTGGGGGCTAAGGCTTTTCCTAAAGCCGTTCCCATATTTCCTGTTCCTAAGATTGCTACTTTCATCTGTAAATTGTTGTTAAATTGTTTGTTTCATTGCATCAATTACCAATGCAGTGTCGGTATACTGGTTGTACTCAGTGATTTTTCCGTCCTTTACTTTATACTCAGAAGCAAAATCGGCTTTAACCGCCTTTCCTGTTTTTTTGTAAGTACCTTCATAATGGCCTATTACAAAAACACCCTCTTCGGTCTCAATGTATCTGGTGCTTATAGCCTTCCAAGTGTCCCAATATTTTGACAAATAGCCGAATACATTTTCAAACACAGCCTCAATACCAATGTACTGTCCGCCATTAGGAAACCCAACCATCATATTCCATTTCAGGTTTTCGTCAAAAATTGCTTTGATTTTTTCTGTATCGCCTTCTGCAAATAGTTGATACATCTTTTTTACAACTTCGATATTGTTCATTTATTCAGAGTTAAAAAAGAGTAGATAAATACTGTTTAACCGATGTAGGTTTTCTTCCTAATATCATTTCTAGATCAGGCGATACTTCACTGAACACTCCTGCTTCAAAAGATTGAACCCAACGATATAAAAATTGACCTAAGAATTCAGGAAAGCCGTTTGCCACAAATTGAGCCAAATAATCTTCTTTGGAAACTGGTGTATAGGATACTTGTTTATTAGTTGCCACACTTGCAATTTTGGTAACCTCCGAAAAAGTCAACGCTTCTCCACCTGTGAGCAATAACTCACTATTATGATAGTTGTTGGTTAAAAGAACTTTGGCAGCGGCCTCAGCAAGGTCATTCCTTGTGGCAAAAGCAATTTTACCATCACCTTCTTTCAATGCTATTTTTGCTCCTGATTGAAGAAAAGCAAAACCTAAGTAGAGAGGAATAGTTTCGGCATACAATCCATTTTTAAGTACCGTATAATTAAGCCCAGATTTTTTTAAATAATTTTCCGTATCAATGTCGCTTTGGGTATTGCCCTCGATAACAAAATCTAACTTATTGCTACGTTGCACACTTGTAAAAACTAAATGCTTTACGCCTGATTGTTTAGCGGCATCGATAACATTTTTATGTTGCGCAAAGCGGTCAACAAAAGCTACGGCAGATACTAATAAAACTTTGTCTATGCCTGTGAAAGCGGCTACTAATGAATCGTAGTTGTCATAATCACCTACACGAAGTTCAATTCCATTTTCTTGTAAGTCTTTTGCTTTTTCCTTATCTCTCACCAAACCAATAAGATCTGTTTGGGCTACTTGTGTTGCCAAATAATTCAAAGTAGCTTTGCCCAAATTACCACTTGCACCTGTTACTAAAATTTTATTGCTCATTAAATTTTTTTTTAATTGGAATGATATAATTCACTAAGTCCAAAATTTTGCAATATATCTGCTTGCACTTTGCTGGCCGTGTCATTGATGATTTCGGCGGTGCCAACCATCATTTTATCTACAACGGTTCGAAGCGGGCGTTGACCCGTAGGTTTGTTTACCAGAGTTAGTATAGCATTAGCAACATCTTGCGGTTTGTTGGGCACATTTTCAGACGACATCATTGCAGTCACATTATTAAAAAGCTCCATCATAATTTCATTAGTCTTACCATAAGTTTCGATTAAAGAGCTATTGCCCGGAGTAAAGTTTTTCTGAAAAATCTCAGTAGGAAACGGACCTGGTTGGACGATCGCAACATCAATTCCTAAGGGTTTTAGTTCATACGCCAAATTTTCTGAGAGTGCTTCAACCGCCCATTTAGTAGCATCGTATACTCCACCAAACGGAATTATAGTTCTGCCGAGCACACTTGATATCTGAATGATTAGTCCGCTTCCTTGATCGCGAAGTACAGGTAGGAAGGCATTGTTTACTCGCACACTACCAAAAACATTTACATCGAAAAACAATTTATGATCGTCGATGGTAAACGTTTCTTGAATTCCCCCGCCATAGATGCCTGCATTATTTATTATAACATCAATTTTCCCATCAGTTTGAGATAAAATCTCTTGCTTAGCTGCTGCTACACTTGAGTCGGAGGTAACATCTAGGTTAATAACTCGAATGTCCAGAAAACGCTCTTTCGACCAAGTGAGTAGTTCATCCTTCTTTGTTTTGTTTTGAGAATCCGAGTTACGCATAGAAGCGAAAACAGTATGTCCGTGTTGTGCAAGTGTTTTTGCTGTTAAAAATCCGAAACCGCTGCTAGCTCCTGTAATTAAAATTGTTTGTTTTATCATGTTATTTCAAATTATATTTGTACTTCAAAATTAAATACATATAATACTTTGTACAAGTACTATTATTTTTAAAATATACTATATAAAAAATACTAATATTGAAAATCAGTTATTTATGAATGAAAAAAATATTGTTTTTGATGAAGAAAGTTGTCCCGTTACTGCAACGATGCATGTAATAGGAGGAAAGTGGAAACCGATTTTGATTAATGCTATTTACCAAACGTCGCCAGCGCGCTTTGGTGAGTTAAAACGATCGGTTAAAGGAATCACGCAATCGATGTTAACGTCTCAATTACGAGAATTGGAAGAAGATGGCATTATACATCGAAAAGTATATGCTGAAATTCCGCCAAAAGTGGAGTACACCATTACCGAGTTTGGGTTTACGTTGGCTCCCATATTACAGTCGATGGGTGAGTGGGGAAAAACTTATCGTTTGGAGCAGGAAAACAAGCCAGAAAAGTAAGCCGAGTTGCAATTAGAGTATTTCTAGCAGCAAGTAAAAGTAAAAATTGTACGTTTTATAGAATTCAAATTCTGCGTATTGCAATCATTCTATTTTGTTTTGATTGAATCAAATACATCCCAGAATCTATCGACAAGCGCTACTGGATGAATTCGATTGCGCTCGATTTTATTCCTGGTTCTAAAAATGAATAGAATGGATGCTTGCGGTAACGATTGCCCGCGCTAAGGATTGCAGTGGAAACCCCGCGCAGTTTGTTGGCTGTGCGCGGCAGTTGGAATTGGCGATTGAAATGAGCCATTGCCAACGCTCCGCAAACGCCAACAAGCAAGTGGGTTGTAACGTAAAGCCTGACCCGAAGGTGGGCGTAGGTAGGGGACGGGTAGCGCCCAACTACTAGTTTGAAATAAATTTACAACTAAGCAGTGTTTTCTATTTATTTTTTTAGCGAAGTCTCATATAAATTCCCACCCACTTTTTTGACACGCTCGTCGGCTATGAAAACTTGACTCTTGTTTTTAAAACAAACAGCTTCTTTTTGCGAGTAATGTCGTAAGTCGATTTCCGTCATTTTTCCGTCGGCTATATTTTCTGGTGGAAACGCGTTGAATAGCCAAAGTTTGGAGTGGGAGAGGAGTACAAATTTGGAGCCGTCGGGCGCAATTGCGGCACTGGTAATGGCACAATTGTGGTAATCTCCGCAGGTTTTTATGGTTTTGATAAGTTTGGCCTCGTGATGTCCGGCTGTGTTCGGAATTTTATATACATAACTGCTGCCGTCGAATCCTTTACTTCGATTTTTCGTAAATAAATAAAAATGCGATTGATACTCGAAAAAGGCTTCGACATCAAAAAGTAAATCTTTCTTCTTTGGCGGAAAATCCTTTTGTTCGGGATAATTAAAAGATACTTTATACGACGTTTCTATTTCCTTCTTTTGCAAATCGTTTTTATCAATCTTGTAAATTGCCAAATCTTTTCTGTCGTTGTCGTTGTTTCCAAAATCGCCGATGTACAAATTTCCATGGGTATCAAACGTCAGATCTTCCCAGTCGGTATTGGTAGCATTTTTTATCTGACTTATTTGTAAAATTCGACCTAGTGTATCGATTACGGTAATTTCATTCGGATTTCCGCTGTCTTCGAGCGTATAAAGTTTATGATTTGAAAAGGCAATTCCCGAAATTTCTTTAAGTTCCTTGGGTAATTGAGCTATTTGTTTGAGCACTACAGCTTCGGTTTTCGTTTCACAAGAAGGAAGCGCAGTGAGCGCAGCGAGTAAAACGATATTTTTTAAGGTATGCATAGCTTTAAAATTGAAAACCTAATGAAAATGCGGCTCGAAAACCGTCTGACGAATGAAATAATCCGACGTTTGCCGAAAGTAGTTCAGCTCCATTGATGAAAAATCCGCCTCCGTACGAGTTATGCCATTGTTCGGAATCGATTGCTGGAAACCAGACGCGTCCGTAATCGAATCCAGTAAAAACACCTAGTCGAATCGGAATGAGTCGGGTTTTCATCGAACTAAAGCTGTAGCGAATATCTGTATCTTGATAAAAGGATTGTTTTCCGATAAAACGCTGATTTCTATATCCGCGCAAGCCGTCGTTCCCACCAATAGACGCCGCTTGGTAAAATTCGAAATCGTCTCCAAAGTTAATATGACTCTTTAATTTGGTTGCCAATACACATCTTCCTTGGGCGTCGAGCTTGTGCGTAAAACTAACCTCCGGAATTAGGTAACTGTAGCTTCTGCTGTTGTTATCTAAATTGCTTTTGTGTCCGATTTGTACACTGGTTTTCATTCCAATAGTTGGGTAGGCATTGTTGTCGTAATTCTCAAAATTAAAGGCAAAATGAGTTCCCAAAAACTGTACTTCTTCAAATAAATAGCTTGGTAGTTGCGAATTGTTTTCCACAAACCTGCCTCTGGTGTTATTCACTTCCACATTTTCGTATAATGCGCCCCAACTTAATGCAACGCCCGAACGACTTTTCCACTTTAACTGCGGATTGACATGTAAACTCCGAACTTTTACCCGATTGTAATTTAACCCGAAATCATCGTCAAAGTTGGGCGTTTCGTTTCCGTAGCCAAAAAAGTTTAAGGTAAAATTCGGACTTTGCAATCCGGTATTTACTTCGAGATTTATATTTTTTATGACGTTTGCAAATTCGAATCGGTACAAGATTTCGTAACCCGAAGTAGCAAAATAGTAGGCTGCTTTGAGTTGATGTTGGCTTGTAAACGGGTTGCGTTCGAAACCATAATTGGTAAATGTGTTGTTGAATCCCACTTTTAAACCATCGTCTGGGTTTGCACCTAAAATCGGAATCAGCTGGTTTTGAGATTTTTTAACTTTCTTAAAATCAAACGTATTTACATCGTAGGAATCGCTTAGCCGCAGACTTGCATTTTTTGCCAGATCGACGTCGTTTTTCTTAGACTTGTAATCGTAAATCACCACATTTTTTCCGTTTGGAATAATATAGGTGTCGTTATTCTGACCACCAATGAGTCTGATTTTTATTTGCTTACTCTTTCCAATTACTTCAAAAACATCGTCATCGTCGAGACCATAAATCCAAATTTCGCGCGTTTGGTTTGCCGAAAAAACTTCTTTAAAGTACGTTTCTCCGTTCTTATCTTTTTTATTTCGTTGCAAAGAAACTTCGACTTCAGAATTGTTCAAACTGCGAATGCGGATAATGTCTTTTTTGTTCGTTCCCATAATGACAGCGTAACGACTAAGAAATTGAAAGTAACGATCGGCTATTTTTTGCAAATTGGCTCGACGCTTTTTCAATAAATCTTTCAATTTGGATACCGATTCGTCGTTTAGTTCTTTGGGAGTGGCTGAAAATGCTTCATCGATAGCTTCGTCGGTAATCGAATTTTGAATAATCGCTACTTGCTCATTCCAGTCGTTTTTGTTCAGATGGCGGATAAATGCTTTATCGAGCGGAAATGGTTCTAAATTAAAGCCTTTAACGTCTGTTAAATCGGCTTCATACTTTCGTAGAAGCTTGGCCATCGGGATTAAACGAACAGCTGCGCCGAGTACAAAACCGTCGGACATGATTGAAAAAGCCTGATCTCGATCGCGAGGTAAAGGTTTAAAAACGATTTTGTTAGCTTCTTTAAATTCGAGCCAACGCCATTGATCTTGATGTCGATCCCAATCGCCGATTAACATATCAAAAAGTCGGGCTTTGATGTATTCCTTTTCGTCGACCATCTGATTTTCATTCTCGTGAATTTTCTCAAACACGTCGTAAGTGCTGTAAACGGCGCCTGTAAAGTTCGGATCATTTATGGAAAGATTACCGTCGGAGGCTTGTTCTTCAAACAGATACAGTTCATCGCCAAATTCTGCACTAAAAGCACCCAGCGCTTCGTGTTTGGGAATGTAGTATAATTTAGGATTTAATTTACTGATATTCAACGACTCAGATAATTCGGCTACTACGAGCGGCGCAAACGGATGCGCACCTGTGAAAACGTCTTTTACCAAATTTTCGGAAGCTGTATTTTCAAAATCTTTCTGAACGTATTGATTCTTAAACAGCGACGCTTGAATGTACTGTGCACCACTTTTTTTGAGCGCACGCATAATATACTGTTTGCCGTCTTTGGCTTTCAAGCGTAGCGATCGCGATTGTGTTCCTCCACCTTTCCGCACGGGCGTTAATCCGCCAAGCAAGGTGTCTAACGTTACTACTTTTGCGGTAATAAGTTTGCTGTAGTATTTTCTGTAACGATTTCCCCAAAGAAAGTGGTAGAACTCGCTTTTTGCTGTTTCGGATTCCGTGTAAATTGCTGTTTGTATAGAATCTGGAAACTTCGAAACTGCGTTAACTGTGTACGATTGTTGCTTTGGTTTAATTACGGTTGTTTGAAATTCAACGGTATTATTTTTTGCGTTTACGAATTGTACTTCCGAACGTCCGTTTTCAAAGACTTGTAAAACAGCAAATCCAGGTACTCCGTGTCCGTAGATTCCACCATCGCTTAATTTTACTGGCGATACTTTTGAAGCAGATCCACTGACAATCTGTGGAATATCGTTTTTGATGAGGTATTGCAGATTATGGTCGTGGCCGGAAACAAAGACAACATTTTCGTTTTGTTGTGCGGCGGCAACCAATTGCTTTTTCAGTTCATTGTAATGCGTGTTTTGAATATCGGCATTACTTACTCCGGTTGTTTTGCGAAGCAGGTTTTTCAAGCTTCCGAGAATTGGAATGGGAGAAAGATGGCTTTTGAAAGCGTATTTTCCGCCGTGAGAACCATTGGTGAACATCGGGTGATGAATGGCAACGATGGTGGTTTTGCCGCGCGCTTTTTTTATTTCGCTTCTAAATTCATCTAAAAACTGATTTCGAGTCTTTATTTCACAACTTTCATTGATCGTTGGGTAATTATCCCAATTTGTGATATACCATTGAGAATCGACGATTATTAGGGTGATGTCGTCGGTGATATCGATGCTTTCCAACGGACAGCCGTTCTTGGGTAAAAACGATTTTTTTCCGAGTTGTTTTTCAACATATTCTTGCTGTCTTTTTAAACCTTCATTTCCTTGACTGTACCAATCGTGGTTTCCCGGAATAAATACCGTTTTTCCTTGAAATGCGTGCGTGACATCAATTTGCTCTTGAAGTTTGTTTTCTGCATCTTTTCTCGCGACAGCAGTATCTGCGGGCATGCCCAAGGGATAAATGTTGTCGCCCAGATAAATAAGCGTGCTGTTTTTGTCGGCTTTTTTTAACCGAGAGATTAGCGCATTTACGCTAGGTAAACTGTCTTTCAACAAACCATTCCCTGCATCGCCAACAAGGAAGAACGTATGGGCTATTTTTTCATTTTCTTTACTTACATCTTGAATGTATTTCGCATTAAACTGCGGCTGGTACGTGGCACAAGCTTGAATTAGTATGGAAAGCAATGAAAGAATCAGGATAACTTTTTTCATAAAAGTGGCGTTATCTCGATTGGAATGCAATTAAAAATGCAATAACAGAAATTATAATACCAAACATAAAAATGGTGTAGGCGATGCGTAACAATCGGTATTTCTTTTCCAAAACGATACCTAGATGATACAAATCTTTAATCATCGAATTGTAAACGTAATCTTTGTCTTTGATCAATTCGTTCATGGCCCAACTGTAATCTTCGTAGGACATCTTATAGAAATTTCCGAAAAAAAGCAGATTTACTTTTTTCTCATATACTTCTTTTCTAGTGAAACTTCCGCCAGTTATTGTGGGGCGTGTGGCCAAAATCGCAAAAGTTATAGCGATAACGCTTGATACTATGAGAATTAAGGTAGGAATGATTAAATGTGCGTTGGATGGATTGTCGAGTTTAGGAATGATGGTAGTGAGCGAAACGGATATAATAATGGCATTAACCGAGAGTAAAATATTGGCTTTATTATCCACTAAACCGCTGAGGTTGTTGTGATTGTTTAGCGTTGTTCGAAACATCGTATCAATGCCTCGTTCTGTTTTCGGTACTTTATTTTTCTTTTTGCCTTTATCGTTTTCCGTTGAAATTTCCGATGATGTTGCTTTATCGTGCGGATTAGTGACTTCCATGTGTTGAGTAGTTTTTTAGTTGTCGTTGTATGAGGTTTAAATTTAGTTCTTTTAACTTTTGCCAATTGGCTTGAGCGTAGGGCGTATAGTATTGATGATTTTTCAGAAAATCCACGTTTAAACGATACCAATCTCTATCGCAAAATGCTTTATCTCCAGACAGTTCCCACTCGTTTCGCAGCAACTCTAACGTATGCGGATAATCCGGATTTGCGAGATGCATATTATCGGCATCTTTAATAATGTATTCCAGTTGGTTTGTTGGTGTATAATCAAATTGCGTTGCCATGATAAGGTCGGCTACTTTGTCGGAAATATCGTTTGTTACTTGTTTGTCTTGTAAGAAATCACGCGCTAGTAAAACGCTTTTCTCTTCGTGTCCTTTTGTGCACTCAACATAGCCAGCATCATGAAACCAAGCTGCTAGTAGCAAAATAGTTGTTGTTTTGGGATCTAAATCTTCGGCTTTACAAAGCGTTTCTATACCCGCAACTACATTTTTAGTATGTTCTAAATTGTGATAGGAGAATTTAGAGTCGAGACGTTCTTTAAGTAAGTTAGTTACAAATACTTCGGTTTCTTGAACAAGTGTATTTTCTTGGTGTTTTACTTTAACGCGTAGTGCTTTTAAACCGGTAACAGCTTGTAAATCTTCGACTTCTAATTTTTCAATGTCGGCTTCAAGAATATTTTTGTGCTGTAAATATTTGATGTATTTGATGTATTCTTTTTCTTCAGCAGCGTTGGAATACACAATTGTGATTTTCTCTTTTTGGGTAATTCGTTCATTCGAATTTTTTACATACGCTTTGTCGATTCGCTTTTTAACAACTTCATAGCGTGCATTATAAGATCCATCAACGTCAAAGCGTTTTTCATCCATCCTAAAGCGTACCGAAATCGGCGAACTAAAAACTAAAATCAGCGAGGTTACGTCTAAATTATAAGGTAATGAACTTTTTAATTTGTGATGCTCAAGTTCCATTTCGCAGAGCGTTTCGAGTTGCCACAACCTAAGATTTTGCAGATACATGTCGTTATATTCACGGTTAGGCTCAATCGAAGCGCCGATGTACAAATTGTGTTCAACGCCATCGGTTTTAAAACGTTCGTAATAATGCGGAAAAATCTCTTGCGCTTGTTCTTGTTTGGCATCTAAAATGGCGGCCATTTTTTTGTTGATGCTCATAATAGCATCTTCAAAATCTTTCCGAGTTTGATAAAAGATTCCCGTTTTTACGTCGATTTTCTCGAAATACGCTTCAATCCGACTTTTTATTTCTTGATTAGAAGCCGAATTCTGCAAAAATGTATGAATTTCGGTTTCAATATAATGATGAATGATTTGTTCTAATTCGCTTTTAAAAGGCTGCTCGAGTTCCTCTAAAAAGCTGGTCAATTCGAATTGCTTCTTTTCAATGATACTGATTTTCCGATCGGCGTTTATCACATCTAGAATTTGAATAATCTGATTAATCTGTGCTTTTAAGTCGGCAACAATAGCACTGATTCGATTCTCCGACGATCCTTTAATATCGATTTGTCCATACAGCGGATACACTTCTTTAAAAACAATTTCTTTAAAGTTGTAATCCTCGCGGGCACTGCTCGAATAGTAGTAATTCTTGGCTTCCTTTTTAAATTTCCAATAGACACTTTTGTGAATCGAGGTGTACTCTTTTTGAATAATAGCCTCGGTAAGTGGCTGGTTTTTTTGAACAGGTTAAAAATAGAGTTAAATTAACCTTTTAAAAGAAAAACAGTATGAAGACATCAAAATTTTCAGAGGAACAGATTATTTCGATCTTAAAGG
>NZ_JAIXYH010000001.1 GCF_027490375.1 Flavobacterium sp.
AATCTACAACATCAAAATGCGCCAATAAACCAAATGGTAAAAATGAACTCAATATCGAAAAATCCACAACTTTTTTTATACGAAACTAAGCATTCTCCCCAGAAAATTAATGTGAGCCCGGTAAAACCAACATAAAATTTCTTGAGCTTTTCCGAATGTAATATGTAAACTAAATATGCCATGGCACTAAAACAAAAAATCCCGATCATTTCTGATCAGGATTTCCGCTCCCCCTCTTGGGCTCGAACCAAGGACCCTCTGATTAACAGTCAGATGCTCTAACCAACTGAGCTAAGGAGGAAAATATTTTTATGTCTTGCCTAACGCGGTTGCGATTAAAGCGGTGCAAATATAGCTATTGTTTTTATTCTACAAAATAAAATTGAGAAATAAAGTGCATTTTTTACTTAAAAAATAGCTTGTAAATGTCGTTGCCGTTCGCAAAAAGCACTAAACCAATCAGTAAGAAAAAGCCTACCATTTGTGCCCGCTCCAAAAATTTATCGCTCGGTTTTCTGCCGCTGATCATCTCGTACAACAAAAACATCACATGCCCGCCATCGAGCGCCGGAATCGGCAATAAATTCATGACTCCTAAAACAATCGACAACATTGCGGTGATGGCCCAAAATACTTGCCAGCTCCACTCTTCTGGGAATATATTAAAAATGGCATAAAAGCCCCCTACGCCCTTCGCAGCGCCTGTACTTGGCGTAAAAATCGCTTTCAGCTGCCGGCCGTATCCCGCCAACTGCTCGACTCCTTTATCGATCCCAACCGGAATCGACTCAAAAAAGCCATACGACACTCTGCTGAATTTATAGTAACCTAAACGCTCTAGATTATCCTCTTGAACAGCTCCTAAAGCAGCCCCCAATTTTCCGTCGGCATTTACGTTTAGTTGCACCGGAACGCGTTTATTATCGCGTAAAACAACGCCTGGAATCGACTTCCCTTTGTTCGCTTCCAAAATTTTTGGCGCTTGATCGAAATATTTAACGGGTTGTCCGTTCAATTCAACAACAATGTCTTTTGCCTTCAAGATGTCTTTATTCTTCGAATCGTCGGCTAAGCCACGAACTGCAAAGGGTATTCTTAAGGAAATAGCATTGCGCTTATCTTCATCGATAAACTGACCAATAAAGTTCTGCGGCAATGTGATGGTTTGTGGTGTTCCGTTACGTTCGATTTCGACCGTTTTTGCCATCAATAAATCAGACATGATTGCCGAACTAAACTTGTCTACTTTCTTATTATCTATACTGAGAATCTTGTCGCCCGTTAGAATTCCCGCTTTTTCCACAACCGGATTTTGAACCCAAACGCCGTCTTTTACTTCGCTGTTTTTGACGTAATAATCGCCATAAGCGTAAGCCATTCCAATGTAAATAAGGAAAGCCAAAATAAAGTTTACCGTTACGCCTCCTAACATGATTATGAGTCGTTGCCAAGCCGGTTTCGAACGGAACTCCCACGGCTGTGGTTCTTGCTTCATCGTTTCGGTATCCATCGATTCGTCGATCATACCGGCAATTTTCACGTAACCACCCAACGGCAACCAGCCAATTCCGTAAACGGTTTCGCCTATCTTTTTCTTAAATAACGAGAACTTCGCGTCGAAAAACAGATAAAACTTCTCAACCTTCGTCTTAAAAATCTTGGCCGGAATAAAATGTCCCAACTCATGCAAAACGATGAGCAGCGACAGACTTAACAAAAACTGACCAAATTTGACAGCAATTTCCATGAATCTTCTTCTAAATGAGCCGCAAATGTAATCTTTTTGATGCAGCAGTAAAACTGCAAGCACAACGGCAGTCGGTAAAAGTTTGTTAATTTCGCAAGGCTCACTCAATTCTGAATGCTCATGCTCAAATTTAAATCTGTTCCCAACACCGAACTTAAAACGGCACCGCTCATTTTTGGCGGCAATGTTTTTGGCTGGACCATCGATGAGAAAACCTCCTTTCAACTTCTCAACGCCTTTATCGACAAGGGTTTTAATATGATTGATACGGCCGACATCTACTCGCGTTGGGCGCCGGGAAATGTAGGTGGCGAATCGGAAAAAATCATTGGTAAATGGCTGTCCGACGTTAAAAATCGCGACAAAATCATCATTGCTACGAAAGCCGGAATGGATATGGGCGAAGGAAAAGTAGGTTTGAAAGCCGCGTATTTGAAATCGGCTGTGGAACAATCGTTGCGAAACTTAAAAACCGATTACATCGATCTGTTTCAAAGTCATCAAGACGATCCCGAAACTGCGCAAGACGAGACACTTCGCGCGTACGACGAACTTATTCAAGCCGGAAAAATTCGTTACATCGGCGCATCAAATTTTACTGCAGATCGACTACAAGAAGCCTCTGAAATTGCTCGATCGCAACAACTACAGCCGTACCGAACTTTACAACCGTACTACAATTTGTATACGCGCGAAAAATTTGAGGGCGAACTCCAAAACACCTGTGCCGAACTCCAGCTCGCAGTCATTCCGTATTTTAGTTTGGAAAGCGGATTTTTAACGGGCAAATACCGCAGTACAGCCGACCTTCAGAAAAGTATCCGCGGCGGCCGTTTTGCCAACCATTTCAACGAACGCGGCATGCGTATTTTAAGTGCGCTCGATGCATTGTCGGCCGCACATAATGTAACACCTGCAGCTATCGCATTGGCGTGGTTACTCAAACAAGAAACCATTTTGGCACCTATTGCCAGTGCAACATCGGTAATGCAGCTTAATGAATTGCTCGCTGTTGCCGATATTAATCTAAATACCGATGAAATCCGACTGCTAAATCTGGTTTCGGCTAGTTCTTAATGAATTGAAACGACGCCGACGAGCCCGAATTAGAGTGCAGTTTTAACACATACGTGCCGTACGCTAAGGCTTGCACATCGATACGTGCTGCATTTTGCGGATTGGCAACTAATCTCCCTTGTATGTCGTAAATAGCCATTTCGCCGATTTGCAATCCTTCAGGAATAGAAACCGACATAAAATCGGTTGCCGGATTTGGCGCTAAAGCTACTTGGTTGAGCAGAAAACTGTCGGTTCCTAGAGTAATGGAATTGTTTCGGCTGATGATATTGCGGTTCGGGTCAAAACTCACGTCAACCACAGGAAAGTCTACCGGAACAATAAATTCTTGTCCGTTGCTTGTGTGTTCTACACGTACAATTTGTTGTTCGCCCGAGCTGCTAAACAAACCTATTTCCACAGGCATTTCGAAAAAGCTAACCGACGGATGTGACTGGGTTTGGTTCAGAATAATTTTCGCCTGATTGTTGCCCAAATACGTTACCGCAACCGAATAGCTTGGATATCCTTGATTGTAAATCCAGTCGTTAAAAAACTCTTGTAAATCGGTTCCCGAAGTTGTTTCGCAAATGTCCTGAAACTGTGAAGTCACGGCATAATTAAATGCCAAAGCGGGATCATTCAAGAAATTTCGTAACGCTTGGATAAAAACACTGTCGCCCAACTTGTAACGCAACATATGCAAAACCATGGCGCCTTTGCTGTAACTTAAACGGTTGCTAAAAATTCGATTTACACTATTCGTTTCAGACGGCGTTAAGTAAACCGCACCACCGGCTACCGAGGTAATCCAGTTTGTTAGCGCTGTTTTGTGCTCAACAAAAGCGGCATCGCCATCAAAAGCCTCGATAACCATAGCCGACAAATACGTTGCGAATCCTTCATTTAACCAAATGTCTTGCCAACTGCCGCAAGTAACTTTATTTCCAAACCACTGATGTGCTAGTTCGTGAGCAATTAATCCGCGACTAAAATTACCCATAAACGAAACGGTTGTGTGCTCCATGCCGCCGCCCCAACCAAATTGTGCGTGTCCGTATTTTTCAGTGTGGTACGGATACGTCTGAAACAAATCTTCAAACATACTCATGATGGGCAATGTAAGTGCAAGCTGTTGTTGCGCGGTACTTAAACTTTCCGGATACACATAATTTACAATCGGAAAATCGTTTGGCGGAGTCCCTGCCGTTTGGTTAAAAACCGAATAGTTTGTTACGGCAATAGCAATTAAGTAGGCCGGAATCGGAAAGTTATGCGAAAAATGCGTCGTTTTGGTGTTTCCGGTAACAACAACCGATTCCTGCAAGCCATTAGCAACAGCCACATACTGCGATGGTGTGTTCAGATAAATATCTATAGAGTCAATTTTATCATTTAAATCTTGCTTACACGGCCACCAATCGCGGGCGCCGTAAGGTTGCGAAAGCGTCCACAGTACCGGAACGCCGTTGTGCGTATCAATCGTAAAAGCTTCTTCGCCGGTTGCAGGCTGACCGCTGTACGTTACAGTAACGCTATTTTGCACGCCTGCTGGAAGTGCCGTCGGAAAAGTAATTACAAGTTCGTCGTTAAAATTCTGCGTAAAGTTTAAAGAAACATTTCCTGAAGTGACTTGCGAAACAGTTAATTGGTTCGACAAATCAAAAGTCATTTGCGTTAAAGTAGTTGTTGGAACAAAATCGGTTGTCACCACGCCGCTAATAAAATACTGCGCTGGATCTACGGTGAAATTCAACGTTTGATGCTTCACGTCGTAATTCGTGGTGTTACTGTTTGCTTGAAACGACAGTAAACTCTGAGCCGCACGCGCTTCAGCGTCCGAAATTTCAAAGTCAATTCCGTGTTGTGCCCACGCGCCAAAAGTGGAGATCAGCGCGCAAAAAAGCAGCTTCTTCATGAGAAAAAATTTTCCCAAAGATAACAAAGAAGTATATCCGTTGCGTACACACTATTTATCAGAGGTATAGGTCCAAAGTTCATTGTTTGTTTGTGGGCCTTGCGCTTCTTGATTGCGTTGCCTCGTTGCCTCGGCCGTCGCTAAGGTGCGCCGGGCTTTCGCGGCAATTCGCTTGGTTGCCCACTACCGCAATTGCTACTTTTTCGGCTTCCGCTGGTCGCCGTAAAACCAGCTTGCGCTTACGCGGGCAACGGCAGCTCATTTCTGCTCCAATCCCTAAGGCGAAAAATCCGTAAGTAAAAAATCCGAACCGATTTTCTTTCCCGAAAAACCCAAAAATTTACGGAAACCCCGTAATGGTATGTCGATTTTTTTTCAAAACTTCGCCTCGATGGGGGCGGGTGGGATGGGGAGCGATTCCCACGCACGAAATCCCCGGAAATAAATTTTACGGAAAACCCGCATATCTAGAAAGATTTTGAGATTTCGAAATTTCGAGATGAAAAGATTAAGGGAGCACAGTGTTTCACGAAGTTTTTCACAATGTACACAATGCTGCCTCCGACAGGTTGCCGTCGACAAGTTCAGGCGCCGACGATACGTGGGTTCGGTTGGGCAAAGCGAAACGTTCAGTGGCGATCGTCGCAAAGTCTTAATACTCCAATCTTAATACAAAAAAGTCTTTCTACTCAGCCTTCGACAAGCTCAGGCTCCGACGATACGTGGGTTCGGTTGGGCAAAACGAAACGTTCAGTGGCGATCGTCGCAAAGTCTTAATACTCCCATCTTTATACTTAATACTTCCTAAAAAATTTACGGAAAACCCGTAATGGTAGGAAAATTTGTTTTGTAACTTCGCACTACGGGGCGGGGGTGGTACTTCCCAGTATATAATATACCCCTGCTCAAAATTCAAAGTTTTCACCAAAGAAAATGCGTTTGAAGCGCCAACCGTCTTTCCAATTTTTCAGCTCGATCTCAAAAACCAAACGAAAAACACAAATCAGGCAATCAAACTCGTAACACGAAAAGACATCCAAAATTCTAAAAAAAGTAAATCGAATTAGATTGGTTAAGTAACTAATTATTAAATAATTGAGTAAAAATTCCGCCATCAAGCAACAAAAAGCATCGATTTCCAATTCATTCAAAACAAAAAACAAGACCGCCGTTCATTCAAAACGAACACTTTTGCACGCAGTTTACCAACCATACACACGGCTTTTTAGTTAAATTTGCACGCTTTACAATTTTTTCAAATGCTACAAACAACTTACATCCGCGAAAATACATCCAAAGTGCTTGCTGCCTTGGCCAAACGAAATATCGATGCCACGAAAACAGTTGAAGAAATATTAGCACTCGACGACAACAGAAAGGCTACGCAATTAGCGCTCGACGAGGTGCTTACACAGGCCAATGCCCTTGCAAAAGATATAGGAAATTTGATGAAGTCGGGCGAAAACGCCAAAGCGCAAATTCTCAAAGAAAAAACAGCTCACCTCAAAGAAGAGAGCAAAAAACTGTATGAGAAACTCGACGAGTTGCAAGCTGCGCTCTTGCCACTGCTTTACAGCTTGCCCAACACGCCTGCCGATAAAGTAGTTCCAGGAAAAAGTGCCGACGATAATGAAGTGGTTTTCACCTCGGGGATCATCCCTGAACTGAGTGCCGATGCGGTTCCACACTGGGATTTAATCAAAAAATACGACATCATCGACTTCGAACTCGGAACCAAAATTACAGGTCCAGGTTTCCCGATTTATAAAGGAAAAGGTGCCAAATTGCAACGCGCATTGATCAGTTACTTCCTCGATAAAAACATCGATGCGGGTTACCAAGAATTTCAGGTTCCACATTTGGTGAACGAAGCGTCGGCGTACGGTACTGGGCAACTTCCCGACAAAGAAGGTCAAATGTATCATGCCGTTAAAGACGACTTATACCTCATTCCAACGGCCGAAGTTCCGGTAACAAACATCTTTCGCGATGTTATTCTCAAAAGCAACGAACTTCCCGTTCTAGCCACCGGATATACGCCTTGTTTCCGTCGTGAGGCCGGTTCTTGGGGTGCGCACGTTCGCGGTTTAAATCGTTTGCACCAATTCGATAAAGTTGAAATTGTGCGTATTGAAAAACCCGAAAACTCGTACGCTGCTTTGGAAGGCATGGTTGAACATGTGAAAGAAATTTTAGAAGAGTTAAAATTGCCTTACCGAATTTTGCGCTTGTGCGGCGGCGACATGGGGTTTGCCTCTGCCATGACCTACGATTTTGAAGTATATTCCACCGCGCAAGGTCGTTGGTTGGAAATCAGTTCGGTTTCCAATTTCGAAACCTTCCAATCAAACCGTTTGAAATTGCGTTACCGCGACGAAGACGGAAAAAATCATTTAGCGCACACACTAAACGGATCTTCGTTAGCGTTGCCACGTGTTTTGGCAGGAATTTTGGAGAATTACCAAACACCCAACGGGATCGTAATTCCAGAAGTGCTTCGCAAATACACCGGATTCGACATTATTTCGTAAGTACACATACGGTTTTGCCGGCAGTTTCGTTAGCTTTTTAGAACGCATTATGAAAAAACATTTTTGGATACTGCTTTGTCTTATTTCGCTGACTTCGTTTGCACAAAACGAACAGATTGCCGCGCAGTATTTCGAAAAAGGCGATTTCGAAAAAGCCGTACTCAGCTACGAAGAATTGTTCGCGAAAAATCCGGGTCATAACGGACATTTTGCACGCCTGATCGAAAGCTTACAGCAACTTAAGCAATTCGACAAAGCCGAAACACTACTGAAAGAACGCTTGCAACGCTACAAACAACCTAACCTTTACGTAGATTTAGGCTACCTCTACGCGGCCAAAAAAGAAGAGGCAAAAGCAAAAGAGAATTACCAATTAGCCGTTGAAGAAGTTCGCAAAAATCCGGTTCAAGTTTACGCTGTTGCCAACAGTTTCGAAAAATATGTGCTGCTCGACTACGCACTACAAGTATATGAATTGGCTACAACAGCCGATCCGCGCTTAAACTTTAATTTCCAAATCGCAGTTATCTACGGACAGCAAGGAAAAACCGATCTAATGATCGAGAAATTTCTTGATGAAGCGAAGAAAAATCCGACGATGCAAATTAGCATACAAATGCAACTCAGTCGGTTTATGATGGGTGAAGATAAAGGAGATGAAACCTTTACAGCTGCCTTGCGGAAAGCACTCATTCAGCGTTCGCAAAAAGATCCAGACGTTTTCTGGAACGAATTCTTAAGCTGGTTTTACATTCAACTTAAAGAATACGACAAGGCATTTGTTCAGCAAAAAGCGATTTTCAAAAGAAATCCAGACGTGTTTTACAACATCCTCAATTTGGCAAATTTAGCTTATGAAGATGATGATGTAGAAACCGCAAAAGGTGTGTACGAATTTGTACTTGCCAACACAACCGACGTTGATTTAATTATTGATGCCAAGACGTTTTTGCTTTCAGATACAATCAACAGAGCGAAACCAGCCGATTATCCGGCAATCGATGCCAATTTCGCTGCTTTATATGCAGAGTTTGGAAGAAGCGCCATAGTTTATCCGTTGTTGCTCATCCAAGCAAATTTCGAAGCATTCAATAAAGAAAATCCGAATATGGGTATTCAAATTTTGAAAGATGCTTTGAAAATGCCGCTTAATCGCACGGAAATCGCAGAAGTTAAGATGAATATGGCCGACATTTTACTTTTCGACGAGAAGTTTAACCAAGCCTTACTCTATTACGCGCAAGTTTCGGAAGATTTTAAAAACGACGCCATCGGACACGAAGCCAATTTAAAAGCGGCTAAAACCAGCTACTATCAAGGCGATTTTACGTGGGCGCAACAACAATTCAAAGCACTAAAATCGGCTTCTACGCAACTCATCGCCAACGACGCGCTGGAAATGTTTTTGCTGATCAGCGACAATACCGTAGCCGATTCTACACAAACCGACTTAAAGCAATTAGCTAAAGCCGATTTTTTCCTGTATCGCAGAAAAAATACGTTGGCACTTGAGATTCTTCAAAGTTTATTGAAAAACAACAAAACACAGGAAATACTCGACGTTACAAACATTCGTCTTGGCAATTACTTCAACGAAACCGGCGCATATAACGATGCGTTAACCTACTATTCGACCATTATTTCGAATTTTCCGGAAAGCGTTTATCTCGATGAAGCTTTGTATGCTTCGGGACTGATTTACGAAGAACGTTTGGCTGATGCCGAAAAGGCGAAAAGTTTTTACGAAAAGGTTATTTTCAATCATCCCGACTCCATCTTTTTTGTGGATGCTCGGAAGCGCTACCGTTTACTCCGTGGCGATAAAAATCTTTAATACATGATTATTTATAATGTAACCTGCAACGTGGATAAATCCATTCACGACCAGTGGCTGCGCTGGATGAAAGAAACACATATTCCTGAAGTTTTGGCAACAGGAAAGTTTATATCGGCTCGTTTGGTGAAGGTTTTAGTAGAAGAACCCGAAGGCGCAACCACCTATGCCGTCTTGTACACAGCCCAAAACCGCAGCGATTTGGAAAGCTATTACCGCCACGATGCGCCGCGCTTGCGCCAAGACGGACTAAAACTCTTTGGTGATAAAATGCTCGCATTTCGCACCGAACTTCAAGTTGTAGAAGACTTTTACCAAAATACCTAAATCCGTTTCATGCAAAAAGTATCCGCTAAAAAACACCTCGGACAGCACTTTCTTACCGATGAGAATGTAGCTCAGAAAATTGCCGAAACCCTTAGCGGAACCGGTTACGATAACGTACTTGAAATTGGTCCAGGAATGGGTGTTCTAACGAAATACCTCCTTAAAAACGAAGGCTTTAAAACTTCGGTCATTGAAATCGATACCGAATCGGTTGCGTATTTAAAAACACATTATCCCGAACTGGAAAACCGAATTCTGTCGGCAGATTTTCTCAAAACAGACATCACCACATTTTTCGATCGCCAAGCCTTTGCCATCATTGGGAACTTTCCGTACAACATTTCTTCTCAAATTGTTTTCAAAATGTTAGAAATCCGACAATTTGTTCCAGAATTCTCCGGAATGTTTCAAAAAGAAGTTGCCGAACGCATCTGCGAAAGCGAAGGATCAAAAACTTACGGCATTTTATCGGTACTCGTGCAAGCTTTTTACGATGCCAAATACCTATTTACCGTTTCCGAAAACGTATTCAATCCGCCACCAAAAGTAAAAAGCGGTGTTTTGAAACTCACTCGAAAAGAAAATTATACGCTTCCTTGCAACGAAAAATTGTTTTTTACGGTAGTGAAAACAGCTTTTGGCCAGCGACGCAAAACATTAAGAAATAGTTTAAAATCGCTCGCTTTGTCGGACGGTTTACGATTAGATAGTATCTTTGACAAGCGTCCGGAGCAACTGTCGGTCGGCGAATTTATCGAACTCTGCCAAAAAATAGGAAACGATGGAATTCAAAATCAGTAAAGATTTAATATCGCGCTTTGAGCAACTCATTGAAACCCGCCAAGATTCGGAACTCGAGTCTATTTTAAATGAATTGCACCATGCCGATATTGCCGAAATTCTCGACGAACTCGATTTTGAGCAAGCTACTTATATTTTCCGCGTTTTAGATTCCGAAAAAACAGCCGAAATCCTTCTAGAACTCGAAGACGATCTTCGGGAAAACATTCTTAACCGACTTTCGCCTAAGGAAATCGCCGAAGAGCTCGACGAACTCGAAACCAACGACGCCGCCGACATTATTGCCGAGCTTTCGCAAAGCAAAAAAGAAGAGGTAATCTCCGAATTACAAGACGTTGAGCACGCTAAAGACATTGTAGAACTGCTCCGTTACGACGAAAATACCGCCGGTGGTATCATGCACAAAGAGTTGGTGAAAGTCAACGAAAACTGGAATGTGCTTACTTGCGTGAAACAAATGCGCATTCAAGCTGAAAACATTTCGCGTGTACACTCGATTTATGTGGTTGATGACGAAGACCGTTTAAAAGGACGCCTCTCCCTAAAAGATTTGCTCACCACCTCAACCAAAACACCAATTAGCGACGTGTACATCAGCAAATTGAATTTTGTGAAAGTAGACACACCCGATGTTGAAGTGGCACGTATCATGCAGAAATACGACTTAGAAGCCATACCCGTAATTGATGAATTGGGACGCTTGGTAGGTCGGATTACCATCGACGATATCGTAGACGTAATTAAGGATGAAGCCGACAAAGATTACCAGTTGGCAGCCGGTATCTCGCAAGACGTTGAAGCCGACGACAGCGTATGGGAACTCACCAAAGCGCGTTTACCTTGGTTGGTTTTGGCATTATTAGGAGGGTTTATCACGGTACATGTTTTGGGGCTGTTTGAAGGAGCAATGAAAGAACACGGCACCCTTTTCTTCTTCACACCATTAATTGCCGCGATGGCCGGAAATGTAGGCGTACAATCGTCGGCAATTATTGTTCAAGGTTTGGCAAACGATACGTTGAGTGGTTCGTTGTTTAATCGGTTGCTTAAAGAAATTTCGTTGAGCTTACTTAACGGTTTAATTCTCGCGGGTGTTTTGCTGCTTGGAACACACTTTTTGCTTGGTGTCGATTCGGTTATCGGAATGATTGTTACCATTGCACTGGTTTCGGTAATCGTGATTGCTTCACTTATCGGTACGTTTGTGCCGTTGTTGTTGAACAAAGCGGGTATCGACCCCGCATTGGCTACAGGTCCGTTTATCACTACAAGCAACGACATTTGCGGCATCATGATTTATTTCACGATTGCGAAACTGATACTTGGCTTCTGACGCTGAATCGATTACTTTTGGGAAAAACCCATGCGTATGAATATTTTAATTGTTGGCGGCGGAAATCTGGGTACGGCCATTGCCATTGGTTTACGAAATGCCTATCCAACACACGCCATTACGGTTACACGCCGAGACATAGCTAAGATTGCGTATTTACACGATCGCGGTATAGCAACAGCTACAGATTCCAAGCAATTTGCTACTTCAGCCGATTTAATCATTCTTACTATAAAGCCGCATCAGGCAGAGGCTGTCATTGAAAATCTTATGCCTTTTTCGACAAATACCATTATTGCCAGTGCGGTAAGTGGTTTGTCTTTAGAACGATTGCAGGCGCTTACGCAGAATACTAAAAACGTGGTTCGTATCATGCCGAATATAGCCGCACAATTCAATGCGTCGGCTACGTGTATCGCAGCAGGAGAACCGGCGTGCGAAGCAGCAAATGCGGTGAGTGAATTGTTTAGTGCTTTAGGAACAGCTCCAAAAATTGAGGAAAAATTGATGGATGCAGCTACAGTTCTTGGCGCTTGCGGTACAGCTTATGCCTTGCGCTACATCCGAGCATCGATGCAAGCCGGCATTGAAATTGGCTTCGACGCACAAACAGCTTTAGCTATTGCAGCGCAAACGGTTAAAGGCGCAGCCGAATTATTGATGCAAGAAAAAGTACATCCGGAACAACTCATTGATCGAGTAACTACACCACAAGGCTGCACGATAGTGGGATTAAACGAAATGGAGCACGAAGGTTTTAGCTCTTCGTTAATAAAAGGAATTAAAACGTCGTTGAAGCAGATTAAAGAGTAAAAATACGGGTTGCAGGAAATGATAAATACGATTTGTCGGGCCAACTACTGTTCAAATAACGACCAACTTTGCGCAACGCAGGTTGTTTAAGGCAAAAATTTCTTGCTAATTTGGGCAGCATTTCCGGCTTTCGGCTGTATCTTTTTATTCCGCTTCGCTCCATAAAAAGGATGCCGCCTCTATCCGGGCTGCGGGTATCGTTTCCGAAAAAGCGTTACAAATAATTTTTTGAGTTAGCGATTTGGAAATTTTTTTGGGGCTTAAAGTGAGGAAATTTTTGGCGGCACGTTACTTCTTCTTAAGAACGCGTTGCTTCGCTGAGTTTAAATTCGGCACCAGCGATATGATTTTAATTCGAGTTCAGGTTTGTTATCAAAGCTGCTTTTATTCTTTTATCTTTGGGTAATTATAACCTAGTTAACAGTCATGTACACTACTTTTCACTTGGCAT
>NZ_JAIXYH010000027.1 GCF_027490375.1 Flavobacterium sp.
CTTTACCTAACCAAACCCACGAATCGTCGTTGCCTGAGCCTGACTAAGGCTGGTGCGATTTTTTGGTGGCTTGACACGTTCTGTGTTTTCCTCAACGGTACCCTATTGCGCAAAATTCTGTGAGGTTCATTGTTTTCCGTGCGCTTAAAAAGCTGGTACGTGAGCTGGTCGAAGGCAGCGTGGTGCCCATTGTGAAACACTTAGTAAAACATTGTGCTCCATCACAGTAGGAGCTTGTCGCAGACCGGTGCCTGAGCTTGTCGAAGGCTAACCGCAAAGTTCGCAGAGGTTTACGCAAAGTTCGCAAAGGGGAACTGCTGTGGTATTAAGATTTGAGTATTAAGACTTCGTGACGTTCGCCATCTTTCGTATTGTTTTGCCCATCCTAACCAACGTATCGTCGTTCGGCGCCTGAGCCTGTCGAAGGCCAATCTTTCAATCTTTCAATCTTTCAATCTTTCAATCTTTCAATCTTTCAATCTTTCAATCTTTCAATCTTCCCATTACCTCTTCTCAATACAAATCAATTCGGTATGTGGTTCTACTTTGGTAAGGAGTTCGGGTTCGAGACCCAAAGCGGCAATATCTCTTAAATAGCGGTCGTTGCGGGCTCTGTCGGCGGTAGTGAGCACCATTGTGTTGAAAAGCAGTATTCCCTTGGCGGGCATGTCGGCAAATAGTTTTTTCAGAAAATGCAGTTCGAATAGAAAGTCGGGCAGCTTCGTGTCTATAAAAATATCGACGATCACTAAATCGTATTTTTCGGTATTTCGCAGTACGAAATCAAATGCGTCGGCAAATACTATAGAAACGTTTTGATTCGTCTCATACGCGTAGCAACTCTGGAGCCGTTCCACAAGCGTTCGATCGATATCTACACAGGTAACGGCGCCTTCAAACCGTACGTCGCGTTGCAAAGTTTCCAAAATACTGCCGCCAGCTAATCCGAGCACCAAAATGCGCTCCATACGTCGGATGCGTGAATAGCCCACATGTATCAGTCCGTATTTCAGAATTTTCTGCAACGAACCATAACTGTAATTGGTGTTTTCGGAATCTACGACGAGTTTTCCCGACACGCAGTTTATTTCGATGAGCCCGTTGTAATCCGATTGAAAACGCTCCACACAAACGGGAACGAAATAACTTTTAAGTTTTTGTAGAAGAGTAGGCTGTATGGACATAAATGTTTTACCTGCGGTGCTTATATCAAAAATACTTTGGTTTTAAACTGGTTTTTTGCGTGTGGAAACGATTTTTTAAAAAATTTATCAAAAAACAGCGCTGATAAAAAACCAAATTAAATCTATTCTCGTAAATGTAAACATAAGAAAGATTTTAGGTTAACGAGAGTCCGATCTAAAAATCATAGTAAGAAAAACAGCTAAACGGGTGTTTATCAAGCGGATTTCTTTCTAATGCAAAATGATCTGAAGAAAACCAGCAGAATAAGCTACTGTAAAATGTTTAGGTTAAAAAAGCAATTAGTTATAAAAAAGCTGTCTTACAATAGTTTAGAGTGATTTATTCCGATTTTTAGTCGGACGTTCGTTAGGTTACTACGCTTGATTTTTGTGTTTGTTTTATTGGTCAGGGAGCCTCGGTTATGCCGGGGCTTTCTTGTTTTTATTCGGTGGCTTGCGGTAAGTACGTACTAAATGTTCCGTCTTCGTAAAATAAAACCACTTGTTTCAATTTCTTGTCGCGATTCGACGATGATACCGCAGCAACTGCTGAAGGCGTCGTTGTCTCATTGTTGGTGTCCAAATCGGTTTCTGTGTTGTTTTTCTGAATCGTTTCAACAGCCGTTCCAAATAAAATATAGTCGGCCGAAATACTCGGGTAGGCGTGCAACAACTTCAAAACGAAATCTAAACTGGGTTTGTTTCGTCCGGATAAAATGTGGGAAATCGACGAACGTTGCACTTGTAATTTATCGGCAAAACTCGTCGGACTTTCACTCATACGATGCATTACTTCTTTAATGCGCTCGGCTATTTCGTCGATTGAATCCATAACTAATTGTCTTTATTCTTTGATTAGCGTCTGATATTTAGTAACTAAATCCATTACTTTATATAATAATATTCAAAATACTGAAAAACAATAATTTATATATTATATGCGCTTATAAATTTACATTTCTTCCTTACTATTTACAAATGTAAACAAATATTTATAAATAATAGTGTTTGCGAATGTTTACAATTGTAAACTATCCTTTTTGTACTTTTACAGCATGACAAAGCCTAATTTCTTAGATCTCGCCAAACAGTTCACCTACTCCGGTATCAGCGGTAGGTATCTAAATTTCGAAATGATCAGCGCTTTTCTTTTAGAATACAAAGTGCAAAAAAGTATGCTTGGGTTTTCGGTAGAAGAACGACCCATTCCGTTTCTTAAATTCGGCTCGGGCTCCAAACGCATTCTCATGTGGTCGCAAATGCACGGAAACGAGTCAACAACTACCAAGGCGGTGGTCGATCTCATTTGCTTCCTAAAAGCCAATCCGGATTTCCTCGCACAACACGATCTGCAACTCGGGATCATTCCTATGCTCAATCCCGACGGCGCTCATCGCTACACCCGCGAAAACGCCAATAAAATCGATTTAAATCGCGATGCACAAGAACTCTCGCAACCTGAAAGTCGGTTTTTACGCCACGTATACCAGCTCTTCAAGCCTCAGTTGTGCTTAAATCTGCACGATCAACGCACTATATTTGGTGTCGAAACTCCAGAAATCAATCCAGCAACTGTCTCGTTACTGGCGCCTGCTTTTAATCCGGAACGCGATTTTAACCGAAACCGACTCGAAGCAGTACACTATATCAATGTCATAAATCGAGAACTTCAAAACTTCATTCCCAATCAAGTTGGGCGTTTCGACGACAGTTTTAACCTGAATTGCACCGGCGATACCTTTCAAAACCTCGGAACTCCAACGATTCTTATCGAAGCCGGTCACTTTCCAAACGATTATCAGCGCGAAAAAACCCGAAATCTCATTTTCGTTGCATTATTATCAACACTCACAAATTATCACGAAAACGTTATAGTTGACACTGAAATTTCGGAATACTTAAAAATTCCGCAAAATCGACCCCTATTTTTTGACATTGTTTATAAAAACGTCAAAATAAATTATGCTAATTCAGATTTTTTAATCAATTTTGCCGCTCAGTTCGTTGAGGAATTTGCAGAAAATTCGATATTTTTCAGAGCTAAACTCAGAAAATTAGAAGAAAACGCAATTTTCGTAGGTCACAAAACTTACGATTTCAACGGTGAAGTGGGGCAACTGAATTACAACGATTTACTCGAAAGTTCGAATGTTGATGCAAACTTTACCGTCGGAAACCAGCAAATCCGCAACGGACACGTAATTGCAGACAACAGACAAACACAAGAATATGAGTAAGTTCAGATTAGACGAAGTAGATCATCAGATTCTGGATATGTTAATTGATAACACCAGAGTGCCTTTTACCGATATCGCGAAAAAATTGCTGATTTCAGCCGGAACCGTGCACGTACGCGTTAAAAAAATGGAAGACGCCGGTATCATCATGGGTTCTTCATTAACGCTTGATTATGAGAAACTTGGATATTCATTCATCGCTTACGTAGGTGTGTTCCTCAACAACACCTCGCAAACCAAATTCGTTCTCGAGCGCATCAACGAAATCCCATTCGTAACCGTAGCACACGTAACCACCGGAAAATTCAACATTTTCTGTAAAATCCGTGCAAAAGACACCAAACACGCAAAAGACGTTATCTTCATGATCGACGATATCGAAGGCGTATACCGCACAGAAACCATGATTTCGCTCGAAGAAAGCATCAACGACAAAAAACGTTTAATGCACACCATCTTCAAAAATATGTAAGCCTCCGCGCTTTAAATTCCAAAACCGATGTTTCACCGCATCGGTTTTTTTATTGCAAGAAAAATCAATGTAAACAGCTTATTTTCAAAATTTAAAATTCTAATTGTTATTATTTGGGTGTTCCGGCAAAAGCCCGGCGAAACCCAAGCCGCGCTTTTGCCGTCGCGTCTTCCGCTGTATCTTTTGCCTGCGGAACTCCGGCAAAAGGATGTCGCTCCAACCGCTAACACGGAAAAAGTGCACAAAAAAACGTTTCCATTTCGTATCTTGGCATCTCACCCGTTGCACCTGTAAGCCATGTACCACAATTCGCCTCTGCAAACGTTTCAAAAACGCGTAAAAGCACGCTACGATTTATACAACAGCTTGTTTATCACACTGCCTTTCGATGCGATCGACAATACCGGAGCGCTTCTGCCGCTATTCGCCGAAAGCTGTAGCCACGGACTCGAAAACGAACTTTCTCCAAAAGAAATCGTTTCGCAATTCTTCCAACAGTACTTTCCCGATAAACCCGAATCGGCACAAATCGATTTACTATTCCGATTTATTCAATACATCGAACGACAAATTGTACTGTTCGATGCCGTGGAAGATGCGGGTTTTGCGGAAGTTAACAACTTAAACGGTCCGGGAACTTTGGCGCATCTGCTCGAAAACACCGACTTAAAAAAACTAAAAAAAACAGCAGCAAATTTCAAGACGAAAATCATTTTAACGGCGCATCCCACGCAATTCTATCCCGGTTCGGTACTCGGAATCATAACCGATTTAACCTGCGCTTTGAAAAAAGACGACTTGTTTGAAATCAAATCCTTGCTAACACAATTAGGCAAAACACCTTTCATTCGTAAAGAAAAACCGAGTCCGTTTAACGAAGCTACGTCGCTAATCTGGTATCTTGAAAACGTTTGCTACCACAGCGCGGCCGAAATCACCTTCGATCTCGAACGCCTACAACTAATCGATCACAACGTACTGGGTTTCGGATTTTGGCCCGGCGGCGACCGCGACGGGAATCCGTTTGTGACGGCACAAGCTACTTTCGAAGTCGGCATGCGTTTGCGAACATCAATCTTAAAATGTTACTATCAAGACATTCGAAAACTCAAACGGAAACTTACCTTTTCGGGCGTAACCGATATCATTGCCGATATCGAACACCGACTCTATCGAACCGTTTTTTATAACGCAGAACCTAATTTTATTACTTACGATTATTTGGTTGAACGACTTGAGGAAATAAATAAACTATTAGTTGAGAAACATCAAGGTATTTATCTTGAAAACATACAGTTGCTATTAACCAAAGTGCGTTTATTTAAGTTTCATTTTGCCACGCTAGATGTACGTCAAAATAGTAAAATTCACAGAGGCTTAGTCGACAAGTTGAAGCAACAAAAAACCGACTTCACCGACATCGAAAATGATACTTTAGAATCGGTAAAAACCATGATTCGTTTACAAGAGCTCAACGGTCATGATACTTGCCATCGATACATCATAAGCAATTGTGAAAGCGATAACGATGTGCTCGACGTACATCAAATTATTCACTACGCCTTACGATTATCCGCCAACGAACAAGCGCCCATTGATATCGTTCCTTTATTCGAAGTTATTTCCGACTTGTCGCGCGCAGCCGCAATCATGGAGCGCTTGTACACGCACACAGGCTACAGAACGCATTTGCAAGCACGTGGAAACCTACAAACGGTCATGCTCGGATTTTCAGACGGCACCAAAGACGGCGGTTATCTCATGGCAAATTGGAGTATTTATAAAGCCAAACTCGAAATTACACGCATGTCAGAACAATATGGCATTCAGGTTTTGTTTTTCGACGGTCGCGGCGGTCCTCCTGCGCGTGGCGGCGGCCGAACACATCAATTTTACGCCGGTTTAGGTAAAGAAATTGCGAATCGCGAAATTCAGATTACCATTCAAGGGCAAACCGTAAGTTCGACTTTCGGAACACTCGATTCGTGTAAATTCAATCTCGAAAATTTGCTTTCTGCTGGTTTTAGAAATACAACCGATTACCGCGATACACAAGTTCTAAGCGCCGCCGATCAAGAGTTGCTAGACGATTTAGCTCGTGTTGGTCATGCCAAATACGATTCGTTTAAAAATCACGACTTGTTTGTACCGTATCTCGAAGAACGAAGCACCTTGAAGTACTTTTCGCAACTCAATATCGGTAGCCGACCCGCAAAACGAAAAGCCGACACAAAATTGCAGTTGCAAGATTTACGCGCTATTCCGTTTGTGGGTTCGTGGAGCCAGCTTAAACAAAACGTTCCCGGATTTTTTGGCGTCGGAACAGCTTTAAAACACGCAAAAGATTCAGGCAAATGGCAAAACGTGCAAGAGTTGTTTTCGCGTTCGCTCTTCTTTAAAACATTGCTCGAAAACAGCATGATGTCGCTCGCAAAGTCGTATTTTTCACTAACTAAATACATGCAAAACGATGCGAAATACGGTGCGTTTTGGCAACTGATTTACGACGAATATCTACTCAGCAAATCGCTATTACTCGAACTTTCGGATCAGCAAACTTTAATGGAAAATTATCCGGTAGGTGAGGCCTCCGTTCAGGCACGTGAGGAAATTGCACGACCACTTTTAGTAATTCAGCAATACGCGATGATGCAAGTACAAGCCACCGAACAGCAAATAGACGCCGAAACGTTTGCGAAATACGAAAAACTTATTTCCCGTTCACTGTTTGGAAACACAAACGCCAGTCGCAATTCTGCGTAAGCGCTATGTTAACTTATATACTCATTTAAAATATGTTTAAAGATCAACTTCCCATCAACGAATACGCCGATTTCTACGCGCGTTACATCACAGCTTTAGAAAACATCGAACTTTTCGATAATTTGGAAATCAAGCAGCACGAGTTTATTCACTTTGTGCAAAACGTCCCTCTGGGAAAACACGATTACCGCTATGCGCCTGGAAAATGGTCATTAAAAGATATCATTCAACACATCATTGATGCCGAACGTGTATTTGCATACCGTGCGTTGCGTATAGGTCGCGGCGATCAAACCGCTTTGCCCGGTTACGATGAGAATTTATTCGCTGAAAATACAAACGCCAATAATCGCCATCTTCAAGAATTGCTGACGGAATTTGCTTTAGTGCGTCAAAGTACATTAGCGCTGTTCAAGAGTTTTAAACCTGCACAGTTACAAAATGTAGGCACGGCTTCCGACAAAGCTGTTTCCGTTCGCGCGTTAGGATTCATCATTCTAGGCCATCAACAGCATCACATCAATGTATTCAAGGAGCGCTACTTGGACGAAAACCCATCCTAAACTCATTCGTTAACTTCGGCGAAAGCCCAAGAAAAACTAGTCTTCATTAGAAACTTTGCGCCAAACAAAACTTGGGAAGATATGGCGCTTGGCAAATCGGGCAGGGGAGTCGGCATTAACCATTTTCACGTAAGTAGCTTTTGGAACGCTAATAAACTCGTATTTGATGCCATTATCGAATTTCACAACCAAGCGTCCGTCCACGAAATCGTAGTCAATCAGTGTTTGTTTGGCTACCGTTTCTTGGAATTCCGGCATTTGTACTTCACGCGTTTCTGGATTAATCGAAACCAAATGATGGTATGCTTCGATAATTTGTTTGCTGCGTTCTTCGGCTACTTTTAAACCTTCGTCGTCGCCTTGAAACTTATCTGGATGCGCGTCTTTCATCGCATTTCGATAAATGGTTTTCAGTTCCTTAAGCGTTACATTTTTATCTACTTCTAAAAGCGCACGGTACGCAACAATCTTCTTCATTCCTTTTTTTTGAGGTGCAAAAGTACTATTTGCATTTGATTATTCAGTCACAACTGCTTCGCTAAATTTATAATTGTCAGACCGAAGTATCTAAAAAGGGTTGTGTACCTTTGTCGTCTTAATTTTCAGTGGCATGAAAAAATTCTGGGGCAAGTTTATTTGCCTGCTTTTAGTATGCGTTTCCGCGCAAGCGCAAATATTTATTAATGAATTAGACGCCGATACACCTGGAACCGATGTTTTAGAGTTTATCGAACTCAAGACTCTTAATCCCAATCAATCGTTAAATGGCTATGTTTTGGTAGCATTTAATGGCGGTCAACCTAACAATCCATCTTATTTTGCGATGGACTTAGACGGATTTACCACCGACAGCGATGGCATTATTCTGATTGGTAATCAAGGATTGAGTCCGTTTCCAGATCAAATTCTTCCAGACAACACTTTTCAAAACGGTGCGGATGCCGTTGCAATTTATTTGGGAAATGCCAGCGATTGGCCATTGAATACGCCTTGTACCAATACGAATCTAATTTCTGCTTTAGCATACGATACCAACGATCCGGATGCAACGAGCTTATTAGCAGCTTTAGGTTTAACCGAGCAAATAAATGAAGGTGTAAATGGTTCGTCGCAAACAGAAAGTATTCAACGAAAAAACGACGGAACGTATGAGGTGAAAGCGCCTACACCAGGAGCTCCGAACGACGGTAGCGGAAGTTTGGCAAATGGCTTAACAGCACAGCTATCAGCAACGAACGTAACCGAAGGAAGTACTGTTACACTTACATTTTCGTTGCAACAACCGGCTCAATCGGCGTTTACGTTTACTTTTACTTTGGAGAACGGTGGTTTTACAGCCTCAGATTATCAAACAACAACAACGGTTTCATTTGCTGCAGGAAGTCAATCGGCGGTAATGTCAATTACATTTATAGACGATTCGTTTGACGAAGGCGATGAAGATGCCCGTTTGTTTATTAACGCTTTACCTTCGGGATACGAACGCTTAAACAATAACGTAATTATTCGTGTTGTTGATAACGATTTCCAAGCCTTAAATTACGGAACGCCTGTAAATCCGACTTATGGAAATGTTACTCCGAGCATTCCTGCCGGATACTACGACAGCTTGAACGGAAAAGCTGGAAACGAATTAAAAGCAGCTATACAGGCAATTATTGCTAATCCGACCTTGGTTCGAGAGCATACATACGGCGATGTTTTTGAAATTTTGAAGGCAGCAGATGTTAATCCAGAAAATCCTAACCAAGTATGGTTGATGTACGTAGAACAATCGCGTTCGAAATTAGATCAGCAAACAGGAACAAGCGGTGCTTCAGGTTTTTGGAATCGCGAGCACATTTATCCGCAGTCACGTGGCGGTTTCACAGACGGCACTTCGGGTTCAGCCGATGGTTTCGATACATTTGATACGACAGGTCCCGACGATATTTTAGCAGGACATTCAGACGCGCATCACATTCGTGCAGAAGACAGCCCTGAAAACTCATTGCGAAGCGAGCGCAATTACGGTATTGATTACAACGGTCCAGCAAATACATTGGGTTCATGGCGTGGCGATGTGGCTCGCGCACTTTTTTATATGGCAGTTCGTTACAACGGCTTAAATGTGGTAAATGGTAATCCACCAACCGCTCCTGTAGGTTTTGTGGGTGATTTGGAAACTTTATTGCAATGGAATGCAAGTGATACAGCAGATGATTTTGAAATGAATCACAATAATGTTGTGCATTTGTGGCAGAAGAATCGAAATCCGTTTGTAGATATGCCGCTTTTAGCAGAATATGTTTTTGGCGCCAATTTAGGTCAGGTATGGAACAATAGTTTAACAACTACCGATTATGTAAACAATGAGGTTCGATTGTATCCAAATCCGGCGTCAGATGTTGTTTATTTCACAAAGAATTTAAACAATGCTACGGTGAGTATTTACAATATTAGCGGGCAGCGTGTTTACAAAGCCGACAATTTTTCGGCTAATTCGCTGCAGTTAGAACTAGCTTCAGGAGTGTATTTCGTGGAAATTCGTTCGGAAAGTCAGCGTTCGGTTCAAAAACTGATTATTCGATAATTTTTTAATGCCTGACTGTGAAGCAAGTAAAAAAAGTTTCAGAAAATCCTTAAAAAATATGCTGTGTGGGCGAATCTACTTGTTATATTTGCGCCCGCAACCGCAGCGGGAAGATACTCAAGCGGCCAACGAGGGCAGACTGTAAATCTGCTGACTATGTCTTCGCAGGTTCGAATCCTGCTCTTCCCACAAACAAATAAAAAACCCAACTCAAGCTTTGCTTGAATGTTGGGTTTTTTATTTGTTTGTGTTTTCCCTTCGCGAGGATCACCGCCTGAAAAGCGGTAATCCCTAAAACCTAAGATTGATTTAAAATCGTCATCAGATCGCTATTCATTTGTATTTACTGGAATTTGAAAAGAATTAACTACAAGCTAAACTTTTAAACGACCGCTTACTTCGTTGTATTTTTTTGAGATACCACAGTATCCCAAAGAAAATACGCCTCGTAATCAATCATTTAAAAGTTTTCTGATTTTGATTTTTCATCAATCTTAGGTTTTGCGAAGGGAAGTTTTGTTTTGATTAAAAACAAAACAGGAAGAGCGGCTCTTCCCAACTCAAGCTTCGCTTGAAAGTTGGGTTTTTTAATTAAAATACAATCTTAAATTTTATTTCTTCTCCTTGTTGTAAATGGTAAAAAACGGGATATCCATCAATATCGAAAAGTTTAACCGACTAACACTTCGATTCGTTTCCGTAACGGTTGCAACACCATCGTTGTAAGTGATTTTTCGCAGATTGGGAATGTAGTTAAAGTGCATTCCTGCAGAGATTGGTAGGTTTTTAAAATTGTAAAAAAGGCCAATACCCGGTGTAAAAAATTGCTCGAGTCGCAAATTAGAATAGGTATTGTTGTCGTTATTTAATCGTTGATTCACCACCGAACCTAAATCGATTATACTTACAAAAGCTGTGATTTTGCCTTTCGCAAAGGTTGTCGACAACCCAATGGGTGCTGCCAAGCCTAAATTTGTTGCCGTACTGTTTTCTTTTGTTCCATAAGCTGTTTCCCAGCCCGCGGTTAGTCCGACATAACCATTTACAGACACATTTAACTCACTTCTGCGCTTTATCGAAGAACTTCCGATCGGCAAAGAATAAGCGCTTAAAAGTGCTTCGAATTCGTCAGCGCTTTCAATTGTTGCCAGTTGTCCTACAAATCCCAAAGTGCGCAAGCTTTTCATGTCTGCGCTCATGTAGCTCCCAAATTGTACAATCAAAAGTGGAATGGCTTTTTTGTAATCTTTGTTCAGTAAACACTCGGTTATCGATAGATATTTCTCGGTAAAATCAAAAGTCGAAGCCGGAAGATCAATAATTTTATTGTCTGATAACACCTTTGAAAACTGACCATAGCTCGAATTGATATTTCTGATGTAGTATAAAACCTCTTCGCTTTTTTGTAAACTAAAGTTTTTGTTTTTTAAATAGTTATACGCTTCATTTAAATGAGAAGTAAAACCTAATAGCTTATAGATTTTCTGAGATAAATCCGATAAATTTTCGCCAACTTTCAATTCCAAGTATGGTCTAAAACTCGGAATCGCATTCAATTGTTCGTACAACAATCCATAAAAATACAGTACTTGAATATCTTTAAGGTTTGTTGTCGTTGGCGGCGGAATTTCAGCAAAATTTACCCACAAGTTTGCGCTTGTCGACGGATTTAGCATGGCCTGTGCAATTAAATCTGCAAACCGTAATAAATCTTTGGTATTGCTGTCTTTTGCAAAATCTTCCACGGCTAGCAATCGAATTAATTTATCGAGCGAAGCTCCGTTTTTACTGTATTCAACTAGCTTAGCCGACAATCCGAGCATATCTTTTAATTTTGGATTGTTTCGTATTTCTGGAATCAAAACATCCGAATTCGAAACAAGATTCTCGGGCAACTTTTCAATATCCAATTGCGCTGTTTGCTGCAACAGCATTAAATCAGCTGTGTAGTACGAGTTTTCGCCTTCGCCATAAAGCAATTCAATATGAGCTACTGTTCTTGGAAATAAGATTTTTACCTGCGTTGCGTCCTTCTCGCGCAATTTTTTGAAAGTCCGATCTATCCCAACATGAAAGGCTTCTTGCTTAAAGCGGCCTGCCATAAATGTCGACAAACCGTTGATAATCATAGCTTGCCAGTTTCCGCCACTGGCCGACTGCGAGTCAATTTTTTTCTCCAAATAATCAACTTTAAGCGTGCGCACGTTTTTAGCTGAACTATCACCCATAACGTAATTGTTTTTTACATATTCATCCTCTTTTGGATATATTCCGATAAGTTTATCTTTAAAAAACGGGTTTTTCAGCAAATTTTCATCGCTAGCGTAAGGTTGTATGACATTTCGAAAATTACTAGTAAGCTCAGTAACATCGTACCGAATGTTGTCTATTGGATTTGGCAGTTTGTTGTAAATGTCAGTTAATTTCAACGCATCAATAAAGGTATTTTGCCTATTTAGCTCCTGTCCGACGCCAGTAATGGTAAAAAAGAGAACGCAGCAGTTTAGTGCCGATTTAAAAAGATTTGGTAGGTTCATTTTTTGGAGCTTTTATTGGTTTTAAAGAAGTGAGAGAGAATTCATTTCAACATTTTTGAAATTTGCAACGCTGCTACCAATGTACGATTAATTACTTGTTTTACAGTTTAATGCAGAATTAATTTATTGCTTTTCATACTCGGAGTTTCTCTTTTTAAAGTGTAGTAAAAGTCGCTTAGTTGCGACATTCTTCATTTATAACTCTTAGCTCGATTAAAACGAATGCAATTATTGGCTACCAACTCTTTTACGTACTTTTGCACGACTAAAATTACAATTCTACATTTTATGGAAAACGGTATTTACGCTCGTTTTAAAACAGGTAAAGGCGATATTACAGTTAAGTTAACACACGATAAAACTCCGGGAACAGTCGGTAATTTTGTTGCTTTGGCGGAAGGAAATCTTGAAAATTCGGCACGTCCGCAGGGCAAACCGTATTACGATGGGTTGAAGTTTCATCGCGTAATTCCTGATTTCATGATTCAGGGCGGTTGTCCGTTAGGAACGGGAACAGGTGGTCCGGGTTACAAATTCGACGATGAAATTAAAGCCGATTTAAAGCACGATCGTCCCGGTGTATTGTCTATGGCAAACGCTGGACCGGGCACAAATGGTTCGCAATTTTTTATCACGCACATTCCAACCAATTGGTTAGATGGAAAGCACACTGTTTTTGGCCATGTTGTTGAAGGACAAGATGTAGTTGATGCCGTTGCGCAAGGCGATGAATTGCAACAAGTGGAGATTGTTCGCGTCGGTGAAGAAGCGCAGAAATGGAATGCCGTGGAAGCATTCAGAACTTTCGAAGGTAATCGTAAAAAGAGATTAGCGGCCGAGCGCGAAGCTGCAGAAGCTGCCATGGAAAAATTAGCCGCTGGTTTTCAGAAAACAGAAAGCGGTTTACGATATCAGTTCATTCAACAAGGTTCGGGTAAAGCAGCCGAGAAAGGTAAAACGGTAAGTGTTCACTATACCGGACAACTCGATAATGGAAAAGTTTTTGATTCATCGTATCCAAGAAAACGACCTATCGAATTTCCTTTAGGTGAAGGTCATGTGATCGAAGGTTGGGATGAGGGAATTGCGCTTTTGAAAGTAGGCGATAAAGCACGTTTTGTAATTCCATCTCATTTAGGTTACGGAAGTGCTGGTGCGGGAGGCGTTATTCCACCAAACGCTACGTTGATTTTTGATGTAGAATTGATGGATGTGAAGTAAAGTAATACGTCGATAGTTTTTTTAAACAAATCATTACCAATAAAAAAGGTTGCCATAATTGGCAACCTTTTCCGTTTTTAGATTTCAATTTTTAGCAATTTTTATCTTAAAAACCTAACCCAATGGCAAAGCCTCGAACTTGGGCTGGGAAATCGCCCACAGCCATTGCACCACCGGTTAAGGTATTAATGTTGTAGATTTTAGTTCCAGCCGCCGAGTTTAAAATGGCATAAGCTACATTGCTTAATCCGCCAATGTCGAACGAAGCGCTTCCGGTAAAATCGGCTCCAAGCGAACCACGAGCCACTAAAGTACCGTTGTTTGGCGGAGTTTGAGTGTACAACATGTCGGTATTGGTATCTATATTGAAAAGTAGGGTAGAGGTCGATCCTGCAAAATTATTGGTGTAGGCCGAAGCAGTTACTTGCGGCGTTCCGGGATTTAGCGCGCCATCTGTGGCAGCAAGCGTGCCGTCGATAGGGTTTAAACGTAAATTCTGACCTGCGTCTGAAACCACTCGAATACGGTCGACAGTTGGATTAAAATCAAAACCGAATGACGTTCCCTGTAAAGCTACCGCGGGGGCGCTTCCTAGTGCTGTTGCTGCGCCATTCGACATATTTATGGTGTATAATCTGCCCAGAGAAGAAAGTGCATAAAGCTGCGCCGTTGCTGGCCGCATATCAATTCCAACAATGTTTTCGCCAGCTTGTAAATTTGTAATGGGCTTAGATATAGTTCCATTGATATCTTGGAAATTGAAAATATGTAAATTATTACTGTTGTCGATAGCATACGCAACAGGATTTGTTGGAATAGCAATAGAGATAACTTCTGTGGGTAATGTTCCTAAATCGGTTGCTTTGCCGGTAGTTAAGTTTATCTGCAGTAATTTACTAGCAGTTCCGATTTTTGCGGTTGCTAGCGCTGTATCGTTATTTGCTGCGATATCAAATCCGCCTTCAACTGCGTAACTTTCAGGTAGATCTAAACTACCAATAGCGGTTATAACTCCGTCGTTTGGTGGATCTTGCTTGTACAGCGTTTTCGCTACATGATCAATTACATAAAGTGCTGTTGCTGTAGATCCTGCGGTGTTACCCGTGTAAGCTGCCGAGCCTAATTGTGCTGCTGAATTGCTTATGTTTCCATCGACTGCTGCTAACGCGCCTGTTTCTGGATTTGCTCGTAAATTTTGTCCCGAAGATGAAACGATACGGATACGATCGACAGTTGGGTTAAAGTCGAAACCAACTGCATTTCCAGTTAACGGTGTTGTGAAAGATGTGGTGTTTACCGCACGAGCCGCTCCCGTAAATTGATTAATTACATAAAGTCTTGATTGAGAGCTTATTCCGTATAGTTGGCCTGTGGCAGGGCGGAAGTCAATTGCACGAAGTGTTTCGCCCGGTAGTAAATTACTGATGCTTACCGAGGCAGCAACAGCAGCGGTATCATTGGCATTCATTTTTAAAAGAGCGCCACCGGCTGTAAGTGCAAAAAATTCTTGATTTGGTCCTACAGGTTGCTCGTTAACGGGCGGAGTGTTTGATTCACTATCGTCGCACGAGGTCATAATTCCAAAACTTAGTACTGCGAATAACGCAATTCGTAAATGTGTTTTTTTCATTGCAATTAAGATTAATGGTTTTACACATGTACGAGGTTTCGGACAATCTGGTTTTAGGAAAATAAATTTTATAGCTTCTTTTCCTTTAATAAAAGGTTTCGATTTCGTTATTTTATTGAAATTCAAATCATAAAAAAATCCGCTCAGGGCGGATTTTCTAAATATCGTCGAATTCGATGTCGGTATAGCTTCGGGTCGTTTCTGATTCAGAATCTCGATCTTCGCGTTTAAAATCTTTCTGGTGTCTTTCAGAAATCACTTCTTCTCCTTTGTGATTTAAAACGTAAGACGTCATATCATTTAAGATTTCAGCGAAAGCGGCAAAATCTTCCTTATACAAATAAATTTTGTGTTTTTTGAAGTGAAAAGATCCATCTTCTTCGGTAAACTTCTTACTTTCAGTGATGGTAATGTAGTAGTCATCGGCTTTGGTTGCCCGTACATCGAAAAAATAAGTCCTTCTTCCTGCACGTAAAACTTTTGAAAAAATATCTTCTTTTTCAAGCATCTCGTTTTCTCTCATGGTCGCCTCGGTCAGTATTAAATTTATGTTAAGTAAACCAAAAGTGAGAAAAATTTTATGAATTGTCAACTTTTAAGCCGATTCTTTTTCCGAAAGTTGTTTTAAATACAGTTCGCGATAATAGCCGTTTTGTGCCAATAATTCTTCCGGAGTTCCGAACTGAATCATCTTTCCATCTTCCAAAACCAAGATTTTATCAGCGTTTTTCGCCGAACTAACCCGATGACTTACAATAAATGTGGTTCGGTTTTGAGAGAACTTTTTGAGATTATCTAAAATTTCTTCTTCCGTTTCGGTATCCACAGCCGATAAACAATCGTCAAAAACTAAAATAGGCGAATTTTTAAGTAAAGCGCGTGCCAAAGACACCCGTTGTTTTTGTCCGCCCGATAAAGTTATCCCGCGTTCTCCGAGCACCGTTTCGTATTGTTGTGCGAAATTTTCAATGTTTTCATGAACTGCAGCCATTTTTGCGGCTTGCACAATTTCTTCTTCCGACGCCAATTCATTACCAAAACGTATATTATTGGCAATGGTATCTGAAAACAAAAAGGCATCTTGAGGAACAAAACCAATTTGACTTCGCAATTCTTGTAAGTTGTAATCTTTAATATTAATGGTATCCATTTTTATGGAACCCGTATCGGCATCATCCAAACGCGCAATTAAATTTAAAAGTGTCGATTTTCCGCTCCCTGTTTTCCCAAAAATTGCAAGAGTTTCCCCTGCTTTTACCTCGAAATTTAGTTCAGACAATGCTTGAATGTTGGTGTCTTCATAACGATAAGAAACCCGATCAAAGATGAAGGCGCCGTGCACTTCTTTTAAAGGTTGGTTGCCGCTTTTTAATTCCGATTCAATTTTCAAGAACTCGTTGATACGTTTTTGTGAGGCCGCAGCTTCTTGAACCATACTCGAAACCCAGCCTAAAGAGGCAACCGGCCAAGTGAGCATATTCACATACAAGATGAATTCGGCGATTTGCCCAATATGCATGATGCCACCCGACTGATTGATATACATGAGTCCGCCGAAATAAATCACAATCAAGTTGCTAAATCCAATCAACGCTATCATCAGCGGCCCGAATAATGCGTTGGATTTTGCCAATTCCATAGCCTTTGTTTTACTTTCTGCTGAAAGCGCAATCACTTTTTGTTGCTGTTTCTTTTCGAGTGCATATGCTTTAACTACACGCAAACCTGAAAAAAGTTCCTGGGAAAAGCTCGATAAATTGGATAAGTTTTGCTGAAAAAAAGTACTGCGTTTGTTGATTTCGGTACTTAGTTTAAAGATGGCATACGAAAGAATAGGTAAGGGGAGCAGTGTGTACAAGGTTAAACGCGGAGAAACGGCATACATGTATCCGATAACGATGGCAAATCGGATGAAGGTATTTATCGTGTACATAACTGCTGGCCCTACATACATACGCACTTTTCCGACATCTTCACTAATTCGATTCATCAAATCGCCGGTACGATTTTGTTTGTAGAATTGTTGCGATAATCGTGTGTATTGGACAAATACTTCATTTTTGAGATCGAACTCAATCAGTCGCGACATAACAATGAGCGTTTGTCGCATTAAAAACGTCAGCAATCCAGCTAGAAGTGTAGTGGCAATAATTAATAAAATGTTCTTGATGAGTTGTGATTGAACGAAATTAACATCGACTGTTTCGCTATTTTTTATGTAGTTTTCAATACTTGCAATAGAGTTGGATATTAATTTGGGTGTATATAGGTAGAAAATTTGGGCAACTATCGTGATTAAAATTCCGGTCAAAAATCGAATTTTATATTTTACGAAGTATTTATTCAGGTATTGTAATTCTTTCATTGTTAAAGACAGACAGCTATAATATTTTTAATATTTTTGTTAAAAAATTGCATACTTTAAAAATTTAACCTTTTAAAAAATTCGTCAAAAAATTACGATTCCTTCAAAAAATACGCCTGCGCAAACGATGCAGTAAAAATATTCGTAAATTTGCAGAGGCAAAAATGAAAAAGCCTTAATTTTTAATTTCTAAATCAAATGGTTACAGAGGTATTAACACCAGCAGAACTTAGCAAAGTCGATCCAGTATTTGGTCAATTGTCGTTTGACAACCATGAACAAATCGTTTTTTGCAATGACAAAGATACAGGTTTGAAAGCAATAATAGGCATTCATAATACGGTTCTTGGTCCAGCTCTTGGTGGTACCCGAATGTGGAAGTATAATAATGAGTGGGAAGCGTTGAACGATGTTTTGCGCTTATCGCGAGGAATGACATACAAGTCGGCCGTAACGGGTTTGAATCTGGGTGGTGGAAAAGCGGTTATTATTGGCGACAGTAAAATCGATAAGACACCAGAGATGATAATCAAGTTTGGTCAGTACGTAAACAGCTTATCAGGTAAGTACATTACTGCAGAAGACGTAGGTACAACGACTGCAGATATGGATTTAATTCGCGACGTAACATCCTTTGTTACTGGCGTTTCAGAATCAAGAGGTGGTTCTGGAAATCCTTCTCCGGTGACCGCTTACGGTGTTTTTATGGGAATGAAAGCGGCGGCTAAATACAAATTCGGAAGTGATAACTTAGAAGGTAAAAAAGTATTAGTGCAAGGTGCTGGCCATGTAGGTGAAACTTTGGTTTCTCATTTAGCTAAAGAAGGTGCCGATGTGTATATTTTTGATATTCATGAGGATAAAACACAAGCTGTAGCTCAAAAATATGGAGCAAAAGTCTTTACTGGCGATGTTTACAGTGCCGATGTTGATATTTACGCGCCTTGTGCTTTAGGAGCAACCATCAACGATGAGACCATTCATACGCTAAAAGCAAAAGTTATTGCTGGTGCGGCTAATAATCAGTTGGCTATCGAGCAAATTCACGGCGTTTTATTGCAGGAAAAAGGTATTGCTTATGCGCCAGATTTCCTGATTAACGCTGGCGGAATCATTAATGTGTATGCAGAAATCGTTGGTTATGACAAGGCAGAGGCATTAAGACGTACCGAGAACATCTATAATACAACCTTGGAAATCTTCGCTTTAGCCGACCAGAATAAAATCACGACGCACCAAGCAGCAATGGCAATTGCTGAGCGCCGAATTGCTGAAAGAAAATTGCAAAACAGTTCAAAATAATCCTTTCAAAGTTTAAAGGATATCTTATTTTTGCGGGCGAAAGTGATCAACACTTTCGCCCAATTTTTTTAAAGTTCTTACCGTGCTAAACAGACGACATATCCGCGTAAAAGTGATGCAATCTATTTTCGCCATGCATCAAACACAATCCGACCGTATCGATTCTCAGGAGAAATTCCTCGAAAATAGTCTACGGGTTTTGCACGACCTCTACCTTTTAATGCTTTCTGCCTTGATTGAGGTTCATAAAACGGAGGAACGCTTTTTGGAAAAATCGGCACAAAAGCACTTAGCAACTGCCGCAGAGAAAAATCCGAACAAACGTTTTATCGAGAATCCCATTTTAATTGCACTTTCTGAAAGTACCGATTTAAATAAGCAAATTGCAGAACGTAAACTCAATAATTGGGATCTTCACAGCGATTACATTAATCTAATGCTTACGGAGCTGAAGTCGTCTGATGTTTATCAAAATTACATGAGCTTGGAAACAGTAGATTTTGAAGCGCACAAAGATTTGGTTGCTTTTTTATTCGCAGATATTGTAGTGCCTAACGACAAAGTTTACGAATATCTCGAAGATTTTAAAATGACTTGGGCCGACGACTTTCCCGTGGTCAATACTCATATTCTTAAAGAATTGAAAGCTTTAAAACCGACTGTGCTTACCAACGGCTTCAAGGTGTCGAAGTTATACAAGATGCAAGAAGACGAGAGTTTTGGTGTGGAATTATTTCGAAAGACGATCCTTAACGAGAAGCAATTCTATAAGTTTTATGAAAACAAAACGCCGAATTGGGATATAGACCGTATTGCTGAAGTCGACGTAATATTGCTAAACATGGCTATTTGTGAACTTACCAAATTTCCATCGATTCCTGTGAAAGTAACTTTAAATGAATACGTCGAAATTGCTAAAGAATACTCTACTCCAAACAGCAGTAAATTCATCAATGGTGTTCTCGATGCTTTAGTTCAAGAATTTAAAACTTCAAATCAATTACCAAAAACCGGACGCGGATTACTATGAAAAAAATCGTTTTAGCAAGTATTTTCCTTGCTTCACTTGCGGCTTGTTCCAACAAACCAGAGGTCGCAGAAATGAAATTTGAAACAGAGGTCGTAAAAGTTGATACGATTAGCCAAGGTGATGTTATTGATACTGCCTTTGTTTTCACCAACACCGGAAATGCAGATTTAGTAATTAAATCGGCGAAGGCCTCATGTGGTTGTACGGTAGCCGACTATCCCAAAGAACCCGTTGCTCCTGGTGAAACTGCAAAAATATCAGCTAAGTTTAACAGCGCAGGAAAAAGGGGAGAAGTTAAAAAAACGATTACGATCGAATCGAATACCGCTAAACCTTTTACCTTTTTGAAAATTGAAACTTTCATTAAAACTCCCAAAGCTTCAATTTCATCAGGAATAGGTGCATCACAAAGCAAACCAAGAAACAATCTTAAAATTACAAAACCTTAAACCACTTAAATAATGGACAAACTAGTTAGTATTCTTCCTTATATTTTGATGATCGGCGTATTTTATTTTTTAATGATTCGCCCACAACAGAAACGCGCTAAAGCCGAACGCGAATTTGAAAGCAATTTAAAAGTAGGCGATCGTATCATTACTAAAAGTGGAATACATGGTAAAATCGCAGAACTAGCTGAAACAACTGTTGTTGTAGAAACTATGTCAGGAAAATTGAAAATGGAACGCTCTGCAATTTCATTGGAGTTGTCTAAAGCGCTTCAAGCCAAAAAATAAAAACGGCATTCTAATCGGCTGTTGAAGAACAGCGATTTGAAAAAGTACTATATCGCGAGCATGATCTTGTGACTGTTGGAGTTTATTTCTTTTGTGGAAATAGTTCTAAAACCGTCGGCCAAGAAAATGCTCGCGACTATTCATTTTAAAGAAATGAAACGCCTTTTATACTTGAAACAATTTTGAGCTTATTTCAAAGAAGTAGCGTTTAAATCGATTTCTGTTTTGTTTTTGCGTTCTCAATGGCTTCGAAAACGTATGCCATCACGGTATTTTTATCTAGTTCAGCTATATCGGTGAAACGCCATTGTCTTAAAAACTTTGTTTTTCCTTCTTGAGCATTCACTAAAACTTCCTGATGATCTGCAAGCAAGTGTCCTTCAAAAAACCAGATCGCGAAAAAGTTCTTGAATCCAGCAATTCCTAGTACATTTCTCTTCCCAACAGAATATACGTCGCTTCCCCACTTAATGTTGTGTTGCATTTCTGTTTCAGAAAACCACTGATTCAAAAGCGCTATTTCTGCTGTCCAACGATTTACCTTATCCAAATCTGAACCTACTTTTTCTGCTTTGCCGTTTTTTTCTGCTTTTTTCCTACAACTGTGAAGTCGGTGGCAGCTGTGAGTTCCGCAATTCGAATAATAACGTCAACGGCTTTTTGCATACTTTCTACCGGTACATACTCGTATTTTCCGTGGAAATTATGTCCACCTGCAAAGATATTCGGGCAAGGTAATCCCATATACGATAGTCGGCAACCATCTGTTCCTCCTCGAATTGGTTTGATGATTGGTTTGATACCTAGATCTTTCATGGCTTGTTCGGCTAAATCGACAATAAACATCACTGGTTCAACCTTTTCACGCATATTGTAATATTGATCGCGAATCTCACAACTTACAATTTCATCGCCAAATTGCTTTTTGTACTTTTTGTTCAGTTTTTTAGCTAAATCGTGAACAAACTCTTTGCGTCTCACAAATTTCTTGTAGCTGTGATCGCGAATAATTAGTTCAACAACGCTCTCTTCAATACTTCCATGCAAATGGTGAACATGATAAAATCCTTCGTAACCTTTAGTGGTTTCTGGAGTTTCATCTTTAGGTAAGTCGGCAATAAAATGCGCAGCCAAAGTCATGGCATTAATCATTTTTCCTTTTGCATAGCCTGGGTGTACACTTTTTCCTTTAAAGACAAGTTTTGCTGAAGCTGCATTGAAATTCTCGTATTCCAACTCACCAGTCTCACTGCCGTCCATGGTATAAGCCCATTGTGCACCGAATTTCTTCACATCAAAAAAGTCGGCACCACGACCAATTTCCTCATCAGGCGTAAAACAAACGCGAATTTTTCCGTGCTTTATGTCAGGATTTTGAATTAGGTATTCCATAGCCGAAACGATCTCAGTAATTCCGGCTTTATCGTCGGCGCCTAGTAAAGTAGTTCCGTTTGTGGTTATCAGCGTTTGTCCTTTGTACTTCAATAAATCTTTGAAATACGAGGGCGAAAGAACGATATTTTGGTCGGCATTAAGTAAAATATCCGAACCGTCGTAATTGTGAACTATCTGTGGTTTCACATTTGTTCCCGTGAAATCAGGAGTTGTATCGTAATGTGAAACAAAACCAATGGTTGGAACTTCGTGTTCAACATTGGAAGGAAGCGTTGCCATTACATAACCTTTGTGATCCTTCGTAACATCCGACATTCCGATGGCTTTCAATTCTTTAACCAATAAACGCGCTAAGTCGAGCTGTTTTTTGGTGCTTGGAACTGTATTTGATGCGGCATCAGATTGTGTATCGATGGTAACGTAGGATATAAAACGGTCTATTAAATGTTGCATAATTTGTGAATTTCAACCCAAAGATAAACAGGGAAAGCCGTTTTTCAATGTTAAGAATTTCAAAGTATGCGCGAGTTTTAAGAAAAACTACCGCTTTTAGATTGAAGAAAAGAAACGAACTTAGTATGTAACGTATTCTGTAATTTCCAATCCATAGCCAATCATACCCACACGTTTACTTTGTTGCGTATTGGTAATCATGCGAATTTTAGTGATATCTAGGTCGTGTAAAATCTGCGCTCCGATACCGAAATCTTTATTATCAATAATAATTCGAGGTGCTTTCAACTCGCCTTGGCTTTGAAGTTGGCGCAATTCTGCGAGTCGGTTTAACATATTAACCGCCGTCATATCTTGATTGATGAAAACTACAGCTCCTTTACCTTCCTGGTTGATCACGCGAAACATGTCATCGAGTTTTTCCTCGGCATTGTGCGTTAAGGTTCCGAGTAAGTCGTTATTAACTTGACTTGAATTTATCCGCGTAAGTACTTCGTCGCCGGCATTCCAAGTTCCTAACGTAAGTGCAATATGTACTTGCTTGTTGGTCGTTTGCTGGTAGGCACGTAAGCGGTAATTTCCAAAACGGGTTTGAATTTCGAAATCTTCTTTTTTCGAAATCAAACTATCATGCTGCATGCGGTATGCCACTAAATCTTCGATTGAAACCAATTTCAAATCGAATTTCTTTGCCACCTCTACGAGTTGTGGTAGGCGCGACATTGTACCGTCTTCGTTCATGATTTCGCATATAACGCCCGCGGGTTTAAAACCAGCTAGTCGTGCGAAATCGATAGCTGCTTCTGTGTGTCCGGTTCTTCGCAAAACACCACCTTGTTTAGCCACTAGTGGAAAAATATGTCCTGGACGTGCTAAATCAAATGGTTTTGTAGCTGGGTCAACTAGCGCTAAGATTGTTTTTGCTCGGTCGGCAGCTGAAATGCCAGTTGTTACGCCATGTCCTTTTAAATCAACCGATACGGTAAACGCGGTTTCTAAATGGTCGGTATTGTTAGCAACCATCGCACGTAGATCAAGTTCTTTGCAGCGCGATTCGCTCAAGGGAGCACAAATCAAACCTCTTCCATGTGTAGCCATGAAGTTGATCATTTCGGGCGTCACCTTTTCTGCAGCAGCAAGAAAGTCGCCTTCATTTTCCCGATCAGCATCGTCAACAACAATTATAACTTTTCCTTGTCGGATGTCTTCAATGGCTTCTTCTATGGTATTGAGTACAATCATAACTGAATTAGTTGGCAGATTTTTTTTGAAATATTCGTTGAAAAAAGGAGTTTATTCCGTCGAAGTTAATGAGTCCGGTATCGTTTGTTGCACGATATGTTAGCGATAAGGCTAAAGGTGTAAGAATGATCGACGACAACCACGATCCTAAAAATGGTGGCAAGCCGTCTTCTTGCGCAATTTTCTTTCCAAATGTATTAGTGAAGTGGAAAATAATAAAAATCAAGATTGCGAAAACGATCGGCAATCCAAAACCACCTTTTCTGATAATAGCTCCCAAGGGCGCTCCAATAAAGAACATCAGTATGCACGCATAGGCGATTACAAACTTGTCGAAGATTGATAACCAATGCGAATTGATGTTTTTTTGTTTGTACGAAAATTCGTCAGATGATCCGGAAATAGAGAACTGAATACTTGAAACTGTACCTAAAGCATTGTCTAATATTCTGATTTTCTCTACATTAGTTAACTTATCAAACACTTTTAAGGAAGCAGATACTTTTGGTGAAGCACTTGATTTGTTCAAAGTGTCGGGCATTTTTACTACTTCCTGCTTTGGTTTGTATTTAATATTGTCGGCAAATGATTTCTTTTCCTTACTGATGTCTTTTCGAAGTGAATCTAAAGCATAATTTAGTTCACCAATCGTTAACATGGCGCTGGAGTTGTTGATGTTTGCTTCGTTAACATCAACTTTATTCAGTTTAGTTAAGTCGATGTTTATGTTATACTGTTTGAATGAAGTTTTTGTAAACGGAAGCTTTTGTCGCTCTTCGTATTTTTTAGGAATAATATCTTCGTATTGAATTCCGTCGTACAGCGCTAATTGTAGCGTATTCGAATTTTCACTCGAAAGCAGTTTTCCTCGTTTTGCTTTAATAACGGTAGTATTTGAAATCGAATTCTGACTGCTTTTATGGATCGTAACGCCAGTTAAATCGTTGCCTTTTTCTCCACTTTTCTTGTCTACTTTAATATTGAAAGAACCGATTTCGCTAAACTGTCCTTCCGAAATAGCCATGGCTGGTTTAACTTGCGCAATGTTACTTTTGAAATTCAAAAAGCGGTATTGCGAGTAAGGGATTACGTTATTGGCAAACAAAAAGGCGAGTCCGCTGAGCAAAAAGATAAAAACCATCAAACTGCGCATCGCGCGTTGCAAAGATACGCCAGCCGATTTCATTGCGGCGAATTCGTAGTTTTCTGACAAATTTCCGAAAGTCATGATCGAAGCCAGCAATATCGATAGCGGTAAAGCCATAGGAACAATGCTCGGCATGAAAAAGACCATGAATTTTAAAATAGACGTGGCATCAAGATCTTTCCCCGCAAGGTCGGAAATAAACAACCAAACACCTTGGAGAATAAAAACAAAAAACAGAATGAGAAATACCGAAATGAATGTTCGAAGAAATGATATCAGTATGTACCGGTCCAGTATTTTCACTGCTCTTGGCTAGTCGAGTTTATTGATGTAGTAGTTTGGATATTTCGAGGCCACAAAAGTAAACTGATTTTTTGACAATGGCTGATTTGTCTTAAAGGAATTAACAGTCAAAGTGGTTTTTGTTCCATTCTTCCCACTTTCAATCATGTTATAAATGTGCTTTGTCTGCACGTCGATTCCCAAAAGCACTTCTTTACGCTGATCTTTAGCTGAAGTAGGAACCAATTTTATGTATTGAATTTTTCGTCCTTTTACATTTTGAAGAATGTCCCAATAATATTTGTAACCACTATTAAAGAACGTCAGCATTTTTGAAGGTGTTATCGCATTGCTGTCGTTATCATCGTATTTTGAGATGCTCACTTCTTCATCTTCTGGAACTATAGTGTAAACTTTCTTGCCATCAAAAAGTTTTGTTGTTCCCATGAAATTCAGCAAATACTTGTCGCCTTCCAGAATAACGCTTCCTTTTGATTCCTGATTTATATTCTCTCTGTTATTCTGTAAACTGTATTTGAATTCGATACTTATATTCTTATAGCTTTTAACCTTAGCAGTAACTTCATCGAGTAAGCTCTTTGCTTTTTTGTCTTGCGCAAAACCTGAAATCGCGCTAAAACAAACACAGAAAAAGGATAAAATAGTTGTAAGATAAGCTCTTTTAAAAGCACGTTGACTTTTAGAAATCATTACTTGTTATTTTCTTCGTTATTTAAAAACTGATGCAAGCTCGCTAAATCTGTAAAATTTACGTTACGCGCTTTGCTTCCTTCAAACGGACCAACGATTCCGGCGGCTTCTAACTGATCGATTAATCGACCAGCGCGGTTGTAACCCAATTTCAACTTTCGTTGCAATAAAGAGGCTGAGCCTTGTTGAGCTGTTACAATAATCTCGGCAGCTTCGCGGAACATCGAATCGCGCTCCGACACATCTATATCAAGTTTAATGCCACTTTCTTCGTCGCCAACATATTCTGGCAATAAATATGCATTTGGATACGCTTTTTGCGAACCAATATACTCGGTAATTCGTTCCACTTCAGGCGTGTCAACAAAAGCACACTGCACACGAATTACGTCATTTCCGTTGCTGTACAGCAAGTCGCCTCGACCAATTAACTGATCTGCACCTTGCGTATCTAAAATCGTACGGCTATCGATTTTCGAAGTAACTCTAAACGCAATACGCGCCGGGAAATTCGCTTTAATGATTCCCGTAATTACATTCACCGATGGTCGCTGTGTGGCGATGATTAAGTGAATTCCGATAGCACGCGCCAATTGAGCCAAACGGGCAATTGGTGTTTCTACCTCTTTTCCAGCTGTCATAATCAAATCCGCAAACTCATCAACTACTAGGATGATATACGGTAAAAATCGATGCCCTAATTCCGGATTTAATTTACGTTGCTTAAACTTCTCGTTGTATTCCTTAATATTGCGAACCATGGCATCTTTCAACAACGAATAACGGTTGTCCATTTCCACGCAAAGTGAATTCAACGTATTGATAACCTTATTGTTATCGGTAATAATTGCATCTTCCGTATCTGGTAATTTAGCCAAATAATGACGCTCAATTTTATTGAAAAGTGTTAATTCAACTTTCTTAGGATCTACCAATACAAACTTAACTTCGGCAGGATGCTTTTTGTAAAGTAATGAAGTGAGAACGGCGTTTAAACCTACCGACTTACCCTGACCTGTTGCTCCCGCCATCAATAAGTGAGGCATACGAGCTAAGTCAACAACAAAAGTTTCGTTACTAATCGTTTTTCCAAGCGCAATAGGTAACTCCATTTCTGCTTCCTGAAATTTCGTAGAAGCAATAACACTTTTCATCGAAACTGTTGTCGGATTCTTGTTCGGAACTTCAATACCAATCGTTCCTTTACCTGGAATCGGTGCAATGATTCGAATTCCTAAAGCCGAAAGCGATAAAGCAATATCGTCTTCCAAACTCTTAATCTTCGAAATTCGAATTCCCGCTTCTGGAACAATTTCATATAAAGTTACCGACGGACCTACTGTTGCCTTGATCTGTGCAATCTCAATTTTGTAATTGCGCAAAGTTTCAACAATGCGATTCTTATTTTCTTCTAGTTCTTCTTGATTGATCGTAATTCCGCCAGAAGCGTAATCTTTCAATAAATCAATCGACGGAAATTTGTAATTCGATAAATCAAGCGTCGGATCAAACAAACCAAAATCGGCCACCAAACGATCGGCTAAATTTTCACTAACCACAATTTCTTCCTCGACTTTCTCTATCACAAAAGCCTCTTCAGGATCTACGTGATGGCCTTCAATTTCGATATCTTCATCGTTTGTAACATCTAATGAAATTTCTTGGCGCTGCGGTTCTGTTTTTAATTGAATTTCCGATGCTGAACCAATAGTAGGTTTTAACGCTTCTTTATCGATTTCAAATGCGCTAGGTTTCGAGATTAAAACCGGTTCTGGGATGTCTTCTTCTTCAATAGAAAAATCTATAGCTGCAGCGGGCGCAACAGTAGTGGCGGCGGTGTCTTCTACGGCAAATTCTTCTAAATTATAAGCTGTTGCTGCCGATTGAGCGGCGGCGGCTGCTTTAAGGTCGTCTTCAGAAGGCGCTGCTTTTTCAGGTTTTTCAAAAAAGGTTTTAACAAAGTCGGGCGATATCTTCACCTTAAAAATCAGGTAAACAATGAGTCCAAGAACCAAAATAAGTGCTGTTCCTGCTTTTCCGGCAAAATCTTGCAGCAAGTCGTTTAGTTCGTAACCAACCATACCTCCTAATTCCGGTAAGAAGTTGGCAAAAAATCCGAGCGAAACTGAAACGATTAAAATCGCAAACAAGTCCCAGAACCAGGTGCCGCGAAGCTTAACCACCGGGATGTCTAAAATCATATACAAACCGGTTAGAAACAACAAACGCACCAAAAGGAACGAGGCAACGCCAAAACCTTGATGGAGAAAAAACTCAGCGATGAATGCTCCCGTTTTTCCCAGCCAATTCGAAACGGGTTCGGATCGATCCGCGAAAGCGTCTAAAGCACTCTGATCTTGCGAGCCGGATATAAAAAAAGAAATGAAAGCCAAAAGCATGGCAACCGACACTAATGTCAGTACAAAACCAGCAATAACAATATTTTGTCTGCTGAAAATTTTCGACGTTTTAGGTGCACTTACTTGCTCCGATTCTGATTTCGTTTTCTTTGCCATACCTGCAATCGAAGTTTATATAAAATACGGTAGATAAATGAGTAAGCCAACGGCAACTGCTGTAATAGCTGCAAAACAAACGGCTCCTGCGGCAATATCTTTTATGAAACCAATTTTTTTGTGATAATCCGGATGAATGAAATCGGCAATCTTTTCCACAGCAGTGTTTAAGCCTTCGATTCCTAAAACCAAACCGCAGGCCATTGTTTGCAACATCCATTCGGTGCGCGAAATGCCTACGTAAAATCCCAAAAATATCAATAAAAGGGTAAGCGAACTTTGAACCATAATGCTGTGCTCGGTGGTCACCAATTTATACGCGCCTTTTATCGCAAATTTGAAACTTTTTAAACGGCCGGTAACAAAACTGTGATCTGTCTTCATTGCCTCTTATTTCAAGCTGGCTAGGGCTTGCTCGTAATTCGGCTCGTTTGCGACCTCAGGAACTAATTCAGTATAAATAACTTTGCCATCAGTGTCAACAACAATTACCGAACGCGCATGTAAGCCTTTTAACGGACCAGAAACGAATTCCAAACCGTAATCTTTTCCAAATTGCCCCGCTCTAAAATCAGAAACAGCATACACGTTTTCAATACCTTCAGCGCCACAAAAACGTTTGATTGCAAAAGGTAAATCACGTGAAATACACAAAATAACTGTGTTTTCTACTTGCGCCGCTTCGTGATTAAACATGCGTACCGAGGTTGCGCAAGTAGGCGTATCGATACTTGGAAAAATATTTAAAATAACGCGCTTCCCGGCGTAATCCGACAAGTGGATCTCTGATAAATCGGTTTTAACTAAAGTAAAAGCTGGTGCTGCTGCGCCAATTTGTGGTAAATCACCCGAGGTTTGAACGGCGTTTCCGCCCAAAGTTACTGTAGACATGCTGTTTTAATTAAGTTTCCAAAATTAAATAAAAAGCCGTGTCTTTACCATCTTTAATACAAGCGATTTTCCAAAAAATAAACCTCAAGCGATTTTTCTGTTTTCCAGCAACGAGCAAGCGTGTTTTTTGCTGATGTAAGCCTTTGTTAATCAAACAAATCCATCGCTAAACGAAAGGTATTGCAATGCGCTTCAACAATTGTTTTTACCTCTGGCGAATATCCGCCGCCCAAAGCTACAGTTACCGGAATATTCCTTTTCTTAAGTTCTTGAAATACAATTAAATCGCGCGTTTTGCAATCTTCCATACTCACCTGTAATTTCCCAAATTTATCGGTTTCCAATATGTCTACTCCAGCTAAATAAAATGCAAAATCTGGCTGTACGTCATCGAGTAGTTTAGGCAGTGTTTCGTTTAAAATCGACAAATACGTGGCACCGGTGGTTCCGTTGGCTAAACCGACGTCTAAATCCGATTTTTCTTTATGAAACGGATAATTCGTAGCGCCGTGCATGCTAAAGGTAAATACCTGGTTATTATTTTCCATCAATTTTGCAGTTCCGTTTCCTTGGTGAACGTCTAAATCGATGATGATAATCTTCTTTCGTAAATCTTTATGCAACAAATAGTTAGCGGCTATCGCCATGTCGTTTAGCAAACAAAATCCTTCACCGCGTTCCGCAAAGGCATGATGCGTTCCGCCAGCAACATTTAAAGCCGCTCCGTGCGCAATCGCATGTACCGCTGCATCGATGGTTCCTTGAGTAATAATTAATTCTCGCAACGTAAGTTCGGGCGATTGTGGGAAACCAATTTTTCTTTGCTCCGAAGCACTCAATTCCTGATGAATCAGCTTGTCGTAATACGCCTTTTCATGCGTCCATAAAACCACCTCTTCCGAACACGGCAGCGGGCTAAAAAAGTGCGCCGCTGTACAAGTTCCCTCGTGCAGTAATTGCTGCGGAATAAGCTCGTATTTTAACATCGGAAACCGGTGATTCTCCGGCAAAGGATGAGCGTAAATCGGATCAAACGCAATTTTAATCATAACCTGAGTTCGATTTAAAAATTGAAGTCAGGAAACAGATAAATGGTTGATTACGAGGCAGATTTTTATTGGGATACTATAGTATCGCAAAAAAATCAAACGAAGTAAGCAGCCGTTAATCTGTTTAGCCTGGAAGTTGTTCATTTCGGTGGCAATTTGATTTCACAATCTTTTCATTTCAAGCGTTCTGACAAAGATTTTTAATCGAACTCAGGTTCATAGGCTAGGGAAGGCGTTCGCCGTACGAATTGTCGGTTTCCGGATTTCGCAATTGCGATTTTATTAAAACCTTGACATAATGACGGTTACGACGCTCTTTTTTCGAATTATCTCGCTTATTCACACGCTTATCGTGCACAATTTCATTCAAATCGTTTAAATCTTCCAGATCCGTCACGTCTTTTATCGATGTTCGCTTGGGCATACCGTAAATGCTGTTTCGTTCAAAAATACGGGATTTCAGTAGCCAAAAAACTACTTTAACAATCGTTCAAATACTTTTTATTTGAGGCCTTTTTTGGATTTGGGCGTGCCGGCGCAACTGTCTTAGCCAATACCGTAAGGGCGCCGTCGGGCTTTCCGCTGTATCCCCAATTGTCATTGGGGGATGTCGCTTCAATCCCTCACGCAAATAAGTGCACGAAAATACGTCGGCACGAAAAGGTACTTTACTTCAATTTAGTAAACGATTTTATCAGAACTTTTTCCGATCCGTTCACTACAGCAACTTCAATCGGTTCGTTTTGCTTGTTTCGACCTTCAACTATGTAGAGTTTTCCGCCCTGAGTAGGTTTGTTACTACGTCCAAAATCAACGTCGCCGTACGTCATAATTTTCCGAACATCTGCCGTATCAATTTTTAAAACTTGCATCTGCATACGAGCCGAATCGCTATAAACAGCTGGCTTACGACGAATGTCTTTCAAAACACGCGCATTCGGAAAATACGAACAACCCACATCTTTCCCGCCAATCATGTAATACACGAAAATGGCGCCGATGGTACATCCAAATAAATAATAGGCCAAACGTTGGTAAAACTTCATGCTGATATTTTTTGCAAAAATAGCTTAAATAAATACGTGCTTCGTGCTGCTTTTTGTACAATTTAACAACGCCCTTGCAAGGATTTCCGAGCAAGTAAAATAACTAGTAATCAATTAAATAAAATATTCAATATAGCTAATTTAATCAACTTACAATCAAATCTTAGAATACAATTAAATTAATGTCGCTGTACGCAAAACTAAACCAATCGGCAACGGTTTTATTTGTAAAAATTCCGTGATATAAATACACCCCGTGCTTCAATCCTTGATCGCAACGAATTGCCGCTTCAATACCGCCATCTTCGGCAATCTGAAGTAAATAGGGTGTAAGTATATTGCTAATCGATAACGATGCCGTTTTGCTATAGCGCGACGGAATATTGGGCACACAATAGTGAATAACATCGTACTTGACAAAAGTGGGTTTTTCGTGCGAAGTTATTTCCGAAGTCTCAAAACATCCACCGGTGTCTATGCTCACATCAACAATCACGGCCCCTTTTTTCATGTGTTCAACCATGGTTTCGGTAACAACAACCGGACAACGGTCTTTGCCGCGCATGGCTCCAATGGCAACATCCGTGCGGCGCAAAGCTTTTAAAAGTGCTTTAGGTTGTATGGTCGAGGTAAAAATCGGAACGTTTAAATTGTTTTGCAATCGGCGTAGTTTCGTAATCGAATTATCGAATACTTTCACATTTGCGCCTAAGCCTGTGGCCGTTTTTGCGGCAAATTCGCCCACCGTTCCGGCACCAATTATAACTACATCTGTTGGTGGAACGCCGGTAATATTGCCAAATAACAAACCTTTTCCTAATGTATCGTTAATCATTAATTCGGCGGCAATTAAAACCGAAGCTGTTCCGGCAATTTCGCTTAACGACTTAACTGCTGGGTACGAACCGTCGGAATCTTTAATGAATTCAAATGCTAGAGCCGTAATCTTTTTCTTTTGCAAGGCCTCGAAATGCTCTTTTCGACGCGTTTTTAACTGCACTGCCGAAATTAGTAAGCTATCGGGCTTCATCATTTCAATTTCCTCGATGCTTGGCGGTTCCACTTTTAAAATCATCGGACACGAAAACACTTTCTTGGTATCGTGCGTAATTTCCGCGCCAGCGTCCGAATATTCTTTATCGCTGTACGAAGAGTGCAAGCCAGCGCCCGCTTCCAATATAACGCGATGTCCGTGCGAAACCAACGAATTTACGGCATCAGGCGTCAAGCAAATCCGACGTTCTTGAAAACGCGTTTCCTTCGGAATTCCAATAAACAATTCGCTTTTTTGCTTGCTTATTTCGAGCTTTTCTTCTTGCGGAAGCAGCTGTTGGTGCGTAAATGGTGTAATCGACATAGTGCATTTGCTTAGGCCGCCCTAAATTAAACAATCCGATAGATGTTTTTAACGAATGTTTACATTTTTTTAATTCCTAATTTGAAGCTTCCGATCGCCATTCTCTAATAATTCAATCGAAATCAACGTATTGGAATTCGGAATTAAATTCGGCGTTTTATCCGGCCATTCAATAAAGCAGTATGATCCGCTGTAAAAATACTCTTCAATACCAAAATCAAGCGCTTCGGCTTCCGATTTTAAGCGATACAAATCGAAATGATACGCGGCAGCTCCGTTCGCAATCTCGTATTCATTTACAATAGAAAACGTCGGACTTCCTCCCACGCGACCGCCACCCAATTGAAAAACGAGTTCGCGAATCAAGGTAGTTTTTCCAACACCCATTTCGGCGTCAAAAAGTAAAATTCGATGCTGGGCGTTTGCCAGAATAAAGCTCGCCGCGGCAGGCAAATCGTCTAAAGCAAAAGTCAATTCCATTAATTTTTTGGGTTGAAAACGAGGAAAGGAACAATCATTTCTTCAAGCGAAATTCCGCCGTGCTGGTACGAATTCCGGTAGTAACTCACGTAATGATTGAAGTTATTCACATACGCTAAGAACAAATCGTTCTTTGCAAAAATGTATGAACTCGACATGTTAATCGTAGGCAAGCCAACAGATTTCGGATCTTTCACCACAAAAACATCCTTTTCTTCATACGTTAAACTTTTACCCGTTTTGTACCGCAAATTCAGCGACGTATTTTTATCGCCAATCACTTTCGAAGGATTCTTAACGTTTATTGTTCCGTGATCCGTAGTGATAATCAGTTTAAAACCAAGCTTTTGTGCTTGTTGAATGATTTCCAACAGCGGCGAGTTCTTGAACCAACTTTGAGTTAACGAACGGTAGGCTTTATCATCTCCGGCAAGTTCTTTAACCACGTCCATTTCGGTTTTTGCATGCGAAAGCATATCCACAAAGTTGTAAACAACCGTCACTAAATCGTGACCTTTTAAACTCTTAAAGCTGTCTACCAATTTCTTACCCGAAACTAAATTCGTAATCTTAAAATACTCTTGTTTAATATTCAAACCCAAACGACGAATTTGCTCAGTTAAGAACTCGGCTTCATACAAGTTTTTTCCTCCTTCATCAATATCGTTTTTCCAATATTGCGGAAATTGCTTTTCCATTTCTAGGGGAAGTAATCCACTAAAAATGGCGTTGCGCGCGTATTGCGTGGCTGTAGGTAAAATGGCGAAATACGGCACTTCTTTCTCCAATTTGTAATGATTTCCGACGGTCGATTCAAAGGCTTTCCATTGGTCGTATCGCAAATTATCAATCACCACAAACAAAATAGGTGCTTCTTTCTTTTTGATTTCCGGAACAACTAATTCGCGAAACAAGGTATGCGATAAAACCGGACGGGCCGCTTTGGGTTGCATCCATTCGGCGTAATTGCGCTCAATAAACTTTCCGAATTGCGAATTGGCTTCTGCTTTCTGCGATTCCAAAATTTGAATCATCGCCTGATCTTCAATATTTTCCAACTCCAATTCCCAGAAAAGTAACTTCTTATACAGGTCGGTCCAATCTTCAAACGTATTTACCTGCATGAGTTCCATAGAAATTTTTCGGAACTCTTTCTGATAATCGAGTGTAGCTTTTTCAGAAATGAGACGCGAGTGATCTAAATTCTTTTTCAAACTCAATAAAATCTGATTCGGATTTACAGGTTTGATTAAATAATCGGCGATTTTTGAGCCAATTGCTTCTTCCATGATATACTCTTCTTCACTTTTGGTAATCATGATTACAGGCACTGCCGATTTCTTTTCTTTCATCTCAGCGAGCGTTTCTAGACCATTCATACCGGGCATGTTTTCATCCAAAAAAACGATGTCAAAATCGCCACTTTCAAAGAGATCAACGGCGTCTCTACCGTTGTTGCAGGTGGTTACCTGATAGTTCTTTTTTTCTAAAAACATGATGTGAGGTTTAAGAAGATCGATCTCGTCGTCAACCCATAAAATTTTGATAGCACTCATACGCTCAATTTTTGTTGCAAGATAAAAGTAAGGATGTCATACTTTCTTAAAACTATAATAAAGCTCAAAAAGTATGCACGTAAGTATTTCATTTAAATTTGATAAATTTACAAGAACAAACATTTTTTCATGCGCAAATATCTGCTACTTTTTTCAGCATTACTATTGGTTTCGTGTTTAAAAGATCGTCCGGGCGATACCGAATTTGATTCCTACAAAAACAGTTTTATTGATGCCTATTGGAAGTTAAATCCGGAAGCTGCTGTGGCGAACGGAAATCATGCTTACGACAGTTTACTGGTGGTTCCGAACGCCGAATCTCGAGCTAAAATGCTTGAATTCGTTGAAAATCAACGTGAAAAACTTCAAGATTTCGACCCCGACGATTTGAGTACTTTGAATAAAATCGACTGCGAATTGCTCAAAAATCTGTTGGCACAAATCGAATTTTCTGTGAAAGAACTCAAGTCTTGGCAATGGAATCCGGCCGAATACAACGCCTGCGGACAGTTTTCGGAAATTCTCACCAAAGTCGATGCAAAAAACACCAAGAAAGTAAACGAACTCGCGTATCGCTTGCAGTTTGTTCCTGAGTATTATGCCTCGGCGCGAGAAAATTTGAAACAAGTTACCAAAGAGCATCTGGAATTAGCTATTGCGCAAAACGACGCGGCTAAGTCGGTATTTACAACTGATTTGCCGCAGCTTTTCAAAAATTCGACACTCTCCAAAAATCAAAAAGATAAAAACCTAAAAGCGTGTGAAGCCGCTGCCAAAGCCGTTACAGCCTATGTGAAATTTTTAGAAGGCAAACGCAACGGACCTTTCAGAAGCTTTCGTCTAGGAACCGATTTGTATGCCAAGAAATTCGATTTGGAAATTAATTCAACGTTTTCATCTAAAGAAATTTACGAGCGTGCACTTAAACATAAGGATTCATTGCATGCGCGCATGTATGACCTTGCAAAAGAGCTTTGGCCAAAGTACATGAAAAGCGAAGTAATGCCAACCGATAAACTTTTGGCCATTCGAAAAGTTATCGATGTACTTTCGCTCGATCATGTAAAACCAGAAGAATTTCAATCGGCTATTGAGAAGCAAATTCCAGAATTAGAACGATTTGTTCGCGAAAAGCAGCTCATTTATATCGACTCTACCAAACCGCTGGTTGTGCGCAAAGAGCCGGCGTATATGGCAGGTGTGGCTGGCGCATCGATTTCATCGCCGGGTCCGTACGATATTGAAGGAAATACGTATTACAACGTCGGAAGTTTATCTGGTTGGGATGCTGCCCGAGCCGAATCATACTTGCGTGAATACAACAATTACACCTTGCAAATTTTGAATATTCACGAGGCAATTCCAGGCCACTATGCGCAGTTGGTGTATAGTAATCAATCGAAAAGTTTGGTTAAATCACTTTTTGGAAACGGTGCCATGATCGAAGGCTGGGCTGTTTACACCGAATTGATGATGCTAGAAAACGGCTACAAAGCCACGCCAGAAATGTGGTTAATGTATTACAAATGGAATTTACGCAGCACGTGCAATACAATAATCGACGTGGGAATTCACACCAAAAATTGGTCGGAAAAACAAGTAATCGATTTGCTTACGCGTGAAGCTTTTCAACAAACCGCCGAAGCTGAAGGCAAATGGAAACGCGCCACTTTGTCGCAAGTACAATTGTGCAGCTACTACACCGGTTTCTCGGATATCGTTGATTTACGGGCAGCGTATCGCAAGAAAATGGGAGATAAATTCAATCTAAAACAATTCCACGAACAGTTTTTGTCGTACGGAAGTGCGCCCGTGCCGTTGATTCGTACAGCAATGTTGGAGTAGGAGCGACCCTTAAAAAAATGATCATGAAAAAAGTACTTCTAGTTTTCATTATTTGCTTGTCGCAGCGTAGCTTGTCGCAATTGGTGAGCAGTTTTAGCGCCTACGAAGCGCAAGGCAACAAAGTGAGCGAACTCGACGCACGCTACAAAAGTGCACTTCATACCAATCTCGATTTAGCGGTGTTTAAGACAGAAGATGAGCAACGCTTTTTTACGGAAGCTTATCAAAATATGCTGGCCGAGTTCGGTTCGTTTTTAGCCAAATCTGATTTCAGCTGGGAGCAACAAACCCGCGGTTTCAATCGGATCTACTTCAATGAAAACGGTACCGTTGATTATTTTTTATTCGATTTCAAAAATCTAGACGCAAAAAAAGCAGCTACCTTTCAGCAACTGCTTTCTGAATTTTTGAAAACGTATAATTTTCCGATTAAATCAAAAGTGAAATTCGCTCAATGCTCACCTGTGGTTTACAAGTAAAGTTTACTCTTCGCGGTAATCCGAATTCCAAACCACCGAACTCAAATTTTGTTTGTTCATAAATAGGCAATATCCCGCAACGGCAATAACCGATTTAAACATGAACAAAAACAAGATGAAACCGGCCATAGGAACCGTTTCTCCCAGTCTCGAAATCGGCGCGCAAAGTGTTAGTAAAATCGACACAACTACGCAAGTAATCAAGAATGTATTCAAATTTCGAAGCGGAAAGGCTTGTATTTTACGAGCAGCGCTTAAATCGGTGCCCCATTTGTCGATAAGGTAGTACAAACCGTCGCCGATGTACGTAAACAACAACGGATCGTCGTAGCTTTTCAACTTAAACGATTTTGCCGGCGCCAAGATAAAAAACGAGCTAATTGTAGTGTCGTGTTCTTTCTCTAGCGCACGAACTTTTGTAATGGTATCTTCCGGAATTCCGCTAATGAAAAGTGAAGAAGGCAAAAAGCGTAAACGGTACGAAAGCGCCAATTCGCGAATAGACTCCAAACTATAAACGCGCGATAAATCTAATTTTTCTTGCTTAAAAAGTGTTTGATATTTGCGATCTGAGTTTTCGATACGCGCTTTAATGTCGGCGCGTTCGCGATCTAAGTTCTCAAAAATCGTACGGATCGTATTTTCAACATGCAAGGCTTCCTTCTTGCGAAGGTCTTTCAAGGATTTTTCTAAATCGACAACAGGCATTTTCATATACTCAAAAGTTTTTATAAAAATAGCGAAGTAAATGAAGCTGTTGAAATAAACAGATGTTAAAGTGTTGGCGTTTAGTTGGCTAGCTTTTTTAACTACTTTTCCATGAAAAATTGAAAAAGCAGCATCCGCTCAGCGAAACTTTGCCTTAAAAAACAGCCGTTACAGCACGATTAGCGCAACGTAGCCTCGAATTGCTTCGCGAAAACGTCGGTTAATTTCGACATTACTTTGTCAATCTGACTGTCAGTCAACGTTTTATCCTTGTCCTGCAAAACAAAGCTCAATGCGTACGATTTTTTGCCGGCAGGTAAATTTTCGCCTACGTAAACGTCGAATAAGTCAACCGACTTCAACAAACTTTTCTCGGTTTGTTTAGCGGCCTGGGCCAAGTCGTTAAAAGAAACCGACTCGTCGAGCAGCAATGCCAAATCGCGACTCACTTCCGGGAATTTCGGAATTTCGGTAATCTTTAACTTAGTAGTAACGCGCTTGCAAACAGCTTCCCAATCGAGTTCGGCGTAAAAAACCGCTTGTTTGATGCCGTGCTTTTTCAACGATGCTCCGTGAACCAAGCCAATGCTAGCTAACGCACCTTCGCGATCGAACAAACGCAATCCTTCGCTAATCGATTCCGAACTGAAACTCTCATTGTCGTAGCGATCAATTCCTAAGCGTTTGAGAATATTGGTTACAATGGCTTTCAATTCGTAAAACGAGGTCGGTTGTGCCGGAGTAATCCAGTTTTCGCCGTATCGATTTCCGGTAATTACCAAGGTTAGTTTTTTGGCTTCGTGGTATGCACCGTTGTTGGTGTGATATACTTTTCCGAACTCGAAAAACTTCAAATCTTTGTTTTTGCGATTGCTGTTGTAGGCAACGGCTTCCAAAGCCGAATCGAGCATATTAGTGCGCAATACAGCTAAATCCGAACTAAGCGGATTCAACAATTTTACAGCATCTTCCGAAGCATATTCCGGCGATGTCAACGAATTGGCCATCATCTCATAGAAACCGTTCGCAGCCAATTGCGTGGCAATGCTGTTTTCCAATTTAAACGATTCCGTTCTTGGCGAATTCGCTACAGTAGCGTTCAATTTCTTAGAAAACTGAATGTTGTTGTATCCGTACACGCGAAGAATCTCTTCGATAACGTCTATTTCACGCTGAACATCAACACGATACGGCGGAATCAACAATCCCAAACCGGTATCGGTTACGCTATTAATTTTGATATCTAGCGAAGCAAGTATTTTCTTAATTGTATCGGCAGGAATTTGCTGTCCGATGATTTTCTGTGCTTTCTGTAAGTTTAAAAAGACGGTAAACGGCTCTATTTTCTTGGGATGAATGTCGATGATATCCGATGTAATTTCGCCTCCAGCCACTTCTTGAATCAATAAGGCGGCACGTTTCAACGCATACTCTGTGATGTTCGGATCGATTCCGCGTTCAAATCTAAACGAGGCATCGGTGCTCAAACCGTGTCTTTTTGCCGTCTTGCGAACCGAAACCGGATTAAAATACGCGCTTTCCAAGAAAATACTTGTGGTTTCGTTCGATACACCCGAATTTTTTCCACCAAAAACGCCTGCCAAGCAAAGCGGATTTTGCGCATCGGCAATTACCAAATCGTCTTCATGCAACTCGCGTTCTTGATCGTCGAGTGTGAGTAATTTCTCGCCAGCTGTGGCCGTTCGCACGTTTATTTTCTGACCGTTTATCTTCGCGGTATCGAAGGCGTGCAGCGGTTGTCCGAGTTCGTGCAACACGTAGTTCGTAACGTCTACCACGTTATTTTTCGGCGTTAAGCCAATGGCTTTCAGTTTGTTTTGCAGCCAAGTAGGTGAGTCTTTTACGGTTACGCCCGAAATGGTAACGCCGCAATAGCGAGGCACCAGTTTGCTGTCGGCTACTTTTACATCAATTTTGAGTGTGCGTTTGTCGACGCGGAAGCTTGAAATCGATGGCGTTTGCAATTCCGGAACGCTCGACTTTTGGAGCAAGCCGGCACGTAAATCGCGTGCTACGCCAAGGTGCGACATGGCATCGGCACGGTTTGGTGTTAAGCCGATTTCGAAAATAAAATCGCTTTCAATATTGTAAATGGCGGCGAGTGCGGTTCCGGGTTCGAGTTTGCTGTCGAGCACTAAAATCCCGTCGTGACTGCTGCCGAGACCAATTTCGTCCTCGGCGCAAATCATACCAAAGCTTTCAACGTCTCTAATTTTTCCTTTTTTAATGGTAATCGATTCGCCGCTGTGCGTATGCAAAACCGCGCCGATAGTGGCTACAGGAACTTTTTGTCCGGCGGCAACATTGGCGGCACCGCACACAATTTGTAGCGGAGTAGCTTCACCAACGTCAACAGTAGTTACTTTCAAGCGGTCGGCATTGGGGTGTTTTTCGCAGGTAAGTACATGTCCCACAACCACGCCTTTCAGTCCGCCTTTAACCGATTCAAAAGCTTCTACGCTTTCCACTTCAAGACCTAAATCGGTGAGCACTACGGCGAGTTCGTCCGGATTTTGGTCGGTTTTCAAAAATTGTTTCAGCCAATTGTAGGAAATTCTCATAGCAATAAAAAATCTGCGCAAATATAGTCACCTAATTTCAAACACGACTTGCGAAATGGGCTTGGAATGAAAAAAAATAGCGGACACAACGCGGCAAAAAGGGCAGGCTAGGACAGGGGTTTGCAACACCCACCTGCGACGCATTCATTTTCAAATCCTTGAAATTAAAGAACGTGTTACATGATTCGTATTTTTCTGGGCACATCCTGCCACGAGAATAGGGTGGAAGTGCTTGTGCGCGGCAGGTCGGGCTTTTCACTTCAAGGCGCAACACGAAACGGCGTTTCAGCTACGGTTTTTGCACAGCTTCTTGCAGTCGCTGCACCAAAACCAGCTTCAATCGCAGTTTCGCGTTACGGCTTTCCGTTGCAATCCCTTGTGCAAGGAAGTGCGTAAAACGTATCGTTGCAAAAAAACGTGCGTTAGTAAAAAATACCTATAAGTAGGTAGTTTTGGTAGCGGAGAAACGCGTAAATTAGCAAAGGAGAAAAAAGAACAATTTTTTAATAACCAAGACAAAAGGCGAAACAAGGGTTCAATTAAACAGATTCAAAATACGCATAAATTTATTGGTGCAATTTGCTGTGATTAAATACTTTAAGCTTGTTTTTGAAAATTGGAAAAAGGGAAGGGATTTTGCCGGTTGTTGAGTTAGCGGTAATACTAGAACGAAACTATGTACAACATAAATCAATTTATAGACGAACGAAATTTAGAATTATGGAATTCCTTAAATTCTAAATTTAATATTAAAATTGAGCAGTCTAAAAATCGAGAGTATTCGTGTTTTACTCAGAATAATGATGCAATTCTATATGTTGACGAAAACAATATCTGCAAGGATTCATTTACTCACGAATTACTTCATATACATTTAAAGGACAAAGAATTTTATATAGGTTCGTCTTTAAAACTTACGATAGCACAAAGTAGAATTTTGAGTAGAATGTTTTCTGAAGCATTAATCGAACACATTGGAAATTGTCTCGACCATTTGAAAATGTTTGAGATGTACAAAAACTTGGGGTTTAGACAAGAAAAATTCCTTTTAGATTTTTATGATTATAAATGCACAGAATTTGAGATTAACAACTTGAGTAGAAACTATAAAATTGGAAACAAAATAAACACTAATTCTGTAGATTTTTACATCGGAAAACTTGTAGCTATTTTGTGTGACCCAAACATTGAAAATGACTATCAAAAACCTTTGACAATATTCAAAAAACTAGACGCTCAATTACATTCAATTGTAGAAAAGTTAGTTGAAGATACTAAATCTTATAATTTAAATAATGATGACATTTTTGTTTCATACAGAGATATTTCTAACGACTTCTACTCAAATTTAATAACGTGGATTAGAAACAATAAAATAACATAAGTACTACCGCTAACAGCAGTTTGGCAAAATGGCAGGTTCAGTGCTAAAATCAACGGCAGTTCTTCGATTGAACATTTCTGCTTCGATTTCCGCCACTTCGCCAATCTTCAAAACATTAGCAGCAACTTTAGATGGACTACACATACAAAGACAGCGAAATAGTATTCGCACGACATATTAAAGCAAATCCACCTCACAAAATATGGTGGGACTTTACGACAATTATTTTCGATTACAGCGACTTCTATTTTCAAATCGAGTGTGCTTCTGAAATTGCTGACACTCAAAACAAATCTGACGAAGCCATTATTGGACAATTTACAAAACATTTAGAACCTTATTCTCCGGGACAACACACTAAACTTGTTTGCCAAGACAAAAAAGTAGAAAAACTTTATATTGCAAGAGTATTTTTATACTTCACGACATTTAAAGAATATTCCAAAACTGAACAATTTCTCAATCAAGTAAAACAAAAAGTAAAAACATTTTTGACAGGAAAGAAAGACCCATTTGGCGATGTTCTTTCTAAGACACTTTGCGGTTGTGAAGAAATTACTTGCCATCCAAAATCAGACGAGGTTAAAAATGTTGACCCAAAATATTCAAACCTAATTGATTGCGGACTTTTAGTCCAAATTGACGGAAAATGTTTAAAGGCATTCGTAGAAAGTAATGGGCTTGGATTTCATGTATGGGATGACAAATATTTTCATAACATTGACGAATTAAAAGAATTAGCTGGAAGGTATGAATTTATCAAGGTGTGAAGTAAAAGCTGCTTCTAACACGAGTTTTGCGTCAGGCGGGCAGAGTTGTCCCATTGGGATAGCTTTGTGCTTCTATTCAAGTTCTGTTCTGGTTGACAGTTTTGTGCTCCGAAACCCGCTTATTCGCCAATCGCCAACACGTTAGTGACCATGCTAAAAAAACAGACTATTTCAAATATGAGCTTTGAATTACCGAAAGAAAGACAAATTGATGAAACCGAACATTTTAGAATGTTTTCGAAGGATATTGATTATTTGACCGATTTTTTTAGTGGTTTATCTGACCTAATATTTTTTAATGGACGCATTATTTCATTTTTTTCCAATGTTGAACATTACTCTTTAAGTACTGAATTAATTGAAAGCTCTGCACAAACGTTAAAAAGTATAAAACTTTGTTGTTCCATTGGTAGCTTTTCAGATGCAAACACATTAATCAGGAAGTTAAGAGACGACTTAATTCAGTATGTATATATACTTAACATTATAGGCTTAAGGAAACCATTCCTTGAAGAAAGTATCAAAGATTTGAATATTGATAACCCAGATGAATTTGTAAATTCATTTTTAAATCTGCAATTCAATGATTCACTTACGGATGACGAAAAGGCGTTAACAGCTTGGTTTAAAAATTCAGTTTCGAAGTTGCAAAGACCCGTCAGAAAGAAACTCGAATTTGAAAATTATATGAAAGTTCTAAAACAGAATGAAAATATACATCAAATACTTACCGAATATAATCTTCAGGAGTATTGGGAAACTTTAAGGAAAAGGCTAAATAACTATGTACATAATAACGGCACTCAATTTTCGAGGCATAATATCATTTCAGCAAATGATAAAAACTTAGAGACGCATTTAAAGAACATAAGTATCAGAACAACATATATTTCATCCTTTTTCTTGATCTTGCTTCTTATGGTTGAATCTTCATTAATTTCATCAACTGACTATATTGACCATCTAGAATGTGAAATGCAACCACCCGAAGACAGCCAATATTTTGTTGCGAGCTTTGTACAGGATTTTATTGACAAAAAAGTTTCAAAGCTTCATCCAGAACTTAAACAATATCTAAAAGACAATAATATTAACGGAATGAAAATAGAATGAAAGCACAGCCACTAACAGCCGTTTTGCAAAAGCGGGGGTTTCGTGCTTCTATGACAGTGAAGTGCTAAATTCAATTTTTGTGCCTCTAATGAAGTTTTGTGCTGAAAATCCCCGCCTTCGCAATTTGAAAAAAAGTTAGCCGTCAGTTTAGCGCAACGTAGAAAAATATACCTAAAAATTTAAATGGACATTAATGAAATGGACGTAAATTCAGATAATCAAGAAAGAGAACTTGAAGAGCAACTGAAAAAGCTACCAAAAGAAAAATGGAAAATCTGGAGATTAATTGCTGTTGGAATCATCATGCCTTTTGTTGGTCCATATATTCCAATGAAAAGAGGAACTTTAGCTGAAAGAATGGGTTATAGTGATGCTGCATTATTATTTGGAGCTATTTTATTAGTTGTTATACCTATTGGTTGTTATATGCATTTTCAGAAAATCAATAATCAAATATTTGAAGCTGAATGTGACCTAGATAATCTAAAGAGAAGAAATAAACAGAAAATTGAAAACGAAATAAAAGAATAGAAAAAAACCGAACGGCTAACACACCTAACCGTCGCACAACATCCTTTCTGTTCAAAAGCGTTGCTTTGCACAGCAAAAACGACATCAAATTAGCCATTTAAAGAAGTTGTTGTATGAAGCTCGTGGTGCGTTATATTTCGAAAGGCTTAAAACCCTTCTTTTAAGTCGGTGAATTGCCGTTTTAGAAGAAGCGCGTTGTTTCGCTGTTTTTTTTGATGCAACAACAACGCTCCGCGATCACCAACTACCACAAAACACAAAACGCTAACTACATTCATAAAAACAACCGCCAGAATAAACATGCCATTTGACCCTACAAAATCGGTTGCCATTATTGAGATTATGGAAGATTACATTTCAAGAGTTCGACCTGAACCTGAAATTAGGTATCAACTTGACCTTGGTTATGAGATCGTTGGTCAGTCGGTTACTGTCAATGAAATTAGTGCTGCTTAGGATAATCCAAATGAAATGCGAATGTTTTAAAGGCTAATCAAAAGGCTTTTTTTTAAATTTGACTAATGAATAAGAACCACATCACAGCTGACAACATTAAAGAAATTGCGGAGAATCTTGATTGCGGCTTGCGCGCGTTTATTCACAAGACAAGCGGGCAATTACTTTTTGTACCGGACGAGGATAGTTTCGGAGATATTGACGTTGACGCATGGGGCGATGAAAATGAAGAACTAGAGAATAACCCTGAAGACTACCACGAAATTGAAAAATGGAGCTCACGCGAAGCGTTTCAAGTGATGCGCAAATTTGCCGAGCAAGTTCCAGACAGTAATCTACAAACTCGCCTATTCGATGCGTTGGATAAAAATAAACCTTTTAGAGCATTTGGATATGTCATAGACAACTCCGAATACAGGCAGAAGTGGTTCGAATTCCAAAACAAATCGCAACAGGAATTTGTGGCAAGCGAGTTAAACCGAATATTCTCAGCAGACGAATAAAAAGAGTTGCAGCATCTAAAATAACTTCGGTTTGACAATTTAGGGCGGAAGAGTTATCATAAAATTTCATCACGGACAGGAAGAAAGCCTTTTTCACCCAATGATTTTATAACACTTCTTAGCAGATAACTGTTGTCAAATTTCAAAACATACTTTCGTGTGCCTTCTTTTTCTGGTACGAGCATTTTTTTATCAATTAATTTTCTGATTTGCCTCGACACTTCCGCGTCAGCCTTGCCGCCAAAAAATTCTTTGACATCAGCTGCTTGGATAACTTGCACATCAACAGCTTTTTTCAAAATCTTTGATTCTAAATTAGTAATGTATTTTCTTTCTAAAGAATGACCAATTACAAAATCAAGAATTAACAGCGCGACCACTTATGTAATTGTTTATCAATATATTGCGTATGTGTTGTGTGTTCAAACAATTAACAATCAGTAAATCAACATTTGAATTCTCTCTCTTACATAATTGTACTACTCTCTTACGGATAATAATTGAAGAAAGTTCGAACGAAAAGTATCCCATTAACCAAAACTCATAACCAAATCTCAACCACTTATTTTAGATGCACTTTCCCCGCGTTAGGGGTTGCAGCGGAGATCTTATTTTTTGATCCGCTTCGCGGACAGAAAATACCCCGATGGCTATCGGGGGGAGCGAAAAACCCGACGGCGCCTGATTTGTTTCTTTGGCACTGAGGAGCCGGAACGCCCAAATAAAAAAAATTATCTTAGTTTCTAGATGCGCGAAGCAATTAATTGTTTTAGAATTAAATACAGATATTTGACTACATTCAAAAGTTGCTTTTTCAGCTTGATTGCCAAATAATTTTAACACATTTGCGTTTGTCAAATAGGAAACTACTAGAGATTAAAAAATGAACATAATTACAAAAATCTTAATCGGAATAATTGCTCTTGAACATTTGTATATCCTTTATTTTGAAATGTTTGCATGGGAAACCATCGGTAAGAGAACGTTTAGGTCGTTGCCCGGAGATTTATTTAAGCCTACCAAAGCATTAGCAGCAAATCAGGGCTTGTACAACGGATTTTTGTCGGCCGGATTACTGTGGTCGATACTAATCTCGGATACAGTTTGGTCGAAAAACATAGCGCTCTTTTTCTTAATTTGTGTGTCGGTTGCCGGTATTTACGGCGCATTCAGTGCCAGTAGAAAAATCTTTTTTGTTCAGGCATTACCGGCCATAGTCGCAATTTTATGTTTGTTGCTCTTAAATTAGTGACGTTCGATCGACGATTTTTTTTGTTACATCGCTTGAAATGAATTTTTTACAGTATTTCTAGGAAATTCTCGTTTGCTCTTTTAACGTTAACATACCTCATAAACCAACGTTAACTATTTAAATAAAAAAACAGAAATTCTTGTAATTGATTTCAAATCTGTTTTATTGAATATCAGGCAGTAAAAAGCGACATTAAATCCCGCCGCTACGAAATAAAATTCCACAGGTTTTTATCCTGCATTAGTCGGCCTAAATGTTGACGCGTGCTTTCGTGTTCCGGCAAAACCAATCCCGGATCGGTTTGGAGTAGGCGCGTGGCAAAAATGCGTGCCTGTTGTAATACCGCTTTATCTTTAACTAAATCGGCTATTTTTAAGGCCAAGACACCACTTTGCTGCGTGCCCATTAAATCGCCCGGACCACGCAATTCCAAATCAACTTCCGCAATTTCAAAGCCGTCGTTGGTGCGAACCATCGTTTCCATACGCTTTTTGGCTTCTTTCGACAACTTATTGCCGGTCATCAGAATACAGAAACTCTGTTCGGCACCGCGACCCACACGTCCGCGTAATTGATGCAATTGTGAGAGTCCGAATCGCTCGGCATTTTCGATAACCATTACGCTGGCATTCGGTACATTAACACCAACTTCAATCACCGTGGTGGCAACCATAATTTGGGTTTGCTTTTCGATAAAGCGCTTCATTTCAAAGTCTTTTTCGGCGGGTTTCATTTGTCCGTGCACAATCGAAATGGCGTAATCCGGCAACGGAAACTCCCGACTCAGCGTATCAACTCCTTCCATCAAATCTTTTAAATCGAGTTTTTCCGATTCGCGAATCAACGGATACACTACGTAAATCTGCCGTCCTTTCGCAATTTCGCTACGCATGAAATGGTACAAATTGCCTCGTGCCGACTCAAATTTATGCAGCGTTTGGATGGGTTTTCTTCCGGGCGGCAGTTCATCGATTACCGAAACGTCGAGATCGCCGTAAAGCGACATCGCCAAAGTGCGCGGAATAGGAGTGGCGGTCATTACCAAAACATGTGGCGGAACAACGCTTTTCTGCCACAGTTTTGAACGTTGTGCCACGCCAAATCGGTGTTGCTCGTCGATTATCGCCAACCCCAACTGTTTGAACTGTACCGTATCTTCGATAAGTGCATGCGTGCCAATGAGCATATCCAACGAACCGTCGAGCAGCATCTCGTGAATTTCCTGGCGCTGCGCTTTTTTGGTCGAGCCGGTTAACAGCCGTATATTCAAGCCTGCAGGTTTCGCCAATTCGGTTAAACCAGAAAAATGCTGATTTGCTAGAATTTCGGTTGGCGCCATCAAGCACGATTGAAAGCCGTTGTCTTTGGCTAAAATCATGCACAACAAAGCCACTATGGTTTTTCCGCTGCCTACATCGCCTTGCAACAGTCGGTTCATTTGCGCACCTGTTGCCATGTCTTTGCGAATTTCTTTAACCACACGTTTTTGCGCATTCGTTAACTCAAAGGGCAAATGATTGTGGTAAAACGTATTGAAATTTTCACCAACCGAATTAAAAACGTAACCCTTAATACGTTGTTTTTGGACTATATTTTTCGTGATAAGCTGCAATTGAACAAAGAAAAGCTCTTCGAATTTCAATCGACTTTCAGCTTTCGTTAATTGATCGGGCGACTTTGGAAAGTGCATCGCAACCATCGCTTCGCTTTTCGAAACCAATCGCAATTCTTTTCGAATTTCCAGCGGCAAATTCTCTTCAAACGGTTGGTTTGCCATTGAAAAGGCATGTTCTAAAGCTTTGGAAAAAATCCGATTGCTGATGCCGCGGTTGTTCAATTTTTCGGTACTCGGATATACAGCTTGCAAGCCCGATTTTAAACCTATTTTGTGTTCTTCCAACGATTCGATTTCGGGATGCGGCATCGAATACGTATTGTTGAAATATTGCAAGCGTCCGAAAATTACCATTGGTTTTCCGGGAATTAGCTTTTCAATGAGGTACTTATATCCTTGAAACCAAACCAATTCCATAACGCCTGTTGCATCGGCAAACGTGGCTACCAAGCGTTTTCTGTTTTTTCCAAACGGAACTTCTTTTATACTGGTAATTTGACCAATAATTTGTACTTCGGCAAGCGATTGTTGTAGCTCGTTAATCTTGTAATAACGCGTGCGATCGAGGTAGCGGTTCGGAAAAAAATACAATAAATCTTGAACCGTTGCTATTCCCAATTCTTGACGAATAACAACAGCGCGCTGTGGGCCAACGCCTTTTAGAAACTCGATGGATAATTGTAGTAAATCGGCTTGCATCAAAAGCGAAGATATATTTTTTCGCTTGTACTCGGATGCGGTTTTTCCGTAATATTTTTCGAACTTTCCCACATGAAAAAGTTGCTAATTTTCCTTGTGCTGAGTTGTTTTAGTTTTTCTGCGAAAGCGCAATCGCAAATCGATTTCCTTTCCGCAAAAGCCACACTGCAATTCGACTTTGAAAAACAATCGGTTTTTGGTTCGGTTTCCTATAAAATTAAGGTTTTAAAACCTATGGATACCTTGAAAATTGACGCCAAATCGATGCAGTTTTCCGATGTGCTCCTGAACAAGAAAGTTGCCGTATTCCAAAGCTCCAAAAAAGCACTTCTCTTACCTGGAACATTCAAACCTGGTACGTATCATTTACAATTCAATTATTCGGCAACGCCGCGTCAGGCTCTGTACTTCACGAATATCAATAATCAGCAGCAAATTTTCTCTCAAGGACAAGGGAAATATACGAGTCACTGGTTTCCAAGTCCAGACGACCAACGGGATAAACTCACGTTCGACGTTTCGTTCATCTGCGAAAGCGGAAAAACAGTTATTAGCAACGGCGCACTAAAATCGAAAACCAATGTAGCTGGAAAAACGCAATGGAATTACGGTTTTAAAAAACCAATTAGCGCCTATTTATTTGCGGTTGCTGTGGGCGATTTTGCTAAAATAGACGTACCTGCCATTAACAAAACGAAACGCGAGCTTTATGTAAAAAGTAGCGAAACTCATTTAGCGGAAAGTACGTACCAACATCATAGCGAGATATTTACGTTTTTGGAGCGGAAAATAGGTTTGCCGTATCCTTGGGAAATTTACCGACAAGTTCCGTTAGAAGATTTCTTGTATGCGGGTATGGAAAACAATACGTGTACGTTTTTTGCACAAGATTATGTAACCGATGCTGTTGGCGCGCACGACAAACCGTATGCCAATGTGCATGCTCACGAATTGGCGCATCATTGGTTTGGCAATTTGGTTACTGCCGAAAATCCGGAAGATCACTGGCTTTACGAAGCATTTGCTACGTATTACGCCCTGTTGGCAGAGCGCGAATTGTTTGGCGATACGTACTTTTCGTTTGCTTTGTTAGAATCGGCGCGCGATATAGCTGCATTTCACAAAAAGAAACCGGAAGCTGTAGTGAGTACAGGAGCTAGTTCGCTAACGTATTATCAAAAAGGCGCTTGGTGTTTGTTCTATTTGAATCGGCTTTTGGGTGATGAAACGTTTGATAAGATTGTGAATGCGTATTTAAAAACCTATGCATACAAGACGGCAACAACTGCAAATTTCTTGGATTTGGTTAAGAAGAATTCGAAAATCGATGTTTTAAATTTCGAGAAGAACTGGTTGCGTAATCCGAATTTCGATACAGCCGAAGCATTGAATACGCTCAAGAAATTTAGTCCAGACATTCGTCAATATTTGGAAACTTCGGCCATCGTTAACGGAAAAGATATTTCAACTGAAGCTTTACGTAATGTGTATAAGTCGTCAAATATCAGTGAAATACGTAGAGAAGTTTTACTGCAAGCCGACAAGCTAAATGAAACAGATCGTTACGAGTTAATCAAGCTAGGTATTGTGGATATCGATTGGGAAAATAGGCAATTGGCTTTGGCTTTAACGGATTCGATTGCGAAAGGCGATTGCGCTTTATTTGCAAAAACTTTGGCTGATTCGTCGTACGTAACGAGAGAAATTGCTTTGAAGAAATTATACCTGTATTGTCCGGAGCAGCGAATGGCGTATTTGGATGCTTTGAAAGATCAAAACGGTTTGCACGATTACAACGTTCGCATTTTTTGGCTGACATTGGCTTTGAAGTCGAAGTCGGGCAGTAGTGAAATGCAGCTTAAATATTACGACGAGTTGTTGCGTTACGCGGGCGAAGATCAGCCAACCGAACGCCGACAAAACGCATTTACGGCGCTCTTCTTTTTAGATGCGTCGGATAAGGCAACATTGCGTTTATTGCCTACAGGTTTGTCGAATCATCGTTGGCAGTTTGTAAAGTTTTGTCGAGATAAGATTCGCGAATTGCTGCAGCAAGAAAAATACAGGCTGTTTTTCGAGTCGGAATTACCAAATTATAGTCCGCGTGTAAGCGCTGAGCTCAAGCGATTGTTGGAGGAGAAGAAGACAAATTAAATTGCTTGTTTGTACAAATTAGCTAATTCACCTTCAAAAACTCATATCCACCTTTTTCAGCGCCCCAAACTTGCTTTCCAGCGGCGTCAAATCCTTGGTCCCAAGACAAAATACTGTTTTTAGTTACGGTAACTTTTGATGTTGCATACGAGGCGCCGCGCAGTTCACTTGGGCACGATTTTTCGCCAGTGGATCCGCGAAAGGTATTCTTCGAAACGCGTTCTAACACTACTTCGCAACCGCTTTTTAACTCTAAATCGGCTTCACTTAACGCATCAAAAAGAGTCGGATCTGTATATTTTCCAATCCACGCTTTTTCGTCTTTCAAAGTGTAAATTTCACTTACAATCTTCCCATCGGGGCGTTCCGAGAGTTTATAAATTCGAACGCGATACGGTTTGTCTTGTTTTGAAGCCATGGCTTGTTCTACATACAAAAAAGCGCCCTTCGATTTCCAAATAGGCGTCATGCGTAGTGAAATATTGAAATACGTACTGTCTTTTTTCGACTGTAATTCAGAAGTATAATGTCCTTGCATGATTTCCACCAAGTTTTTAAATGCTTTCGAAGGCTTTTGGCTTTGCGCGGAAAGGAAACCACTACTCAATAAAACAAGGAATACCAATACTCTTTTCATAATCTAGAAATTTTGCCAAAGATAAGCAGAGGAAATAATTCTGAAAGATAAATTGATCGTAACAAAACACAATTGCATTTTTACTTTGTAAGTTTGTAGCAACTAACTTTTCCTGTACATGAAACATTGGATCGAAGCAGCACGAGTACGAACTTTACCGCTGTCTGTTTCCGGAATAATCCTAGGAAGCTTTTACGCCATTTCACACGCAACGTTTAATTGGTGGATTGTAACTTTTGCTCTTACAACTACCTTAGGTTTACAAATCCTGTCAAACTTTGCCAACGATTACGGCGACGGTGTAAAAGGCACCGACAATCAAGACAGAATCGGACCTCAACGCGCCATTCAAAGTGGTGTTATTTCGCCAGCGGAGATGAAACGCGCCATGGTAATTACATCTGTTCTTACTTTTTTCTCTGCCGTAACGCTAATTTATTTTTCGTTTAAAGATCGCTACCTCTGGTTTAGTCTCGTGTTTTTGATCTTAGGCGGACTAGCCATCGCATCAGCTATTCGTTACACTGTTGGTTCATCAGCCTACGGATATCGCGGTCTGGGCGATGTTTTTGTCTTCATTTTTTTCGGCTGGGTGAGTACAATTGGTATTCATTTTATGTTTGTGAAAGAACTCGACGCCCAACTTTTCCTGCCGGCAACCGCCATAGGTTTTTTAAGCGTTGCCGTTTTAAATCTCAACAACTTACGCGATCAAATTTCTGATGCAGCGGCCGGTAAACGAACTTTAATTGTAAAACTTGGTGCTAGTTTCGGACGTAAGTATCACTATTTTCTAGTTTTATCGTCGCTAATTCTCGTTTTAGTATTTGCATATTTACAAGAGTTTCAAGTAGATCAGTACTTGTTTTTACTCGCCTACATTCCACTGCTTTTACATTTAAAACGATTCTCAGCCATTTCAAAACCAGCCGATTACGATCCGGAGCTAAAAAAAGTAGCTCTATCCACATTTGCACTTTCAGTTTTATTGGCACTCTCGCTAATTTTCTTCTTCCAAGACATCTTTATTCAAATCTTTAAATCTATTTCAAACGCTTTATAATATGAAAATTACGTACTTAGGACATGCATCGCTTGCCATTGAGGTTAATGGTGTTTCCATTTTGGTCGATCCGTTTATTAGTCCAAATCCTTTGGCAGCACACATCGATATCAACGCATTGAAAGCAGATTTCATTTTACTGACGCATGCACACGGCGATCACGTGGCTGATGTTGAGGCTATCGCAACACGTACACAGGCAACCATCGTATCGAATTTTGAAATTGCCGATTATTACGGTAAGAAAGGCTTAAATCACCATCCGATGAATCACGGCGGAAGCTGGAAATTTCCGTTTGGAACCGTGAAATATGTAAATGCAATTCACTCTAGTGCGTTTCCCGATGGTACCTACGGCGGAAATCCTGGAGGATTTGTCATTGAAGCGGCTGGAAAAAGCATTTACATTTCGGGCGATACAGCGTTGACGTTCGATATGAAATTAATTCCGCTTCGAACTAAACTCGATTTGGCAGTATTTCCGATCGGTAACAACTTTACGATGGATGTAGCCGATGCGTCTATTGCAGCCGACTTTGTAGAATGCAACAAGGTGTTGGGCATACATTTTGATACATTCGGATATATAACCATCGATCACGAAGCAGCAAAGCAACATTTTGCCGAAAAAGGTAAAGAGTTAATCTTGCTTCCAATTGGCGATTCAATCGAGATTTAAATGAAAAAAATACTGTTCGCTTGTTTACTTTTTACTGGAGCTGGCTTTGGGCAAAATGCTACGGGATTTTGGGACAAAGACCGTTCGTTTACCAAAGAAATTAAGTTAAAAGCAGGCGACAGGCAGGTGGTGGCAGTTACTGATTTTCCGACCGGAACTACCGAATTTGTTTACCGAATCACCGTTCTCGACGAAAATCAGCAACTGTCTAACAACCTTTTTTCTCTATTAAAATCAATTCCCGATCCGAGCGGAATCAGCCAGGGAGCAGCGGGCGGCGTTTTTCTGCTCTCAAAAGTGAGTGGAAGCGATAAATGCCGTTATGCGCTGTTTGGCGATGCTGCCGATGCCGACAAATTTCAGAAAACGGGCACTTTAAAAAACGCTTGCTACTCAGTAACCGACGCACTTTCAAAAGATGCGGGTCGCTTGTTTGGCAAGAACTTTTCCTGTACAGCCAAAAAATTATATATCGGTGTTGAAAGCGACAATTGGTTGTTTTCGCAAAAAATTGTTTTGGAAGTTGTGCCTTGGGTCGATGCTCGTAAAAGTAGCGGTTGGACAGCAGCGCGCAAAAAAGAGATCATCGCTCTTGCAAAACAAGGAGGAGTTGCCAATAAAATGTTACAGACTAACGAGTTCTGCAGCTGTATTTTAGAAAAAATTTCGGCGCAGTACACCTATGAACAGTACACCGAATTGCTCGCCGAAGAGAAAATGCGTTTGTACAGCAAGTCGGGAAGTTTGTGTTTGTCGCAAAAAGAAAGTAACGCCGGAATTCTCGCCGCAATTCGCAAAGATGTTCAGCAATATATTGACAAAGAGCAATTTGAAAAATCTGTGAGTTTGCTGGAAACAACCATTTTCGAATACAAGTTGCAAAAAACCGAAGATGTTAACAGTCTGGCACGTGCGTTTATTTTTTCCAAGCAATTCGACAATGCACTTCAGATTTTCGCGGCTAATCCGAGCCTAAGCAATGTAGAAACTAAAATACTTCATGGGCACGCACTTTTGCTGACAGGCGAGAAGCAAGAAGCAGTGGATAAATACAAATCGGTTATTACGCAGCAAGTCAGTTCAAAAATCAGCGCGCGTAAACTTATCGAATCCGATTTCGCGCAATTCGCAAAATGGAAAGAAATAGACACCAATTTTGAGCGTATTTTAAGCAAGCTCGATTAATTCAGCGGCCTAACTGCAGTACTTTCTCATTTTTTCATTTCGTTTTTTTGGGCGCGCCGGCAAACGAGTCGTCGCTGCGCAAAAGAAGTTCACGCCGTCACGTGTTCCGCTTTATCTTTTTTGCCAAATCAATAATGGAAGTACCGAACCGCAAAAAAGGATACC
>NZ_JAIXYH010000058.1 GCF_027490375.1 Flavobacterium sp.
GGTTTAAAAATTAAAGTCAGAAAATATTTAAATGGTTGATTACAAGGCGCACTTTATTTGGGATACTGTAGTATCGCAAATAAATGCAACGAAGTAAGCGACCGTTTAAATGTTTAGCGACCGCGATTTACACAGATTTTGTGTTAGTCTAAATCTCAATGTATTGTGAAACCGCAATTTGACAAAGATTTTTAATCGAGTTCAGGTTTTACCCTTTTTCGGGCGTTTTGGTTTCCGTTGCAGTCGTTATTGCGGGAACGTGCTAAACGTGTCGATGCAGGAGCGATATTGTAAGTTTTATAACGCGGATTGTACGGGTTGGAACTCCCGCCCGAAAGCAACTTTTCGCGAAAAGCACAAAATAATAAGTGTTTTTCATGTTGCGTAAGTTAATTTCATACATTTGAATAGTTGTTTTTCATAAATGAAATTAAATAATAATCAATATTCACAGAAAATAAGCGTTTTTCATGGCCGGCAAGCTCCCGAAGAAGGAACTTTGGTAGGCTATGGTGCTGTAATAGATCGTCTAAAATTGTCTATGCCCTTGCCTTCCAAGCTGGCATTAATCAGCACAAAAAATCGCCGATATACAAACAGTCATTGGCTGGTTCTTACACCAAGACATGCACCTGAAGATAACTTATATAAACAGCTCGTTTTCGCCTTGAAATACGAAGGCTTAAACCTATTATTCTTCAAAAAGCTGTTTCAAAAAATATCCAAAGAAGAAGTTACAGCCTTAGTTCAAATCGAGCCAACGGGGCAATACAGCCGTAAAATATGGTTTTTGTATGAATGGTTAATGCACAACAAACTCGATATTCCCGATTTAATCCAAGGAAATTTTGTGAATCTGCTAGACGAAGAGATGCAATACGCCGCAGGAACTCCAATTAAATCAAGCAGACACAGAATAAACAATAATCTTCCAGGGACAGTTGATTTTTGCCCTTTAATATTCAAAACCGAGAAATTAGAAAATTTCATAGCAAAGAACAATCCCGATAGCATCAAAACAACAATCAGCGGATTTCGTAAAGATATTTTGCTCAGAACATCGTCTTTTTTGTTACTCAAAGATTCAAAAGCCTCCTTTAGCATTGAAGGAGAAACGCCTACACAAAACAGAGCCATTCGTTGGGGAAAAGCTATTGGCCAAGCGGGAAGTAAACCTTTGAGCCCCGATGAGCTTTGTCGATTACAACAAATTGTAATTGAAAACAGTCGGTTCACCAAAATGGGCTATAGAACCGAAGGTGGGTTCGTAGGCGAACACGATAGAGAAACCGGCGAACCCATCCCAGAACACCTATCTGCAAAAGCGGCTGATGTAGAAACGTTGATCAACGGATTAATCAATTCTGCAAACTACCTCGAATCAACAAATTTTAACCCGGTGCTTGCCGCTGCAAAAATTGCTTTTGGCTTTGTATTCATACACCCTTTTGTTGATGGTAACGGTCGAATTCATCGGTATCTCATTCATCATCTGTTAGCCGCCATGAAATACAGCCCACAAGGAATTGTTTTCCCAGTGTCGGCTGCCATTTTAGAACGAATAGCCGACTACCAACGCGTTCTTGAAGCCTATTCCCATCCGCTGCTCGATTTTATTGAGTGGGAAAAAACAGCAAAGAATAACGTAAAAGTTCTTAACGACACGATCGATTTTTACAGGTATTTCGATGCAACGCCACAAGCTGAATTTTTATTTGAATGTGTGGATACAACCATTCACCAAACTATTCCCGCGGAAATTAACTATCTTCAAAAATACGACCAGATGAAGCAGTGGTTGGATAACCAGTTTCAAATGCCCGACGGTACCGTTGCCCTTCTCATTCGTTTTTTAGAACAAAATCAGGGTACCTTATCTAAACGAGCCAAGGAAAAAGAATTTGCTGCACTTACGCCCGAAGAAATCGCAGATATTGAGGAAAAGTTCAATACTATTTTTGTTGAAAACACTTAGAAATTCACGAATGCTGTAGGTGTTTCTAGTTGGCTTTAAAAAGCGGATTGCGCGGATGTTGAATTTATAATGTTAAATATATTTTGTCAGGTAAAACGCGGAAAAAACTTGACAAAAGTTACAAAGTAATTATCTTTGTTGCGAGATATGAAAGTAGCGGATAAAATAACAGATAAAATAAATCGAATAGATACAGGTGTTGTATTCGGTTATGACACTCTCGGACTAACTTCCGATGAGATTATTGCTGGTGCTAAAGCGTTGAGTAGATTAGTTAGTAAAGGACTTATAAAAAGAGCTAAAAAGGGATGTTTTTATAAACCAAAAGTTTCGGCATTTGGCGAACAAAAACCCAGAGAAGACGTGTTACTTTCACTTTATTTATTTAAAAATAATAATCAAGTTGCCTATGTTACCGGGTTGCGACTGTACAACAAATTGGGTTTAACCACGCAAATTCCAAGCTCTATCCGAGTAGCATCGCTAGAGAAACAAGTCAAAGGTAAAGTAGGTAATGTGCAAATTAAACCTGCTAAAAGTTATGTAAAAGTAACGGCTGCTCTTGTAAAATATTTAGAGCTTTTAGATGTTATGAAAGATTTGAATACTATTCCTGACTTACAAAAAAGTGATGGCCTTGTTTATGTAAAAAAAGCAATTTCTAATTTTGATAATGCCGAGATAAAAAAACTAGTTAGCTGTGGGATTGCTTATCCTCCGAAAGTTAGAGCTTTACTTGGCGCGCTCTTGGAATCAATGAATATTGATACCGTCAATCTTTCTTTATTGAAAAAGTCGATTAATCCTTCCAGTAGTTATAGCTACGGAATTACGCCTAAAATGCTCTCAACGGTTAACTCTTGGAATATAGTTTAATGAATCTGCATTTACACAAAGACAGTTTTGAAGGTGCCCTTGTAGCGGCTGCCGAATATTTTGAAATTCCAGAGATTTTTATTGAAAAAGATTACTGGGTAACTTATGCTTTGCACCAGCTTTTTCATTCTGAGGTAAAAGATTTGATTGTTTTTAAAGGCGGAACCTCTTTGTCTAAATGCTATAACGTTATAATAACGATTTTCGGAAGATATTGATATAGTGGTGGTAAAAAATAAGAACGACACTGGAAACGATCTCAAAAGAAAATTGAAAGATGTTACTGCCGTAATTGACAACTCAATTCTTGATGTGGTTCCCAATCATCCTTTTACCAATAAAAAAGGTGGTTTGAGAAAAATTGTGTATTCCTATCCTAAAGTAACGTGAGTTCGATATAACTACAATGGTAAATACAGTTGTTTTGTGTCAACGAAGTTCATCTTTAGGGAAGGTTTTTTGTCGTTGAAATTATAGGCAATCAATGCAGCGAATA
>NZ_JAIXYH010000026.1 GCF_027490375.1 Flavobacterium sp.
TCGCCGGAAAAGGATTCGGAGAAAGCGAACCCAAAATCGATTGCAAAGAAAACTGCACCGAAGAACAATACGCCATAAACAGACGTAGCGAATTCCTGATCGTGAAGAAGTAAGGGGAAAGTACAAGATTATTCTAATAAAGGCCGAACTTAATCGTTTGGCCTTTTTAATTTCTCATTTATCCAAGTATAACCAAAGTCTTCTACTTTATTAACCAATTGATAAGCCGTTCGTTCCTCGGAATCAAAATAATAATGTGGATGAGGAACCTTATATTCCGCACTAGATTTATTGTAATATTCAACCTTGGCGGGATGGTAAGGTGATACCGCTGTAAGCAATTTTGGTAATGAACTAAAGTTGTTGAAAAGAAAATCTATAGTGCCGCAGCAATCTTCTATTGAAATTAAATTAACTAAATCAGCACCATTTATAGCCGAGTTTGATCTTGCCAAGGATAGAACAGGATGGCGATCAGTTCCTATCAGTCCGCCAAACCGTAATACTTTGAATAAAGAATTTTCTAGGAAAACTATTTCTGACTGTTCTAATAGTATCTTTCCTTCCGATTGAAACAAACTTCCAGCTCCAATTGAACTAATAAAAATTGTTTTAATACCAATTGATAGTATTGTAGTCTTCAATTTTTCAAGTAGGATTAAATAGTCTTCAGGTATTTTTGCCGAACTTGGAGGCAAGGCGATAATAATGTGGCTTGCCGACTTCAAAATCTCAGAAATAGAATTTGATAAATTGTCAGAAAACAAGTCTAGTGCATAGACGTTCGTTTTGGCATCTAATTGATACCGGAGAGCGGCACTTCTTTTAATTCCTATTATTCTTTCAAAATGAAGCTTATTGGCTAAAGCATAATTTTGCCCAAGCCATCCAAACCCGATAATTAATAGTTCTTTTTTCATGGTTATTCTCTTTTCACAAGTAAGTAGTGCTCATTATCGAACATTCTATATCCTTGGTCGTAAATGTAAAAGTAATTTTCGCCGTTAGACGATCTCTCAATCATTGTTATCAGGTTAAAATCAAATCCGCGAATGACTAAACTTGCACGATTAGTTTTAGTAATTCCTTCACAGTTTAATTCACACAATATTCTGTGGTTCTTGCGTAGTCTTTCGTTAATCATCCTAACAAAACGACCACCTGATCGGTTGAGCTGATTGTGGTGTTCAATGCGGCATGCATCACTGCAGAATTTTCTTCCATCTCTTCCAACAAGCTTTGTTTGGCAAACAATACAATTTTTTGTCATGGCATATAATTTTAAGATGGTGTTAAAATTAAAATAGGAATTTGAATTTAGATTACGGAAAAACCGTAAAAATGTAATTGTTAACAACATAGCTAAACGTTTATAAACGTTTAAACACGGAAACGTGCATTGTAGTTCTAAATCAAACACAGAAATTTGTTCTTATTAACAAAAACATTTATTGAAAAGCCATGGAAACAATTATTAGAAATCGCGTTATTCTACGCGGACACGCAGGTTCGGATGCAAAAGTGAAAACGTTCGACAGCAATCGAAAAATCGCGACGATTAGTATAGCAACAAACGAGAGCTATACCAACAGAGCAGGTGATAAAGTTGAAGAGACGAGCTGGCATCGTGTAATAGCCTTCGGAAAACTGGCTGATTTAGCCGAACAGCATGTCTTGAAAGGTAAAGAGATTGGAATTGAAGGAAAACTGAGTTCTAGATCTTACGAAGATGCAGCAGGCAACCGGCGTTATGTTACAGAAATCATTGCCAATGAAATTACTGTTCACAGCAAGAAAGAGGAAGAAGCTAAAGCAGAAAGCTAGCGTAAACTTCTAAAATGCTACGATGGCGATTTCTTCCCGCAGTTTCTGCACGACATCTGTAGTAACGTTAATCGTCTATTTTGTGTAGTTTTATCATTTCGAATTATGTCTCGTGTTCGGCGTTTTCTGTATCTTCGATTAAAAAGAAATTTTGAAACGAATCGTTCATATAGATAAAAACCATCCAAGCTTGGTAACTGGACTAAGTGCTTTAGGTTTTGAAAACGTACTTCTTGATGAATTGCCTAGGTTTGAAGTTCAGAAACAGCTACATGCGTATGAAGGTATAGTTATCCGAAGCCGCTTTCCACTAGATGCTACTTTCTTGGAATCCGGCACTAATTTGAAGTTTATCTGTCGAATTGGTGCCGGCCTTGAAAACATCGACCTTAAGTATTGTAAGGAAAAAGGAATTGAAGTTATTTCTACACCTCAAGGGAACGCAAACGCCGTGGGTGAACACACGCTGGGTTTACTTCTAAATCTAATGAATAAAATTAAAAAGGCAGATAAAGAAGTTTGTGCGGGACTCTGGCAGCGAGAAGCGAATCGCGGATATGAAATCGATGGAAAAACGGTCGGTATAATTGGATATGGGGTTATGGGCAGCGCTTTTGCGCGAAAATTAGCGGGATTCGACTGTGAGGTTTTATTCAACGATATAGTTCCCAAAGATGCCGTACACAATCATAAGCAAGTAAACCGCGCAGATATTTACCAGAAAGCCGACATAATTAGCCTGCATGTCCCTCAAACACCACTCACCCGTTATTTGGCAAATAAAGAGTTCTTTGAATCCTTTAAAAAGCCAATCTGGTTACTCAATGCCGCGCGTGGTTCTGTTTTGGAAATTCACGCTTTAGTTAATGCACTAAAACATGGAAAGGTTCTGGGGGCAGGTTTGGACGTTCTGGAGTACGAGAGCACTTCTTTTCAAGCTAATTTTAACCTAGAATCCGACGCAGATCTTCAATATTTAACTACCGCGAGCAATGTCATTTTAACTCCACATATTGCGGGCTGGAGTTTCGAAAGTGAAATAAATATGGCACAGATAGCAATTTCAAAAATTGATGACTTCTATACGCATCGACGACACTAGACAGTCATTATTTTTTGATAAAGCTCAGTTTTTTATGATTGAGAAGAAAAATGAAACACCGTTTGAAATTTGTTAAAAAAACATTAAATTCGTTTTTTTTTTTACGACATGGAAAATTCGCAACCAACTGAATCTTGGAACACACCTAAACAGCAACTTCCTTCTGACATTCCCGTTTTTAGAGTAGACCCCCTCCTCGTACTTATTCTTGGAATAATTACCTGCGGTCTCTACCTTATTTATTGGAATATAAAAATTGCAGATGTGATGAATGCAGCTAATAGAAGGGAAATAGTTTCCGGGCCTGTTGCAATTCTAGCAGGTTGCTGTTATCCGGTTAATGTTTACTTCTTTTACGTGGTGGCAAAAGACGGTTTGCCAGCAGTTTATCAACTGAGCAACCGACCGCAGAAAGATGATACCGCCCTTCTTTTGATTCTCGGATTTTTCTTACCAATGGTGGCAGCTATGATAGTGCAAGGAGATGTCAACAAACTATACGACCAAGCGTAACGATTTATTTGTATTCTCGGTATTTTCTATACTGATTGTCGGGGTCCCTTTTATATTGGCATGGAACAGCAGCAGTAGCGAACTGCGATACAAGCAGTCATTTTGCCCTTTTAAAATGCTTTCTGGGCTTCCCTGTCCTGGCTGCGGCATAACCAAATCAATAGTCGCTTTATACGAAGGTGCTATACCAGAAAGTATCGCATATCATCCGTTTGGAATAGTTGTTTTTGGGCTTGCAGCTACTTTTCTTTTTGCACAAGCAGTACTGAATAAAGCACAGGTAGATAAATTATATTACCACTTTTTTAGAAATAGAAAACTAACAATAGGTCTTGCCGTTGGAATGAGCGTCTATCACATCATTCGCTTATACTATTTTTTGAGTTCTCACACATTCGATGATGTGCTCCGCGAATCAATCTGGCGATGAGTAGTATTAAAAGAATAACTAAATCATTCTTAAACAATTCTATCATTTACCGAACCTTTAAAAGTAGAATTGTTGCTTGTGGCATCTTATAGAAATACGAGATCGAAAAACACATTCGTCTTAGTAAATATCATCGGCTGTTCCAACTTTTCGGTCAAAACCAGCTGAAAATAGTTTAAAATAATCCTCCGTCTTTATATAAATAAGATTTTCGGTTGTTTTGTCTCCCATTTTATAGAAAGTATAGAGAGGGTCTCTAAAATCAGCTTTTTTATTAACTTGATTTAATTCAGAAAGGCTGTCGGGATACCTATTAAATCGAGCCTTAAATTGGTGTAAATCGTAGGTATTTTGCTGAATAACAACTCGTACTAAACTGACTTTTATTTTGTTGCTTTTCGGAGCACTTAACTTTGTTACGTCCATCATTTGATACAAAGTGGAATAAATAAGAATTGAAAAAGTCACCCCGAAAAAGCCTATAGCAAGCAAAATTTTATCTTTTTTGAGACCTATAACAATTAGAGCAATACCGACACCTACTCCAATGAGAGGAATACAGGCACACAAAAACAACAATAAGTATTTGACGTATTTCATGGTATTAAACTATAACATAATTAGTATACTGGCAAGCGTTGCACTTTCATTACTAAAGTATAACCATAACGGGAAAGTATGAAACTGCTATTAATCCCATTATTTCTGTGCCTTTAAGTGGAATCAGCCAAAGATTGACACACCAATTTCACAGAAGTCTGTCGGTAAGTGGCTGGTTTTTTTGAACAGGTTAAAAATAGAGTTAAATTAACCTTTTAAAAGAAAAACAGTATGAAGACATCAAAATTTTCAGAGGAACAGATTATTTCGATCTTAAA
>NZ_JAIXYH010000008.1 GCF_027490375.1 Flavobacterium sp.
CGGCGACCTCAGAAGCCCCGCCGCAGCGATGCCGAACGGTTTGAAACAAACGCGCTTGAAGTGAAAGGCCCGGCCCGAAGCCTCTCCATTATTTCCACTAAACTGGCGAGGGGCTGCCCTAAAAAAAGAAGAAAAACTAGGAATAAGTAATGGCCTTAACCGGTGAAATCTTGGTAATTAAATAAGACGGAACCACTAAAACCAACAAACAAACGCCAATTGTAAGCAGATTAACCAGTAAAATAAGCGGTACATTTAAAAAGACCGGCGCCACTTTAACGTAGTAACTGTCGGGATTTAACTCCACAAGTCCAAAATAATATTGCAAACCAACCGCCAATAAACCAAGAGCATTGCCAATGAGCAAACCGCGACCAATCAAGAAAAAGGCTTGGTAAATAAAAACTTTTCGAATAAACCAATTGCCCGCACCTAAAGCTTTTAGCATGCCCACTAATTTCGTTTTTTCTAAAATGAGCACCAATAAAGCTACACTCATATTAATGCTACACACGACAACCATAAAGCCAATAATCAGCATAATATTAAAGTCGAATAAAGCCATCCATTCGAATAAAAAACTGTGGCTCTTTAAAATCGTAACCGCATTGAGTGTCGACGGAATTTCCTCGTACACCGATTCGCCTATTTCCTTTAAACGATCAAAGTCGGAAACAAACAACTCAAAATTGCCTACTTGATCGGCACTCCATTTATTCATGCGCTGAATGTGCTTCAAATCGCCAATGACATACGATTGATCAAAATCTTTGAATCCGCTATTGTAAATTCCTACGACATTGAAGCTGCGCCGAAATGGTTGTGTAGCTGCCGAATCGCGCATGAAAAAAGTCACAAACTTTGAACCCACTTTTAATCCCAATCGGTTTGCGAGATATTCCGACAACAAAACTTCGTTGCTCATTGCACTGATGTACTTCGGCAACCTACCGGCAACAAGGTACTCATCAAAATTATCCCACTTAAAATCAGCACCAACGCCTTTAAACACAATGCCCTCGAAAGCTTTCGGTGTACGTATTATTCCCGCTTTGGTAGCTACACCCTGAATATGCGTGACTTCGGGTATGGCAGTGAACTTTGGATAAAACGTTTGCTTGGTAGATATCGGATTTACCGACACCTTACTCTCGTTCTCATCAAAATTTGAAATCGAGATATGCCCATTAAACGCCGCAATTTTCTCTCTGATTTTACGTTGCAAACCAATGCCGCTGGCAATCGAAACTACCATCATCAGCATGCTAATCGCAATTGCTGAAATTGCAATTTTAATTATAGGACCAGATATACTATTTTTACGCCCTTTTGATTTGACGAGTCTAGATGCGATAAACAATGGCGTATTCACTAGAAGCACTATTTAAATTCGCGATAAAATTAGCCAAAACTGCCTTGAACACGAGATCGATTTTCCCGAAAGTACACAAAAACGCCAAGACTCTAGCTTCGGCCCTGCTATTGCTGATGCTAAACTATTCATGCACAACCGCAAAAACTACCCTTGCAGCAAAACCGCTGCACGTAAATACTGTTGTTAAAGAACCCGAAATCATTGAAAGTATCGTTACGCAGGAACCTCCAACCGAAATATTTGGTGTAGGTGCACTCAATTTCAATGGCTACAGCAAACTACTCGAAGGCAAGCGCGTGGGCGTACTCACCAACCAATCGGCTGTGGTGGAAGGCAAAAACTTGGTTGATTTCCTCATTGAAAAAAACGTAAATCTCACGAAAATTTACGCGCCCGAACACGGTTTTAGAGGTACAGCCGACAACGGCGAACTCATCTCCGACGGCAAAGACTCCAAAACAAATCTACCGATCATCTCGCTGTACGGCGACAAAAAGAAACCTACTCCGGAGCAACTCGATGGCATCGACATTATGGTTTTCGATCTGCAAGACGTTGGCGTGCGCTTTTACACGTACATCAGTAGCTTGCACTATTTAATGGAAGCCTGTGCCGAAAAAGGCATCGCCGTAGTGGTTCTTGACCGTCCGAATCCGAACGGGAAGATTGTCGACGGACCCATACTCGAGCCCGAAAAAAAATCGTTTGTAGGCATGCATCCGGTGCCGGTTTTGCACGGAATGACCATCGGCGAATACGCCCGCATGATCAACGGCGAAGGCTGGTTGGCAAACGGAAAGAAATGCATGCTGTATGTAATTGCGTGTTCGGGTTACCTGCGCGACATGCCGTATTCGTTGCCGGTTCGCCCCTCGCCTAACCTACCTAACGATTTGTCTATCAACTTATATGCTTCGCTTTGCTTGTTCGAAGGCACCAATGTAAGCGTGGGTCGCGGTACCAACAAGCAGTTTCAAATTTTTGGCTCGCCGTACCTCACAAATTACACGTTTTGCTTCACGCCCGAGCCGAATTTGGGAAGTAAAAATCCGCCGTACAATGGAAAAGATTGTTATGGTGAAGATTTAACCGAACATCCGTTTATCGATCGTTTGGAGCTGAAATGGCTCATTCAGGCCTACAAAGACACGCCCGACAAATCGAAATTCTTTACGTCGTATTTCGAGCGTCTGGCCGGAACTGCCAAATTGCAGCAACAAATCGAGAGCGGCATGTCGGCGTCCGAAATTCGCGCGACCTGGGAAAGCGGCTTAATCGAATTCAAGAATCAGCGCCAGAAATACCTCATTTATCAATCGGCTTCGCTGTAGTTTTTTTTGGGCACATCCTGCCGCATGAAAACTCATCGAAGCGCATGCGGCAGGTCGGGCTGTACACTGCAATAAAACCGCTTGGGCGCTGTTTCAGCCAACGCATTCGGTCGGCTTCCGCTGGTCGCCACCCAAATTCGGGCTTCAATAGCGCCTAATCGGTTTTATTTTCGTTGCCATCCCTTGTGCGAAATCGTGCACAGAGAACGTTCCGTGTTAAAGTATCACTAATCTAATAGGATGCCTAAAAACGAATGAGTAATTTGCTAACATATCAAACCGTTACAGCTATGAAAAAAGCAGATTTCCTACTCAATCTTATGGATAAACTCCATGCGTTTGTCGACCAAATTAATTACTACATTGAAATTGGTCTCACGTATTTCGAAATCGCTAAATCGTGGGTACAACAAATATTGGCGTATTTGCAAACCGCTATCGACAAACTAGTCGATTTCATTGGTGGCCGACAAGCAACCGAAGATTACTTGCAATTCCACGAAGAGGATTTGTTTGTATAAAACTTACAGCGGTAACTTTTGTTTTAATGCCTCGACGATACGCAACGTGGCCGGACAAACCAAGGTATTTTGTGCCGTGAGTTCGGTAATTTGATGAAACTTCGGCCGATCGGTATGCGGATATTCGCGACACGCTTTCGGGCGGTGTTCGTAAATGGTACAATAATTTTCGGCATCCAAAAACACGCAAGGCACTTGTTGCAAAACCAAATCGCCATCTTCATCGGTGCGTAAATACTGTTGCTCAAATGCAGCTGGTTTCAAACGAAGTACTTTTGCAATCCGCTCCACATCCGATTTGGTAAAAAGCGGCCCGGTTGTTTTACAACAATTGGCGCAGGTCAAGCAATCGGTGCGTTTAAATTCGGCATCGTGCAATTGCTGCATCACCGAATCTAATTTTGCCGGTGCTTTCTTTTTTAACTTTGAAAGATATTTTTTATTTTCACTAAATCTTTCGCGGGCCGTTTTTTCGAATGACTCCAAGGTTAATTTTTGCGCTAATTTAAGACGGCGCCAGCAAATTCTCATCCATTGACAGATTTATTTGGTTCAGCTTTGTCGGATTTCTTTTTCCACAAAAAGAAATTTCCTTTGTACGCGTCGACATCTATTTCGGCTGCCGATCGCATTTCTATGAAATATTTGCTGCGCGATAGCTTGCAAATGCCCGCATTAGAACGCGATGCTTTGGCACGATGCTGCGGACGCATACTCGACTTAGGCTGTGGCGGCGGTTCGCATAGCTTGTATTTACAAGAAAAAGGCGAAAACGTTGTGGCTTGCGACCGGTCCGAGCACATGATTCGAATAGCAACAGCACGAGGCGTACTGCAAACACATTTGGGTACAATAACCGACTTTCCCGACTCTAGTTTTGATACGGTTTTAATACTGATGAACGGCAGCGGTTTGGCCGGAACCTTAGACAATTTGTCTCTTTTCTTACAGCAAATTGCCCAAAAACTAACGCCTGGCGGCCAAATTTTGCTCGACAGTAGCGACTTAGCCTACATGTTTGCAGACGAAGAGGATGCGGAATCGATATTAAACGGAGAGTCTTACTACGGAGAACTCGACTATCATTTGAGTTACCGCGGAAATCGGGAATCGTTTAAATGGCTGTACGTTGATTTTGAAACCTTACGCGAAAAAGCCGAATCGGTTGGGCTACTTGCCGAACGCGTTTTTGAAGGAAAACACCACGATTATTTGGCAAAAATTAATTGGGCTATTTGCTGATGGAAACAGCTGCAAAAACATATACACTCACCGATTTGGGCAACAGCCTAAAATCGGTCATTGAAAAAAAATATACCGGACGCTATTGGGTGGTAGCAGAAATAAACAAACTCAATTATTACCCGCATTCCGGACATGCGTATCCAGAATTAGTAGAAAAGAAAGACGGAAAAGTCGTCGCGCAGTTTCGCGGGCAAATGTGGAAAAGCGATTTTGACACAGCCAACAGTACGTTTCTAGAATTACTAAACGAACCCATTCGAGACGGCATTAAAGTACTTATGCTGGTAAAAGTTGTTTTCGACGGCATGTACGGTTTGAGTTTGCAAATCAAAGCAATCGATCCGAAATACAGTTTAGGCGATTTAGAAGCAGAGAAAAACCTGACACTTGCCAAACTTAAAAAGGAAGGTATTTATGAATCGAACAAAAGAAAAACACTGCCTTTGGTGCCGAAACGATTAGCTATAATTTCGGTAGAAAGTTCGAAAGGATACGCCGATTTTCTGCAAATTTTAGCGAAATCGAGCGAAAAATATTATTTTGATTTACGCTTGTTCCCATCGATTTTACAAGGCGAGCAGGCGGTAACGGGCATACAGCAGCAATTGCGAGAGATTGCAAAAACGCCACAGGAGTTCGATGCGGTGGCCATTATTCGCGGTGGTGGCGGCGATGTAGGTTTAAGTTGTTACAACAATTACGAACTTTCGCGGGCGGTAGCTACTTTTCCGCTGCCTGTTTTAACCGGAATTGGACATGCGACTAACTTAACCGTAACCGAACTGGTTGCACATACCAACGCCATTACGCCCACTAAACTTGCCGAGTTACTATTACAGCAGTACAGGCGTTTTGATGACGAGATTGCACGAGCTAAAGAGAAAATTCGCGTGTTAACGGAAAAAATCGTGCGCGAAAACAAACAAAAAATCGATGCGAACCAAAGATCACTAGTTGCGGCAACGAAACTGTTTACTGCACGGTTGTTGGTGCATTTGCAACGGCAGTCGGAAACCTTTAAAGCCAATACTGGAAAACAGCTTCAACGCAGTTCGTTGGCGCTGCGCGAACAGCAGTACCGCATTACTCTCTCGACCGAAAGAATGGTGGGAAACCATCGCGGGAAGTTGACTCAATTTGCTGGGCAAGTTGCCGAGAAATCGGTTCGAAAACTCGAAATGCAGCAGCAGGAGTTAACGCATTTGGAGCGAACAGTTGCAGTTTTGCATCCGCGGTCGGTGTTGCAACGCGGTTTTGCTTTGATTCGTGGAAACGGAAAAATAATTACGTCGGCTAAGAAGTTGAAATCCGGTCAGGAATTGGAAATCGAACTTTATGACGGCACAGTACAAACGAAATTGATTGAAAAAAATGAAAACGAAGCAAGTTGAAATTACCTATACGGAAGCATTCGAAGAGTTAAATCGCTTGGTTTTGGAGATGGAACGCGGGGAAATTGCCGTTGACGTGCTGTCGGAAAAAGTGGCGCGCGCCGGCTTATTGATAAAAATCTGCAAGGCGAAGTTAACCGAAACGGAGGCATCGGTATCGGCATTGCTCAAGGAATTGGAGTAAGGAAACGATTTGTGGGTAACGATTGCCGCGGCCGCGATTGCAACGGATAGCGCGCAAAGTGCGAAAACCAGCAGTTTACAAAAATGCGGGGCGACCTAAGAAGCCATCGCAATTTTGATGAAATGCGGTTTGAGCACTGCGTACTTGTAGTGTAAAGCGCGAAATGCCGCCCAACAAATTAGAAATGTACGTTAAGGGATATTCAGGAATTTGTGCGTTTGCAAAGAGATGCGCCATTTGGGATTTTGCATCACGTAATCGACGATTTGCGGTGTCATTTCATCGCGTTTACTCCACTCGGGCTGCAAGAAGAGTATCGCATTTGGATTGGTTTTTGCGGCCTGTTCTTCGGCAAATTTGAAATCGTTTTTATTGTAAACGATAACTTTTAATTCGTTTGCTTTTTGATACACCTCATTAACGGGCAGTTTTGTTTTCTTGGGCGAGAGGCAAATCCAGTCCCAGTTTCCAGTAAGTGCATAGGCGCCGCTGGTTTCAATGTGAATTTGCATGCCGGCGTTTTTGAGTGCATGGGTAAGCGGATTCATGTCCCACATTAGCGGCTCACCTCCCGTAACGACAATGGTTTTAGAGAATCGAGCGGCTTCGCCCACGATATTTTCTACGGAAGTGGGCGGATGTAAATCGGCGTTCCAACTTTCCTTAACGTCGCACCAATGGCAACCCACATCGCAACCACCGACACGGATGAAATACGCGGGAGTTCCGGTGTGATAGCCTTCGCCTTGGACGGTATAAAACGCCTCCATAAGCGGTAATTGCAAACCGAGATTCACTTGTTCTTGTATTTCAGAAGGTAGTGCCATAGTTGTAAAAAAGCCTGCAAATATAGGTCAATTCTTTGGTTTTAATCCTTTGAACGAGCGTATTTATGAGAAACTTCGATCCATAAAAAAAGCCGATCGTTGCGACCGGCTTTTCAGTGAAAATCGTTCAGACTATTTCAGCAATTTAATGGTATTGAGTGCTGTTTCGTCGGCTGGATCGAGTGCGAGTACTTTTTCGAAGTATTCTTTAGCTTTCACTTTATCGGTTTTAGCGTAAACAATACCGATGTTGTTGTATGCCTCGATAAATTTCTTTTTGTTTGATTCTTTGGCTACTTCTGCAGCTCCTTTAGCGGTAACTACTTTTACGTACTCTTCGTAGTTTTTAACCATTTCGGCTTCGGCAGCTGGATCGTTCGGGATCAAAGAATTAACGCGTGCTTTGTAGATGTAAGCATCTTGTGTATTTGGACTTTCGGCAATTACGTTTGCGAAAGCGGTATCGGCTTTTTTAAGCGCTGGAATATCCATTTGACCTTCTTCTTTATTAGCGTTCGAGAAGTACAAAGCATATCCTAGGTAGAAATTGTCGTACAAGAAGTTACGCGATTTTGGGTTGGTTGTTGCAATTTCATAGATCGCAGCTGCTTCTCTATACAATTTAAGATCGAAGAATTTCTTACCAAAATCGTTCAGTTCGTTTGCCATTGCTGGGTCCATTTCCACACCTTTGCGGATATCGGCGATACCGGCATTAAAGAGCGGTTCTTCGATGGTGTGGGTATCTTTACCATCTGCACCTGGCGTAGTTTTTAAGGATTTTTGCGTTTTAGCCAAACCTAAGTACAGGTAATCGCGACCAATAATTTTGGCTTTATCTTTCGAGAAAAAGTCGTTTAATGCGGTTATAGCAGCATCTACATTTCCGTTTTGGTAAGCAGAGTAACCCAAGTAGCGCAATATTCTTGGATTTACTTTATCGAGTTTTTGCATTGCAGATGCTTCAGCTTCGAGGCCTTTGTAATCTTTGGTAAGTACTAGGAAGTCGGCATGACGCATTCTTGAATCCAAGGAATAGTCGGTCATACTCATATACTTCTCGTAGTATTCGATCGCTTTCTTGTTGTATTCCGCGTACTTTGGTTTATCGTTTAGCGCCCACACGTAGTAGGTTTCGGCAAGTTCGCGGTAAGCTGGCCCGTAATTTGGGTTAGCTGCGAGAATGTTGTCGAAATCGGCTTTTGCTTCATTGAATGCGCGAGAACCTTTCTTAAGCACACCTAACTGCAATTTGGCACGAAGGAGCGTTGGATCGGTATCAGCGGCATTTCTGTAAGCAGAAAACGCTTCGTTTACGTTTTTATCTCCAAGCAGTGCGTCGCCTAGTGCTAATTGTACTTGCGGATTTGTTGGAGCGATTTCTTTGGCTTTGTTCAGGTACTCCAAGGCTTTTTTGTAATCCGGATTGGTTGAATGGGTGTACGCTTTTCCGATGTACATCAACTCTTCGTAATCTTTTTTACGGGCAACTTCAAGTGCTTTGTTAAAGTTAGCAAGCGCACCAGATGTGTTGCTGTTGTCGAGGTCGACTTGACCTAAACCGATGTAGTTAAAATTTGGGTTTGTTTTAACTGTGATACCTGTTTTGAATGTCGCTACGGCAGAGTCCTGAATTTTTTGCATCAGGTACACGTTTCCTAAAATTAGGTATGCTTTACCCTGATCTGGCTTAGCGGCAATAGCGGCTTTAAGCATCTTTTTAGCTTTTTCGAACTGTTCAGCTTCGATGGCTTTTTTAGCTTGTTCGATATCTTGTGCAAAGGCACCGCTAGCTAGAGCGATTAATCCGATGCTAAATAATCTCATCTTGTTCATACCTAATTAATTTGAATTTTTGATAATTTTCTTTCTCGTTGCAATTATTCTTGGAGGAATCGTTACTGGCACCAAACCTGATTTCAGAACGATTCGCTGACCGATGTCTCCTGCGATAAATGAGGCAAAACCCATACCTAAACCCGGGCGACCTTGATAATTTAACAGATAGAGCGTTCTCGAAAACGGATATAAACCCTCGGCGATATTGGCCTGATTGGGTTTAAAATAGTTTTTAAGATTATCTGTTTTTTTAACACTTTTTACCGCCATGGCTCGAAGTTTCGGCAAAATTTGCTCAAACTCGAAAGATGGCGAAAGTACGCGATTTAAGGGTAATACACCAATAGCATTCTCATTTTTTAGGAGATAATTAGCGACATCCATTTCTGTATCAAAACCTGAAACGTTTGGTGATTCCAGTTTGGAGATGTTTGCTTTGCGTTTGATGTTTTCCAAAAGACTTAAATCGCCATTGCAAAAAACCAAACGCTTATCAGTTTGTGTTTGCGACTTTACAAGATTGTATACTTCTTCTTCCTTTAGGAGTGTATCTGCAACCGTTCTTGCTTGGAAGAAGACTAAGGCATCGAATGCAAAAAAAGTGATTTTTCCGTTGATGTTTTTCTTCTTGAATGCCTGCTCTTCGGCAGCTGTTAGTCGGCGTGGCAGAAATGCGATTCGATTTTTATCGGCCGACATGTTAGCGCTGATTTGCGATTCGGTTGCGGGAATTAGCGTAATATTAGCTTGATATTGGCTTTCAAAAACTTGTTCTTGTTCTTCAACAATAGGCAACATAGAATTTTCTACCAAAATACTAGCCTTACCAGTAAGGATGGTGTCTGTTGTTGGTTCTTTAGAATTACCACAAGCAATTGTCAGTGCAAGGATTGCGATATAGAAAAATGACTTCATGGTGTTACTTATATTGTTGAAACAATCTGATGAATCTGAAAAAGGCGTAGATGATAAGCACCGAACCTAGTAGGATTCGGTAATTATCGGAAATGTTAAACGGAATCGATTTCAGGAAGATGATCATGAGTCCTAAAACGAGATAGGCTGCGAAAAACAAAACACCTATAAATAACAGAAATCGCTGATGTAGCGATTTCTGTGGTTTACCATTTGAATTTTTAAGTGCGTTCACTATTCTGGCGCCTGTATTGTAATTGGTTGTGAATATAGTACACGAACGTTTTTACCATTTTGGACACCTGGTTTCCATTTCGGAGAATTTTTGATTACGCGCATGGCTTCATTTTTTGTCCCGCTACCAATGTCACGAAGTACTTTGATGTCGGTTAACGATCCGTCTTTTTCAACAACGAACTGCACGATAATTTTTCCGCCATTTTCAAGATCTTCCGGTACGCGGAAGTTCTTTCTGATGTACTCCATGAATTTTGCTGGTCCACCTGGAAATTCCGGTTTTACCTCCACGGCATTATATACGGTATTATCTTCAACCACTTTAGAATCGGCTGGGCCGTCTCCACTTGGTTCTTCGATAACGATACGTCCGTCGTCTTGACCTTTAACGTCTTTTGCACCAACGTTCTTGTCTTTAAGTTCTTCAATAGTTTTAATTTCTTCAACTACTTCTTCCTTCTTAACGACTTTAGGTTTAACGAATTTCACCTCATCGATTTTCGGAGCAGGTGGTGGCGGTGGCGGTGGTGGAACCAAAGGTTTATCTGGCGGCGGTGGAGCAAGTTTAGCCATGTCGACCATAGTTACTTTCTCTTCTTCCTCCTCATCTTTTCCGTCGGGTAACCAACCGGGAAGTCCAACTGCAACCATAAAACCTACGCCACCGATAAGTAGCGCAAGCATCGTTACTTTTGGATTCTTTTTGCGCAATTCGTATGCTCCGTATTCTTTGTTTCGACCTTCAAAAACTAGGTCGAGCCATTTCTGTCTATAGATATCTAATTTCATAACTACTTCAATTTTGCCTGTAAGACAGATTATTTAAATAGAGCGGATTCTTCTTTGGTGATATCGACAATTGCATAAGTTGGTACTTTACAAATTGCCATTTCATCAAGGATATCGACTAAATTCTTGTAGGTAGATTTCTTATCCGCTTTGATTAATACGATCAATCCTTTTTTAGGATCACCCATAAATTGCGGCACGGAAACCATCTTCTCAAGAATTTGTTTGCGAATACCTTCTTTACCGTAAGTGAAATCTTTTACAGCTTCGATAGGCTCATCTAACTGCCCCATGTAGCTTTTTAATTTTCCATCCGGACCGATCACGATGTTCATGGTACGCTCTTGCGCAATTTTAATTTCCTCTTGATTCTTATCATCCTTATCAGGCATACCTAAATCCATCGATTGAGGTTTTGATAAAGAGGTTGTAAGCATGAAGAAGGTGATCAACAAGAACGCTAAATCCACCATCGCGGTTAAGTCAACCTTCGAGTTTTGTTTCTTACTGCGAACTTTCTTTTTGCCTTTGCCGCCGTCGTCGCCGCCGGTATTTAATTCAGCCATTTTAGTTTCTTATTAAAAGTTATCGCTTCTCAAGCCAGTTACCAAGTTAAACTTGTTCACTTCTTGCTTTTGTAGAATATCCATCACTTCTTTGATTTGTGGATATTGTTCTTTCGCATCGCCTTTGATAGCGAAGTTTAGTTGCTTCTGATTTACTTCTGCATTTGCGTTACGCGCAGCACGAACCCAATCAGCCAACTGGTTATCTAGAGAATCGTGCGGAATACCTTTTTGCAAACCTTTTTGGTTGCGCTCCGATGAAGTCAGGTTAATCAAGACTTTCAACTGGTTGGCAGGAACTCCGAACTCTTCCATCAAACTGAAGCGTTTTTTCTCTTCTTCAGTAAAAGACAGTCTATACTTTTCCGCGATCGCTTCTAAGGTTTTAATTCGAACGTCTGGCGCTTTCACACCAAAGAACACCTTACCACTATCACCAATTGTGATGATAGCCAGATCTGTATCAGGCAATTTTACTTGAACCGTTGAGTTTGGTGTTTCCACCGGTAGCGGTTCGGGTTGTTTTGCCGTTGCGGTTAAGATAAAGAATGTCAGCAATAAAAACGCAACGTCGCACATCGCAGTCATGTCGATTGCCGTTACCTTTTTTGACATTTTAACTTTAGCCATTTTTTATCTTTTTGAGATTATATTATAAAAATTAACCTCTTAAGCTTCCTTTAAATCTTCTGTAAGTTGCTACGATTGTAGAACCTGCTTCGTCAATTGAATACGTTAATGTATCGATTTTAGATGTGAAGAAGTTGTAAGTGATGATTGCAAGAGCAGATGTAGAGATACCTGTTGCTGTGTTGATAAGTGCTTCAGAGATACCGTTTGCAAGAGCTGCTTGGTCTGGAGTACCTGAAGTTGCTAACGCACCAAACGCCGTGATCATACCCATTACCGTTCCAAGAAGACCCGCAAGCGTACCTAACGATACCAAAGTCGACAAGATAGTTAGGTTTTTCTCCAACATTGGCATTTCCAATGAAGTAGCTTCTTCGATTTCTTTCTGAATGGTCTCAGTAGCTGCTTCGCTGTCGAAACCTTCTTTCTTCACCTCGTTGTATTTGATAAGAGCTGCTTTAATTGCATTAGCTACAGAACCTTTCTGCTTGTCGCAATCTGCAATAGCACCATCAATGTTTCCAGAGCTGATGTTTGTTTGAACCGACTTCATAAACTTATCTAAGTTTCCTGTACCAGCTGCCTTAGAAATCACGAAGAAACGCTCGATAGAGAACACAAGTACCATCAACAATAATCCCATCAAAACCGGTACAATTTTACCTCCTTTGTATACCATTGCTAGGTAGTTTCCTGGTAGCGGGTGCCCTTCTGGGTCGCCTCCTTCAAAGTTATCTGGATTACCCATGATAAACTTCCAAATAATTGTACCAATTACAATACAGGCTACAATTACAATTGCGGAAAAGAGGTTTCCACCGTTTGATCCTGATTCTTTCTTCGCTGCACCAGCGTTTGTTGCATTTGCCATCTTAAAATAATTTAGTTTTTAATTTTTGTACTTATGTAACTATTGAGTAAAAAGGTTAATTTTTCAATATATGAAAGCGACAAATTTATATTTTTAGCTTAGATAAAAAAACAAAAATGCATTTTTTTAAACAGCAAAAATTATCAAAGTTTGACGACAGGAACCAAAACTTTTTCGGATTTTAACCGATATTTTTGCATTTATGGCTGTTTTTTAGCAAGTCAGTTGCAAGAATAACATTCATTTTAATAACTACAAACGACTTAATTTAATGATAATATAACATTGCGTTGTAATTGCAACAAAAACCCTACACCTTTATAACGCCATTCCAATAAATCTATTGTACAAAACTAAATTATGAGTAATCAAGACTTTATACAAACAATACAGACCGGATACACTTTCAAAGGTGCTGCCATCCAAATTGGCGCCGGAATTTTCCAAGGTGAAGTGCTTTCCGAAGCCGGAGTTCAAATTCCATTAAAGACGTTTAACCGCCACGGACTCATCGCAGGAGCTACCGGAACCGGAAAAACAAAAACCATACAAGTGCTTTGCGAACAACTAAGCGCACAAAGTGTTCCCGTTTTAATGATGGACATCAAAGGCGACTTCAGCGGTATCGCTGTGCCCGGTGAAGTCAAAGATTTTATCACCGAGCGTCACAACAAATTGGGAATTCCTTTCCATCCAAACGGTTTTCCTGTAGAGTTTCTCACCCTCTCCGAAAATACCGGCATTCCGCTTCGGGCAACCGTTTCCGAATTCGGACCCGTACTTTTTAGTCGGATTTTGGGGCTAAACGACACCCAATCGGGAGTGGTTTCGGTAATTTTCAAATACTGCGACGACCAAAAATGGGGACTCATCGATTTGCAAGATTTCAAAAAAGTATTGCAATTCATTACCGAAGAGGGAAAAGAAGAAATCGAAGCTTCTTACGGAAAAATCGCTGCTTCAACAACAGGAACTATTCTTCGAAAAATCATCGAACTCGAACAGCAAGGCGGGACTTCTTTCTTCGGAGAAGTTTCTTTCGACGTTAACGACCTCATGCGACACGACGAAACCGGACGCGGGATCATCAACATCTTACGACTTCAAGACATACAAGATAAACCCAAGCTCTTCTCCACATTTATGTTGAGTTTGTTGGCCGAGCTCTACCAAAATTTGCCCGAACGCGGCGACCTCGACCAACCCGAATTAGTTTTGTTTATCGACGAAGCGCATCTCATTTTTAATGAAGCTTCCAAAACACTTTTGGATCAAATTGAAACCATTATTAAGCTCATTCGATCGAAAGGCGTCGGGATTTTCTTTATCACACAAAATCCGACCGACATTCCCGCGGCCGTACTCGCACAATTGGGATTAAAGATTCAACACGCCTTACGTGCCTTCACGGCCAACGATCGGAAAGCTATAAAATCAACCGCAGAAAACTATCCCGAAACCCGTTTTTACGATACCGCTGAAATGCTCACACAACTCGGTATTGGCGAAGCGTTTGTGACCGCCTTGAACGAAAAAGGTATTCCAACACCGCTCGTTGCAACAATGTTACGTGCCCCCGAAAGCCGCATGAATGTTTTAACCGACAGTGAATTGGTTTCTTTAGCTTCACAATCAAAACTCATCGCCAAATACCGCGATCGCATCGAATCGGAAAGCGCCTACGAAATTCTCGAAAAGCGTTTGCAGCAAGTGCAAGAAACTGTGGAAGAACCGCAATCTAGAAATACTGAATCAGCCGACGAACCGATGAGTCAGACCACAAAATCAGTCATTAAAGTTTTAACAAGCGCTACTTTCATTCGCGGTGCTTTTAGCATACTTTCAAAAATCCTGAAGTAATCTTATGAAAGCAGTTTACACCGTTTTACTTCTACTCGTAGCGAACGTATTCATGACGTTTGCCTGGTACGGTCATTTAAAATTCAAGGAATGGAAATGGCTCGAATCGCCCGGATTAATGAGCATCGTACTCATTTCATGGGGATTTGCCCTGTTCGAGTATTGTTTTCAGGTTCCTGCGAATCGAATTGGATACCAAGAAAACGGCGGTCCGTTTAGTCTCATGCAGTTAAAAGTCATTCAAGAAGTCATCACAGTAGTGGTTTTCGTGGTTTTCTCCACGCTTTTTTTCAAAAACGAAACTTTAAAATGGAATCATCTTGCAGCCTTTGCTTGCATTATCTTAGCCGTCTATTTTATCTTTAAGAAATGAGTGAAATTACCGTACAAAAACAACCGTTTCGCGTTCCGATGACCGACGGTAAAATAATCGACGAGCATTTTGGTTTAGCTACGTTTGCCGTTGGAAATCTCTCGCTGGCGCGCATGGTGGCTCCGCCGGGCTGGTCGGAACCGCATCAAACGCCCGAATTCGACGAATATACTTTAGTCATTTCCGGACGCAAACAAATTGAAACCGAAACCGGCGTAATCGTATTAGCTGCCAACGAATCGGTTTTCATTCCAAAAGGAAATCGGATTCGCTACTCCAATCCGTTCGACGAGCCTTGCGAATACGTCTCGGTATGTACACCGCCTTTTTCCATACAAAACGTTAACAGAGAAGATTAGTTTTTCAGGCTGTTTTATCTTTGTGAAAACTATTCGACATGAAACAAAGAGTCGTTATCCTCGGAGCAGGCTTCGCCGGTTTAGAACTTGCGCAAAAGCTCGAAAATACTGATTACGATGTTCTTTTAATCGACAAAAATAACTACCACCAGTTTCAACCGTTGATGTATCAAGTGGCATCGGCGCGACTGGAGCCGGCGTCAATATCTTTTCCGCTTCGCAAAGTTTTTCAACATTCAAAAAACGTGCGCATTCGCATTGCGGAAATCCGACATATCGATACCGAAAACAAAACGGTAAAGACGTCTATTTCCGACTTCCCGTACGACATTCTCGTTGTGGCACTCGGTTGTACCACGAACTATTTCGGAAATAAGGAATTAGAATCGCATGCATTTCCCATGAAATCGGTTCCTGAGGCCATACAATTGCGCAACCGCATTTTACAAACGTTTGAAGATGCACTCGTTGCCAAACCCGAGGAATTACAAGCTTTGCTAAACTTTGTGATTGTAGGCGGCGGACCCACCGGCGTTGAGCTGGCTGGCGCTTTAGCAGAAATGAAGCAAAACGTACTTCCGAAAGATTATCCGGATAAAGATTTTTCGAAATTGGCCGTTTATCTTTTGGAAAGTTCGGCTAATGTCTTGGATGTAATGAGTGCTGATAGTCAGCGGGTTTCGAGGAAATATCTCGAAGACTTAGGTGTTATCGTGAAAACGTCGAGTTTTGTAACGAACTACGACGGCGAAATGGTGACCTTAAAATCGGGCGAAACGATTGCTGCTAAAAACGTGATTTGGGCCGCCGGAATTACGGCAAATCAGATCAGCGGATTGGAAAACGCCGAGCGTACACGCGGCAACCGATTTGTAGTAAACCGCTACAACGCACTGCCGAACTACGACAATATCTACGCCTTGGGCGATATTGCGGGAATGACTACGCCAAAATATCCGAACACGCATCCGCAAGTGGCAAGTGTAGCCATTCAGCAAGCCAAAGCCTTAGCCCAAAATCTTAAAAACCAATTGCAAGGCAAGCAAAAAGTTGAGTTTGAGTATTTCGACAAAGGTTCGATGGCTACGATTGGAAAACGCAAGGCGGTAGTCGATTTGCCGAATTTCAGTTTTCAAGGTCGCTTGGCGTGGCTCGCATGGATGTTTATTCACCTCATGCTCATTTTATCGGTCAAAAACAAGCTCTCTATTTTTGTCAACTGGGCATTTAGCTATTTCAACAACGACAGTACGCTACGGGTTTTATTGCGACCCGCAAGCAAGGTAAAACCCGCTCATTTAGAAGGGAAAGTTAGTTAATTTTTCGGGCGCGCCGGCAAAAGTATGTCGTGGAAATAGCGTGTGCTTTTGCCGTCCTGATTTCCGCTGTAGTCCTCGTTTCGGATAGCTATCGCCCCTCCTCACTGCTGGCTGCCGCTGCAATCAGTCGCGCGGAGAAAGTGCGCAAGGACATTCCTGATTATTGGGGAGTGAGTAGAAGGGAAATTCGGGACAGAACACGGATTACACCCGAGGCTCCAGCCGAACGAACGAAGTAAATCAGAGCTAGCGGGATAGCAAGGCTCAAAGTCGGGAGACTTTGCGCAGCAAGGAATCAAATTAGCGGATTGGAAAACGCCGAACGCACGCGCGGCAACCGTTTTGTGGTCGATCAATACAATGCCTTGCCCAATTTCGACAACATTTATGCCTTGGGCGATATTGCGGCAATGACTACACCAAAATATCCGAATACGCATCCGCAGGTGGCAAGTGTGGCCATTCAGCAGGCAAAAGTTTTGGCCGATAATTTGAAAAATCAGCTTAAAAACAAGCCGAAAGTAGCGTTTGAGTATTTTGATAAAGGTTCGATGGCAACGATTGGAAAACGCAAGGCGGTAGTCGATTTGCCGAATTTCAGTTTTCAAGGTCGCTTAGCGTGGCTCGCCTGGATGTTTATTCACCTCATGCTCATTTTATCGGTCAAAAACAAACTCTCTATTTTTGTCAATTGGGCGTTCAGTTATTTCAGTAACGACAGCACTTTACGCGTTTTATTACGTCCGGCCAGCAAAGTAAAACCCGTGCATTTAGAAGGAAAAGCGAGTTAAAGTGCGTTCGGCATAAAAAGGGTAGCTTGCTTTAATCGTTTACCACTATTTGCTACAATTAAAAAAAGTCAGCTGTTTTTTTACGAACACGGCTTTATAGTTCCTTGTGCTGAACGTTTTTTGAAGTACTCTAATAATTCTTGCTTTGTCATTTTAGATAACTTCTCGCTCAATTTATCTCGCTCATGACGCATAAATTTAACTGCGTCAAATGATTTTTCAGTTGTCTTCATATTTTTCAAATTCTCTCGGCGAACGTATTTCCAATTGCTTGTAACCGTTTCTTATGTTAATTGAGTTATATCCCCTTATTCTTTCGATGTTCACGATATGTTTAAAATTCCAGCTTACTAAAAAGTCGGCATTGTTTATTGTTGCTAAAGCAATGTGTAAACAATCTGCAAAACTTGTTTGTCCAACTACTTTCTCAGAGATATAGACTGTCGCTAAATCAACTGCTTCCACTGTTAAATCAATAAATTCGGTTAATTCGACACGTAAGCTTTTCACCAATTCTTTAACTTTTTCAGGTGCATTTTCGAGTTCATCTTGAGTAACTGTTGAATAAAGAATCGTGAACTCAGAATCTTTTATTCTTTCAAAAAGAGCAATAGTGTATTCTTTAAACTCTTCGTCAAAATATCCACCGAAAACCGATGTATCAATATAAATTCTTTGCTTACTTTTCATTTTAGCCTAATCAGTACCAAAAATACGGATTTTAAGCGTTCGCTTGTTTGGTTCAAAATCCTGTTTGAAAACCCTTCTCCCACAAAGCGATTGCTCATAACTGGTGGAGATTTAATATTTGGGCGCGCCGGCAAAAGTATTTAGTGGAAATTCCGTGAGCTTTTGCCGTCCTGCTTTCCGCTGTAGTCCTCGTTTCAGAGGGCTATCGCCCTCCTCACTGCGGGCTGCCGCTGCAATCAGTCGCGCGGGGAAAGTGCGCTTTAAGTCGTGTTGTAATTCGTTTTGCTATTGTTAAATCAGTTACGATTTGGGTTTGAGGCTAATGGGCAAAAAGCGGTCCTTATTTATAAAAACGTAATTCCAATTCTCTTGTTAAATCCCAATTCAAAAATTCTGATTAACGTAGAAAGTTGAATATTTCCTTTTCCGTTTTCAATTTTTGAGATATAACTTTTTTTGGTACCTGTTTTTTGGGCCAATTCTTCTTGAGTAATTTTAGCTTCTTTTCTAGCAGCTTTCAACATTTCACTGACAATAAACATTTGCGAATTTTCTTCGTAAGCATTTCTGCTTGCAGTACCAATTTTTCCATGTTCAACCTCTATTAGTTGATCAAAAGTTCTAATATCAGTGTACTTTTTCATAATTCTAATTTTTTACTTTTAAAGTAATCCTGTTTTAATTTTGTTGCTTTCTGTAACTCATCGTTTGGAGTCTTTTGCGTTTTTTTCTGAAATCCGTTAAATAAAACAACTAATTTACCGCGATCAAAGCAACAAAAAATCCTGTAAATATTTGATTGATAATCAATTCTTATTTCATACAGCCCTTCTGTTCCCGTTAAATGTTTTAGAAATTTTTCAGGTACTTTATCAACTTGTTTGATCAGTTCCAATACATATTGTATCTTCTGTTTTACCTTTTCATCCTGCTTTTGGTAAAATTCTATAAAATGGTTTTGATAAAAAATGATCTCCCTAGCCATCACGCAAAGTTATCTCAAAAGATAACAAAAGCAAAGAAATTACGGAATTTTATACAAAGCGTTCTCTTAGATACGGTTTCGAAATTTAGCGCACATCAACACGAATTCTGCAAAAAGTTTACTGGATATTCAAATTAATATTTGGGCGCGCCGGCAAAAGTACTAAGTGGAAATTCCGTGAGCTTTTGCCGTCCTGCTTTCCGCTGTAGTCCTCGTTTCAGAGGGCTATTGCCCCTCTTCACTGCGGGCTGCCGCTGCAATCAGTCGCGCGGGGAAAGTGCGCAAAAACATTCGTGATTATGGGAAATGATTATAAAAGAAAAGTGCGCTTGAAGTTGGGGAACGATTATGGAGCAGAACACGGATCGCAACCGACGCTCAAGCCAAAGAGACGAAGTAAATCAGAGCTAGCGGGATAGTAAGGCTCAAAGTCGGGAGAATTTGCGCAGCAAGGGCTATAAAACGCAAAAGACTCGCCCTGGTACGCATTCTTTTTGAGAATTAAGCGTGGCGAGTACTGTTGTTGCAAAGATAAATCTTTTTGATTTTGTATTACATATTCAAATATTATTTTTTTCTTGTCTTTTTTTTTGAATGTTCTCGATTCCATTGGCTTTAACCGCCCCGCCGCCTTACTAAGCTCTCGTTATTCACCCGCAAAATGATAGATCAGAGATTTTTTACGGCCAGTTGTGTGCTGTTATGAAGGGGAGCATATAGCTGGTTGCGCAGAGGTGCGGGATGGTAAGAACCCTACGCATATCTTAAACAATGCACGATGCAAACTTAGCAATCGTGTTTTTGCACTGATTAATCGTGAAACTGCCTATGTCGATAGGTATAAATTTGCATTCTAAAATTCATACCATTTTTGTTGTTTTTTATTGTAGAATGCACACCAAGGGGTTTTTTCGATGGGGCAAAATCTTAAGCAGGTTGGAATGGGGCACGGATTGCAAATCCGCGCTAGCGGGATTTATATTTTGTGCAATATTCTCAAGCTAACAATTTTTCTAATTTCATCTTCCACTTTTCCCAATCTTTCATTTCTCTTGATTGTAAATCTAAAAATTTCTGTGTGTGGTCGTGATGTATTAAATGGCAAAGTTCATGTATAATAACATATTCAATACAGCCTTTAGGTGCTTTAATTAATTCTGGATTTAATATAATTTTCCCTTTCGGGGTACAGCTTCCCCATCGTGTTGGCATTTCACGCAATACAATTGAGTTGGGACTTACCTTGTATTTTTTGAATTTGTCAATAAGTGGTGCTGCAATAACACGAAACTTTGTTTGCGCATGTTGTAAATACCAAGTGTTTAATAACTCTTTTACTCGGGACTTTTCCAGAGCTGTAACTTCAATAAATTTACCTTTTAACTTAACAGATTCGTCATTCGCGATGGTTATTTGCAATCTATACTGTCTTCCTAAATACAAATGTGTTTCTCCACCAATAAACCTTCGTTTAGGTGTCTTTGGCTGAAAAGAAAGAAAGAAGCTTTGTTGTTTAATTATCCAAGGTGCTTTTTTTCTTATTTTCTCTTTTACTTTTTCCATGGTAGTGTCTGTCGGTGCTTTTACCAACACTTCCATTTCGGGAGTTACAGTAATACCAAGTGATTTTCTGTCTGAATACTCCAAACGAAAATCTATAGTTCTGCTACCAAATTGTATTGCTTCTGTCATTACTTGTAACGAATTTTAGCAACTTCAATACAATCCTCAGCTATTTTATCCATCTCTTTAAAAGATAACTCAAGATTATATTTATCTCGAACTTCGTCAATTAAAAAGTCTCCAATATCAATAAGTAATTTACCTGTAATATTTGTTTTGTATTGCCAGTCAATAATAGGTTTTCCGTTCTCTAAAACAGCTTCAAGAATTAAACTATCTATATTCAAAGCTGTATGTATAGCAATTTCTTTTCGCACAACATTGTCCTGAATCTTTTCTGTAAGTGCCTCAATAGTTAATCCATAAAAGGCTTTCGCAACATCTCTTTCTTTTAATTGCTCAGGAATGTCATTATCGGTATGAGCTAATACATTATTCATAATTTCTTGAACGCTACTTAGGTATTGTGCTTCATTGATTCGCTTAGCTTCATAGTCGGCAATCGTCTCTTTTAGCAATTGCGAAAACTTTTTGTAAAAAGCAGGATCTTCATCCATTTTTTCTGAGATATGCTTTGCAGTTCTGCTCGCAATCTTGTCTGCTTTAGCAACTTTCCCAATTGTATTTTCTACTTCTAGCTGAAATTTATCTTTGTCAAAAATGTTTACCAGCTCGGTAATGGTTTCTATTCTCTCAGTGGTAATATGTGTATCGATAAGTTTTTGAATCTGACCTTCATATTGTTTGTAGTCAATTTGATCACTATATCGTTCTACCACTGCCAATCGCAGTTTTAAAAACATAGTTAAATCTTCTTTGTAACGATTAACTACCTTTTCTTCAACTTCTTTATGAAATTGAATGGAAGATAGAGCTAACTTCAAACCCTTGGCAAACGCCGCTAATCTATCGTAAAACAAAACGCGCACAGCTTCATCTTTTAATACTTGCTGGTAGGCTTCTGCATCACGCTTGTTCGTAATGGTTTTGAATATGTCCCAAACATCAGAATGCTTTTGAGGCAACTTTTGGATTTCTTCCGAAATACTGGCGAGTGTGCCCGCCAAATCTTCTTCGTCAAAATCTTCTAAGGAAGAGTACATCTGCAAAGCATCATCTAAGTTTTCAATTACACCATAGTAGTCAATGATATAGCCAAATTCCTTGTCAGGATAAATTCTGTTTACCCTTGCAATGGCTTGTAGTAGTTTGTGGCTTCGTAAATTTCTAGTGAGATACAATACTGTATTCTTTGGTTCATCAAAACCCGTAAGTAATTTGTCAACTACAATAATGATTTCTGGATCTTTTTGATTTTTGAAACGGTTGATGATGTTCTTTTCATAGCTTTTTGAATTCCCATGTTCGTCCATCATTTTTTTCCAAAACTGTTTCTCCTTTTCGGTTGACTTTTCGTAAGCGCTTTCTTCGCCTTCTCTTTCATCAATCGATGAAATCAATACTTCACTACTTACAATGCCTATTTCATCGAGATACTCCTTGTATTTGATCGCGTTCACTTTTTTATCACACACCAATTGGCCTTTAAAGGGTGTTTTTCCTTGCCAATTATCGCGAAAATGATAGCTTATATTCCAAGCAATCATCCGCATTTTTTGCTCAGCTGAATTTAAATGATCTTGTCGTGCAAACTTCTTTTTTATATCCGTTTTTTGGTATTCGGTCATAGGCTCTGTAACCATCCCAAAAAATGTATCTATGGGACTTGCATTGACTTCTTGTAAAGCCAAGCGACCCTCATAAAGCAGTGGAACTACAGCCTGATCTTTTACAGCTTGATCAACAGTGTAAGCGTCAATCACACCCCCAAATTTGGCTGCGGTACTTTTGTCTTTCTTAAAAAGCGGGGTACCTGTCATAGCTATAAAACAGGCATTAGGAAGTGTTTTCTGCATGTCAACATTAAAAGTACCGTGCTGTGTTCGGTGTCCTTCATCTACTAACACAAAAATGTCATGGCTCTCTAGAGGTTTGTTAATTTTTTTTACTGCTGCAACAAATTTGTTGATAATAGTGGTAACTACTGCATCACTTTTACTTTCCAGTAATTCTACCAGACGTTGGCCTGTCGTTGCATTTTCAACAAACTTACCACACTTGCGAAATGTTTTAGTAATTTGATCATCCAAGTCGGTACGGTCGGTAACCAATACTATTTTGGGATTACGAATACTCGGTTCCATAGCTATAGCTTGCGCTAACATAACCATCGTGAGTGATTTTCCACTTCCTTGTGTATGCCATATCACACCGCCTTTTCGTTTGCCATTCTCAATATGACGAATGCGTTGCATAGATTTTTTAATTGCGAAGAACTGCTGATAGCGCGCTACTTTCTTTTCACCATTATCAAACAATACAAAATTGAAGATAATATCCATCAATCGCTCAGGACGACACAACCCAAACAAATAATTATCTTGTTCCGTTGGCAAAATTTCCTCTTTTTCTAAGGCCTCAAAATATTGGCGAACATATTTGAAACGGTCAGAAAACAACTGCTCTTTGCTAAAAATTGGAAGCGGTTTATTTTTGAATTCCTGTAATTTATTCTTGTAGTTGCGTTCTTCTTCATTAGTACTGAACTTCTCTTGCCATTTTGCCCAAAACTTCTCAGGTGTAGCATTGGTGGCATAAGCCGCCTCTTGTGCCGCTATGCTTAATGTGAGTTGCGAATATACATACAAGCTTCTGATACCATCTTCTTGCTGGTTTCGTAAATGCTGACTGATAGCCTGTTTCAATGGCTCTTTCATATCGGGTCGTTTACACTCAATAATACAAAGCGGAATACCATTGATAAACAACACCAAATCGGGGCGGTAATGCTCTTTGCTTGTACTTCGCATGACGCTGAATTCTTCGGTCACATGAAACACATTATTACCTATGTTTTTCCAGTCAATGTATTGTAAGGTGAAACTCTTTTTATCGCCATCCACGCTTTGCTCCAGAGCCTGACCTAACGTGAGCAGGTTGTAGGCCTTTTCACTAGCGGCAATGTACCCATCGTTCATGGGCAAGTTTTTTAATGCCAAAATACCTCTTTCAATATTTTCATCAGTGAAGATGCTGGTTTTGGTGGCACTTACTCGTATGCTATTGATTTCCTTTAATTGTTTCCGCAATACATCTTCCAATAGTACATTGGTAGTTTTACCTCCTCTTAATCTGTCGGCTTCCGCCGGACTTAGATAGGTATAGCCCAAATTCACGAGCATTTGTATTGCCGGAATCTGGCTGATATGGTCTTCTTTGAAACTGGGTGTGTCCATTACTGTTTAATTTTTAGAGAATCCAGAGCCGAATACAGAGAATTGAATTTGTCCGGAGCCGGAACCAATACAGAGAATCCGGATCCCGATACAAAGAATTGAATCTCAAGTACTAAAAATTGCAAATTGCTGTATTTCAATGCTTTTTCTGCAATCTTGAATACAAACTCAATCTCTTGTATCTGCAATACAAAGAATAGCAGCATCTGTTTCAACATCTTCTTTAGCTGTTTTAACTTTAGCATACAGAGAATCATTAACGGCATATAGATAATTAGCAGCTTATTCATTTTCTCTAATAGTTTTTCTAATAATTCTTCTAATAGCACCTCTAATTAAATCTCTAATAGCTCTCTAATTGACTTTATCATTTTTAGAAGCAACAAGAACCCATTTAGATTTAGTATCTGTTCCTTCATTTACAATTCTGTTCTTCTTTCTCATTTCCGATAACAAGTTGTTTATCTTAATCTTCCTCTGCTTGTCATCCATCCAATCAGGTAACTTTTTCCATAACAATTCATCTATTTCATTTCTTTCTAAACTCTTATGTTCTCTAATAGCTTTTTCTATTAAATCAAGATAATAGCTCTTGTCAAAAGCTTTATTTTTTGAATACGCAGCTTTCTGACCTGTTTTTTGAGCCACTTTTATTCCTATGTAGTAATTTGGCTTCCTGCCTTCGATTAGTTTCTTGCCCTTTAAGTATTTTTCTTCAAATTCTGTTAGTTCTAATTTCTTTTGCACCTTGTCCAACATCATAATCTCTTCCAATGTCAGATCTCTATTTCTTGCCAATAACCGTGCATACTCTATATCAAGTATTTTTCCTGAAATGACGACTTTAACCTTACCACCTGTGAAATCATAGTCTGGCATGGGAAAAAAACGTTCACGTTGAAAGTTGAATATCTTTTTAATTCCACCACCTGCTGTATCAACCATTTTAAGGTTAAACATCGCAGAAGCTAAAAAACGATTTCGGTAATGTTCTTCAGGAGCATCTTCTTTTACTACTTTTTCTACACTGCCTGGAATGAAAGAACCTAGGTTGGTAAAAATCAATTGGTCATCCATTTCCACCACATTGATTCGACCATGCTTGGTATAATCCTGATGGGCAATGCAGTTATTTAATGCCTCACGAATGGAATATGGTTCGTATTGATTTACTTCATCCGGGAACAACGTTCCGTCTTTGATGTAGCGATATTTCAGGTTACGGATTTTAGCATACACTTTATCAACCGCCAAAATCATAGGGCAACCAATGATTGCATAATCTTTATCGTTACCCTTGGCGTCTTTTAAGAGCCAACGTATTTTCGCTTCTGCCGGATTGATAAAATGCTCGGATTCTTCTTTTCCTAGAAGAATAATGGCAGTACGAGTAATCTTTCCTTTAATGGTGATTTTAGCTTTATTCAAAAATGTAGCATCATCCCAAGCATCAACTTCAGAGGCTTTTTCAGGAAATTTATTTTTAAAATTCTTTCTTGCTAATGCAATCGCTTCTTCATCTAAATCTTCCAAAGATGCATCTGGAACAATAGCAGCACTCCAGTCTTCTGTTGTTGCTTGAGCACGAATACGTTCAATCTCCTCAAGGTTTAATGGAGACAGTTCTTCATCATCCCTGCCGTAATAATGCCCATCAAATGCAATAGGGAAACCTTTGGGAGCAGCAGGTATTTGAAACATTACCACACGGCCTTCGGGCTCATTTAATTCATAAATCTCTATGAACGTGATGCGGTTTGTAGTTTTATTGGCAATCTCACTTTTAAGACTGTCCAAGTCTTTACGTTGCGGCCGAAACTGACTACCAACAATGTTGTGTTTCTTATTCTCCACACCAAAAACCAACCAGGCATAAGGCTTACCTTTTAAGTTGGCTTCATTACTTAGGGCAGAAAAATACTTACCTAACTTATTAAAGTCATAGCCTATTTTGGCTTCTTTAAATTCCACAACTTCATTTTCTGCTGAGAGATTGCGGAGTGAGTCGAGTATATTTTTTAGTTCTGCTATTGTCATAAGCATTTTATTATCTGTTTTTGCACAATAAAGCGATTCACTTTATTATGCAGTTTTTACTTTATCAATTTCCAACCTCACCTTCCCCGTCAACAACTGTTGCATCAACCCCTTTTTCTGCTCCCGTAACTTATCTGCTTTGGCTTTGAGCAGGCTAATTTCTTTATCTGCTGCTAGCAGGACTTGAGCAATAGCGGTTTGTTCTTCGATGGATGGAAGTTTCATTTCGAGTTGAAGAAACGTATCAAAGTCAAATGTCATTTTCTCAATATGCACACCATAACTTGAGATATAAGTTTGATGATAGAAATAGGGTGTTTGTGAATACCATTGAAAGAATTCCATATTCAATTGCTTTTTATCTTTCGGAACTACAGCTATGTATGAGCCTGAAATCTTAGCCCCATCGAATTCCTTTGTCACTAAAGCGGATGCTCCGTGTAGGATTTGCATTTTCGAAAACAAAAAATCTCCCTCGTTTGCTGTACGTAAAGTTTTGACTAGTATTTGATGACCATATAAAGCTTCACGGTAGAATATACCGCCTGACCTTCGTCTAACACTAATCAGTTTATACAATTCGTTTTCATCCCAATCAAAATTTCTCTTTACCACTTTAAGTATTTTCTCATAAGAATGTTCCTTCCACTCCCCACCAAACCCCTTCAACCTTTTCTTCCCCGTAAGCAATTGCTGCATGAGCCATTTTTTGTGGAGTTCTTTTTGGGCAATGAGTTTTTCGGTGGTGTGGATGGCAGCATCTGCTGTGCTGAGCACTTGGGCTATGGCTTTTTGCTCAGGTAGTGGGGGGACTGGAATAGGCATTGTTTCTAAAGTTCCCGCATTAACATTTTTCTGTCCACCCCCAATTTGATTAGTTTCAAAATACCCTTGTCCAAATTCTGAGTTCACATAGAGACAAAGAAATTCCTTGTCAATTAATTCATGCTTTGGTCGTACAATAAGCGTTGTAAAACTTTGAGCACCAATATATTTGTCAGGCACTAAACAAGCTGTTCCTGGATATCCAGTTCTTGCAATTAAAATATCGCCACCTTTAAGACGCTTGTTCTTGTGCGCCTTTTCATAAGTTTCATCGATATATAAAATATCAGAGTCATCAAGATAACCTTCTTTAATATTTTGGTTTCTGAAAAGTATAATCCCTTCATTTCGATAAGCATGAGTAGCTGCACTAGCTATGCCAACCATAATTTTTTCTGATACTCGGGTTAACTCATAAGCATCCCAGTCAACTGGTATAGTCGTATTATAAAAAGCTTTTCGATTTTTTAGTGCTTCACTCATTTTGTTAATTGAGTTAGGTATTCATTAATTTCTGCCTGTACTTTTACCAATTCTTTTTCCAGACCCTCAATTTCAGTTTGCACCGCAGCAATGTCTACTTCATCTTCTTCTTCAAAAGTATCCACATAGCGGGGGATGTTCAGATTAAAATCGTTTTCTTGTATTTCCTCGGCGGTAGCTATATAACTGTACTTGTCTTCCACCACACCGGGCTGTAATTTTCCGGCAGTAAAATCACGGTATGTGGTTACGATGTGATCAATATCACTATCGCGAAGTTTATTTTGGTTCTTGGCACTTTCGTAATGCTTGCTGGCATCAATGAATAAAAAGTTATTGCTCGTTTTTTGTTTATTAAACACCAATATAGCTGCTGGTATGCCGGTGCCAAAAAACAGGTTGGCAGGTAAACCAATAACGGCTTCCAACAGATTTTCTTCAATGGTGCGTTGGCGTATGCGGCCTTCACTGCTGCCACGAAATAAAACTCCATGCGGCACTACCACACCTGCTTTGCCATGTTCGTTCAGTGTTTCTATCATATGGCTGATAAATGCCCAGTCGCCTTTGCTCTTAGGTGGTACACCTCTCCAAAAACGGTTGTATTTATCGGTTTCAGGGTCATAGCTCACAGTTGTTTTCTCGCCATCTTTATCTTCCACTTTACCCCATTTATCTAATGAAAAAGGTGGGTTAGCTACTACAGTATCAAACTTCATAAGGTTATCACCTTCTTTCAATTTCGGATTGCGTATAGTATCGCCCCAGCGTATTGTAGCATTGTCAAAGCCATGCAAGAACATATTCATCACTGCCAAAGCCCAAGTACTTCCGTTGGCTTCTTGTCCATAAAGTGAAAAATTATCCGAACCAACTTCTTGTCCAGCTTTAATTAATAAAGAGCCTGATCCACAAGTTGGGTCACAAATTCGGGAACCGGGTTTAGATTGTGTCAACCTGGCCAATAATGTAGAAACCTCACCTGGAGTATAGAATTCTCCCGCTTTTTTTCCGGCATCACTGGCAAAATTAGAAATCAAATATTCGTAAGCTCCTCCAATAATGTCATTGCCCTCTAAATGTGAAGGCCGTAAGTTGAGCGCATCCTTATTGAAATCAAGAAGTAAGTTTTTAAGACGTGTATTTTTATCTTTTGGTTCGCCAAGTTTACTGGTATTAAAGTCAATATTTTGGAAGATCCCTGCGCCATCTTCACTGTATAATTTTTCACGGTTAGCTTCTTCTAAATCCGTTAATGCGATATTGATAAGTTCACCAACATTGGCTTCATTTCGATGGTTATATAAGTACTTGAAATGACTTTGTTCTGGCACCACAAAACGTTCGTGTTGCATAGCGCGTTTTGCGCGCTCCTCATCTCCATTGTATTTAGCCAAATAGCCATCTCGTATATCATCATGCACATCGCTGAGATATTTTAAAAATAGCATAGTCAGCACATAGTCTTTGTACACACTGGGATCAATACTTCCTCTAAAGGTGTCGCACGCTTTCCAAACGGCATCGTTAATTTCTTTCTGTGTTATTTTAGCCATACTTTTTAATTTGAACATTTATGATCAATACTTTTTATATTTATGTTAAATCTAGAAATTAGACAAGATTCTAATTCCTCTTTAGCACATTGATGCTTCTCATATTGAGTTTCCAATTCATTATCATTGGTAATAGTAACATCAAATTCGTTGCTACCGTCATTACATCTGCAAATTTCAATTCTTACTTTTTCGCCAGACAAAGTTTCTGCTTCACAATATTGGCAGCCGCAACTAGGACAAGGTATATTTATCATTTTTTAAAACTTTATTGCATTTAAAATTATTTGTTGTATTTGTTTCTCTTTTAGTGATTCTATTTGTTGTTTCAAAGATTTTTCTTTGTGGCGGAGCTCCGTGATTTGCAAAATAGCTTTTTGAGTTTCAATGCTTGGTACAGCTATTTCCAAATTTCCCAAAACTTGTTTTGAAATAGATTGAATAGAAGTTCCAATAGCTTGGCATTTCAATAAAGTTTGTGTAGCATGGCTGTTAAGTACCCAAGCCAAAAATTGAGGTAATAATTTTTTGCTAGTTGGTCTGATAACAAAAAATGAAGTAGAAGCAACGGCAGGCTCGTTGTGGTTTTCAAACACAGCTGCAAAATTTTTAGTTCCTTTAGCAGCAAAAAGCACGTCACCTCCTTTCAGTAAATGTTTTTCGGAAATGCCGTCGGCTGCCAAATCGGGATGTAAAACAGTATGCAACTGCCCGTATTCATCGAAATGTTTAGCTTGTAGATACACTAATTCACCAATACCTGCAGGCTTAGCAAAGACTCCAGTTTGGATATGTGTTATATCTTTAATTTGTATTTTCAAATTTTATTTCTTTGTAATAATTCTACAAAAATACATATAGTTTTTAAAGAACGCGCCTTTTTAAGAAAAATATTTAAGTAGAAGCTCTACAAATTAAGCGGTGTTTTCTTTCATACATTAAAAAAGCATGATTAGCATAGCGTTCTTAAATGAAAGGAAGATATGTAATACAAAACAACATATGTTACTTACATTATAAATTTTCTTGCGCGTTTCTTATATCCAAAACACTGCTTTTCACATTAATAATCGCCCTACAATCGAACAAAAAAAACTGAAATAGAAAAAAATCAATTCAAAAAACTTCTAATTAATGATTCATAAAAAAAGCTATTATGAATGTAAATTAATGAACATTTTCCATCTACCATCAAACAGGAATACACACATTTCCACCAAACATCACTAACGTATGCCCTAGCCCGGATGGTAGCGGCAGCCCGTAAGAAAAATACGGCTACGTGAACCGTGTTGCGATGGCGACCTAAGAAGCCAGAAGCAAAACGTGTGAACGTACCGTATTTTTTGCGGACTATAGCGAACAGCCGGAATAGCTACTGAAAATTATACGTATCAAATAAAAAAGCTGATTGAAAATCGGCTCCAAATTCTGTGGATTCGATCAACAGTAAAACTTAAAAGCTGTATCAAATTCTGCGATTTCCGTGAATTCTGTGCGCAAAAAATTACACCGAAATCGGCTCCAAATTCAGTGGATTCAGTCAACAGTAAAGCTGTAAAAACTGCAAATCAGCATGAAAAAACCAATCTAAAAAACCGTACCATTTCTAAATCTACTAGGAACGATTTTCCGTCAACAGTTCTTTTAAAATAAAGGCTTCAACCTCGGCCGTTTTCCAGTTGGTTTTGATGCCCGGCAATGCCAAGACTTTTTCCATGATGGCGTTTTGGAAATCGCCCATTTCGAGCGCTTGTTGGTAAGGCTCGGTGCTAAAAGTAACGCGAGAATACAAAGGCACCCACAAATCGGGATGCAAATCGGAAAACCAACGCTCGATTTCTTTTTGTAACAAGAAATTCTCGTCGGCTGTTTTGGAACTCATTTCCATAAAATTACGATACGACAGCTCGGCAATCGCATCGGCATTGGGTTTACGACTGTTCTCGTAGGCACGGAAAATGGCATTCCAATCGTTGCCGTGCGCGTCCATCAACTCAAATAACACCGTGATGTCTTCGAAACCGGCGTTCATTCCGTGTCCGTAAAAGGGCACAATCGCATGGCAAGCGTCACCAATGAGCGCTACTTTATTTTGGTACGTCCACGGGAAACACTTCATGGTGACCAAGAAACTGGTCGGATTTTTAAAGAAATCTTCCACCAAATCGGGAATTACCTTTTCGGTATCGGGAAAATGCGTTGCGAAAAATGCTTCCAGTAGCGCCTTGTCGGTAAGCGATGCAAAGGAAAAATCGCCCTCATGCGGCATAAACAACGTACAGGTAAAACTGCCGTCGAGGTTTGCCAACGCCATGAGCATGAAATTTCCGCGCGGCCAAATGTGCAACGAATGCGGATCGAGCTGATGCGTACCATCCGGATTTGCCGGAATATGCAACTCCTTATAGCCTATATTTAGAAACTCCTGCGAGTAGTTAAACATACTTTGCCGCTGCATTTTGTGGCGCACGCGCGAAAAAGCACCGTCGGAACCAAAAACCAAATCGTGTTGGTGCGACGTCCATTCGCCGCGTTCCGTTTCACCGGTTTGAATGCTCGCCTGCGCTAAATCGATATCCCAAACTTTCTCTTCAAACTTAAACGTTACGCCGGCAGCCTCGGCCAAATCGATCATCTTCCGATTCAAAATACCGCGCGACAACGAATATATCGTTTGCCCCTCCTTTCCATACGGCTGAAAAACAACCGACGAATCGAGCTTGTGAATGGCACGCTTGTCGACAGCAATACCAATTTTCTTGATTTCGTCTGTGATTCCGGCGCCAGCAACGGCTTTCCATCCGCGGTCGGACATTACCAAATTGATCGACCGACCCGAAAAATTGACCGTTCTAATATCCTGACTCCGATCGTAAACCGTAACGCGATGTCCGGCTCGCTGCAAGTATAACGACAGTAAAGAGCCAACCAAACCGCTGCCTACTACTGCAATATCTAAAGGCTTTTGCATTAAAATGAAATGAAATTCAAAGGTAACTATATAGAATCTTTCCCGATAATTTTCTGCGTACAAATATCGTGAAAAAAGCTACTTTTGTTTAATGTTTTTATATTTTCGTTAAACAAAATAACAGCATGCATAAGAAACCTTTTCTACCGGAGAAAATCTGCGTTACCTGTCAGAAGTCTTTCAGTTGGCGCAAGAAGTGGGAAAAAAATTGGGAAAATGTAAAATATTGCAGTGAGCGCTGCAGCAGAAATAAAACAAAAAATGGCTAATTTACTTTGGTTTAGAAACGATTTACGCACCTTCGATCACAGCGGTTTAACAGCAGCTTTGGCAAACGGAAAACCCACATTTGCCCTGTACATCATCGACGATTTGTGGTTTGAAAAAGACGCGTACGGATTGCAATCTTTGGGGAAATTCCGTGCTAAGTTCTTGTTGGAAACGCTGGTCGATTTGCGCAATCAACTAGCCGACTTTGGAATTGCGTTAGAAGTTTTTCGCGGTTCGAGCGTTGCCGTACTGGATTCTTTTATCGAAGCCAACGGCATTTCGCACTTGTTCTATCAGGAAGAATGGACGCGCGACGAACGATTGGTGTCTACGCAAATAGCAAAAAATCATCCGAAAGTGCAGCACCACACGTTTTACGATCAGTTTTTGTTTCATCCAAAAGACATTCCGTTTAAGTCGTACCGCGAAATTCCGGAGGTTTTTACCGCTTTCCGAAAAGTGGTTGAAGTGCGTTCGAGCGTTCGCAAGACGGTTGCTGCTTCTAAAAAAGAGGCTCGAATTTCAAATTTCGCTACCTCAATTCCGAGTCTAAGCGATTTAGGATTCGATACATTTGAAACCGACCCGCGTTCGGCATTTCCGTTCTCTGGCGGAAGCAGCAGCGGCATCGCACGATTACAGCATTATTTCGAAGGCACCCAAGCCCTTTCCAGCTACAAGCAAACCCGAAACGGCTTAGTTGGTTTAGATTACAGCAGCAAATTTTCGGCTTGGCTGGCAAATGGCTCATTATCTGCCCGATACATTTATTGGGAAATCAAGAAATACGAGCAGAAATTCGGTGCTAACGAAGACACGTACTGGCTGATTTTCGAACTCATTTGGCGCGACTATTTCAAATACATCAGCTTAAAACACGGTTCAAATATTTTCCACATAGGTGGCATTACCAATCGGAATTACATTTGGAAAGACGACGAAAAAACCTTGAACCGATGGATTTCCGGAAAAACAAACGACAATTTTGTAGATGCCAACATGCGCGAACTGGCAGCAACCGGCTGGATGAGCAATCGCGGTCGGCAAAATGTAGCGAGTTTTCTGGCTAAGAACATTGAATTCAACTGGCTTTTAGGCGCCAAATACTTTGAAATGCAACTCATTGATTACGATGTACATTCGAATTACGGCAATTGGATGTACACGAGCGGTGTAGGAAACGATCCGCGTGATCGAAAATTCAACACGCAACGACAAGCCGAGATGTACGACGCGCAATACGAATTCAGAAATTTATGGCGGAAATAAAAGCACAGTATCGCGAAATCCGACTCATTCTCGGCGATCAACTCAACAGCAATCACAGTTGGTTTACGGAAGTTTCAAATGATGTTTTGTACGTCATGGCCGAGCTCAAGCAAGAGAGTGCGTACGTAAAACACCACATTCAAAAAATAGCCGCTTTTTTTGCAGGAATGCGCGCATTTGCAGCCGATTTACAAGCGCACGGACACGCTGTTTTCTACATAAAAATTAACGATACACTTGCCGAAAATTCGTTTGCCGAGCTACTTTTGAATGTCGCAAAAGAAAAATCGGCACCGGTAATTCGCTACCAACTTCCCGACGAATACCGTTTGGATGCTGAACTGGCTGGGTTGAGTGCACAGTCGCCCTTCAAAATTATCGCCGACGATACCGAACACTTTCTTACGAATCGAACCGATTTTAAAAACTTTTTCGCGGGAAAGAAGCAGTTTTTAATGGAGCGTTTTTATAGAAACATGCGCGAAAAGCATCGATTTTTAATGGACGGAAGCGCGCCCGAAGGCGGAAAATGGAATTTCGATCACGACAATCGGAAGAAGTACAAAAATGAAGTTCCGATCCCGAAGCCGCCCGTTTTCCACAATGATGTGACGGCGATTTACAATGAAATTTTGCAAGCGAAACTGCCGCACTTTGGTGCCATTGATCCTAAAAATCTGATTTGGCCCATAACGCGCCATCAAGCACTCGGCGTTTTGAAGCATTTTTGTGAGGCGCTGCTTCCCTTTTTCGGAACGTACGAAGACGCGATGTACGGCGATGATCCGTTTTTGTTTCACTCGCGACTCTCCTTTGCGATGAATGCCAAATTTTTGAGTCCGACAGAAGTTATCGAGGCATCGATCAGCGCCTATCGTTCGAATGATAAGATAAGCATTGCCCAAATAGAAGGCTTTGTCAGACAAATTGCGGGCTGGCGCGAATATGTGCGCGGTTTGTATTGGAAAGAAATGCCGAATTACGCGCAGTTGAATCATTTGTATAATACGAATCCGCTGCCGGAATTTTATTGGACGGGCGATACGAAAATGAATTGTCTGCGAAAATCGATTTCTCAAAGTTTGGATTTGGCGTACGCGCACCACATCCAGCGTTTAATGGTTATTGGCAACTTTTCGTTGTTAACACAACTGCATCCCGACGCGGTCGACGCTTGGTACTTGGGCATTTACATCGATGCTATTGAATGGGTCGAACTACCGAACACCCGCGGCATGTCGCAATGGGCCGACGGCGGAATAATTGCTACTAAACCTTATGTTTCTTCGGGCAGTTACATCAATAAAATGTCGGATTACTGCGGCAAGTGCGCGTACAACGTTAAGGAGCGCGTGGGCGAAAATGCGTGTCCGTTTAACGCCTTGTATTGGAATTTCCTCGTTGAAAAACAAGCATTTTTTAAAGACAACCAACGCATGAGCATGATGTTGGCTTTGTTAAAGAAAATTCCTGCAGCAGAACTAGCCGAGATAAAATTGCGTGCCGCAGCTGTGATTGAAAATCCGGATAGATTTTAGAGGAGATTCAAAGATTTCGAGATTGAAAGATTCAAAGATTGAAAGATTCAAAGATTGAAAGATTGAAAAATTCAAAGATTGAAAGATTCAAAGATTGGTGTTCGACAGGCTCAGGCAGCTACGAGTTGTGGGTTTGAGAGGAAAAACGACACGTGAAGTGGTGAATTCATCGAGTCTATTCCGATAGCTATCGGAACTCGTCTCTATCCCGATAGCAATCGGGACTAGTTTCTGAAAATGGAGCACAATGTTTCACGAAGTTTTGCACGATGGGCACAATATTGGTTTCGACAAGCGCTACTAGCAGCTTTTTTAGCTCACAGAACACACTGAAAACCACAGAATTTGGTGGAATAATATACCGTTGAGGAAAACACAGAACGTCCAGTTAACCAAAATGTGCGCCATCCTTCGACAGGCTCAGGCAGCTACGAATTTTGGGTTTGGGAGGAAAAACGACACGTGAAGTGGTGAATTCATCGAGTCTATCCCGATAGCAATCGGGACTAGCTTCTCGGCTCTAGCCTCTAAAAAGAGCACAATGTTCCACGAAGTTTTACACAAAGTACACGATGTTGTTCTCGACAAGCTCGAGCAGTGGCTTTTATTAGCTCACAGAACACACTGAAAACCACAGAATTTTGTCGAATAATATACCGTTGAGAAAAACACAGAACGTCCAGTTAACCAAAATGTGCGCCATCCTTCGACAAGCTCAGGCAGCTACGAATTGTGGGTTTGGGTGGAAAAACGACACGTGAAGTGGTGAATTCATCGAGTCTATTCCGATAGCTATCGGAACTCGTCTCTATCCCGATAGCAATCGGGACTAGTTTCTAAAAATGGAGCACAATGTTCCACGAAGTTTTACACAAAGTACACGATGTTGGTTTCGACAAGCGCTACTAGCAGCTTTTTTAGCTCACAGAACACACTGAAAACCACAGAATTTAGTGGAATAATATACCGTTGAGGAAAACACAGAACGTCCAGTTAACCAAAATGTGCGCCATCCTTCGACAAGCTCAGGCAGCTACGAATTTTGGGTTTGGGAGAAAAAACGATACGTGAAGTGGTGAATTCATCGAGTCTAACTTTTAGCTTCTATAGATAATTTTTTTAGGGGGTGCCGGCAGTTGTTTCGTAACGCTTCGCAGACAAGCATTGAAACTGCCGTCGCGCTATCCGCTTTATCTTTTTGGCCCTCGTTTAGTGGAAATTCTTAAAGGCCAAAAAGGATATCTCTGCTATCGCTCACCCGGATAATCGTTACCGAAATGAAAGAGTGGGTAAAATGGTTTCTATATTTAAGAGGCCTAATTAATAACAGTTCTAAAAAAACGACCTTGTGAGTTTAAAAACCAGCAGTGTACATCATGCTACAACTGATGTTAGTGTTCTTGAATGAATGATGCAACTCAATAATGAAATCTACATGCAATTATTTTAATGCACGATTCTTCTACTCGATAAACGAGACGATGTTCGTCAGTAATACGTCGGGACCAATAACCAGTGTATTCGTGCTTCAAAGCTTCAGGTTTTCCAATGCCTTCAAAAGGTGTTCGAGTGCATTCTTTAATTAACTTTTTGAGTTTGTTAAAAACCTTTTTATCTTCAACTTGCCACTGGTTGTATTGTTCGAATGCCAACGGTGTAAATAAAATGTCTCGCACGGAACCTACAACTTTACTGCTATATATTCGCCGTTTTCATCTTGAACTATCGAATCATGTAGCATTTTCTTATTCGCTTTGGTAGAATTTAAATAGGTCGTATTATCCATTTCTTCTTCTACAGTAATAACAATAGGTTTCGATTTGAAGTTAGCCTTGATCGCTTCTAAAATATCAACAGTTAGATCTTGTGCAGAAGCTAAATGATATGTGGTGTACATGGTTTTCATAAATTCCTGAAATTAGATTTTTCAAAAAATTTGTGTAGCGCAAAAGTCTAAACTAACAATACAAAGTTAAGAATTTTTCCACTCTTAAGCAGTTCGGTTTTTAGGGGCAGCTTACGATTTACCGTCTTCCCATTTTTTAGGATTGTTCACGATGTAGTATGAAATGCGTTGGTATTCAGCATGATTTCTAATAATATGGTCGTGAAATCGAGATTGCCACGCAAAATGGGGTAATATTTTTTTATCTCGAAAGAACAGCGTCTTTTATACCAGCGAATAATCCGAAAAATATTATCATTGATCATTGGGTTTTTAGCTCCTGTAATACCACCTGTTTTTAATTGATTTTGGTCCTGTTCCGTTGTTTGTTCTGCATGAGCTGGTTTATCTATTATCAATATACCATGCATATGATCGGGCATAATTACAAAATCACCTAACTCGGCATATTCAAAATGATCTGGAATCAAACTCCACAGATTGTAGGCAATGCTACCAGCAGACGATAAAATCATTTCGCCGTTTTCGATGTTACCAAAAAAATGTTGTCTATTATGGGTACAAAGGGTAACGAAATAGGCACCGTTCCAACCGTAATCCCACCATTGCGCCCGAACCGTTGTTGTGCGGTATTTGTTTCGGTATTTTTTCATATTGGATTTTAATTACCTGGTTGATGCGCGATGAATCGCGCCTACCTGTTGATGCGCGATTTATCGCGCCTATTTGCGCCTATAGAGGCGCGATGAATCGCGCATCTACCGGTTTGGTTTCAAAACCAAACGCGTGCTGTGATCAACGATTTGTCTTTTGTTCAACAACATCGGTCGGAATTTTCCGTGGATGAACAAATCGTATTGATCGTCGTAATGTTTGCTAAACGGATTACCCGATTGTCCGGTAGGTAAAATACCCATGGCGTTTTCAATTTCGGAAAAATCGATCACCCGACGTGTAGACGGACCTGCTTTTACCTGATACGGCAGGGTGGTTCCGTACGCAAACATCATGCTATTTACAACTTCATTTCCGCCCGAAATTCCCGCTCCACCCACGTTAAACAACTTTCGCAATACTTGAACTTTTCCAATCGGATGCTCTACTTCCAGCGTATGAATGTCTTTCCAAACCGTGCCCACCGGAATGCCCGCGACCGCTTTTTGAAATGCCGCAGCAACAATAAATGCCCGCGATTCCACACGTGGCGTATTGCGGTTGTCCCACCAAACCGAATTCGGATTCGCTAATAGCGGAGCAAAACTCTGCTTGAATGCATGTGTAGGTATCAGCTGTTCGAAACGCTCGCTGCCCAACTCGTCTCGAAACGTGTATTCGAAAATATAGCTCAAACACAAGGTGTAAATTCCAGCTGCTTTTGAATCGGAACGATACGCACCATCCCAAGACTTCAACAAATCGTATGCGCTTTTTTCTGCGGAATTCAATTTCTGGTAATCGATCAGCGAAACCATTTGCTGTGCGCAGAATTTACTCACAGTCGAAACATCGTCGAACGCCATCTTGCGCACATCTTCGGCTGTCCATTTTTGTTTCGACTTTAAAAGATCGGTAATTCGCGATTGGCGATTGTGCGGCAAATAATAACCGGGAATGGCATATGTTCCAACGGGTTTAGGCGCGTAATTTGCCGAAGCGATAAATCCCGAAGACGGATTCAGCTCACTCGGATTTTCTGTAAATGGTATCGGAATCGTTAAGGTATCGGTTGGATTCGTTCCGTCTAAAATAAAATTCGGATTTACCGATTCGTGTAATTTATACAGAGATGCCGAGGCTGTCCACGCAATCGTATCGCCGGCGCTGCCGTACATAACGTTAAGTCCAGGTGCGTGAATATTCGCTTTTCCAGCATTGAACTGTCGGTAACTTTTCGCATGCGACATGTCGTACAAAGCCGTCAATAACTTATTCGGTTTCTGTAAATAAACCCAACGCATCACAACCGGCGTTTCTTTAGTCAGATTTTGCACCGTTTCATTAACAATCGGGCCGAGCTTTGTTGCTTTGAAATCGAGTTTCACTTTCGTGGAATCTTTCACAACTATTTCGTGCGACTTTACAAGCTTCACATCAGCAGATTCAACAGTAAAAAAGTCGATATCGTCGTTTTCAAACATCGTCAATCCGTAAGCCATCTGACGATTAAAACCGAGCAATGGAAAAGGAATTCCCGGCAAATAATGCCCATAAATTTCATACTCAGGTGTGTGCAAATGGGTTTCGTACCACGTTCCGGGTTGCGAAAAACTTATATGCGGATCATTTTCAAAAATTACTTTTCCCGAAGCGGTTTTTTCAGGCGCAATCAACCAACTATTACTGCCAATAAACGGACCAACGGGCATGGATTCCATCACCTCGTTAATTTCTTTAGAAATCTCTGAAAAATCGGATTGCAGTGTCTTTAGTTTTTCGTTAGAAAGCTGATTCCATTTGCCATCTAAACCAAAATCTTTCAAATACGCTGCGCCTAAATCTTTTCCAATACTAGTCATCAACGGATCGGTGCGTTGTGCCATCGCGAAACTAAAAGACATGTATCCAAAAATATTGTAAACGTCGACCATTTTAAACGGCCGCGCTTCAATGCCTAAAAGAGAAAACTCTATCGGTAAGGTTTCGTTTGCCAAATAGTGATTTACACCTTGCAAATACGCTTGAGTTAATTGGTATTCGGGCGCATTAACATCGAGCGATTTTACGATTGTTTCGCTGTTCGCGTTCAATCCGATGGATAGAAAAAACTGATCGGCTTTCAAAGCTGGTGCACCAAATACAGCTGCTAATTCTCCTTTCCCGATACGTCGGAGTAATTCCATTTGCCACAAACGCTCTTTTGCATGTAAGAATCCAAGTGCGTATAACGCGTCTTTTTCACCCGACGCGTAAACATGCGGCACGGCATACGTATCGTAATATACTGTTGTTTCCTTTTCTAAACCGGGCAGTTCGGCAGTTCCCGAATACGAGGGTTTAAAATGTAAGTAAATGCCGAGTGCGGCTATGAGAACCAGCACCACAATTGCTCCGAGGAAATACAACAGTTTTTTCATTTTTACTGGAAATTAATAGGTTCGCCAACGGCTTTTCGGTTCGCTTTCGCGAGAAGACCGCACATATTAAACAACATGCGCGCTCCTACGTTTCCATCCCAATCATCGTCACCAGGCGCTACTTCAACCAAATCGAAACCAATTAGTTCGCGGCCCGAATTTACAACTTCGCTCAACAAATACGCCGCTTGTTCAAACGAAAAGCCGCCTGGAACGGGTGTTCCTGTGTTCGGACAATACCACGGATACATACCATCGATATCGAAACTAATTACGACACGTTGCGGAAGCTCAGCGATAATTTGGTCGCATTGCTCACGCCAAGTCATTCCAGCGAAAGCTGCTTCCTTCATATCGGTATCGGTAAATACCACTACTTGATGTTCGCGAGCCACTTGCACTTCTTGTTCGCAAAAATCGCGAATTCCGACTTGCACGAGTTTTTCGACTTGCGGAAGTTGCACGGTGTTGTACATAATCGAAGCATGACTGTAGGTAAAGCCTTCGTAGGCAATTCGTAAATCCATGTGTGCATCGAGGTGCAGAATTCCGAAACTGCCGAATTTCGCAGCCAAAGCTTTGTAATAGCCGTACGGCGTAGCGTGATCTCCTCCTAAAAAACCAACCAATTTATTCTGACCTAACCAATGAGCGCAGCGGTTTTCAACTTCTTGATTAAATTTTTCAGAAGCTTGATTAACGGCGGCTAAATCCGATTCTAATTCGGGGAAATCCGCTAAATTTTTTCCCGATTCCAAAGCCTCGATTACGTTTTGGGCTAGTTCTTTAGCTTTATCGGAATCCGACTTCCATTTAGCTGCGTTTTCACTGTCGTAGTGTATGCCTAGTTTCCACAGATCGGGAAATTTTTGATGGTGTAAATCGACCTGATAAGAGGCTTCCAAAACTGCTTCAGGTCCGTCGGATGCACCACTCCCGTAACTTACGGTTGCTTCCCAAGGCGCGGGAACAACAACGATTTCGCTCTGGTCGGCCGAAAACGGGAGTCCGAATAACTGTCCCTGTGCGGCTCCGGGTTGTGATGGATCGAATGTGGCTAAAATTTGTTCTTTTGTCATGCTTGTTTAATTGATTTCTTGGATTCCCGCCATTAAAATTTCTCCGAATCGAAACATATCTTCGTAGCTGCAATACAGCGGAACGGGTGCTAAACGGATTACGTTCGGCTCACGCCAGTCGGTGATAACTCCGTTTTTCATTAAATAATCGAATAATTTTCGACCTTGCCCGTGCAGAAAAACTGATAGTTGCGAGGCGCGTGCTGCGGGAGTTATGATTTCGAAATTTCCGTTTGTTTTTTGGGCAACGTCGTTTAGGATAAATTCGAGATATGCCGTAATCTGATCGCGTTTGGCAACGAGCGCTGGCATTCCTACTTCTGCGAAAAGCTCTACCGACGCGAGATAAGGAGCGAGTGATAAGATGGGTAAATTACTTACCTGCCAACCGTCGGCACCATGAACCGGATCGAACTCGGGTTCCATTTTAAATCGACGTTCTTTGTTATGTCCCCACCAACCGGCTAAGCGTGGTAAATTACTTTTGTGATGGCGTTCGTGAACAAAGCAGCCCGATGCATTTCCTGGCCCGGAATTCATGTATTTATACGAACACCATGCGGCAAAATCAACATTCCAGTCGTGTAGTTGCATTTCAATATTCCCGGCGGCGTGTGCTAAATCCCAGCCCACAATAATTCCGCGTTCTTGCGCGTATTTGGTTATGGCTTGCATATCGAACACTTGCCCTGTGTAGTAGTTTACGCCGCCCATAAGTAGCAAGGCAGTGTCGTTGGCATGTGCATCGATTGTGGCAAAAATATCTTCGATACGCAGCTGGTGTTCGTTTTCGCGCTTTTTAACTTCGACGAGTGCTTGGCTGGTCGTGAATCCGTGGAATTGAATTTGCGATTGAATCATGTACTGATCGGAAGGAAACGCCTTCTCTTCACAAATAATTTTAAAGCGCGTCGCATTAGGTCGGTAAAAACTCGCCATGAGCAAATGTAAATTCACGGTGAGCGTATTCATTACTGTTATTTCCGACGGCTTTGCTCCAACGATTTTCGAGAGTGGCTCGGCAAAACGTTCGTGATAATCCCACCACGGTTTTTCGGCGTAAAAATGACCTTCAACGGCCAGATTTGCCCAATCATTCATTACATCGTTAACAAATTTCTGTGCCGATTTTGGCTGTAAACCCAACGAATTTCCCGTAAAATAAACTACGTTTTTACCGTTGTGCTGCGGAAAGATAAACTGCTGGCGATACGGTGCTAATGCATCTTGGGCATCGAGTTTTTGTGCGAATTCGAGCGTATTTTCAAATACCATAATTTTCGATTGAAGTGGCGTAAAAATAGTGATAAGCACGATTTTGAACTGAAATCTGCGCAAGAATTTCAAAAAACTATTTTCTCGCAATCGATTTTTGAAAATCGCACAAAATGTCACTGAAACAAGTATTCAGTAAAGCATAAAAAAAAATCGAGACAAAACTGCCTCGATTTCATAAATGGTATATTGCCGAATTCTTAAAGAATCAACATCGCATCGCCGTACGAGAAGAATTTGTATTGTTCTTTTACGGCTTCTTCATATGCTTTTTTCATTAAATCGTGACCACAAAAGGCCGAGATCATCATCAGTAATGTCGATTTTGGCGTATGGAAATTGGTTACCATACAATCGGCGATAGAGAAATCGTACGGTGGAAAAATGAACTTGTTTGTCCAGCCGTCGTACGGATTTAATGTTCTTGCCGAAGAAACCGAACTTTCGATGGCACGCATCGAAGTTGTTCCGATAGCGCACACTTTCTTGCGATTTGCTTTTGCGCGATTTACTATGTCGCAGGCTTCTTGCGTGATGCGCAATTCTTCCGAATCCATTTTGTGTTTCGAAAGGTCTTCCACCTCAACTGGATTGAATGTTCCCAAACCAACGTGTAAAGTTACCTCAGCAAAGTCGATTCCTTTAATTTCCAAACGCTTCAATAAGTGTTTAGAAAAGTGTAAGCCCGCAGTTGGCGCCGCAACAGCTCCTTCTTCTTTAGCATAAATGGTTTGGTACCAATCGGCGTCTTCAGGTTGCACTTCGCGGTTAATGTATTTTGGAATCGGTGTTTCGCCCAATTCTTTTAGTTTCGCACGGAACTCTTCGTAAGAACCATCGTATAAAAAGCGTAAAGTTCTCCCACGCGATGTCGTGTTGTCGATAACCTCAGCAACTAACGAATCGTCGTCGCCGAAGTACAATTTATTACCGATACGTATTTTACGCGCCGGATCAACCAGAACGTCCCATAAGCGTTGTTCTGAATTAAGTTCTCTCAGCAAGAAAACTTCGATACGAGCACCTGTTTTTTCCTTGTTTCCGTATAAACGTGCAGGAAAAACTTTAGTATTATTAATAATCATCACATCGCCTTCATCGAAATACTCGATAATGTCTTTAAACATTCTGTGTTCGATGGTTTTTGTGGCGCGATTTACGACCATAAGGCGCGATTCGTCGCGATTTTCAGCAGGAAATTCCGCCAAAAGTTCTTTTGGAAGATTAAAATTAAAGTGTGATAGTTTCATTTATTTGATTTAGTGCTTTTTGCAAAGCTGTTTTCAAAGCGGCTGCAAATATACTATCGCGAAATAGGCGTTGTCAAGTAAAAGACGGCTTATTTTGAAAATCTTAGCATTTATGGCACTTTGCGAGCTGCGCAAAAACAAAGTAAAGCGAATTGTTAGGGGTTTTTGGGTGGTCCGGCGGCATACGTACGGTGGAAGTACTTAGCCGCCGTCAGGCCATTCGCTGCAAGTTGCTTCGTTTTTGCGCCCTTCACACTCGTGTTTGCAGCTTCTGCGGTCGCTGTGCCACTTCGGTTCCGGTGCGCAAAAGCCGTTCGCAAGCTTTCCGCTGCTGTCCTTACCACGAAAAACGTTGCCGAAAAAAGTTATCTTTTTCGAATCGTAAACCAAAGAAATTAAACGAAACTATTTTTTAATTCTAAAGTTGTATTTCAATATTTTACACAAGGTAATATTACAATATTACGTTTTAATTTTTACAAAGTCGAAATTCGAGATATTGTACTCAAAATTTCAAAGTATCGATTTTTTGGAAACGATTGCCGGGTGAGCGGGCGCAATGACATCCTTTTTGCCGTACGGAATTTCCAAGATAGTTTTGGCAAAAAGATACAATGGAGCACGCGACGGCGCCAAAAAAGTAGTTTTTAAACGATTTGTGAAAGTGAGAACGATTTGTTGAAAACTACACGTACAGCGCCGGCACCCCCAAAAAAATCAAACAATTGTGGTGGAAAAACCTACTTTCTCCAGTTCGTCCCAAAAATCTGGGAACGATTTGCTAACCACTTCTGGATTGCTGATTTGCAGTTCGGTACGCGTGGCGATAGGTGCAAAAGCCATGGCCATTCGATGATCTTGATACGTTTCGATGGGTGCAGTTGGCCGAACGAATTGGCTTGCGGAAAAGCTTAACGAGTCGGATGTTAGTAATACGGTAACTCCGCACTTTTGCAACTCGGTTTGCAGCGCGGCGAGTCGGTTTGTTTCTTTAATGGCCAGCGTTTTTAAGCCCGTAAGTTTACAACTACAGCCAAGCGTTGCAGCGGTAACAGCGATGGTTTGCGCAATATCCGGCTGATTTTCGAGATTGAAATCGATGGCAGCATCAGCTTTGCTCACTTTGCGAATCAAAATACCCGTTGCTGTTTGGGTTGTTTCAACACCGAAATGGCGGTAGTACTGTGCTGTGTGCGCGTCGCCTTGTTTGGAGTTTTGCTGCAACTGTGCGAGATTCAATTCAAATCCGATTTCTGCCAAGGCAACGATGCTGTAAAAGTAAGATGCGGCCGACCAATCGGCTTCCACGACATACGTTCGCTTAGTTGCCATTGGTGTTTGTAGAACGTTGATTTCGGTCGACGTTTGCTCGATGGCATACCCAAGATTTAGCAGCAAATCGACAGTAAGATCGAGGTAACTTTGGGAAACTGCTGAATTCGCCAATTTAATTTGAAACGGCTTTGGTACAACTGCGGCATTGAGCAAAATAGCCGAAATGAACTGAGACGAGACGCTGGCATCGATTTGTACGGAATTGTGCAATGCTGTTGGCGGCAGAATTTCAAGTGGTGGAAATCCGTGTTTTCCGAGGTAATTAATTTTTGCCCCTAAGTTATTCAAGGCATCGACGAGCGGCCCTATGGGTCGATTTTGCATGCGCTCGGAACCGGTAATGGTTCGTTTTTGCGTAGTTGTAACTGCTAAGAATGCGGTAAGAAATCGCATGGCGGTTCCGGCATGACCCACGTCGATGTGTTGAGAATTGGTGTCGAGAGCTTGTTGTAAAACCCGGACATCGTCGGCCTTGGGTAATGCTGCAAGAACGAGCTCTGGGTGATGCTGTTGCAGGATCAGTAATCGATTGGCAATAGATTTGGAGCCGGGCAAGTTTAGGGTAACGCCCGACTTCAAATTGTTTGCCTGCAACCGTAGCGTCATTATTTTAATTTCTCGTTAGACTGGTGTCGGTCGTGATCGCGTTTTGTTTTCAGCTCCATTTTCTTGGAAAAGGCAGCTTGCAAATCGGTGTTGGTTTGATTGGCGAGACAAAGGACTACGAAGAGGACGTCGGCAAGTTCTTCGCCGAGATCTTTTTGTTTGTCGGATTCTTTTTCGGATTGTTCACCATATCGGCGTGCGATGATTCGGGCTACTTCACCGACTTCTTCGGTAAGTTGCGCCATGTTTGTGAGTTCGTTAAAGTATCTAACGCCGTGGTTTTGAATCCAATCGTCGACAATTTTTTGCAGGTTTGTGATTTCCATTATGATTTCTTTGCAAGAACAATTCGTTGTTTTTCGGCTTCCACCATTTTTGCAAAGATAGCTTTTATTGCTGGGTACGCTTCAGCGGGAAGAATAGCTTGGTTGATATCGGTTGTTGCTGTTACTCTAATGGTGTTATTTTCATTGGAACAGTTAAATCGGTATGTTAGCGATTTATCTTCAAGAGAGACTGATATTGGAGTTGGTAGCGATTCGACGACGTATCCATCTGGAATTGTTAGTATGTATGTAACTTTATGTTGGCTAGGAAAGCTAAAATCGATTGGAGATTCTCTGTAATCTTGTTTAAACGGATTCTCGGTAGTTGTATAGAAAAGCAGCGGTTTTAGTTGTAGTTTTCCCGCTATGATATCGCAAACTCCTTCGCTTTCAAATGCGAAACTTTCGATAAACGAAAACGAATTATCATTTTGGAATGTCTTTTTATAGTTCTCGATAACGGCTCCAGATAATTCTTTTTCCAAGGTTTCGAGATACGCGTCGGTCGCTTCCGCGCTCTCATCTAGCTTGTACCTTTTGGCCATATGGTCGGTATATTGTTTTCTCATATTTCCTTTCAAATTGCCATTTGCAGACAGGCTTCCCATCATGGTAACGGCATTTATTGAAGGCGTAGTTGGCATGAGATTAATTTCTTCGGTATAGCCATCTTTAGATATATATCTTCCAATCCAGTTTAAATCTCTAGTAGGCAGCAGGTTTGGAATTGGATTTTTGTCGGTTGCATCAATAAGGTATTTTACATTATTAATTCTTGCAATACAAATAACTCCGTTAAAAGCCTCTGTACTTGGGAACAGTGGAATTCCGTTTGCTCTGGTACTTATTAACACGGGATCGGCCTTGATCTTTAAGTGTTGTAACATATTAATTAGAAGCAAATTAAGCTGTGCGAAATTTCCAGCTTTCTTCTTGTATGCAGATTTTATTCCATCATCAGAATAAACACCGTTCATTTCATTCCAAGCTACTTTAGACTTTAGAAATTTGATTGTAGCGAGCAAGCGATCGTAATCAGTGGCAGCATCTTTTACGGCCGCATCGAGCTCCTCTTCGTAAAAATTCTTAGCAGCTAATTGTTCGGTAAAGTCGTTTTTATAAATACCTTGAGCTACTGATGCCCAATCTGTTGAAAAGTTCTTCACCTGACCATCTGCGTTTCTTAAAGATGCTAACTCAAATGTGAGGGAAGATCTGTAGTTGTCGATATTCGATACAAAAGGTTCGTCTGGAAGTGCAGGTACATTCTTCATCTCATAAGTACTGACGTACTCTTCGAAATTCCATTTTCCTTGAACTTCAATTCGCGATTTTTTTGATTTAGATGTGGTGGGAGCGTAATTTCCGCGCGAGCTTACTCTGAAATCGTAGTACTCAGGTATCACAGTAACCATTTTGGCAGCAAGAACAGGTACATCTTCTTGAAATTCAAAGTCTGGAATTCCCCAAAAGCGCGGAGAATCGATATAATATTCTAATTCAAGAATGGAGCCTTCTTTTACATTGGGAAAAACAAAAGATTTAGTTGACCAATACTTATTTCTTTCCGTTACAAAAACGCCATCGTCCTTAATTTTGCTTTTAACAATCTTGCCGCCCTCTTCGTTATAGGTTATTCCGGATATCAGTTGTACTTTTTCACGTGTATCAGAAGAGTTATAGAACGGAATTACTACTGTAGCTAGTTCATAGCCGTCTTTTTTGTATATTTTAATTTTCTGTTTGACCTTAATCTCACATTTAAAGCTATTCTCTACATCAAGTGGAAAGAACACTGTTGTACTTTTAAAGTAAAAACTTGCTGCTGCAGCCGTATCAATTGGACAAACTTTCTCTCTAAGTTCTTCTAGTGTAACATCACCCAGACTATATTTTTGGCAGAATACACTAGTAGTTAGCAATCCTAGTGTAAGTAGGAAGAATTTTCTCATATTCTTAAATTTTAACGATCAATTTGCTTTGATCAGATCTATTTACTTGTTCTAAAAATTTACGGTATTTGTCAAAATCTGAGGCACTGAAGACACCTTTCTTAAGGGAGAGTGTTCGAAGCACTTTACAGGATTTTTCATCTACTTTTTGGAAAGAAATACTGTAGGTTCCAAATTCGGAGTTTATATTAATGTTTTCGGGTAGGATATCCCATTTTTGATTATCGGCTAGAACCACAGTTATCGAAGCAGTTTCAACTTCTGGCTCGTCGATTATGAAGGAAGTTTTACGATTGCGTATTCTCTTGGGAATATACACCGGCTCAATAATTGCAGTTGGGCGGATCAAGTGATATTCGCCAGCTTTTTCAATAAAATTCTCAGAAACCACCTCAAGTTCTTCCACAAACTTTGGATCGGTATCTTCGCGACTTAGTTTGATATTCTGAATTGACGCATCGTGAATACTTGAGAACATTTCCTTGTACCGTTCGTCTCTTTTTTTTGCATCGTAGTTTAGGATTCTGTAGTTGTTATCGAAATGAATGCCAAAGCTTTCAATCTTTACAGCCGATTTCATTCCTCCAGTGCTATTTATATTCACTAAACCTACAATCTTCTTAGTATTATCTTCTGGCTTAAAAGTTTTAGTATGTGCAATTTCACCACCTAATTCGTCTTTAATCACTAAAACATCTCGATCGGCGGTAAAGGCACCTGCAAAACCGAATGGTAAATCTTGGCTTGTACATTCGACCCAGATGTAGTCGTTGTTTTCAGGTATCGCCAATATGGCATGATTCCCTTGTAGTGAAACAAAGTTTTTATCAATACTGCGTTTGTCGTCATCTCCATAAACGATTGTAAAAAAAGATGGGACTCCGGCAGCTTTTAGCAATGCACGTGTGTAATTAGTGAGCGCTTTGCAATCGCCATACGAAAGCCGGTCGACGTCGGATGCGAGCATGGGTTTAAACCCGCCAATTCCATCTTGAACACTGATGTAGCGAACTTTTTTCTTTACATAATCATAAACCAAAGCTGCTTTTTCGGTTTTGGTTTTAGCGTCTTTTGTTAATTGAACAATGGCCTCTCTTGTTGCTGTTGGTAGTTCATCTGTTCCCTTTAGAAGTGCGTTATAATACCATTTCCCCCAAGAATTCCAATCAGACGCCTCCCCTTTTACGCCTTCTAAAGCAAATTTATTAAATGAAAACCGGACAAAGGGCACGTTATTTAAAAACGATTCACTGAGGTATTCGTAGACAACTGGCTTTAATTTGCTACAATTAAAAGTAAGACCATCTGAAGAAATAGCAACCAGAGACTTTGCCGTTTCGTTAGCATGATGCCGCAACTGCAAACCCGGCGCGAGCTCAAATGAAACAACTGCATACTCTACACTACATCTTGTACCAACGAGGGGCATAAAAGCTTGAACAAATGCGGTCGATTCATTCTCAACTTTACTGGTGAACCTACACGTAACGGGAAATGTTGGAGGGTTTAGATCTAGATTCAAGACCCTATCATCACTAAAAACGCTAAATCCGTCAAATGCTGCTTCGTCTTTAAAATCCCGTTTTCGATATACTTTTTGCAAATTTCCAGCAGCATCATAAACTTGTAGCTCTATTTCAAGAACCTTAGAATGCTTCCCGTAGCCTTCCATCAAATCTACAAACCCCATACCCGTGTTGTTGAAAGCAGTTACCGTTCGTTCGGTATTGACAACCATTTTATCTTGATCTAAAACAGAATAAGTCACATTCGAATGACGGACTACTGCATCAACACCTTTAACTAGTAAACTATCAATTTTTGAGACCGCCAAATCGGGTCTTGACTTTTGTCCGAATGCTAAACAGCACCAGAACAACAACAATACATTTAATCGCACAAAAAAGCCTTTAAAATAAAGGCGAATATAGTATATTTTTTTAGAAAATTTTAAGATTCTATTTTACTAAATGTTAAATTTTTTCTTTCGAATCCACCACGATAGTTACCGGGCCATCGTTCAACAACCGAACTTTCATATCGGCACCAAAAACGCCCGCTTTTACCGCTACAGTTGATGTACTTTCCAACCTAGAAAGAAACTTGTCGTATAACGTAATCGCTTGCTCCGGCCTCGCAGCTGCTATAAACGACGGTCGGTTTCCCTTTCTTGTAGCTGCGTGAAGGGTAAACTGACTAACAACTAAAATGCTACCTTGAACATCTACAACCGACTTATTCATCAATCCGGCTTCGTCGCTAAAAATTCGCATATTCGTAATCTTTCCGACGAGATACTCGATATCTTCATCGGTATCGTTGTGCGTAATTCCTAAAAGCACCAACAAACCATCTTGTATTTCCGAATGTAGTTTACCGTTTATGGTTACCGATGCTTCGCTAACCCGTTGTAGAACCGCACGCATTATTGTCTGGTTTTATCGCTATTTATCCGATCAGCTTGGTGCACATCCGCTCGATAACCGTCTTCGTCGCCTTCTAAAATCTGCAAATAACTCTTGTACCGCGACCATGCTATTTCATCGGCATCTAAAGCCGCTTTTACTGCACAACCGGGTTCGTCTTTGTGTAAGCAATTATTAAACTTACACTGATCTTTCAACTTGAAAAATTCGGGAAAGTAGTCGCTCAATTCGTTAGGTTCAATCTCCACAACACCAAAACCTTTAATTCCCGGCGTATCAATGATGGTTGCGCCAAAACTCAAATCGTACATTTCAGCAAAAGTGGTGGTATGCTGACCTTGTTTACTTTGCTCCGACACTTCTTTTGTTCGCAAATTCAAACCTGGTTCAAGCGCGTTTACCAAAGTCGACTTCCCAACACCCGAATGCCCGCTGATCATTACTGTTTTGCCAATCATGAGCTCCTTCAATACATCGGTTCCTTTTCCTGCCAAAGCCGCAATTCGATAACACGGATAACCAATTTCTTGATAAATATGTTGCAAGTACAACTGCTCGTCGAGCTCTTCTTCCGACAGCGCATCTATTTTATTAAAAAGCAAAGCAGCACGAATGTCGTAAGCTTCAGCGGTCACCAAAAAACGGTCTATAAACGTTGTAGTTGTAGGCGGATTTCCAATCGTAACCAATAAAAAAACCTGATCGATGTTCGAGGCAATAATGTGAACTTGTTTGGAGAGATTAACCGACTTCCGAATAATGTAATTACGTCGTGGCGCGATAGCGGTGATTACTCCGAGTCCGTCGGAATCGATTTCCAAAGTCACTTCGTCGCCAACCGCAACCGGATTAGTACTTTTTATTCCTTTAATTCGGAATTTCCCTTTGATTCGGCATTCAACAAGAGTACCGTCTTCGGTTTTTACCGAATACCAACTGCCGGTCGATTTATATACACGTCCAATCATCGGCTCAAAATTAGCAGAAATGAAAGGATGCGTCGATATAAATCAGCTAAGTTTTTAGATGTAAAAATGTAAATGTTTACTATTAGTCTTCCGACTTCGCGTTTACTTGCTTGCGAATACTCTCTTCGTGAATGGCTTTAAAGAAAATACGAATAAACGAATCGCTTAAGTTGTTTTGCTGTCCTTGGCTTTGCATGTGTTCCAAAACCTTCATCCAACGATCGTTTTGCAATACCGAAATACCGTAATTCTTTTTCAGAATGCCAATTTTTTCGCTAATCGCCATACGCTTACCGAGTAATTCCAGTAAGAGTGCGTCGGTAACATCGATCTGACTTCGCCACAAGCGAATCGCTTCTAAATACTCGGTATTTGTCGTTTCGGCAACTGCTTTCTTTCGGTTTCGCATAAAAGCTTCCAGAGCGGCGGGCGTTAGTTGTTGTGCCGCATCCGACCAAGCAGCATCAGGATTTGGATGCGATTCAATCATAAAACCATCGTAATGCAAATTCAGCGCAATATCGGTGAGTTCTGCCAAATACTCGCGTTTCCCAGCCATGTGCGACGGATCACAAATCATCGGAACATCCGGCAATTCTCGACGAAAATCAATTGCAATTTGCCATTCCGGACTGTTTCGATATTTTGATTTCGGATACGTAGAAAAGCCGCGATGAATAACACCTAAACTTTGAATAGCTGCATTCTGCAAACGCTCGTAGCCTCCAATCCATAACGACAAATCGGGATTCACCGGATTCTTCAACAAAACAATCTTATTGCTTCCTTGTAAAGCATTAGCTAATTCTTGCACGGCAAACGGATTTGCAGTAGTTCGTGCACCAATCCAATACATATCAATGTCGAATTTTTCCGCAGCCTCTACATGTGCCGGCGAAGCCACTTCAATGGCAATTTTTAAACCGGTTTGCTTCTTAACCTCAGCCAACCAAGGTAAGGCTACCTCGCCTACACCTTCAAAACCTCCGGGCCGCGTTCTAGGTTTCCAAACTCCTGCTCTAAAAAAATCAACCGATTGTTGGCGCAATGCCAAACCGGTTTCCAATACTTGTTCAAAAGTTTCGGCACTACACGGACCCGCGATTAAAAATTGTGCTGCCGATTTGTATGCTTGAAACCAATCTGATTGTGACATGCCGAATAAATTGGATACAAAAGTACTCTAATTACACAAATCGCTAATTCGATGTTAACAAGAGATAAAGAATCGTTTAGAAAGTGGTTACTTTTGCAGGCAAATCTTTTGAGTCATGTCGTTACAAGTAACAGGAATTACAAAGTCGTACGGAACAGAACAGGCGCTTAAAGGCGTAAGTTTTGAAGTGCGTAAAGGAGAAATTGTCGGTTTTTTAGGACCAAACGGCGCTGGAAAATCAACTTTGATGAAAATTCTAACAACTTATGTGCATCCCGATGGCGGCGAGGCCACCTTAAACGGTTTCGACATTAAAACTCAAGTTCAAGATGTGCGTAAATCGGTTGGGTATTTGCCCGAACACAACCCGCTGTACACCGATTTATACGTGCGCGAGTTCTTGGAGTTTAGCGCCGAAGTATTTCGCGTTGCTAAAAATCGCATTCAAGAAGTTATCGATCTTACCGGTTTGCAATCAGAATCACACAAGAAAATTTCGCAACTTTCAAAAGGATACCGCCAACGCGTGGGCTTGGCAAATGCGCTGTTGCACGACCCTGAAGTGCTTATTTTAGACGAACCTACCACGGGTCTGGATCCGAATCAGTTGGTCGAAATCCGCAATCTGATCAAGGAAGTTGGCAAAAACAAAACGGTTTTCTTGAGCACGCACATCATGCAGGAGGTCGAATCGATGTGCGATCGAGTTATCATCATCAATAAAGGCAGTATCGTCGCCGATCAAAAACTGCGCGAATTAACTGAAAATGGCGGTACGCAGATTATTTTTGTGGAATTCGATTATAAAATCGAGGAAGAAGCCGTTTCGCAAATGCCGCATCTTAAGTCGTACCGCACCTACAACGGTTTCGAATGGGAGCTTACTTTCGAAGCTACGAAAGATATGCGCCCAACGGTTTTCGATTTTGCTCACGATAACGGATTGAAAACACTGCAATTAGCACAGCAAAACAAGAATCTGGAAAAGATTTTCCGCGAACTAACTTCGAATCCGAATTCATAATTTTTTGGGCGGCAGTTCCGGCTGTTCGCTACAAGCTTGCCTACTCAGGTCGGCAAAAGCTAAAAAGCGCACGAGCTTCCTTTGGTCGCTGTGCGCTTTTTGCTTTTGTACGCCCCAGTTTAGGCAAGGCTTTCCGCTGCCATCCGGGCCGCAAAATCGTTACCGAACAATCGTTGTTAAAACAGTATATTCAAGACAATTTTTTAACATACGTAATATTGCAATATTACCCAATACAATTCATTGATTAAATGAGATTTAACATTTAAAGAGATTAAGTTTAAAAAATAACGTTTATATAACTTTTAAAAAATCTTTCAATCTCGAAATCTTTCAATCTTTTAATCTTTCATTATTATTGCTACGATTGCCGGGTGAGCGATAGAAGCGACATCCTTTTTGGCGTTATGATTTTCCACCATTGTGATGCCAAAAAGATATAGCGGATAGCGCGACGGCGCTTCGACAAGCTCAGCGACCGTTTGGCGTAGCCGTGCACGATAGAAGAAGCGCCGGCACCCCGAAATACAAAAAATTATACATTCTCGAAACCATTCAATCTAAAATCTTTCAATCTTTCAATCTTTCAATCTTTTAATCTTTTAATCTTTTAATCTTTTAATCTCGAAATCTCGAAATCTTTAAATCTCGAAATCTTTAAATCTCGCAATCCCCCTAAAACACCGCCTTGGCAATCTTTGAGATCGATTCAGATTTACCCATCGAATAGTAGTGCAAGACTTCCACACCTGCTTTTTTGAGTTCTAAGCTTTGGCTGATACACCATTCGATTCCGGCTTGTTTGGCTGCATCGGCCGATTTTGTTTTGTACAGTTCCGAAATGAGCTCGTCGGGCAAATCAACACGAAAACGCTGCGGAATCATGCTTAACTGTTTTAACGACGTTAGCGGCTTCAATCCAGGAATAATCGGAACCGTAATTCCTGCGGCACGACATTTTTCCACAAAAGCAAAAAACTTCTGGTTGTCAAAAAACATTTGTGTGACTACATAATGCGCACCGGCATCGATTTTCTGCTTTAAAAATGCAATATCGGTATCCAAATTAGGAGCTTCCATGTGTTTTTCCGGATAGCCAGCAACACCAATACAAAAGTTGGTTTTGCTTTTGTTCTCCAACTCTTCGTCGAGATAAATACCGTTGTTTAATGCTACAATCTGAGTTACCAATTCCGATGCGTATTTGTGCCCATCAGGTTCTGGCCTAAAATAAATTTCGTTCTTTACTGCATCGCCGCGTAAGGCAACTACATTTTCAATTCCCAAAAAATCGATATCAATCAAAAAGTTCTCGGTATCTTCCTTCGAAAATCCGCCACAAAGAATGTGCGGAACAGCATCGACACCGTATTTATTCTGAATTGCCGCACAAATACCCACGGTTCCGGGTCGCTTTTTTACAATGCGCTTCTTCAACAAGCCGCCGGGTAATTCGGTATAGGCCACTTCTTCCCGATGGTACGTTACGTCGATAAACGGCGGTTTAAATTCTATCAAAGGTTCGATACTTTGAAAAATCGAATCGATGTTTTCGCCTTTAAGCGGCGGCAAAATCTCGAATGAGAATAAAGTTGCTTGTGCGTTTTGTATGTGCTCAGTTATTTTCATAATGATGTTAAGATGGGAGCAAGCCATTTTTCGGCTTCATTGATACTAATATTTCTTCGGTTGGCATAATCTGCCAGTTGGTCTTTTCCAATTTTTCCCAAACCAAAATAACGGCTATTCGGATGTGCGAAATAATAGCCGGAAACGGCAGCCGTTGGAAACATGGCCATGCTTTCAGTTAAAGACACACCAATTTCATGTTCCACATTTAGAACTTCCCAAATGGTTTGCTTTTCAAGATGATCCGGACAAGCGGGATAACCGGGAGCAGGTCGTATACCCACGTATCGTTCTGCGATTAAATCGTCGTTACTTAGTGCTTCTGTTTCCACATATCCCCAAAATTCCTTTCGAACCAGTTGATGTAAATACTCGGCAGCGGCTTCAGCCAAACGATCGGCTAACGCTTGCAGCATAATCGCTTCGTAGTCGTTATTCGAGGCACGCAATGCCGCTGCTTTTTCTTCTACATTGTAACCGGTACACACTGCAAATAAGCCTATGTAGTCGGTAATGTTCGCTGATTTTGGTGCAATAAAATCGGCCAAGGCTAAATTGGGTGCTGTGGCCGTTTTTTGAGATTGTTGACGCAAAGTGAGCAACTTAAACTTCTGTTTTTCCGTTGTGGTAATTTCTATATCGTCGTCAATTCGATTGGCTTCAAACAATCCAAAAATACCTTTTCCTGTAATTTGCTTTTCATCGATCAACCGATTTATCGTTGCTTTAGCGTCATTAAACAAGGCAGTTGCTTCTTTACCAACAATCGGATCTTCGAGTATTTCCGGAAACTTTCCGAACAACTGCCATGAACGGAAAAAGGGCGTCCAGTCAATATAATCGAGTAAGGTTTCTACGTTAAAATCAATTTGCTTCGTTCCTAAAAACTTGGGCTGAACAACGGTTTCGTTCGTAAAATTCAGCTGCAAGGCATTTTTACGTGCGTCTTCTAAAGAAAGTAGCTTCTTTTCCGATTGTCTACTCAAATAGCCTTCGCGCAACTGTTTGTATTCCGATTTGATGTCGCTTTGATACGTTTCAGCATCTTTTCCTATACTTTGAGCGCAAACGTGTACGGCTTTCGATGCGTCGTTCACATGAATCACTAAACCGTCGTACTCCGGATCAATTTTAACGGCTGTGTGCACGCGCGAAGTTGTTGCCCCACCAATAATCAAAGGAATTTTAAGTTTACGTCGTTGAAGTTCTTTTGCAACTTGCACCATTTCTTCCAGCGAAGGCGTAATTAATCCGCTTAAGCCAATGGCGTCGGCATTTTGAGCGATTGCTGTATCGATAATCTGGTGCGTGGGTACCATCACACCTAAATCGACAATCTCAAAATTATTGCATGCCAGCACAACGCCCACAATGTTCTTCCCAATATCGTGCACATCCCCTTTAACCGTTGCCATGACAATTTTTCCTGCACTGGAGCTTTTTCCGCTTTTAGATGCTTCGATATAGGGCAACAAATAAGCAACCGCCTTCTTCATAACACGAGCCGATTTAACAACTTGTGGAAGAAACATTTTTCCAGCTCCAAAGAGTTCACCTACCTCACCCATGCCATTCATCAACTGATTCTCGATGACTTGTAAAGGTAATTCGGCTAATTTGCGGGCTTCTTCGGTATCTTCTTCGATAAATGCATCGACACCGTGCACCAAGCTGTAAGTAATCCGACTTTGAAGGTCTGAATTTCTCCAATCGGCAGTTTTGGTTTCTTGCTTTTTAGACGCGGCATAATTGGGTGCAATATCGAGTAAGCGTTCGGTCGCATCGGCACGTCTGTTCAAGATAACATCTTCCACAGCTTCCTTGAGTTCGGCTTCGATATCTTCGTAAATTACCAGCATTTCCGGATTCACAATTCCCATCGTTAAACCGTGTTTGATGGCGTGATAGAGAAAAACTGCGTGCATGGCTTCACGAACGGTATTGTTTCCTCGAAACGAAAAAGAAACGTTACTTACTCCTCCACTAACTTTAGCGTGTGGCAGGTTCTGACGAATCCAAAGTGTGGCTTTGAAGAAATCAGTTGCATTGTTCCGATGCTCTTCCATTCCTGTTGCGACAGGGAAAATGTTCGGATCGAATATGATGTCTTGCGGCGGAAAACGAACGATTTCAGTCAAAATCTGATACGACCGACTGCAAATTTCGATGCGGCGTTCGAGCGTGTCGGCCTGACCTTTTTCATCAAAAGCCATAACTAAAACCGCGGCTCCGTACTTTCTGATGATTTTGGCTTGCTCGATAAACTTTTCTGCACCTTCCTTTAAGGATATCGAATTCACGATTCCTTTTCCTTGCAAGCATTTTAATCCGGCTTCAAGAACATCCCAGTCGGAACTGTCGACCATTATCGGAACTCGTGCAATATCGGGTTCGGAGGCAATTAGGTTGATAAACGTAACCATAGCTTCTACCCCATCGAGCAAAGCCTCGTCCATATTGATATCTAAAATCTGCGCTCCTTCGAGTACTTGTTTACGTGCAATTTCAACAGCTTCAGCATAATCGCCGTTTTTTATCAGATTTAAAAACTTTTTGGAACCAGCTACGTTTGTACGCTCTCCGATATTTACGAAATTGGTAGTATCGGAAATCACAAACGGCTCTAAACCACTAAGCTTTAATGGCAGCGAATCTGGAAAATTGATAGAATTATCGAGCATAGGTGCTAGTTACTTTTCGAGGTTGGTATTTGTGCGCAAGTTGGGCTAAAGCGGCGATATGTGTGGGAGTAGTTCCACAACAACCGCCGACGATGTTTAGCAGATTTTCTTCGAAGAAAGGCGTAAGATGATTTGCCATTAATTCGGCCGACTGGTCGTAAGCACCGAATGCATTGGGCAATCCGGCATTAGGATGTACGGACACATGGCAATTGGCAATTTGATTCAGTAATTGTGTGTGTGGAAACAGTTGCTCGGCACCCAAGGCACAATTTAATCCAATGGAAAGCAGTGGCAGGTGTTCAATACTGTAAACAAAAGCTTCGAGCGTTTGCCCGGATAACAATCGGCCCGACAAATCGGTTATTGTTCCTGACACCATAACGGGAATTGGCTCGGTACGCTTTTCGTTGCATTCGGCTATGGCAACGAGAGCAGCCTTTGCATTTAGCGTATCGAAAATGGTTTCTACAAGGAAAAGATCTACACCACCATTAACCAATGCTTGAATTTGTTCCGCGTAAGCGTCTTTAAGTTCGTCGAAGGTAACGGCTCTAAAACCGGGCCGGTTAACATCGGGGCTCATGCTTGCGGTGCGGTTCGTGGGGCCAATAGAACCGGCAACGAATCGCGGCTTTTCAGGATTTGCTTCGGAATAGGTCTTAGTTAGTTCTTTGGCAAGTTTTGCGGCTTCGAAATTGAGTTCATAAACGAGCGCTTCCATGTTATAGTCGGCCATGGAAATACTGTTGCTGTTAAAAGTATTCGTTTCGATTATATCGGCACCCGCGTCGAGATATTGGCTGTGTATTTCTCGAATAGCATTGGGCTGCGTGAGAGTAAGTAGGTCGTTATTTCCTTTAAGAAGCGTCTTGTAGTCTTTAAAACGGGCTCCACGGAAATCGGATTCTTCGAATTGATAGGCTTGCAACATGGTTCCCATGGCGCCGTCGAGTATCAATATTTTTTCAGAAAGTAGTTCTGATATGCTTTTCATAACTGTTGTTAATTTTAAACTGTTACGAAAGCCCAGAAAATGGAATTTAGGTTATCTGTGTCTGAATTTAGACTAGAATGTAGCACCTTCTTTATGGTAAAGGGTTGCTAAGCTGTCATAGGGTCTATTCCCTCGAGCTTTCGTGATAACAGTCGGTATGTTAAAGAACGCTGCAAAGAAACAACACAGTTTGGTATAATGCAAAAAAAAAGTCCGCCGAAGCGGACTTTTATAGCATATCTAGAAGATATTACTTCTTAACAACTTTTACTGTCGAAACAGAACCTTCGTTTGAAGTTACGTTCAACAAATAGATACCAGCTGCTAGGTCTGCGATTGAGATTTGCGCCTCGTTAGCCACAGTTCCTGCAACCGACTTAACAACACGTCCGTTCAAATCGGTTACGTTTGCGCTTGCAAAACCGTTTGTTAGGTTAGTGATGTTAAGAATATCTGTAGTTGGATTAGGGAATACTGCTAATTTAGTTCCATCAGGATTGTTAACAGAAAGAGGCGCTCTAAATGTTAATGTATCCAACACAAGAGCGTGCGTAGCAGTTCCTGTATTTTGTGGAGAATCGTGTAAGAAGCTAAAGTAATAAACACCTGCTGAAGGAGCAGAGAAAATAGTTGATGCTTGCTCAAAGGTAACGTTTGCAATATCTGATTGCGAATTCAAGATTATTGTTTGACCAGCTACCGTTGGTGCATTTCCAGCAGTTAACACGTAGCTTGAAGTATTAGTTGCTGTTGCAGCACTAACAAAGTTTCTGTACGCATAAGAAATTTCTACTTGATCACCAGCTCCAAGTTGAATTCCACGAGAGAAAATTCTTTGGTTAGTTGGACCTGTAGTGCTAGCGATAGAAACAATTGAGTTTGTACCATCGTTGTTTAATTCGCTAGTTTCAGCCTGCTCAAGGATAAACCAGTCTTCAGCGTTTCCAGTAATTGTTGATGACCAACCGATAAAGTCAAGATTCGTTGTTGTATCAAAACTCATATCGTAAGGAATCGTAGTCGCATTAAATTGAGTAGCGAAAGAGATTGGACCTTGCCAAATACTGTAGTCAGTTCCACCGCAAAAAGTTCTAACGTAGAAGCTATAGATTGTGCTTGGCGAAAGGTTTGCCAATTGAACTTGATTTGTAGTTGGGTTCAAAATAGTTCCTGTACCTTGAGTAAAACCTTGAACACCATATTCGAACTGATAGCCTTGAGGAGCGGTACCAGCGGTAGGAGCTGTCCAACCTAAAGAAGCAGTTGTTTCAGTTGGCAATGCTAAAAAGGTGAATGCAGTTGGCACAATACAAGTTTGTGGTGTGAAAGTAAGTTCAAATGAGAAACCTAAGTTACTCCATCTGTCATCCCACACAATATAATAGGTTGTATTTGCGGTAACAGGTAAATCTTGAACTTTTGAACGGTAGTTTACTGGCGGATCTACTGAAACGTCGTCGCTAGCTGCAACGCAAGTTAGAGCGTTACAAGCTCCAGTAAGAATGCTTAATCGAGAATCTGTACCCGTTTCTCCATCTGGATTCGCATCGATATCCGAAGAAACAGTTAAGATTCCGTTTGTTGTTGGCGTAAATTTGTACCAAAGTGCGTTTGGTCCGGTGAATGTACCAGTGAAACAAATGGCACCTGGATAGGTTCCGTTGATTGTTCCTACGGTATAAACTCCATTCGCAGTAATGTTTACAGCACCTGCACAGTTTGCTTGTGCAAATCCTGCAATACCATAGCATGCAAATGCCAGCGTAAGTAATAGTTTTTTCATAATCCTTATTTAATATTAAATTCAACGGTAAAAGTATTGATTTTTCAATAAAAAACCATTTCTCAAAAAAAAATGTTGGATAAATCGGTGTTAAAATCTACATTTGCGGTCGAAAATACAGGAGGAAAAATTTGATCTGATTGCAACCTCGTAAAAAAAATGCTAAAGCAGTGCCTTACCTCCCTTCTTTAGCCCCCGCAATCAGCCTCCACTTAAATTATAAGTATAATGGCATATTTCTTTACATCCGAATCTGTGAGCGAAGGTCATCCAGACAAAATCGCAGACCAAATTTCAGACGCTTTAATCGACCATTTCCTGGCGCTAGACCCACAATCGAAGGTAGCTTGTGAAACTCTAGTTACTACAGGTCAGGTGGTTTTAGCAGGTGAAATCAAATCGGATATTTACCTCGATGTACAAAAAATAACTCGCGAGGTTATTCGCAAAATCGGCTACACCAAAAGTGAATACAAATTCGATGCAGAATCTTGCGGAATTTTGTCAGCGCTGCATGAGCAATCGGCCGATATCAATCAAGGCGTTGAACGCAAAGACCCGAAAGAACAAGGAGCTGGCGACCAAGGTATGATGTTTGGTTATGCAACCAACGAAACTGCCGATTACATGCCTTTGGCTCTCGACCTTTCTCACAAATTGCTTCAAGAATTAGCTGAGCTTCGTCGCGAAAATAACGAAATCAAATACTTACGCCCAGACGCCAAATCACAAGTTACTTTGGAATACGACGACAACAACAAACCGTATCGTATTCACACCATTGTTCTTTCTACACAGCACGACGATTTCAATGCCGATGAAACCGTTATGCAAAAACAAATCGAGGCCGACGTTAAAAACATTCTCGTTCCGCGAATTCTGAATAAATACCCTGAATACGCACACCTATTCAACAACGAAATTACCTACCACGTTAACCCAACTGGGAAGTTCGTTATTGGCGGACCACACGGAGATACCGGACTTACCGGAAGAAAAATCATCGTAGATACATACGGCGGCAAAGGAGCACACGGTGGAGGCGCTTTCTCTGGAAAAGATCCAAGTAAAGTAGACCGTTCGGCAGCTTACGCAACAAGACATATTGCAAAGAATCTAGTTGCTGCGGGCGTTGCTAGCGAAGTGCTTGTTCAAGTTTCTTACGCAATTGGGGTTGCCCGACCTATGGCCGTTTACGTAAATACTTACGGAACAGCAACTGTATCTTTGAACGATGCGCAAATTGCAGAAAAAGTGCAAGAATTATTCGACTTAACTCCATACGGTATCGAAACATCTTTGGAGTTACGCAACCCAATCTACCAAGAAACGGCAGCTTACGGACACATGGGACGCCGTCCGGAAACCAAAGAAAAAACGTTCTTGGGTCCAGACGGAAAATTGCTTACAAAGACCGTTAATCTCTTTACGTGGGAAAAACTAGATCGCGTAAACGATATCAAACAAGCCTTTGGATTATAAAACTAAGCCTCCTTCGGGAGGCTTTTTTATTGTGCACTTTCATGAAAAACACAAATCATGGCATATTCGATTTTTTTCTAAAACCGCTATTTAAAAAAATCGGTCTTTTTGATTATTAAATTTGGTTGCCGCCTATTGCCTGACTCATTGATCAAACTACGTAAATCAAAAACTACCTCAGCAATAGCCCTACGTTTTGCACATAAATCCGTAAATGATAAAATGGTTTTTTCAAACCGCTGTAAAATATATTAGTTTAGCCTGAAGTAATTGAATTGTATGCGGATACTTCTTCAGAAAATACAAAACCAGCAAATTCATCTTATACTAGGGCTTTTGAGCGCTGCCACAGTAATGAACTTTCATGATAAATCGGGATTCATGTTATGGTTTAAATACGTCTCAATTGTACTACTGGGAATTCAAGCCTGGAGACCTAAATACTATTTTGCATCCCTTTGCTCTCTATTCATTGCAGCCTTGTACTATGCATTGAGTTTTCCAAGACTGGCGAACCACTCTGTGCTTGAATTTTTTACGATTGCAGCCGTATTTTTCGGTCTAGCTTGGTTTGTTCTCTTCCGCAAAAAGCTATTCCCTACACCACTAACACCAACAATATTTAGGCTTACCCTGATCAGCATTTATTGGTATGCTGGATTTCACAAACTCAACGCCGACTACTTTAACCTTCAAACCAGCTGTGCAATATCTATCAATGATTTGATAATCGATTTTGCGACGCAAACACTCGAATTAAAACGCAACCTTGTTTTAAAAACACTAATTGTTGCAACTTTTATTGTAGAGATGATCGTACCATTTGGATTGCTTTTTAAGAACTTTAGAAAATCAGCTGCTGTTATTTTACTACTGTTTCACACGTATCTCAGTATTCGGGTGTTCGCCGACTTTAGTTCTTTTGCTGTCTTTTTGCTAGCTGGTTGTCTGTTGGACTTTTCCGACAAACCTTTAGATAAATCAATTATTCGCTCTTTTAAAATCTATTCTAGCTTAGTTATTGTAGCTGTTTTGATTGAAACACTTTTAACTGTTCAAGCGGTTCCCAAAACTACCAGCACTATTGTTCACGGACTCATATACACCATAGGCGTACTATTCTTGTTTATCTCTATTTTTAGAACCGAAACAATAGCATATCGGATTTCAAATTCCCAAAGAGTAGCGCTTCTCTGCATTCCTCTGGCAGTAACCATATGGTCTATCCGACCTTATTTCGGACTGGGAAATACAGCAAACCTTACAATGTTTTCTAATTTAATTACTGAAAAGTCGCGCTCCAATCACTTCTTAATAGCAACTAATCAAACAAAAATCACCAATTGGGAAGAAGACTATGTTGAAATTGTACAAATGCCAAATGAATTAAAAAGTGAAAAACTGGAAGGCTATCTTTTACCAAAACAGGAATTGGCCGTTCTTTTACGGTATTATGCGACTCGTTTTCCAAAAGATAAATTACCTGCAGTTCTAATTTATCGCGGAAAAAAAATTGATATTCCCGATTTAAAAACTTCCGCTTTCGCAGAATACAAGCGTTACTATAAATACGTTTTCTTCCGACGCATTCCTAAAGAAGGTCCGTGCCCGTGCTTGTGGTAATGTAAACTTTCTACAAATTATACTTCACACTAAACAACAAAAACCTCGGTTGTACACGATATTGGCTGGTTCGGAACGAAAACTCGGAAAAACTATCGTCGTTCAATGAAGTCGTATTCAATAAATTAGTTCCCGAAAGTTTGAATTCCCAATTACTTCCTTTCTTAAAATACGACAAACTTGCGCTAAGGAAATCATATTCGTTATTTACCGATTTATCTCGGCTGTAGTAGTGGAAAAACTCATATTCTGCAACAAATGAAAATCCATCGGCAAAATAGTAATCGAGATTTACAAACGGCCGATCGGTAATGAACGTCTGGTTTTGATAGTCATTTTGTGTATATCCGTAACCAAACTCGATATTCGGTGCGTTTTTAAAATTGGTTGAAGCGCGCAAGGTGTAGCTTTGTGTAAAACTTTCGGTTGTAATAAAAGTGGCATTCTGTAAGTTATTGAACTTCGACCAATTCATAGAAATGTTTAGCGAAGCCTTGTAGAATCGAGCAAAAGAACGACCATACGATCCGCTACCATTTAAAGCTTCGTCGACACGCGGCGAATTAAATGGTGTTGAAAACTGATTCACGCCATCGAAAAACGCACTTCGCTTCACAGCATCTAGCGTTCGCGTATAATTCAAAAATCCAAAGATGTTTTCAAAATTAAACATGTTGTATCGGAAATAGCGCAACGAATGCGACTGTGCAGTGGCGTTCTGTATGCTTCGCAATCCGCGAAATAAACTGTTGTAGTTCGTAAGAATATAGCCTTCTGGAAGCTGACTCACATCGGTGAAGCTATTCGTCCATGCGTAATTATACGTCAAGGTTTCCGACTTCTTAATCTGATATAAGGCATAAAAATCAGGTAATAGTTGGTCGAAATTTTGGTTGTAAAGCGTTCCTTGTTGCTCGTTTCTTAGGGAAAACCGATGATAACTTACGCCCGGCATGACAGTAAACTTGCCAAAAAGCAATTTGTAGTGTAAGCCAAGATAACTGTCAATAAATCGGTATCGTACATCGTTGTCGGTAACCGGGTTTAAATCTTCCGTGGTACCGTTGTCGAGCTGTTGAAATAAATCGCCCGTTAATCGCTGATTGGAATACGTATTTGCCAACGTAAGATTGATGTTGCTCTTCGGTGTTAATACGTAGTAATAGTCAATTTTCGCGTCGAGCTTATTAGTCTTTATAAATCGGTTTTGGAACAAATTGAAACGTCCTGAAGGCTGATCGACGATTCCTAAATTAAAATCGTCGTTGCCTGTTGTATTATCTGGAAACGGATTTTCTCCTAAATCGGCTGCATACATCGGATCTTCATCTTGGTACAAGTGTTGCACTTCCGCTGCAAAAATATGATTGTCAGACAAGGTGTAGTAAGCAGCAAAATTCTGGTTCAAGGACGCTGGTTTTTGTGTTTTATCGGTGAAAATTTGCTCGTCGCGGTTGCCTTGCGATGTTAGAATCTGGCGAAACAAACTCGTTCCTTCACTTTGATCAGACAATTTACCTAACGCATCGTAATCAATTTGCAATTTAGAATTAGGCTTGTAGCTGGCGCTGAGTTTAAACAATCCCAACTTATTGCTCTGATCGGCATTTTCTTCCGTTAGCTGTCGGTCGCCGGTTTGAACAATTTGCAAGCGACTGTCGGTTTCCAACCGTGTGTCGGATCGTGAAAAGATAGCAAAACCACTTAACGTAAGCTTTGACGTCGGGCTGTACGAAAAGTTCGTTGCACCAAATTTGGTTAAAATCTCGGCCGCACGATTGTTTCGGAGTCCGAGTAAACCTAAGTCGTTACTACTTACATTAAAGCGACTCCCTCCTTTTCCCATGATATTCCGAAAACCGCCCGTAAACTTGAAGTAATCCTGTGTAGTTAGTGGTAATTCGCCTACATTATTTGTATTTGCAATCACATTAATGCTGTACTTGGGCGAATAGTAAAACAGCTTTGGGTTAAGAATGTAGCGTTTGTCTGGTCCGCCAGCGGCAGTGACATCACCAAACCAAAAATTCTTCTTTCCTTTTTTGAGTTTGATGTTCATTGCAACGTTTTCTTCGTTGTTTTCCAAACCTTTCAATGCACCGACCTCATTGTAGTTTCGGAGTACTTGCACTTTATCAATCGCATCGGCAGGAATATTCTTAACACCCAACTTCGTATCGCCATCGAAAAAGTCTTTTCCTTCTACCATCAATTTCTGAACGGTTTTTCCCTCTACTTCTATTTGTCCGTCGGCATTTACTTGCACGCCCGGCAACTTTTTCAAAACATCTTCAAGTTTGCGTTCTGTACCCGAAGTAAACGAATCGGCATTGTAAACAATCGTATCGCCTTTAATAGAAACCGGCATCTCATTTACAATCTCGACACCTTCTAACTCTACACTATCCGGATCTAAAACAATATTTTTTACAACATTCTCGTTTCCAACCACTAAAGTTAGTTCCTTCGGGCGGTATCCCAAAAAACTGATTCGCAGCAAATACGTTTTGTTGGCTTTAACATTTAGTGAGTAACGGCCTTTATCGCTAGTTATCGAATAGGATTCCATTGATTGGGAATCGACGTTAACAGCCATGACGTTAGCCAATTCAATCGGACTTTTAATCGAGTCGGTTACAATACCTTCAATACGAACTGTTTGCGAAAAAGAAAAAAGAGTCGAAAAAACAAAAATGATGATTAAGGATATACGCATTGATTGATGATTTAAATCGTTAGTTTCCCGACATGAAGATTATATTTCCATCGGAATCTTGCATGCTTTCGATTTTCTTCCGCTGAATTTCTTCGAACTTCTTACGAGAAACTTTCTCGCCTGTACTTGGCGCTTTGATTTTAAAATTTTCTTTAGAATTCAAGGTTACTTTTTGGCACAAAATCACCAATTCTTCTTCTTGCAACTCCAAAATTAAACCGGGTAATCCCCAATAATTCTTTGGGCCAAAGCTCACTGGGATTTCAGGTGTGTACCAAGCAACTACCACGCGATCTTTTGGTTCTGGAATTTTAAATACAGACGGTTTCTTCTTTTCACGCTCTAAGAAGTCGGCGTAATCCTTGCGCTCTTGTTCGGTAACGGGAATAACTAACTCGGCTTTCATACAGGTGTACACGCCAATTTTCTTGGTTTCTGTTCCGAGTTTCCAATTTAGTTGCTCGAGTGGTTCGGAAATCAAAAACTCTTTTCCAAAAATATCTTCTTCTTCTAAAAGTTCCTTTTTCTTCAGATTTAGGTACTTTTTTCCGCTACCCGGTATGCTTATCGAAATTCCCATACCCGCTGCGGCACCCGAAGGTTTTTCGAGTTGCTGATTCTCTTCGTAAACTGCTTCTACTTTATTGAATGTGAGTGTATATTGTTTTTCTGTTGCCGATTTTAGCGCATCCTTAATCGATTGCTCAAACTCCGGACCTAGACTTTCTTTTACGGAATCGTCGCCTAGGGTAATGTCCGACTTAATAATCAATTTCGAGAAATATTCGGCTTTTCCTTGAAATTCTTGAGCCCAAGCAGCCGTTAAACCAAACGTACATGCAATAAGTAGTAGTGTTTTTCTCATATCAAAAAGATTAGCTTTTACTATAAGTTTTAGTGAATTACTTAAAACATTGGTGTACGCAACTGTCGCGTTGTTACAGTACAACCAAAATTTAACATCTAAAAACTTAAACGGCAAGCTATCTCGGAATGCGCATTTGGTTACCACGACCGTTCTGATACATGTCGCGCATTTCCTGCATTTTCTTGGTAACCGTTTCGTCGAAATCTTTTTGGTTGATTTCTTTCCCGTTTGTAGGTGCCTTGATTTCCTTTTTGTCTTTCGCGTTGAGCACCACTTTTGAGGCGAGAATGATTGTTTTATCAGCAGCTACTTCCAAAATCAAACCAGGCAATCCGTAATACATTTCCGGACCCTGACTTACTGGAATATCTGGCGTGTACCAAGCAACGACTTCGATTTCGGTAGGCATTTCCATTTGATCCATGAAATTCGTTGGTCGGTCGTTCTTTTTCTCGTCGGTAGTTTCTTCTTGCTTTTTTCGACGCATGTTTCGGAAATCCGATTGGCTAGGTTTTACTTTAGCCGTAGCCTTAAAACAGGTATAGTTCCCAATTTTCTTGGACTCACCCGTCATTTTCCAATCGTATTTTGGCAAAGAGTCTTTCACTAAAAATTCTTTTCCGAAAATCTCTTTGTCCACCACGTAGTTTTTGGTTTTAACATTCTTGTAAAATGTTCCGCCACCACCAGCAAAACTGGCCATCATACGCATAGAGCCACCGCCTTGAGTTCCCGGCGTTTCGAGCTTTTCTTGCTCTTTGTAAATACTGGCGTTTAAATCAAAGTATAAATCGAATGTCTTTTCAGACAATTTTTTCATGCGCTCATCAATCATCTTCTGCATTTCCGGCGTAATTTCTCGATTACCACCAAACTTAAAATCAGAAACCGACGTTTTTGATTCGTAAACCACATAACCCTGAAAATCTTTCTGAGCAAAAACCAGAGTTGTTAAAATAAGAAAGAAGGAAGTGAGCAGGTTTTTCATTTTAGTTACTTTAGCTGTAAGCAAAGATGACGAATGACTTTGATTATTGTTACCATAAAAATGTTAAACTGTTAATCCAACATGTTAAGAAAGATACCGTGTACCAAGCTAATAGCAAGTCTTTTACTACTTGTTTCTGGGCTTTCCGCGCAAGCACAGTCGGTAAAATGGCTTCGAGATATTCCGTTGGAATACGGCGAAAAGCTGGCAGCTATCGACAAATACGGTTCTGTTTACACCTTTATGGGAAGCGTGGTTACCAAGCGCGATTCTATCCGCAAATACGTTTACCAAAATACAGGCATGGGTGCTCCGCAAAACATCGAGTTGCAAAATCCGCTGAAACCTTTGCTCTTTTATCCGAATTTTAATGCAGCCATTATACTCGATAACTTATTCAACGAAATCGAAACTTTATCGTTTCAACAACTCGCTCCGAATCTCGTAGCTTCGGCGGTATTTACGGCAGCGCAGAACAATTTATGGATTTGCAACGAAACCGATCAGAAAATTTACCGCTACGAACTCCAAAGCCGAAAACTGCAACCACTTACACAAAATTTACGCTTAAACGCCACTTGGTTTGCGGCCGATTTAAATTTTCTGTACTGGAACGACGCCGAAAACTACTTGTGGAAACTAAACTTCTTCGGAAACATGAGCTCCGACCTAGCCATTCCGGCCTTTGAGCAGCTGCAATTGTTGGAAAATTACGGTTTAATCTACAGTTTCGACGGAAAAATTTTCACATTCGACTATAAAAATAAACAGATAAAAAACCTGGAATTACCGATTAACAACTTCCAATCTTTTGCCGTTAAAGGTCAATTTTTAGCTATTTTTACCGAAAGTCAAATCAAAGTTTATTACCTAAATATACCTTAATGCACATAGCAGTTGCCGGCAATATTGGTGCCGGAAAAACCACACTTACCGGATTATTAGCCAAGCAATTTAAATGGGAACCGCATTACGAAGATGTGGTTGATAATCCGTATCTCGACGATTTCTACCACCAAATGGAGCGCTGGTCGTTTAACTTACAAATTTACTTTCTAAACTCCCGTTTTCGCCAAATTCTGCAAATTCGCCAAAGCGGTAAACGAATCATCCAAGACCGAACTATTTACGAAGACGCTCATATTTTTGCGCCTAATTTGCACGCCATGGGTCTCATGACGAACCGCGATTTCCAAAACTACAGCTCGCTGTTCGAACTCATGGAAACACTTGTAAAAGCACCCGACTTACTCATTTATCTGCGCAGTTCGATCCCAAATTTGGTCGGTCAAATTCACAAACGTGGACGCGAGTACGAAAACAGCATTTCGATCGATTACCTTAGCCGACTCAACGAGCGTTACGAAGCATGGATTCACGGCTACGATAAAGGCAAATTGCTCATCATCGACGTAGATAATATCGACTTTGTAAACAATCCCGAAGATTTAGGTACAATCATCACACGAGTGGATACCGAGCTAAACGGCTTGTTTTAAATCCGCTATCGTTTGGGCAGCATTTCCGGTTTTCCGCTGCAAGCTGCCGCACAAAACGCGCTAAAAACCTGATTTAGATTAAAAATCTTTGTCAGATCGCTTGAAATCAATAAATAGTGAAATCAAAAAGCAATGAAAGGAACAACTTTAACGCTAAACAGATAAACGGCTGCCTACTTCGTTAGATTTTTTTGCGATACTACAGTATACCAAAACAAATCTGCCTTGTAATCAACCATTTATCTGTTTTCTGACTTCAATTTTTAAATCAAACTCAGGTTATAAACACAAACCCGCACGAGCTTCCGTTGGTCGCTGTGCGGGTTTGGTTTTTATTTGGCTTTTTGTTTTGGCAGGCTTTTCGCTGCAACCCGGGCTGCAACATCCGAAACAAAAAAAGCTACCTTTTGGTGAGGCAGCTTTTTTTGAAATATTACGAAGCAGGAATTACTTCTTGGCTTCGTTTGTTTCCACGGTTACCGTTTTTTCAACAGTAACTTTTGTTCCCTCTTGTTTCGTTACTTCCGTTGTTGTAGTGGTAGCATCGCCTTCAGTTTCAGTAATCACCGTTTCTTCTTTAGCCGAAATAACTTTACAATTACCATTTTTACAGCCTTTAGCTTTGCACTCTTCGATACTCATCGACGCACATTGTGCCGAAGTTTCTGTACAACAAGATGCAGCAACTTCTTTTGTTGTTGCATGACCTTGACCCAATAGTGGTGCAATAACCAAACCAACCAAACACGTTAATTTGATTAAGATGTTCATAGACGGACCCGAAGTATCTTTAAATGGATCACCAACGGTATCACCAGTTACTGCTGCTTTGTGCGCGTCAGAACCTTTGTAGGTCATTTCACCATTAATTAGTACACCCGCTTCAAACGATTTTTTAGCGTTGTCCCAAGCACCACCGGCGTTGTTTTGGAAAATAGCCCAAAGTACGCCCGAAACGCAAACACCAGCCATATAACCTCCTAAAGCCTCGGCACCCATGGCAAAACCAAGGATAATTGGCGTAATAATCGTAATAGCTCCAGGCAACATCATTTCGCGAAGTGCTGCCTTGGTAGAGATATCCACACATTTTCCGTATTCTGGTTTTCCAGTACCGTCCATAATTCCCGGAATTTCACGGAACTGACGACGAACTTCGTTAACCATGTCCATTGCAGCTTTACCAACCGATTGCATCGCTAAAGCAGAGAATACTACCGGAATCATACCACCTACGAATAGCGCAGCTAGTACGTCGGCTTTGAAGATATTGATCCCGTCGATACCTGTAAATGTTACGTAAGCAGCGAAAAGTGCAAGCGCAGTAAGTGCAGCAGATGCGATTGCAAAACCTTTACCCACGGCAGCTGTAGTGTTACCTACTGAGTCTAAAACGTCGGTACGCTGACGAACCTCTTTTGGCAATTCGCTCATTTCAGCGATACCACCAGCGTTGTCGGCAATCGGACCGAAAGCATCGATCGCTAATTGCATTGCTGTAGTAGCCATCATAGCCGATGCAGCGATAGCTACACCGTAGAAACCTGCTAGCGCGTAAGCACCCCAGATTGCAGCCGCAAATAAGATTACAGAACCAAAAGTTGATTTCATACCGATTGCTAAACCAGCAATAATGTTGGTTGCAGCTCCTGTTGATGAATTTTGTACGATACTAAGTACCGGTTTTTTACCTAAAGCTGTGTAGTACTCGGTGATGGCAGAAATAAACAGACCTACACCTAAACCAACCAAAGTAGCATAGAATACGTGACGTGATGGGATTTCTTTGATACCTTCTCCGAAGAAGTTCATTGAAATAGTTTCTGGCAACATCATATCGATAAGGAACCAACAAGCAACTACCGTTAAACCTAACGAAACGTAGTTTCCTAAGTTCAAAGCCGCCTGAACCTGTGCTTCTTTAGCGTCGTTGCTCTTGATACGAACAAAGAATGTTCCGATGATCGAAGCCAAGATACCAACACCTGCAATTACTAGAGGCAAGATAATTGGTCCGAGACCTTCGAAATTATCGGTAAATGGCGTACCCGATGCGTCGGTCATATCTTTAATGATGTAGTTACCCAATACCATAGAAGCTAAAACGGTAGCAACATACGAACCGAATAAATCGGCACCCATACCGGCTACGTCGCCTACGTTATCACCTACGTTATCGGCAATTGTTGCTGGGTTTCTCGGATCGTCTTCCGGAATTCCTGCTTCTACTTTACCTACTAGGTCGGCACCAACGTCGGCAGCTTTAGTATAAATACCACCACCTACACGTGCAAAAAGTGCAATCGATTCCGCTCCAAGTGAAAAACCTGCAAGCGTTTCGAGTACTAATGTCATATTATCGTAAAATGATTTTCCTTCAACGCCCATGAACTGGTTTAGGAATATCAAGAAGAAGATACTCAAACCAAGAACAGCCAAACCAGCAACGCCAAGACCCATTACCGTACCTCCACCGAAGGAAACTTGTAAGGCTTGTGGCAAGCTTGTTTTAGCAGCTTGTGTAGTTCTTACGTTTGAGTTTGTAGCGATACGCATACCGATATTACCGGCTAAAGCAGAGAAAATTGCACCAAAAACGAAAGCAACAACAATCATCCAGTGTGAAGTTTCTACCAATTGCGACACTACAAAAAGTGCTACAGAGGCAATAACTACAAATACTGCCAATATTCTGTACTCGGCTTTAAGGAAAGCCATTGCACCTTCTTGAATACTTTTAGAAATTTCTTGCATTTTGGCGTCGCCAGCGTTTTGTTTGTTTACCCATAACGCTTTAACTCCCATAAATACGAGACCTAAAATTGCCATTACAAGCGGCAAGTAAATCATTAGTTTGTCCATTTTTAACATTTTAAAACGCGCAAAAGTAATAAATCGATGTTAAAGTAAGGCATGTTATTTACATTATACGCCTTGCAAGAAACTAATAGATTGCTTACTAGTGTTTTACGTGGTTTTTTTCGCGCACGATTTTTGCGGCCCGGATAGCAACGAAAAGCCTGCCTAAGTGCGGTTGCTGCAAAAAGCGAAAAGTTTTTGCGACCAACGGAAGCACAAAATCTTTGCGTACTTTTTGCCAACCGAACGCCGGGCAGCTTGCAGTGAATAGCCGGAAAAGCCGCCTAAAAAAATACTTTTCTTAAAAATAAAATCCGAAGGCGCCTTTTATCGCGAAATTCGTGGAACCTGGTGCAATATAGCTGCCGCGCCACGCAAACTCGATGCGGAACACCTTGAAAATGTTTCCAATACCGGCGTTATACTCCCAGTACAGGTCTTCGGGCGCTTGGTAAATGAGTCCGCTTGGCTCGTTGATGATGCGATTTTCTTGCGAAATAGTTCCGTAAACGCCTTTAATACCCACGGTTTCACGCCAATTTAATTTACGCATGAACGGAATTCTCGAGAAAATTCGTCCGCCGAAATTGTGTTGCAACTGAAACGTCGCATAGGTATCGGCTTGAAACTCGTAGAAATCCAAGCAGTTAAAGGTGTTTTCGATGGTAAAATACGTTTGGTTACCGGGAACGATGCTCATTAATCCGAGCGGAACGTAGCCGTAGGTTTTTCCAAGCTCGGTGATTACGTCTAGGCGACCAATACCGCCAATATTCATAGGTTGTTTCGCGTATAATTGAATTCTTTGATACTCGAAATCGGAATTCATTACCCCTTTCAAACCCTGCGTGTAGTTAACAAAAACTCGGGTAAACGGACTATCGACAATGCTGCGCTCAACGCCATAGCCCACGGTTTTACGTCGCGGTGTATAATCAACTAAAACGTTAGCTTCCGATTGGGTAGTACGCTCTTTAATTTGCGTTCGGTTGAGATCGGTGTAATAGGCCAGACTAAACGTATCGTTGGCCGAAACCAGTGTACGAAAGCTAAAACCAGCTGAAAAAGTTAGGTTTTTTACCGGCTCAATTTCGAGCGCTACGTTGGTGAGGTTGATGTTGGTGAGGTTGCCGTTATTTCCGCTAACGAAGAGTGCAGAGCTGGCAAAACTGCGGCCGAGTATGTCGTTTGTGGTTGTTAAACTGGCTCCGATTTGCTCTATATCGCGTCGGTTTCCACCTTGAATGATGAGTCGGCTTTTCGGATCGATCAGGTATTTACCCGACACGCCGTATTTGAATTTATTATCGCTAAAACCGTAGGCACCGTAGGCTTGTATGCGCCAGCGATCGTTTGGTCCGAAGTATGTTCGACCGCCAAAACGGAGGCGAATTCCTTCGACCTCGTTGTAACCTAAGGTTGAGAAAATAGGTCCGAAATCGATGTTGCCTTTCTGAATATAACCACTTCCGAGAATGGCCACCAAATCGTACAGCTGTTTAAACTTTTTGTTGGTTTTAAGTGTGTCGAGCATTTTGTAAATGCCCTTTTCGTCTTTATTGAGTTCTTCGAAGCGGTTTTCTTCCCAAAACTCGTCGGAACGATTATAGGCTTCTTCGTTGTAGTAGTTCACTTTTTCTTTGTAGAATTCGTCGGGCAATTCTTTATCGAACACGTGATTTTGGTACATGGTTGTTCGTTTTCCGTACACGCCTTTCGATTTTTCCTTTTTGTTGAGTGCGAAATCGGTGAGCATGTAATCGCGGGTGAGCAGGAATACCGAATCGTTTAGCACATCGAACTGTTGCTCGATGTAAATTTCCTTCACCCAGTTTATGTTGGCACTTTTAACCACCTGCATGTTAATGTCTTTGATCGCCCAAGTGGTATCGTTCACCCAGAAATCGCCTTTGAAGGTGAGTTCGTTCTTGCGTCGTGGGTAATAAACTATGTTGTAGCACCATTTTTTATCGATGAATGCGCTGTCGGCCAAGACGTAATTGTAAACATCGATACCTGTTCTCGACAAGGGCGATGTAAATGCTTTATCGTAGAATTTCAGGTAATTTTCGTAGATGTCGTATTCGTTATATAGGTCTTTGATGAACGCAATAATTTGCTGATTGGTGGAGAAGCCGGAATTTTTATTGGCGATGAGTTCGTCTTTTACTTTTGATTTGGTATTGTCGCCATAGACTTTTGAAAGTGCTTCGTTAATAAAGATGGGTAGGTAGGTTTTGCCGGTGATTTTTGACGTATCGACGGAGTTGAAAATGAACTCCATTCCTTTAAAAATGCGGCTTTTCATGAATGAACTGTCGATAGTATTCATGTCGAATTCGACTTTTTCGTACTTATCCATCTGGTATTGTTTGAACATACGCAGCCCGTTTTTGCGTTTTCGTGCCCAGATTTTACGGAGGATATCGATTGCCGGATTGTTTTTCTTGGACGTTTTTCCGGCATACAGTTTTACTTCTTGAAGTTCTTCGACGGATTTGAGCACGATGTTCATGTCGTAATTTACGGCTTTATCGAGTTGAATTTCGACGGTTTCGTAGCCGTAGAACGAGATTTGAAGCACTTTTCGGCTTTCGTTCGATTCGAGGTAGAACCGACCATCGTCGTTGGTGATTACACCTTCGGAGGTTCCTGGAAATCCGACGGTAGCGTAGGCAACGGGTTTATTTTTTTGATCGACAACGATCCCGCTAACTTTAGTTTGCGCGAGTAGTGTATTTAGGGAAAGGACTGTAAAGAGGGTAAGAAGAACTTTGTTCATGGTAGAGAGATAACAACTAACGGGCGCCAAAGATAGCTAATTTGGTACTTGAGTGATGTTAAGGAATGAGGAGGTTGGGGGGATGAATGATTTGGTATTTGGTGCTGCAAATGATGTGTATTTAAAACTGCGATTTGTTTTGATTATTGTTGGAGATTTCGAGATTGAAAGATTGAAAGATTGGCGTTCGACAAGCTCAGGCACCAACCTTCGACAAGCTCAGGCACCGACCTTCGACAAACTCAGGCACCTTTGGAGCACAATGTTTCACTAAGTTTTTCACAATGGGCACAACGCCGCAAAAGCCGAACGCAGGCAATAGTTTTAAGCGCACAGAAAACGCCGAAGCGCACAGAATTTTGTGGAATGTTTGGCTGATGAAGAAAACACAGAACGTATCAAACAGTTTAAAAAATTGTATCGGCCTTCGACGCACTGTTTTCGACAGGCTCAGGCACCTTTGGAGCACAATGTTTCACTAAGTATTCCACAATGGGCACAACGCCGCAAAAGCCGAACTCAGGCAATAGTTTTAGGCACACAGAAAACGCCGAAGCTCACAGAATTTTGTGGAATGTTTGGCTGATGAAGAAAACACAGAACGTATCAAACCGTTTGAAAAATTGTATCGGCCTTCGACGCACTGTTTTC
>NZ_JAIXYH010000060.1 GCF_027490375.1 Flavobacterium sp.
ACCCAAGAAGCCCGTGGCGGCCGTGCAAACCAAGCGCCGGCTAAACGGTATTGACGTGGAAAGCGTGACGGGGCAGCGACCAAATTTCAACTATAAAACGCTGCACCGGATTGCCCAAATTAAAACAATCGGTTTGCAATACAACAGCGATTCAATTCGCACAGCAGGAGGTTTTCTTATTTTATAATTTAAGTAGATCATTACTTTTTACACCTATTCCGAGTAAATTCGCGGTATGACAAATAGGGTTTTGTTTATTGGTCAAGTTTGGCCGGAGCCAGCTTCATCGGCGGCAGGATACAGGATTTTGCAGTTGATGCGTGCCTTCGCAATACATAACTACGAGGTACATTTTGCTACTGCTGCAGAACCAACGCAAAGAAGCGCCGATATGCATCAAGAAGGAGTTGTTACACATAGGATCGCGCTTAATTCGAGCACTTTTCAAGAATTTGTGAAAGTGATTGATCCGAGTGTTGTAGTATACGATCGCTATTACACGGAGGAACAGTTTTCTTGGCGCGTTAGAGAAGTCAGCGCTTCGATAATTCATGTATTGGATACGGAGGATTTGCATTTTTTGCGTGCGGATCGCGATGAAACGTCAAGTCCTGAGAAGGAGGCAGAGGTTAGAAATCGGGAGTTAGCGTCGATTTATCGGTCGGATTTGTCCCTAATTATCTCCTCGTTTGAGCAGCGTTATTTAATGGAATTTCTACAGATCTCGGGTGATTTATTGGCTTACCTTCCTTTTTGGCAGGAAAATTATCAGGCAGAGTCGAATCAGTTTGATAACACTGCCGATTTTTACTTTATTGGCAACCTCAGTCACAAGCCTAACACGACTGCGGTTCATACATTAGCACGGATTTGGCACGAAATTAAGCTGCGTTTACCGCAAGCCGAGCTGTTTGTTTACGGCAATTACGTTCCGCAGGCCTTACTAAAGTATCATTCCCCAGAGCAAGGTTTTCATTTGGCAGGTGCATTCGACAAGCCTTTGGACATGCTTAGAGCGCACCGAGTTTTACTTGCACCGCTATCGTTTGGAGCCGGTTTGAAAGGGAAAATTTACGAAGCTATGTTGTACGGAATTCCATTTGTTAGCACAGTTATTGGAGTAGAAGGATTTGAACTGACGGAACCAAACGAAGTTACTGCCGCTGACGATGCTGATTTTGTATTGAAAGCCGTTGCCTTGTACAGTGATGTTGGCTTGTGGCATCGCATTTCTAGGAATTTGCAGTCGGATTTTGAGATGCAATTTGGCACGTCGCAGTACATCGACACCTTTTTTAAGCAGTTAAATATAGTGATGGCTGATTTGGAGCTGCACAGACGAAGAAATCCGGTTGGTGACATTTTACGGCAGCAAGCATTTTCAGCCGCTAAGTATTTGTCGAAATACATCGAGCAGAAGAATAGATAGTTTCAGAGTTGTTTTTATTAGTCACACAATTAGTTCGTACGGATTTTGTTTCTTTTAGGCGATTCGATAATTCAATAGGAGCAAAAAAAAGTTGCTACTAAGAGCAACTTTTAAGGAAATTCAGTTTATATTTGGTTTACATCTACTTCTTTTTAAGCAGAATTTTCTCTTGGCTAAACTGAAAAGCAGCATCTAAGAACGCCAGCATTTTCGGCCAATTTGCAGCGGGTTCGTAATTGTTAAGATAATAACGTTTTGTTTTAACAATTAAAGTGGAGCCTTGAATGGATGCAGTACTAGTAAATCCTCCAGTTTCATTTTCTACTTTTTTATTTAATTTGTCAAGCCCTTTTATTTCGTAACCATCTGGGATATTGAAAGTTATTTCATTTTCGAAACTTCTAGGGAACCCCATATAAATATTTGCAGTTCGTTTGCGTTCTTTTTCTTCTATTTCAACTGGTGGGCCTATGAATTTTCCTATTTCTATCACGGTATTTTCACCAGCACTTTTAACAAAGTCGGCACCAATTTTAAATTTGGTGTCAAAAACAAAGGGTTTCTCGGAGTCGTTTCTGGCACCATCAACGATAGTACGTTCGGCTTCTAATACTGTTGCACCAATTTCTTCACTAACTTTTTTGGGTAGCTCTTTTTTATCTTGTTCTTTTCTATTTTCAACCAGCGAAGTCATTTCCTTAACAAATTGTTCCATTTTTCGTTTTTCATGACCATATTCTTCATAGGGGTGTCGAGGTGCTGAGGCATATTCGGCTTGTATAAAATCGTAAAAGGTGAACGTATTTGATTGATTTTCCCGCTTTAAGTGACCGGTTGATACGTTTCGCGACTCGATGGTAAAACTTTGGAGGTCGGCGCTTGGAGTTATATTTAGTTGAATAGTTTCTCTGTTTTTAGCTGCTGTTGAAATTGGCAAAATTTCTTCGGTCATGTTTGTAAGTCTACCGGAACCTTTCATGTCGATAACGTATGCTTTACTTCCTTCGAGAATTGGGTCTAGCCCATCGTAAATAGCAAAGGGAGTTACGCCGCTCAGGTAAATAGGCTCTGGGAAGTTTATGCGCATGAGTATTCTAAAGTTACCTGCCAAGATGTTGTCTTCAATTTTGCCGTCGTAGCGAGGTAACGCAATAATTAAGTTAAATGAAATATCTCGAGCTAAACAATAACGCATGGTCGATAAGAGCGGGTCAATATCATCTACAGTCGATTCTGAGAGCACGTAGGGTATGTTGATTTTAGCATCTCGTGAAATTCTCGTCTCATAGTTTTTGGCGACTGCTAAGCGATATTTTTTAAAAATCGCATGTATGTAATCCATGTTTGTTTCGTCCGTCAAAAATCCTTTCAGACTTTTCTTATTCGGAACGTTTGTGTGTGGAATGATACGTTTATTGAAGAAATTAAAAATCTCATCTTTAGTTACCGAACTCCTGATGTCGCGTTCTCTCTCTGAAAGAAGAAAGTAAACAAGAGTTTCGGCGGTACCGTTTTGCGCAAGACATACTTGAAATTTGTATCCAGGAAGTTCGAGCAGTGGATAAAACCAGCGTGGATATTCAGCTTTTGGTATGTCGGTAGTTGTTAGTTCGTATAGGCGTTCGCTTTTTTTACCGGTATCAATTTGTTTTAACTTGGGCGCGCCATTTATCGATTGAAAATTCACAAAAAAGTCATTTTCCGTATTGAAAGCTAATTTGTAATTTAAGATGGGATAGCGTTCGGATAAGGTTTCTTCTTCAGGGTCAAAATAGTAATAGAAAGTGGCCGTAAAGTAGGATGTAGTATGGTAGTAGTAGTCGATTACATCACCGATTTCCAGATTTGGGATGGCAATAACTGTCTTGTCGTCGATCTTTTTTTTGTCTTTTTCTGTATCTATTTCAATAATTTTTTTGTTTGGTTTGATGATTCGTACACCGAAAAACGTATTGTCTCTCATGTTAAAATAGCCAACAGTTTTACGAAAGCTCTCATAGATTTCGAACTCAGAGAACAATTTTAAAGCGGCTGCATCTTGAATCTTCACGGTTCTCATCGATGCCGAAGTGTATTGTACCTTTCCAAATCCTTCGCTGTAGTCGTAAAAGTCGTACTTGTTAATGATTACAGCCGATTCATCTTTGTATTTCTCGGGAATACTTGTATTGTAATCTGTTTTGTTCTTGCTTCCCCAGAAAAATTCTCGGATTTCTTCTTTTTTCTGAGCATTTGCGGGTGTTATTGCAACTAATAGAAAAGCAACAATAAGTAATCTAAGTTTTAGACTCATTTTTTATAGGTAAGTGTTTGACGGATTTTTTGGTTGTATTTTTTTGCAGTTTCTTCGTAAGTCTTAAACTGGTTGGTGGGTAGTGTTTTTTGTTTGATAATATACTGAGATTCTAGTTTTACACCTGAAGTTACCGGAGTGAATTTTACCGAAATTTCGAATATATCATTTGCTACAGAGAAGCTTTCGGGTAATTTCTCCAACTGATAGCCTGGAGGATTTTCAATGATTACTTCGGTTTTACTAGTTCCGAGAATTTCAAAGACGAAAGGTAATTTGCGATCTTTCAAGAGCTCTAAATTTAATTCGGTCTCGTAAGGAAACTCAACATAGAGCTCACCCTCGTACGAATTTACTTTGTTTGAAGCGATTACTTCGAAATCTAATTTAAGTGTTTGATCGCGATTGTTTAGGTCAGAAAAACCCAAATCCTTAATCTCTATATTTTTATCATAGCGTTTTAGGTAGTTGGTCAAATTTTCTGATTTAAAGTCGCTCGCAAATGCATGAAACTGTTGAAAGAAATTAGTGCGGCTTTCACCGTCAAAAGAACGTGACATTTTTCCAACTAGTTTTTCGCCTTCTACTTTAAAAAAACCTTTCGAGATCGAGGTATTGTTGGTGTGATTTGAAACGGGTACTTTAGTTCGCAGCGGCTTTTCGCCACCATCTACGAGTACTTCTTTTCCTTGAATACGACTTGCATTAAGTCCGAGCCCAGTATAGCTTTCAGTTCCATCTAGGAAATACTCTTTGTTGTTTATTTTAAGATAGCAGATCATGTGGTTAAATGCTGCTAGTGCAGGTAAATCGGCTTTATAAGCGATGTGATCCGTTCCAATCCATGCAAGTCTGGCGTCGTATCCTTGTAGTTTTAGCATTTCCGAGAGTAGGTTTGCCATTCCCTTGCAGTCGCCATAACGTTTGTTAAAGACGTTTTGTGCTTCATCGGGTTTAAATCCGGCAATGCCATCTTCAAAAGCAATGTATCGGATGTTGTCTTGAACCCAGTAGTACATTTTTTTTATCTTGTCTTCATCTTTTGTCAAGCCTTTCACCAAATCATCAACAAAGGGTTTTAGTTCTTTCGGTTTATTTTCAGTGAGTTCTATCATCGATTTATTCCAAGCATATACAGCATCGCCATTTTCAAATAGTGTTTTGCGAACTCCATTCTTTGTAATTGCTTTTACTACAGGAATTATGTGCGGAAACAAGTAACTGTCGCCAGGAGCATCATCTTCGTCTATTCTAGGTAGAATTTCCGCGGCCGTATACAGTATATGTCTATTGCCTTGTTCGTCAACTGTCTCTTTCTTTTGAATTTGATTTTCAGGAAAATTGTATTCGAGTAAACTGATTTCTATGTTTTTAGGAATTATAAATTCTAATTCAAAGTTAGCTCGCAAGCCTAATCCGCTGAGATATACTTTACTAAAGTATCTGGCGTCTTTGTAGCGCGTGGCAGTTTCGACAAGGTAGTTATAACCCTGAATGGGGAAATCGATTTGAGCCCATTTTACACGAAAATCGTTATAAAAAAGACCGTCTGATTTATAATATTCGTCCCGTATTTCGAATCGAGTGTTTTTTCCATTGCGGTGCAAGATTTTAAAAACTTCAACCACAGATTCTTGATCGTAACCTTCCGAGTACGGCATATCTAAACGCTTGCTAAGCGACATCAGGTTTGCTTTTATCTCGTTCAACACGCCTACACCATCCGAGTTAGCGTTATCAAAAAATGTGACCTTTTCTCGGTAATTGCGCTCCAACAAATCAACAGTTGGATGTTTTCCGCGCCATTCAACGGCAAGCGCAATTTCTTCTGGGGTCGGATCAATGTTCTTCTGCGCCAATATGAGGCTGCAAGTTGCGATTAAAATCGTGGTGAAGAGATTTCTCAAAGTTGGAATTTTATTGCTAATATATAACGTCAAAAGGAATTTTTAAAAAAAGTTAATAAAATCTTAAAGATTTTTTATGCGAAGATTTCAACCAAGGATCACACAATTAATTTCAAGATCAACCCGTTGCGAGTATACAAAAAAGCCGCCTCAAATACTGAAGCGGCTTTTATAGTTGCTCTTACATTAGAAGCTAGTTCTTTTTAAGGACTAATTTCTCTGTTGTTGTTTTGTCTTGCGAATATACCTTGATAAGATAAACACCATCTGAAAGTCCGTTCAACGTTAAAGTTGTTTTGGTTGAGGAAGTAAGCTGTGTAAGGATTATTCTGCCAACATGGTCGAAAATTTCAATTTTATCAGCAATAATAGTTCCGGTGTCGACATTAAATTGGCCAGCAGTTGGATTCGGATACACTTTAAAACGATTGATAGCCGCAGTGTCATCCAAACCTAGTGTACTCGCTTTTGCAAATTTATCGCGAGGCATGTCGTCAGGGTCGCAGTTTGCATTGGCGTGCAAATAGTATCGAACGTTAACAGCTGTATTGCCTGTAGTATAATTTAGAGGAGTTTGTCCGCTTGCTAGAACTATTGTTCCTGCTTGGTTGGTAATGGTGATGAAATCCGTTGCCACAGAACTTGTAAACTGATATTGTTTGTTGGCTCCTAAAGTTACGTTTGAGTACTGCCCCGCATACGATTGGTAAGCAACGGCTTCGATAGCTCCTGAATTTTGAAGCACTACTGTATCTTCTGGATACAATCCGAAATACGCACCATTACAGATTAACGAAGCAAGTGTAGTAAAGCTTCCGCCTGTAGACCAATCACTTTGGGTAGTTCCGCAAACCGACCTAACCCAATAATAATAGGTTGTCGAGGCGTCTAGGAAACTGTAGTAATTCAAGATTGCGCTCATTGGCGAAGCTACGGGATTAGCGTTGAATTCTGGCCATGCGCTGCTGGTACTGATGTATACTTCGTAATTGGAAGGCGCAACATCTGGAGCAGTCCAAGCTATGCGACACGAATTCGAGGTAATGTTAGAAACAACAGGTGTTCCTGGCATCCCACAATTTACAACTACTGGATTTGTACAGGAAATAAAACGTGTTCTTGACGTAGGTTGATTGCCACAATTTGCATTGGTATGAATGTAATAACGAATTATTCCAGTAAGGTTACCCGAACTCCAACTTACTGGTGTCTGTCCGCTGGCATAAACGATAGTTCCCGAAGTGTTTGTTATAGTTATGAAGTCGGTTGTAACAGAACTTGAAAAGGTGTATTGCTTGTTGGCTGTAACATTTACATTAGTGTACTCACCAGCCCAAGCGTTAGTAACAATTTGCTCATTAACTCCCGTACAAGCAGGCGTATACGTTTCGTTTGGAAATAAGCCGTATATAGCTCCATTACAACTTAAAGCATTTAGTGTGGTTACACTTCCACCAGCTATCCAATTACTTTTATTGATATTGCAGTTTGAGCGTACCCAAAAGTAGTAAGTTGTAGCGGGCTGTGCGTTTTCGAAAGTTGTTAGTATATTATTCGTTGAAACTGTAGCGGTTGTTGTAGCCGTTGGTGCTGTGCTTGAAGCTGATACATAAACTTCGTAAATAGTTGGTTCATTCACAGGTGCAGTCCATTTGATTAGGAATGAATTTGATGTTATATTCTGGCCAAGTACAGCTAACGGTGGTTGACAGGCTGTCGTTTGAGCGTCAACACACTTGATAGAACGAACTCTTGGTACAGTTTCGCTGCCGCAATTTTGAGAGTGCAAAAAGTATCTGATAACGCCTGAAGTGCTTCCTGAGTTCCAAACAACTGGTGTAGTTCCGCTTGCAAGAGCAACGGTTCCGGCAAGATTGGTTATGGTAATATAGTCGGTTGCAACGGAACTGCTGAAGGTGTATTGTTTATTGGCAACCACACTTACGTGCGTATACTCTCCTCCGTAAGCATTTGTAACAATAGTTTCAAAATTGCCGTTACAGGCAGGTGTAAAAATTGATTCGGGAAATAAACCGTTGCTAGCGCCGTTGCAGTTCAGTGCGGCATTTGTAGTAAAACTTCCACCCGAAACCCAAGCACTTTTTGAAGCCCCGCAATTTGATCGAATCCAGAAGTAGTAAATAGTTGATGCAGCTAAACCGCTCAAAACATCGATGCCCACAATAGCGCTAGTTACATTAGCTGCCGTATTTGCTCCCGGTGCAGTATTGCTCGTTGCAATGTAAAGATCGTAAGAAGCGGGTGCGGTGGTGGGTGCACTCCAATTTATTCTACTTGAATTGGATGTGATGTTTGTAGCTGCTAATCCTGTCGGTGCGCCGCAGTTTGCCACAATATTAGAACAAGTAATGTATCGTATTCGATTCGTGTTTTGGCTTTCGCAGTTAGAGTTTGTATGTAAGAAGTAACGAATTACACCTGAAATGTTGCTTGGCGTCCAAGTTAAGGGCGATGGACCACTCGTATAAATAACTGTTGCATTAGCATTGGTAATTGTTATGTAGTCTGTAGCTACAGAACTAGAGAAGATATATTGCTTGTCGGCTAAGATATTGACATTGGTATACTCGCCTGCCCACGCATTTGAAGCAATTAACTCGGCATTACCGCTGCAGCCTGGCGTATATGTTGCCGCGGGAAACAAACCATAGTTTGCAGTTGTACATCCAGGAAGCGGTGCGGTGGTAAAACTACCTCCTGATACCCAAGTTATGGGCTCGCAGGCAGAAGCTACCCACCAATAATACGTTGTGTTTGGTTGCAATTGGTCGATTCCTGCGCCAGTTTGCGAGGTACTGCTTTCTGTAGCGCCAGTTACATTGTTTGTTGTGCTGTAGCGATAAATGTACCCATTGGCAGGAGCCGGGTTTGCCGATGTCCATGCCAAATAAGCTGAAGATTGTCCAAACTGTGCCACGTTTAAACCAGTTGGCGCAGCGCATATCGGTCCATCTGTTTGGTTCATGCGTACCAAACCACCTTCTAAGGTTCCTACCCAAATTACATTCGAATCAATTACGTTAATCGAAGTGATGCTGTTGTCAGGTAAGGCTGAATTTGATGTAGAATACGTAACGCAGTTCGTGAAGTTTTGAACGCCACCGGTTGAGTTTCCACAATTGTCGAGCCCAAGCCATACTTTATTGGTTTCATCAATGCCCAGTGCATTTACATTACAACTCGCTAAACAGGAGTTATTTGTCCAATAAATATTAGTGTAGTCGTTGTTTACAATAATTCCTAGACCATCGCCAGTACTTACATAAAGACCCGAAGTTGTAATTTTAAGAATTTTAGAAACGCCGTCAGTGATACTCGTAAAGGTAGTGCCATTAAATCGTTGCAACATACCGTCGGCAGCAATCCAAACATTGTTGTTGGCATCAACTGCAATCGAAGTTACGTTGTTTGAAATCAATTGCGAATTCGACGTGTTGTAGGTTGTCCACGAAGTACCATTGAATCTACTTAGTCCCGAAGCTGATCCCATCCAAAAGTTCCCCGAGCCGTCGGTTGCAATACTCGTAGCCGAATTGTTAGGCATGTTCGGGTTATTGGTATTGTAATTTGTAAAGGTAGTGCCGTTATAGCGAATAATGCCGTTTCCGTAGGTAGAAATCCAGATAGTGCTGCCAGCTACCGCTACGTCTTTCAACATGTCGGTTCCGATGCTAGAATTCGATGTATTGTAGTTTGTAAACGAGTTGCCGATCATTCTTGAAAGGCCGTTATTGGTAGTAATCCAGAGGGTTCCAGAGGCAGATCTCTCAAAATCGTTTATATTGTTGGATGCGATGCCCGAATTGTTGGTGTTGAATGTGGTAAACGTGTACGTTTGTGCACATAAGGTCACCGAAATTAAAAGTAAAAGCGCGGAATAGAGTTTCTTCATGAATTGCATTTAGTTGATTAAGTTTTTAGATTTTGTATTCTGTAAGTTTTGAAATGACCTTAAGAATTTACTGTAGTGGTTTTTGTTTTAAGAAAAAATGAAGTCAAAATACGTGTTCGTTTTGTTGGGATAAGATGTAAATGGAAGTCTGGTCGTTTTAATACTGATGGATTTCTGGAAGTAAAACTACCATTGTGACTTTAATCGCACAATTAAAGTATTGGAGATTTTATAAAAACCCTTACGGTTATAAAGGCTTAATTTGTTGGTTTACAAGTCTTTTTCTTGTAGATGTTCGATATAGTAGTTCGGCGAAAGTCCGGTGTGCTTTTTAAACACTTTTACGAATGTGGTAGCGTCTTTATAGCCTACTTCTTCGGCGATAGCCTGTAAAGTGAAGTTCCGAAACTGAGGAGAATTACTCAGCTTTCGCAACACAAAGTTTATTCGAAGTTCTTGTGTGTAATCCGAAAATGATTTTCCTAAAACCTGATTCAAGTACTGTGATAAATACGCCGTGTTCGTATTTAACTTTTTTGCCACAAAGGCTAATTTGAATTCCGATTTGAGAAAAGTTTCACTACGCTCTAATTTTTCCAGTCCCGTCTTAATTTTGTGAATCAATTCATCATCCATCATTTTCGTTGACGAATCTTCGGGAATGGAAATTGTATTTATCGGTTCAATTGGTTTTGGCTCCTTTAATCTTTGTATGATAGAGAGAAATCGCTTGTGCTTGTCTTTTTGTTTTTTTGAGTAGCGATAAAACATCCAAAATACGATCCCTAAAGCCAGAACCAGTCCGATCATTATTCCCACAAATGTAAATTGCCGGTTTAAAATCGAATCGGCTTCTTTTCTAATTGTGGAAATCGTATAGTTGTGTAGAAAGTCGACCGACTTACTTTTGATTCGATCTAATTCTTCAATAAGTGCCAGACTTTTCTGCGCATAGTTGTACGCTTGTTCAGTATTTTTCTTTTCGCTATAGTTTTTAGAAAGTAGGGAATAGGCTAAAAGCAGATTCTCTTTGGATACTTTCGTTTGCTGATAATTTCTGACGAATGCTTTGGCATAATAAATGGCCGAGTCGGGTTGTTTTAGATGGAAATAGCAATCGGCCATGCCCAAATCAAAAATTTGAACAGTGCGTAAATTCTTGTTGATTTCTGGATAGGCGTTTCTGCGTTGGTAAAATCGCAGCGCAGTTTGGTAGTCGCCTTTTAATGCGGCGCTCTTCGCTTGGTGCATATTTAGTAAAGCGCGTGTAAAATCGGCTTGCGAAGGTTCGTCAAGCATGATGTTGGCCGCTTTTTGGAAATACACATTAGCCGAATCTAGATGCTTTGTTTGCCGGCTGCCGACAAAATACTTCTGGTACGCTTCTCCAATTTCGTTGTAACGATCTGCGAAAAGCTTGTTATTCATTTCCTTTCGTTCGGCTACGCCTAAGTCGATGTGCTTAAATGTGCGTAAATCGCTTTTCAATAAAACAATTCCTTCTTCATATTCGCCCATAGCAATCTTTAAAATTCCGAGTTGCTGATCGTAGCGATCGTTCGGGATTTTATCCTTGTAAGTCGTCATTAAAATCAAAGCTTGGTTGTACGCGCCGACATTTTTATAGAGATAAAACAATTTGTTGACGCACATTCCCATCAAGTCTTGGTAATTTTTCTGCTTACTTAACGCTGGGTTACTGTCGATTTCTTTTAAAAGCGCAGTTAGTATTTTTTTCGATTCGTCGTAGTTCGATTTTACGTAGTAGTAATTCGCGGTGTAGTATTGGCCGCAATAGCGCGCAAACGGACTTGCAGACTGCGACAGCTTCGAGGCTTCTTCTTTAGCTTTCTCAGGCGCTGTAACGAGCAGTTCCTGAATGCGACGCGTTTGTTTATTTTCTTCTTCGGTTAGTTCTTGCGCGTTGCCGAGTAAAGTGCTGCTGCAAATAAATAAGATTAAGAATGCTCTGTGCAGGCTGCAGACAAAGCTTGTTGAAGGAAGAAAATTCATTAAAGAGAACAATTGTGATGATAAGAATTGAAGGCTGCTTGTTTCGAGGGTAAATTTCAACAGTTGCAGCGAAACACACAAGCATAAAAAAAGGACAAAGAGTTAAAACTTCTTTGTCCTTTGTGGTGGGCGATGAGGGGTTCGAACCCCCGACCCCCTCGGTGTAAACGAGGTGCTCTGAACCAGCTGAGCTAATCGCCCTTGTTTTGCAGCTGCGCCGTAACGCTTTTGCGAGTGCAAATATAGGCTAAGATTTTAATCCTGCAAATAAAAATCGCGTATTTCTATAAAATTTCGGCAACCACGAAGGTGCTGCCACCAATAAAAATCAAATCGGTAGCGCTACATTGTTGTTTTGCAGCTGCATAAGCTTCGGGAACCGAATTGTAGATTTTTCCAATTAAATCGAAGCTTGCTGCTGTTTTTTGTAAATCTGCCGCATCTAATCCGCGTGGTATGTCTGGTTTGGCGAAATAGTAGGTAGCCGATTTTGGGAAAAAAGGTAAAATCGAAGGTAAATCTTTATCAGCTACTACGCCAAGGACAATATGTAGTTGGTCGTAGTTTTGTTGCAGAACTTGCTCTAACGTGCGTTGTAATCCGTCGGAGTTGTGAGCGGTATCGGCTATGGTTAGCGGATTTTGCGCGAGAATTTGCCAACGTCCTTGAAATCCCGTGATTTCTTGAACGTTTGCAAATGCAGTTCCGATTTCTTGCTCCTTCAATTCGAAATGTTCGATACCAGCCACTTCTTTACAGATTGCTAATGCCAATGCCGCATTTTCAGGTTGGTAATTTCCTTGTAGCTGTAATTTGTATTTCGAAACCGTATCGCTTTGCACGTAATGAACTTTTGCTTGACGGTCTGCGGCAATTTTCTCAAATGCTCCAGCAGTCTCTATTTGCTTTCTTCCAACGAATAAAGGCGTATTTTTTTTGATGATTCCCGCTTTTTCGATGGCAATTTTTTCGAGTGTATCACCTAGAAATTGGGTATGATCGAAACTAATGTTTGTAATGGCAGTAACCAGTGGCGAAATAATATTGGTTGCATCTAATCGGCCGCCCATACCCACTTCGATTACGGCATAACCTACATTTTGTTTGGCGAAGTAATCGAATGCTAAACCCACGGTCATTTCGAAAAAGCTTAGTTGCTGCTGTTCCATAAATGCTTTGTTTTGCACGACGAATGCAACCACTTCTTCTTCCGGTATCATTGCGCCATTGATGCGAATACGTTCGCGGTAATCTTTTAAGTGTGGCGAAGTATAAAGCCCTACTTTAAATCCGTGTTGTTGCAAGATGGCAGCAGTCATGTTCGAGGTACTGCCTTTGCCGTTGGTTCCGGCGACATGAATACACTTGAGCTTTTTCTCGGGATGATTGAGGTGTTTGGCAAAAGCCAGAATATTGTCGAGATTGGCTTTGTAAGCAGCTGCGCCTATGCGTTGAAACATGGGCAGTTGGGAAAACAGCCATTGTACTGCTTCTGGATAGGTCACTTAGTTGAGTTTGAAGTTGTAAACAATTTTTCCGACTTGCTTTCCTGGCGCGTCGTCTTTGGCGTCGAAGCGTGCGTTTTGCGCAGCGGCTTTTGCTTGATCGAGTAAGCATTTAGCAACGTTTGTACTACCGCGAATACCTGCGACCACGCCAATTACTTTACCTGAATTGTCGACCGTTATTTCACAAACTACCGTTCCTTCTTCGTTGCATGTATAATTGGGGTTTGGAATGGAAAGAGCTTTCCGACCGGCTAGTGTGTAATTTCTGCTTCTTTGACCATTTTCTTCGCTGCTGTTTCCTTTACCGCCGAGTAAACCAGCAGTCGTATTATTCTCATCGGTATAGCGTGTTTCTTTTTCTTTCCAATATCTTGCATTTTCACGGACTGTTACCATTAATATAGGTTCACAAATATTTATTTCTTTGTTAAATCGATTTAAACAAGCTAAAGAAAAAAAGTTATTAATTTCAAACTTGACTTTTGCCACGAAAGCACTAATTTTTAGCTGGAGATCACTATCGTAATATTTCTTATCAAATTCAAAAATTTCAAAACCGTATAAATTTCCCGAAAGATTAACGAAATCGACGTTTAAAGGGGATTTTATATTGGGCAAATATTTGATAATCACCGCTCCGTCAGATGTGTAGCGCTCCACATATTTCGTGATTACGCCATTCTTAAAGGAAGCTATCGTCTCTGAACCTCCATCATTGAGGATCCAATTTCCATCAAATTTCCCGTCTTTTATTAATCCTTGCAACTTTGGTAGACTCACTTCGCTGTTTATAGTGTCATTTTTAAAAGTCAAAACATAGTTTTTGCGCAATTTATTTTCAAAAATAGTGCACGCCCACTTTCCATTTCGTTTACCGTTTATGTATGAGCCAATAACTTTTTTTCCAAAAGTGAAACTTGGAGCATCTCCCTCAGTCTGTGTCCAAGTGCCTGTCATCAAATTATTTTTTAATGCCCCACTCAATGAACAATAGCCATCTGAATAATTAAATGTTCCATCGAAAATCCTTTCATAATTATTTTCATAATAGAAGTACTTTGCCTTACCGCGGTCAAACGCTCCATTGTATAACATCTTAGTTTGAGAATAAGAAACATTACAAATTACCATAACAATCAGCATTTCAAACTTTCTGAAAATTTTCATACGCAATTATTGCACCATTAGTTCATGTCAAAATTAGTTATTCTACACTCTTTTTTTGTGGTTATTGCATCCTATTTACAGCTTCTTCTTTCGAATATTGTATAACTATTAATTTGCTAGCAATTAAATAGTTACAAACAATAAACAATTTTACTTTAATCTCTTTAAAAGCAAAGTGATGTGTTTGCGATTAATAAAGAGGACAAACGAATTTGTTTTAAATGTGTTCAGAAAAGTTTTAAATTACGCTTTTTTATGCGCGGATAGCTTTGATAACAATATTGAGAAGTTGAGTCTTGTGTTACTTTATTATCGGGCTATTATTCAGCACTAGTATATTCTCCACTTAGTGTTGCCCCGTCGATTTTCCCCATACCTTTAAAAATTGTCTTATTTTCTAAATTGTTCCAAACTAGACTTACCTCTATGTCAGACAATTTTTGAATAGATAAAATTGTTGTATGAGACTTTTTATCTTCTAACCAAGTAGAAATGAATTTTCCGATAAACCCGTCGTTTCTTTCACCGAATTTATTGGCGCATTCGACATCCCAGCAATTATCAGGCATTTTGTCGTGGGTAAACTCACCAATTAGATTTCCATTAATTGTTAAGTTAAAATAAAATTCCCCCTTTATTACCCCGTAGTGCATTCGCTAGCGTTTAAAATCTAACTGATTTATTAATTGAGTTTGAAGTTGTAAACGATTTTTCCGACTTGCTTTCCTGGCGCGTCGTCTTTGGCGTCGAAGCGTGCGTTTTGCGCAGCGGCTTTTGCTTGGTCGAGTAAGCATTTTGCCACATTGGTACTGCCGCGAATTCCCGCAACCACTCCAATTACTTTACCTGAATTGTCGACCGTTATTTCACAAACTACCGTTCCTTCTTCGTTGCATGTATAATTGGGGTTTGGAATGGAAAGTGCTTTCCGACCGGCGAGTGTATAATTTCCTACGCCGCTTCCACGACCATTTCCAGAACCTGCTCCGTAGCCTGAGCCGCTGCCAACGCCTTGTCCGCTGCCGTTTCCGCCGCCAGATCCGGTTCCCGAACCGCCGCCACCGTAGTAGCCTGAGGCATTCGGATCGCCGTTTTGTTTTCCTTTGTTTCCGCCTTGTTTGTCGTTGCCGTCGCCGCTTTTCACTTTACCGCCGAGTAAACTCGCCATAGCGTCGTTGGCAGCTTGGTTGGGTTTTGGTTTTACAGGCTCAACAACTTTTTCTTTGGGTTTTTCCTTTTCTTTCTCTTTCGGTTTTGCAGTTGAAGTTACTGCCGGAACATCGGCAGCATCGTCTTCAGTGGCAATAATCTCTTCTTCTTGTACTTCAGTGACTTTGGGTTGAGGCGCTGCCGCAGAAAGATCAACGGCATCGTAATTGTCGCCGCGTCCGAATTCACTATCGCCGAAGTTAACAGCCACGTCGCCGCCACCGCCACCGCCTTCGAATTCGAGCAGGTTGGTAGTATTGCTGAATTTAAAGAAATACAAACCGAGCAAAAGCAATGCAAAAAGCACTGTCGTTGCTATAAAGGATTCTTTATTGTGATTGTATTCGTTGGTGGTCATGCCCGAAGCGTTTTATAGATAACGAAAATACCAAAAATAAATTGTAAAATTCATTTTGGTAACGATTGCCGCAGCCCGGATAGAGGCGATATCCTTTTTGAGGCGCGCAGCAGAGCAAAAAGATAAAGCCGAAAGCCGGAAATGCTGCCCAAAAAATTTAAACCAATTGTCGCAAAGCAATTTCGAAAGCGGTGGCGCTAATGCCTGTTTTTCCCGAATTTTCTGCTTTGATGTTCGCTATTGCCGTTTTGATGATGCTCGACGTATCGTTAAAAATAGCGGTGTCGCTCATGGCAACGCGACGCTCCATGAAATAGGCGAAAACGCGCGCCATACCGCAGTTGCTGATGAAATCTGGGATGAGTGAAATGCGGCTGTCGACGTTTTCCATGATGGGTCCGAAGAAAATTTCTTTATCGGCAAACGGCACATTGGCACCACAAGAAACAACCTCTAGGCCGCTGGTGATAAGTTGGTCGATTTGTTCTTGAGTTATCAGGCGTGATGCGGCACAAGGAGCGAAAATTTCGGCGCCAACTGTCCAGATTTTTTCATTGATTTCTTCGAAGCTTAGCATGTTGTCGGCCACCAGCTGATTACCGTTTTTATTGAGAAAAAATTGGGTAATTTCTTCGAAAGAGAAGCCGTTTTCGTTGATTACGCCTCCGTTGCGATCGATAATTCCAACTACTGAAGCGCCCATTTGCGCAAGATAGAAGGCCGCTGCCGAACCCACGTTACCAAAGCCTTGTACGATGGCGCGTTTGTTGGCAACCGATTCGCCTGAAAGTTCGTAAAAATGTTTCACCGCTTGCGCCACTCCGTAGCCTGTAATCATATCGGCCACAGTATATTTTCGGAAGATGTCGGGAGTAAATTGTGCGTCTTCGATAACTTTAACGACACCTTGACGCAATTGCCCGATGCGGTTAATTTTATCGGCTTCGGAGGGCTTGAAATGTCCGTTGAAAACGCCTTCTTGTGGATGCCAGACACCGCAATCTTCGGTCATGGGTATCACTTCGTGAATTTCGTCGACGTTGAGGTCGCCGCCTGTTCCGTAATAGCTTTTGAGTAGCGGCGCCACGGCTTTGTACCAGCGCTGCAGCACACCTTGTTTGCGCGGATCGGCAGGATCGAAGTTGATACCCGATTTGGCACCACCGATAGCTGGGCCTGAGACCGAGAATTTAACTTCCATGGTTTTCGCAAGTGAGAGTACTTCGTTCATATCGAGCCCTTTTCGCATTCTGGTTCCACCGCCGGCAGCACCACCACGAAGGGAGTTGATTACGGTCCAACCTTCGGCTTCGGTTTCAGGATCTTTCCAATGGAATACAATTTCAGGTTCTTTGTTTTCGAATTTTTTGAGTAGCTCTTTCATGCGATTTTTTGTAAGACAAGCCCGTTACGAAATCGTTTTTTTGGGCGTGTAAAAGTACATTTTCTAGTGAAATGAAGATAGGGGTGAAAGTGAAAACTTTGAAGTCGATTGTTTTTACCTAATCAGTACCTCTGATTTTTTATTTGTCGAAGCTTGATTCGGATTCAAAAACTACTTTAAGCGATGCGTTGATATGTGCATCTAGCGTTTTTAAAGGGGTGGAATTAAGTGAGTAAACTATTTTATTTCGACGTGTTTTGCCTTAAATGATCCCTGATCGCTGCAATTGTTCTAGATGTTGAGAAACGGTTGCTTGTGCGAGAGGAATGTATTCGAGCATTTGATCTGCGTGTGCTGACTTTACGGCGAGTAAGTATTCGATAATTGCGATACGTGCGTGATGCGCGTAAGCTTTGGCGATGTTGGATATGAGGTTTTGATTGACGGAAAAAAGGTGTTTTTTAGTGGCTCCCATAGACTTGTGATTTTGGCTTTGTAATATTGCAATATTATCAAAAATAAAAATCTGATACAAAAATTATTACCTATTTTTTGCGCCGATAAAAATATCATCCCATAACCTTAATTTCAACTAACGTTGTTATTTTTTATCACCAAATCACGTATCTTTACCAGTAAATATTTTTGATTATGAAACGTACCGCAAAAGCCCACTGGTCGGGCGATTTAAAAACAGGAGCAGGAACGCTCTCAACTCCAAGCACCATTTTAAATAACACGCAATATTCTTTTAAGACGCGATTTGAATCGGGTGCCGGTACAAATCCTGAAGAATTACTCGCAGCAGCGCATGCGGGTTGTTTTACGATGGCCGTTGGAGCAATCTTAACGGCAAAAGGTATTGTTGCTGAAAGTTTAGATACGGAAGCGATTTTGGATCTCGATATGCAAAAACTTGAAGTTACTTCCATTCATTTGGTAATTTCTGGAAAAGTTCCGGGCATCACTGCCGAAGAATTTGAAGCCGTGGTTAAAGATGCCGAGAAGAATTGCATTATTTCAAAAGCACTTCAGGTGCCTATTAGTTCGGAGGCTACGTTTTTGTAGGTAATAACTTTTGCAATACAGTATCACTTTTTATAGCGTAGCACTGCTTGTAATCTTTTTTCTGATTACCGTTTTAGCTACGCTTTTGTTTGTAAAGTCGAAAAATCGACCCGACGATTCTGGTCGACTACTTTCGGCTTTTCTCGTTTTAGGATGTTTGTACTTTGCTCCGTGGATGTTGGGATACGCGGGTTGGTACATCTTTGAGCCGTATCGAACATTCATGTTTTACGTACCATTTCAAAATCTGTATGCATTAGGACCTTTAGTTTTATTATATGTGCAGAAACAGTTTCCAACGCCTCATTTGCCCACGTTTTCGAAGCTACACTTTTTGCCTGCCGTTTTGTACGCGCTTTTTGCATTGTGGATGTTTACATCAGACCTCGTATTAAGAAACGAACCACAGTTTTATGGCGATGGTTGGGATCGGGAACTCGATTCGTGGTATCAGATCAGTGGTTTTGTTTCCATCTGTATTTATTTAATATGCAGCATAAGACATGTTTTCAAATTCAAGAATTCAGTCGAGAATGTCGTTTCGTTTGTTGAAGAATTACGCATTAAGTGGATTACTCAGTTCTTATTGATTTTAACGGTCATTCAAGTTGGTAAACTGTTCTATCTCATTTTTTTTCCTGACTACACGTTTTACTTCATTCACGGATACTACTATCTTGTATTTGCAGTTTTACTGTTGCTCATTGCCGTGAAAGCATATTTGTTTCGAAATCAAGTTTTATTACTTGGTATACAAGCATTAAGAGACGAAATTGTTCGCACAGAAACGATTGAAAATACTACGCTTGTAAATCGGCAACAGTTTGAAGCATTCGACAACTTGGTGAATCAACATTTGTTGTTTTTAGACGAACGAGCCACTTTGCCCATTTTGGCGCAAAAACTGCAAACCAATAGCACCTATTTATCGGCGGCAATTAACCAGCATAGTGGCTTCAACTTTAATGATTACATCAATGCAAAGCGAATTACCCATTTTAAAAATCAGGTGATGCAAGGTAAAACAACCGAGTTCACTTTTCTAGGTTTAGCATTAGAATGTGGGTTTAGTTCCAAATCTACTTTCAATCGCGTTTTTAAAAAGCATACAGGTCTTACGCCAAGTCAATTTGTAGCGCAGACAATCACAAAAAGTAGTGCCAAATCATAAATTGAAGCGCTCGACACTTTATAAACCGTCACTTTTGCTCAAAAATATCTTTATGTCACGTTTCGTTTTAAAAATCATCCTTTTGTCGTTGGCAGTTATTTGTTTTGATCAAAGTACGGCACAAACCAAGAAAATCAAAGAAGTTGAATCGAGTTTAATTCCCTACGTTCCAATAGAAAATTTCCCAAAGTGGAATTTGCAAGAGCGCATGAAATTCCACAAAATTCCGGGTGCATCGATAGCTGTGATCGATAACTATAAAGTGGTTTGGAGCAAATCGTACGGATATGCCGACACACTTACTAACCGTAAAGTGAATAATCGAACGCTGTTTTCTGCAGGTTCTGTTTCGAAGATGATTTTAGGAATAGTAATTATGAATTTGGTTGAAGAAGGTAAACTAGATTTAGACACACCCGTAAATGCTTATCTCAAATCTTGGCAATTGAAAAGCGGCGGCGATGTAACAAATCCACATGCAACTTTACGAATGCTTTTGAGCCACACGGCAGGAACTTCGCAATCATCGTATTTTGGTTTTACCGATGCCAGAAGCACGTATCCTACAATCGTCGAAATTCTGTCGGGTGCACCCGGAACCGGCTCAAATCCGGTAGTGCAAAATTCAGAACAGGGAAAGTTTCGCTACAGCGGAGGCGGTTCGCTGATTGCACAATTAGTTGCATCGGAAGTAACGGGAAAATCGTTCGATGAATTAGCAATTCAATTCGTGTTTAACAAATTGAAATTGCAGCGAACTAATTTTCAACAACCTTTAAATACCCAGCTTTCTAATAATGTGGCTTTGGGATACTCCGCGGCACCGTGGTTTGTTAGCAAGCAATACGTTTATCCGCAATTAGCAGCCGCTGGATTAAATACCACAGCAACCGATTTAGCTACTATTTTGGCCGAAATGATGAAAGCGGAGAAGGACGAATCTCAGATTTTGAGCCGCCAGTCGTTCGAAACAATGACGCAGCCTGTTGCCGAGGTGAGTTCGGGAACCTATCTCGAGCAAACGGGCACGGGTTTATTTTTACTGCGCCGCACCGACAGTTGGCAACAGTACTTTGAACATCAAGGCGTAAACGCTGGTTATGTTACCTATGCTTTTGGAAGTTTAAAGTTGGGAAAAGGTGTTGTTATTATGTTGAATAGCGGCGACGATTTTAATGGCTTTGCAGCAGAAGTACGTCGCGCGGTGGCAAAATCCTACCAATGGCCGGAGTTTCTGCCGGAACCCATAAAAATGATTCCTAAATCTAAATCAGAACTACAAAGATATGTGGGTCGGTATCGGAAAGGCGATAACGAAGTCATTTACCTTACTGCAGCCAACGGCTATTTGATAGAACGAATTAATACAGGAAAAGAAATTCCATTGGTTTTTACTTCTGAGAATGAAATCGTATTTTCAGATTACAACGTGAAAGGACAATTCAAAATTTCTGAAAAAGGAGTGGCAACTGGTTTGAAATACGATTGGGAGCAAACGTACATGCCACGAATGCTTGAAAATGAATTTACACTAAACGAATTAATTGAACAACAGCAGTTTGAAGCAGCAGAAGTCGAATTTCTAAAGAGAAACTTCTCGGAAAACGATTTCAATTATTTCATTTACAATTATTTATCTGCACATCCTAAAAGTTACAAAACGTGTGTAGCACTAGCTGAAATCGGATTGCGTCGCTTACCTAACTCTGCTGTTTTACGCATCCGAAAAGCAGAATCGCTTTTTAAACTAAATCTGAACGAAAGTGCAATAAACGAACTCCAAACCATTCCAAAAAGCGATTATCTTTACGAAGAAGCGCAGACATTGATTCGGAAAAATAAGAATTGAGTTTTGTATGGAAGAAGTTGAAAGAGCCGGCGTCCCCGTGGTTTTTGCCGAAAGCGAAACCCAATGGCGTAATTGGTTGCAAGCAAATCACGATGAAAAAAAATCGGCTTGGTTGGTTATTTTTAAAAAAGAAAGTGGTTTTCCGTCGGTTTATTATCCCGAAGCTGTCGATCAAGCCTTATGTTTTGGCTGGATCGATAGCAAACCAAACAAACGAGACGAAAATTCTTACTATCAGTTTTTCGCTAAACGAAATCCAAAAAGTAATTGGAGTCGCGTAAACAAAGAAAAAATTGCTCGATTACAAGCTCAAAATCTTCTTCACGAAAGCGGACTCAAAATGATTGCACTTGCCAAAAAATCCGGCACTTGGGATGCGCTAAACGATGTTGAGAATTTGCAGCTTCCAGCTGATTTAGCAGATTCTTTTGCCTCAAATGACGTTGCTTTCAAAAATTGGGATGCCTTTCCAAAATCGGTAAAGCGAGGCATTTTAGAGTGGATTGCAGCTGCCAAAACAGCACCGACGCGCGAAAAGCGAATTCAACAAACCGTTGCCGCAGCAAGTATTAACAAACGTATTCTCTACGATAAATAATCGTTGTAAATCATACCACTCGAATGATCGTGTCGCGCGCCCGTAACCGATGCGAGTACATTTACCTCGTTTCGCAATCGCAATACGCCCAAAAAGCCAAAAATAAGGGCTTCTTTAAAGGCTATCGTTAAATCGTCGGGAACCGTAAGTTCGTGCTCGGGAAGCGCTTCTTGCATCCGACTAATTAGAAATTCATGGTAAGCACCACCGCCCGTAATCAAAACGCTTTTTCCCTCAAAACGTTTAATGTGAGACGAAATTTGCTCGCTAATGTGTTCCACGAAAGTGCGCAAAACATCGGGAATTGCCAGCGAATACGCATTTAAAATCGGCATGATTTCCCGATTAACAAACTCTACTCCGAGCGATTTTGGGTGCGCCGTTTCGTAAAACGACAGTGCGTTTAGATCGGCAAGCAACTGCTCGTTCACAATACCCGTTGCGGCAACTGCACCACCCGCGTCGTATTCCAAGCCAAGCTTTTGAGCGAAATAGTTCAGAACGGTATTTACCGGGCAAATATCGAAGGCAATTCGTTGCGCGTGGGTATTTGTTGATACATTGGCAAATCCGCCGAGATTCAAGCAAAAATCGTAGTTTGAAAACAACAGCTCGTCGCCAATCGGAACCAAAGGTGCGCCTTGTCCGCCCAAAGCTACGTCGCCCACACGGAAATCACACACGATCGGAAACTGCAACAACGCGGCCAGTTTTGGTAAATTTCCAATTTGCAGCGTGTAACCTAAATGCGGCTGGTGCTTTATGGTATGGCCGTGGCTGCAAATGGCGTCGGGTTTTAGTTGGTATTTGTCGATAAATGCCAAAGCTAAATTGGCTAATAAAATAGTATAACGCTCGTTTAGTGAAGCTAGTGCAGATTCAGTTAAGTTAATGCCTTCCGACAGTTCTTTTACCCAATCTGGGCTGTACGAAATAGTTTCGGCAACTTGAATGCGATAGCGCCAAACTGAGTCATCTTGAGTGAACTGAACAAAGGCTAAATCGAGTCCGTCGAGCGAAGTTCCCGACATCAAACCCAAAATCGAATACATTGATTTATGCATGCTGCAAAATTAGCGACTGTTCAATAAAAAATTTTGTGTTAATTACCTACATTTGGGCGCACGAAAACGTTTTCTTAAGACCAAAAGTATAAACTTATGAATTTTCAATTATCTGAAGAACATTTAATGATTCAAAAAGCTGCGCGCGACTTTGCGCAGACCGAACTTTTACCAGGAGTTATCGAACGCGACGAAAAGCAAGAGTTTCCCTACGAGCAAATAAAAAAAATGGGCGAACTCGGTTTTATGGGTATGATGGTCGATCCGAAATACGGAGGCAGCGGCTTAGATACCATTTCATATGTTTTGGCGATGGAAGAAATTTCCAAGATCGACGCTTCGGCTTCGGTGGTTATGTCGGTTAACAACTCACTCGTTTGCTGGGGCTTACAGGAGTTTGGAACGGAAGAGCAAAAGCAAGAATGGTTGCCGCGATTGGCCTCAGGCGAGATTCACGGTGCATTTTGCTTGTCGGAACCAGAAGCAGGTAGCGATGCCACTTCCCAAAAAACCACAGCCATCGATATGGGCGATCACTATTTGGTTAACGGAACTAAAAACTGGATCACCAACGGAAATACCGCTTCTTTTTATATCGTGATTGCACAAACCGATGTAGAAAAAAAGCACAAAGGAATTAATGCGCTGATTATGACCAAAGACATGCCCGGTTTCGAGGTTGGTTTAAAAGAGCAAAAGTTGGGTATTCGCGGATCTGATACGCATTCGTTAATGTTTACCGACGTGAAAGTACCTAAAGCTAATCGCATTGGCGAAGAAGGTTTCGGCTTTAAATTCGCTATGAAAACCTTGGCCGGCGGACGTATTGGTATTGCAGCTCAGGCGTTGGGAATTGCTTCGGGCGCCTACGAATTAGCATTGGCGTACAGCAAGCAGCGCAAGGCTTTTGGAAAAGAAATTTCGCAGCATCAAGCCATTGCATTTAAATTGGCCGACATGTATGTAAATATCGAGGCAGCCAGACACTTGTGTTTAAAAGCGGCTTACGATAAAGATATGCACGAAAATTACGACATTAGCGGCGCAATGGCCAAGCTTTTTGCATCGCAAGTAGCCATGGATACTACGATTGAGGCCGTTCAAGTACACGGCGGAAACGGTTACGTAAAAGAGTACCACGTAGAGCGACTCATGCGCGATGCCAAGATTACGCAGATTTACGAAGGCACTTCCGAAATCCAAAAAATTGTGATTTCACGCGCTATTTTAAATCAGTAGTAGCCAAATAGCAAGATGATTAGAACCTGCGATATAAAAAATCAAGAGGTTTAAAAGTCTCGCAAACTACATACACCAACTTCAAAAGAAGCTTCTTCGCGCACTTGCGACGGCTTTTTTTGAAGTTTTTTTATGCAGCTAATCCCGTTTTCCGCTATAGTCCTCAAAAAAAACGCTGTTTTCACGCGCACTGCGGCGGGCTTCTGGCGTCGCCACCACAGTTGCGGTTCAAACAAGCGTCTTTTTCTCCGGGCTGCCGCTGCAACCGGGGCTGAGAAATACGTTACTAACGTTTAGTGGAAAAAATTGTAAATTCGTGAAAAATAAAAGGCGAAACAAAAGTCCTATTTAATAGTTTCAAAATGCGAGTGAATTATTGTTTCAACATGTTGTTTATAAATAAGTTATAATTTTTTAAAATTTAATTTTAGTAGGAGACTTCGCAATTTGTTAAGTCAAAGAAAACCATTTTGAAACATAAAAAGTATGAAAGATTATTTAAACAAACTTATTACAATTAAATTCTCAGACAGAAAAAATAGAGAAAGCGGTTTTCTAATTGATTTTTCTGCAGATTGGATTTTACTAAAAAGTAATCCTGTAGACTTTATTATTGATGGTTATACAATTGTTAGAAATAAGAACATTGAAGCCATTTATCACGAAGAGAAAGAAAAATTTACTGAAAAGGTTTTGCGGTTAAAGAAATTAGGACCAAATCAAACCGAAAAAATTCCGTTAGAGAACATTGTAGAAATCTTCAAACACATAAACGAAAAGTTCGGAATTTTTCAGTTTTACAGAAAATCCGAAAAAGCAATTTACCCAGGAAGATTGAAAGAAATAAATTCAAAAAAAATTACAATTGATTGGATCGATTTAAAGGGAAATTGGACTGAAGAAAGAAGTTTCAAACTAGACAAAATTAGAGTTGTCGAGTTTGAGAATGATTACATTAAATCACTGAAATTAGTTGCTGATAGCAGCAGCTTCCCATAACCCTCGCTCTCCGAAGTCTCCCGACTTCGGAGTATTCTTTCAAAACTAAAAAACAAGCTAGACGTTAATAAGATAGATTTGATTAAGAACGGTTCGAGTTACGGGGCCGACTCAGCGCGCCAAAAAAACAATAAACGTACTTAATTGGACACGCCAAGAAACATTTTTCTATTTTTTGTATACTTGAATATGACCAAGACAGAGATATAATCTGAAATCCAAAAATTCCTACACAACGTACTAGAAACTGTCTTAAAAGACGTTTTAGACTTTTTAAAAGAGCTGAAAGAACAACCAGCAGATAAAACTCGGCTGGCAATGAACTTACGTCAAATTCTTGCAGACGACAAAGATTTACTTGAAAAGTTGGTTCAATGATTGATCTACAAGATGTTCACAACATTCATAATATTTTGATCGACAAATTTGGTGGAAGTAAGGGGCAGCGAGACAAAGGCTTGCTCGAGTCGGCTATTAATCGACCTTATGCTACTTTCGATAAACAGAATCTTTATCCAAATCCCGAAGATAAAGCGGCAGCAATTTTAGAAAGTTAATTGATTAATCATCCATTTCTTGACGGAAATAAAGGAACAGCGTATGTACGTATGCGTCTGATACTTCTCGACTATGGACAAGATATTCTTGCCAATCAGGATGATAAGTACAAAATGGTTATATCTGCAAGTACCGGTGAAATGAAGTTTGAAGCTATTAAAAACTGGATTCAAGCGCGACTCAAAAACAAATACGACGAGTAACACAGGCTACACCTCTTATAGAAGCGCAACAGTAAAAATAAATGTAAGTTCCAAATCGTCTCCCCGTGCACATTCCCTGCGTCAGGCATTGCAGCTGAAATCTTTCATTTTGACATAACCTATATTTTAGTAACAAAAAAGCCCAACGCAATTAACGTCGGGCCTGTATTTTTTTTAAAACTCGGTTATGGACAAACCTGAACGCTGAAGGTTCCATTAATCTCGTTTTCTCCTGCATTAAAGCCGCTACCTTTTAGCTTCCCAGTGATTGTCGTTGTCGAAATCGCTGTAATTTCTATTTCTGCATCACTCGCTCCTTCAAAATCCGTAGAATTAGGATCCTGAAACTGAATGCGCGCTCCACCGGCAAAATCGTATGTGCCAACTGCGGCTGGAACAATAATCCACAACGGACCTAAATTTTCAGTTTCATTACAATTGATCGCAGTTTCCGTGAGGTAGATGTAAAAAACCTCTACGCCATTGCTGGTAAGGCTTCTCGCTTTTCCGCCTACCATAGTAAACGGATTGCTGTATACGACACCAGAAACCGGGGTTGTAGCAAATCCGCCTTGATTATTGTTAGTGTCTTCCTCAGATGAACTGCAAGACAAAAGCAACGAAGTTGCAATAAAGATCGAACACAATAGTTTTTTCATCAAATTTTGATTTTTAGTTAAGAGTTCGTAAATGTAGAGTTTTAAATAAAAATCTTTATTATTTGTGTGAAAGTTTGTTGTAAAAATTTAAAAAAAGTAAAGTATATTCTACAAATTCGCATTCATTGAGTTTTTTCAGGCACCAGGATTTTTATCAGCGTATCTGCTACAGAAAAGGAGATCTCGTTTTCCTTTTAATCCAACTATTCATAAATCCAAGTCAAAGATGTTTTAAAAGCGTTTTGATAACCACCAATTGTTTCCTATGCACTTTCCCCGCGGGAGGGGTTGCAGCGGAAATCTTGTTTTTTGATCCGCGTCGGGCAAATAAGCTACTACAGCTATTGGGGCAGCGGAGCCTACTTCGTTAGATTTTATTTCGATAATGCAGCATTTCAATAAAAAAGCTATCTGATATTCAATTTATTGTCTGGTTTCTGACTGCAATTTTTAAATCGAGTTCAGGTTTGATTGTAAAATTGGCGTCGAAAACTCGGCGCGGAACGAGACAGATTACCTTTACTGATTCTGTTTTTTGTCCATTAAACACGTGTTGTGTTTTAAGATGGTAATACGTATTTTTGTTGGTATAGAATTGAGATGAACACTAAGTTAACACTAACAATCGAGGAAGAGGTTATTAAACTCGCGAAAGAATACGCCAAAGAGAAAGGACAAAGTCTTTCGGAACTAGTTGAAAGCTATTTCAAATTTGTTGTTGTAGATCGGCCGAAAATAAGCGAAAAACAACTTTCGCCCAAGATTAGAAAGTTGAGGGGGATCTTAAAAGTTGACGACAATTTCGACTACAAGCAAATTTTAACCGAGGAACTTTCTAAAAAATATGGAGTATAAGTTATTTCTTGACTCTGACGTGGTTATTGATTTTTTTACCGACAGAGAACCGCATGCCAATCCGGCAAGTGAGCTTTTTGAAATGAATAATAATGGCGATGTAAAGCTTTTTCTGTCTGCAGTAAGCATCAACAATATTTACTACATAGTGCGAAAATTTTTAGGTCATAAGAAAAGCATGGAAGTAATCGAAACTTTATGCGAAATGACCGAAATTATCGACACAACAAAAGCAGAAATTGTTCAAGCATTACGAAACGGTTTTTCGGATTACGAAGATTCCATTCAATACTGTTGTGCACTAAAAATAAAAGATATCGATGCGATAATCACCCGTAATACAAAAGATTACAGTAAATCTTCCATCGCAGTAATGACTCCGTTGAATTTTCTACAAATGAAGGAAAAGAACGACAGCCAAGAGTAGTTTTTGTAAAAATGCTAGCTCTGATTTCCTTCGTCTGTTTGGCTTGAGCGTCGGTTGCAATCCGTGTTCTGCTCCATAATTGTTTTCCACCTTCATGCCCACTTTTCCTCCAAATTCATTCCTAAATAATCACGTATGTTTTTGCGCACATTCTTTGCGTGAGGGGTTTCTGCTGAGCGCTTTTTCCGAATGAAAAATAATACTTAAACAGCTAAGATTTGATCGATTAGGCACAAAACACTAACTGAGTTAGTACAAAGAACCAACTAGTGTAGTACAAAGAACCAATTAAGTTATCCCAAAGAACCAACTAGTGTTGTACAAAGAACCAAGTAAGTTGGTACAAAAAACCAAGTAAGTTGGTACAAAGAACCAAGTAAGTTGGTACAAAGAACCAAGTAAGTTGGCACAAAGAACCAAGTAAGTTGGCACAAAGAACCAAATAAGTTGATGTAAAGAACCAAGTAAGTTGGTGCAAAGAACTAAGTATGTTAGTACAAAAAACCAAGTAAGTTAGTACAAAAAGCCAAGTAAATTAGTACAAAGAACCAAGTACGTTAGTAGAGGGTATAAATAAAAGTAGTATTTAGTACTACTAAAATACGTTCAATGTCTAAAATTTTAACAATTAGCGTCTTTTAGATTACTTCGAAATTTACTTGCTGTGTTTGTTATCGAGGGCATTACGTAAACAGGAGAAAAGTGGCTTAAGATTCGGTAACAAATTTTGCGCTTTTTATGGCAACCGGGGCTGGGAAGTACGTTAGTAATGTTGTGTGGAAAAAGTGTATATTCGTGGGAGATAATAGAAAAAGCGACGGCCCAATTTAATATCGCGAGGATAAGCAAAACTTTTTCAGTGCAAAGTGATGTAAATAAGTGGTTTATCATTGTTTTTGGAAAATGAAAAACGATGCAGGGATTTCCTCAATTGGCAAGTTGTAGACCATTTTGAAACCATTGCAATTGGAAAACAGACCTAAATATTTAGCCCAGAATATTAAATTCTATTCGGAATTTCCTCAAGGATATAATATGGACATTGACTATTCTCATCTTCCAAGTTTATTAAATTTTGATTTTCATACTTTGAATGGAATTTTACCATTAACAAGTTCAAGATTTAAATTTATAGGCGAAAACGGAGAAGTTAATGGTAAGAAAAGTTCAGTTGTACTGGTAAATCCATTACCCGAAGAGTATGAGTATTTTGAAGGTATTGGGGTTACTGAATTTCAAGCTGTCTCAATAGTTGTTAACTTCTACGCTTTGGAAGAGACAGAACCCAAAATTGTAAGAGGACTTCCCTATGGTGTATCATTGGTTCCTATGAGCAGAAGCGGAAAAATTGACACTTGGAATATTGGATTACTTAAGACTTTTGATCTAGAGGAATTATGTCAAGAAGGCGGAACTGTTTTTACAGAATTTGTTCCATTTAAAAATTGGAGCAAAGGATTAGGAATGGATTATTCTTTGTTTTCAAATATTACAAAAAATCAGCACACCGATAGTATTGGCTTTGAATGGGGAATGTATTTTATTTGTCCGGTTTTTGACAAGAAAGAAATTTTAATTTCTGAAAACAGCACTTATTCAAAAGCAATTAATGCAAAATATAGAAACTATAAAATCAGTCGTTATTTTAAGCCTTTTACAGATACTAAACCAAGACAAATTTGGGGTTGTGAATCGCCAATTGAATTATTTTTATTGCAAGGCTTATATATAAAAAAACTGTTTCCCGAAATACAAATGGGTTTTTACCGTAATGGTGATATATTTCCAAACTATTAAAAAATGGCTGAAAAAGAAATTTTCATACCTGAAAACAAATTAATTACATCAGCCGATTTTTATTTTCCAAATCAAAGGCTAGCTATCTTTTGTGATGGCGCAGAGTTTCATGATACGGAAAAGGATAAAAAAATAGATGAAAGTTTAGAAGCTATTGGTGTAAAATCCTTGAGATTTACTGGAAAGCAAATAACTGAAGAATTAGAAAACGTACTAACAGAAATAGAAAACGCGCTATAACAGCAGTTTCGAGCACTTGCTAATTTTAGTTTTTATGTGTTCAAGAATAACGTTTATCTTTAACAGAAAATAATCCGTTCGCTTGTATCACAACTGTCGACACGCTGCGGAACGTTATGTGTAATGCGCCCGAAAAACGGAAAAATGGAAAACAACTTTGAAAAAATGCAGAGAATTGCAGGAATTAACACAAAACTGAATCAATTATCTAAACTTGCATTTAATATGAATCCAATTCCTGAGAGTGTTAAACAAATGATTGAAATGCAAGATAAGTTAAAACTTGTAATTCCTACATTTGATATTCCGAAAATTCCTTTAGATATTCCAAAAATACCTAGTTTTATTTTCCCTAAAATAGAAATACCAATTTTTGACAATTTGTTCAATAATAAATTATTAGAAAAACTAAAAGAAATTGGGAATATTGGGGAAAAATTAAAGAACAATCCAGAATTACAATTTGCATTTATAAGTGATTTAGAAACTTTAAATTTGAAATCAGCAGAGGAATTAAAAGAATCCTTGATTTCTGATTTAACTGATAATGATATTGAAGAAAAAGAACGAATACTGAATAACAACTTAATTCCATATTTAGAAAATCATAATCTTGAAAATTTATGGATTGGGGCAACTCAAGTTCTTGAATCTGTAAATAATCCTGATAAGTTAAGGCAATGTTTAATTTCATTAAGAACTATTTTAGAATATTTAATTGACGAGAAATTAGCACCTATCGATAAAATTAAGAACTCAAAAATGTTTGAAAGTGATTTCAGAAATTATCATTTAGGAAAAAAGAAAATAGAGTTTATAAAAATAAAAAGAGAACAAAAAATTGAATATTTTACATCCAAATTCAAATTTGGAACTTTAGAAGATTTTACAAAAAAAGAAATTCAGTATGTATGTAATTGTTATTCAATTTTATGTAATGTTCATCAACCGAATATTGGTTTGACAGAAAATCAAGTAAGAAGTTTAAAAGTAAAAACGGGAATTACGATTTGGCTATTACTATACTTATATGACATTTTAGAAGAATGAAGCACTAAGCATAATAACGATAGCTGTTGCACAAGACTATCCGCTGCAGACGCCGCTGGGAATTACGTTACTAACGTTTAGTTGAAAAAGTGTATATTCATGAAAAATAATAAACTAAACGAGTATACAAATTAACATATTCAAAATACGCATAACTTTTTGAACACGAATCCTTGTAAATGAATTGTTTATCGCTGTTTTTGAAAAATGAAAAAGAGGCAGAAGTTTCGTCAATTGTTAATTTGGTGGACAGCTTGTGAGAACTTTAAAAAAATACAATGAATAGAAAAAAAGCAATAGAAATTTTACAAAAACAAAAGCAAAAACTTGATAATCCAAATTTCTTAAAAGATGAAAACTGGGTTTTTCAAACTGCATCATATATTAAAGATTTTTTTGGTGAAAGTTCAACTGAATATTTTTTCATTTCAAAATTTGAGTTTACAGCTTATTATTCTAAGCCCGATAGTAAGCAAGATGCGATTGGAAGGTTAAATGCTAAAACTCCAAAAGCTAAAAAATATTTAGAAAATTGTATTGAAACAATTTCTAATAAAGGTCTTTATAAACATCCTAAGAAAAATTTAGTTTCTGATAAAAGTAACTTTGAATTAATAGGAATAGTTATTACAATTTCAATATTTGTATTTTGGATTGGTTATTGGGTAAAAAGCGTTGAACTTTTTTCTTCAAAGAATAAAACTGAAAATTCTACTTCTTTTTTATCTAACACTGTATCCCAAAAAATAACCAATCCAAAAGAAAAGTCCATGTAAAGTAGTAAATACAAACCAATATAATTCATAACTCATAGTAGTTAATTTATAAATGCTTCTCAATCAAAAGGCAGAGAGATTAAACCATAATAGCTTAAAAAACGGAATTTAAAATATTTTTAATTGGTTTTGCAATATTGATTATCAACGTTTACTTTACCCGTTGGGTTTTCAGAATTAATGAAATAATTAAAATACAAAAAGAACAAACTAAACTCCTGAAGATAATTTCTGAAAAAATACAACTAAACTCAAATATAACATTTGAAAAACAAATTGCAACTGAATCGAAACCAATAGATTTGATTTCAGATAACAAGGTTGATTCAGAAGATCAAACAACAACAATTAATGATGAAACGCTTGATAATTTATTCAATTTAATTAGATCAGAGCAAAAAAGTATATTCGGAGGATATTCTAAAAAAGTCGCTGAAGTACTTAAAAAAAATTGCAAAACTAAAAATGATACTTTAAGTCTTATGTGGAATTTCCGCAAGAAATTCAATCTAGAGCTTATTGATGAAGTTTCAAAATTGTCAAATCATATTGATTATTTACGAAGGAATTTAGAAATATTTATTGATTTTGAAATTGTAGAAAATGAGTATCCATTTAAAAGAAAAACATAGAACATTGGAAATGAGAAGATTAATGTTGCCAGGCAAATGCTACCAGCAAAATCTGTAACTTTTGCTTCTTTCCTTTCTTACGGATCTTTTTCAATAATAATCATCTTGAAACAAATCCCGATACCACAGATTTACTTCATCTCTTCGGCAGGAGCCTCGGGCGTAATCCATGTTCTGTTCCACAATCGTTCCCCAACTTTTGAACCTCATTTCCAGCACTGAGGCGCCGGCACGCCCAAATGAAAATAAATGTTATACAATTGACATTTTAGTACCGCAGCTTTTGAACAATCGGCAGTATCTTAGACTTTTATTAGCTTTTCACCAAAAAAATCTATGAAACCTAAATGGCTACTCGCTTTTCTCTTGGTAACTTCTGTATTTCAAGCTCAAAATATTCAACATTTCGGACGCTGTAAACCACTATCCGACACCAAATTCGAACTCGTTGGTGCCGCAGCAAGCGTGGCTTTTGCAACCACTGCCACCGAAATAACATTTCATTTACAAGCGGTCGACTCGTGGGCACACCGCGATTATGCCGTGCTCGTTGTCGACGGCGCCTACCTAGGTCGCTATCCCGTTGAACCCGGAAAACCGAATCCGATTACGCTCGACCTAACGCCCGGCGCAACGCATGTCGTGGAAGTGTATAAAGCTACCGAAGCTTCGATCGGACAACTCATTTTCGACGGATCGCCGCTCACACAACTGCAACAAATGCCCGCCAGTACACGGAAACGGATCGAGTTTATCGGCGATTCGATAACCTGCGGCATGGGCAACGATTTGGCCATTCCGTGTCATACCGACCAATGGTTCGACCAACACAATGCCTACTACGCCTACGGACCCATAACAGCACGTGCACTGAAAACCGATTTTTTGCTGAGCTCTGTCTCCGGATTCGGAATTTACCGCAATTGGAACGACGAAAACGAAGCCGAACCTACGCTGCCGCAAGTGTACGACAACCTGTATCTCAACAACGCTAAAGAACTGCCGTATCAAGCCTCGCAAATTCCCGATGTTATCAGCATTTGCTTAGGCACAAACGACTTTTCCGACGGCGATGGCAAGAAGAAACGTATGCCTTTTAACGATGCGAAATTCATTTCAAACTACACGCAATTTGTGGAAAAATTACACGGAAAATATCCAAAAGCAAAGATTTTATTGCTTGATAGTCCGATGCTTAACGGCGATAAGAAAACGCGTTTGCAATCGTGTTTGAAAAGTATTCAAGCGGATTTAAAAGCCAAGAATATTAACGTTCAACTGTTTTCGTTCAAAGAAATGAAACCACGCGGCTGCGATTATCATCCCGAAATGATGGATCATCAGATATTATCCGACGAGCTTGCTCCAACCTTAAACGCCTTATTAAATGAGAATTAGTCTAGGAATTTTATTGTTGCTTGTCCAAAACATGTATGCCAATCCGCGATTGCCCGAAATTTTCTCCGACGGTATGGTTGTACAACGCAACAGCAATCTTAAAATTTGGGGTTGGGGAACGCCAAAAGAACCGATAAAAGTGTCGGTTTCGTGGTCGGATACAACTGCCGAAACGGTCGTAAACTCTTTTGCTTATTGGGAAGTGCGTATTCCTGTTCCCGATAAACGCGGTTCGCAAACCATAAACATTAAAGGCTACTCGGAACGTATTTTGAAAGACGTGTTGATCGGCGAAGTGTGGCTTTGCAGCGGCCAGTCGAATATGGAAATGACCTTTGATTGGGGCGAAATGCATGCAAACGAAGTGGCAAACGACCAAAACAACAACATTAGGTTTTTTACTGTGGAAAAAGCTGCCGCTGACGTTCCGCAACAGCAAATTCCGGGGAAATGGGAAGCGATTGCTCCTGAAACCATTCGCAGCAAAAGCGCTACAGCTTACTTCTTTACAAAACGCTTGCAAGCGCAACTGGGTAACGTACCAATTGGCGTTATTGTTAGTGCTTGGGGCGGAACACCTTTGGAAGTTTGGGCTCCGAAATCGGCAGTCGATCAAAGTGAGGTTTTGCGTAATTCGGCCGCCAATCTAAAACCGTCGGATTATTGTCCGCACCAGGCTTCGGTCGTTTACAATACCATGATACACCCAATGGTTGGTTTTCCGGTTGCCGGTGTACTTTGGTATCAGGGCGAAAGCAACGTGGGTAACGATACGTATGCAAGCATGCTCAAAGCATTTTTCGATTCGTGGCGCCAAGCATGGAAAGCCGATTTTCAGGTGTATATCGTACAACTTGCGCCTTATAATTACGATGGCGACGTGCAATACGGAACAGCTTTACGCGAACAACAACGCTTATTTTGCGAACAATATTCGGGCGCACATTTGGCCGTAATTTCGGATGCAGGCGATGCTGCCGATATTCATCCGCGCGATAAAAAAACCGTGGGAGAGCGTTTGGCAACCTTAGCTTTAGTTAATCACTATAAACGTTTAGATAAGTCGTTCAACAATCCAATTATTAGAAACGTACGTTGGGAAAAGAAAGGAATTGTTTTGGAGTTCGACCCGATTTTCAATTTCGTACAAAAAACCGGAACTGCTTTTTTTGAAGTGGCCGATGCGGCGGGAAATTTTGTGAAAGTACCTGTCAAAGTTTCAAAAAACACCTTGGTTATTTCCTGCAAGTTTGCACCTACAGCTCTTCGTTACGGCTGGCAAGACGAGGCTTCTGCCACTATTTTTACTTCGCAAGGAATGCCCTTATCCGGATTTTCACTTAAAAAATCATGAAAAAAATCACTGTAGCTCTCGCATTATTATTCTCGGTTTTATCACTAGCACAAAAAATGACTGCAAAACAGCCTGAAAACATTAAAAAGCGCGTTGCCGAATTGTTGGCAAAGATGACTTTGGAGGAAAAAATTGGTCAGATGAACCAATACAACGGATTTTGGGAAGTTACTGGCCCGGCACCCAAAGACGGAAATGCGGCGACCAAATACGAGCATTTAAAGAAAGGTTGGGTAGGATCGATGCTTACAGTTCGAGGCGTCGACCAAGTTCGAGCCGTGCAAAAAATTGCTGTGGAGGAAACCCGATTGGGAATTCCGCTCATTATTGGTTTTGACGTCATTCACGGATATAAAACGCTGAGTCCGATTCCGCTTGCTGAAGCTGCGAGTTGGGATTTAGAGGCTATTAAGAAATCGGCGCAAGTAGCTGCAGCAGAAGCTTCGGCGTCGGGAATCAACTGGACGTTTGGTCCGAACGTTGATATTACACGGGATGCACGCTGGGGCAGAATTATGGAAGGCGCCGGTGAGGATCCATATCTCGGTAGTTTGATTGCCAAGGCGCGTGTTATTGGATTTCAAGGCGATACGGCAGCCGATTTAAGCAAACCCAATACGATTGCTGCCTGTGCCAAACACTTTGCCGCCTACGGATTTGTAGAGTCGGGCAAAGAATACAATTCGGTGGAAATGGGAAATAACACGCTGTATAATATGGTTTTACCGCCATTTAAAGCAGCCAAAGATGCTGGTGTTCGCACTTTTATGAATGCCTTTAACTTGTTGAATGGTATTCCGGCGACAGGTAACGAAATGCTGCAACGCGATATTCTAAAAGGTTCGTGGGCTTTCGATGGTTATGTAATTACCGATTGGGCTTCGATTCGAGAAATGGTTGTTCATGGGTACGCTGAGAATGGTGCCGATGCTGCGGAAAAAGCCGTGAAAGCAGGTGCCGATATGGACATGGAATCGTATTTATACGTTGCTGAATTAGCGAAATTGGTTCGTTCGGGGAAAGTCTCTGAAGCGTTAATCGACGATGCGGTTTCGCGCATACTAACCGTAAAATTCGAATTGGGTTTATTTGACGATCCGTATCTTTATTGCGATAAGAAACGCGAGCAGGCTGTTATAGGAAGCGCCGAAAACCATGCTGCGGTTTTGGATATGGCTCGCAAATCGATTGTGTTGCTAAAGAACGAGAATCAACTTTTACCGTTGAAGAAAAACAATCAGAAAATTGCACTCATTGGAGCTTTAGCTGCCGATAAAACGAGTCCGTTGGGAAGTTGGCGCATTGCTGCCGATGACAACACAGCCGTTTCGGTTTTGGAAGGTATGCAGAAGTATGTAGGTTCGAATTTGATATACGAAAAAGGACCTGATTACTTTCTAGGAAAACCTGCTTTTACAGAGGAAGTTCAGATAAATTACAGCGATAAAACGGGTATGGATCGTGCCTTAGAAGTTGCGGCAAAAGCCGATGTGGTGGTGCTTGTTATGGGCGAGCACGGTTTTATGAGTGGCGAAGCACGTACACGTACCGAAATTGGTTTACCCGGATTTCAACAAGAATTTTTGGAAGCGGTATATCGCGTAAATAAAAATGTGGTTTTGGTTTTGAATAACGGCCGTCCGTTAGCCTTGCCTTGGGCTGCCGAGCACATTCCGAGCATCGTGGAAGCTTGGCATTTGGGAACACAAGCCGGAAATGCTGTTGCTGAGGTTCTTTTTGGCGATTACAATCCGTCGGGAAAACTTCCGGTTAGCTTTCCGCGAAACGTGGGGCAGTGCCCGATTTACTACAACCATCACAACACGGGTCGGCCAACTAATGTCGACAACAACGTGTTCTGGTCACATTTTATTGATATCGACAAAACACCGCAATGGCCGTTTGGTTTTGGGTTGAGCTATACAACATTTTCCTATCAGAATTTGAAGTTGGATAAATCGACGTATCAACGAAACGATCGCATCGAAGTTAGCGTAGATGTTACTAATACAGGAACATCAGATGGCATTGAAGTTGTGCAATTGTATTTGCGCGATGTAGCTGCAAGTGTGGTGCGACCGGTAAAAGAACTAAAAGGATTTGAACGCGTTTCGCTGAAGAAAGGCGAGACAAAAACCATACGTTTTAAATTGGGCAAAGAAGAGTTAGGTTTCTTTGATAACGAAGGCTTTTTTCAAGTAGAGTCGGGTGTGTTTCAGGTGTTTGTTGGCGGCAGTTCGCAAACGGTTTTAGAAGCGCGTTTCGAGCTAAAGTAATTAGCGATGCGATACAACAGAACAGGACGAAGCGGATTATTGTTGCCGCAAATTTCGCTGGGTTTGTGGCACAATTTCGGTTCGGTTGATGATTTTGCTACGGCAGAAGGAATTGTGAAAACGGCTTTCGACAAAGGCATTACCCATTTTGATTTAGCGAATAATTACGGGCCGATTCCCGGTTCGGCCGAGACGAATTTTGGCAAGATACTTCAACGAAATTTCTCTGGAAATCGGCGCGACGAGCTGGTGATTTCTACAAAAGCCGGGTACAAGATGTGGGAGGGACCTTACGGCGATTGGGGTTCGCGTAAATATTTGATAGCAAGTTTAAACCAGAGTTTACAGCGAATGGGATTGGATTATGTGGATATTTTTTATTCGCACCGGTTTGATCCGAATACGCCTTTGGAAGAAACAATGCAGGCGCTCGATTTTGCGGTTCGCAGCGGGAAAGCACTGTATGCGGGTATTTCGAATTACGATCCGGAGCAAACGCGTCGTGCGGTTTCTATTTTAAACGATTTGGGAACGCCTTGTTTGATTCATCAGGTTAAGTATTCGCTATTTGTTCGAGAAGCTGAAAAGGGCTTGCTCGATGTTTTGGATGAGGCAGGCGTTGGCTGTATTGCGTTTTCGCCGCTGGCGCAAGGTTTACTTACGGAAAAATATTTGAACGGAATTCCGGAACATTCGCGTGCGGCCAAAGAAAGTGGTCATTTACAACCTGAAGAAATAACGATGGATAAGCTCGCAAAGATTAGGGCCTTGGGTGCTGTGGCGAAAGGGCGCAGTCAGTCGTTGGCGCAATTGGCAATTGCGTGGTTGTTGAAAGATACGCGGGTAACTTCGGTTTTGGTTGGTGCGAGTTCGGAGGCACAGTTGTTAGCTAATTTACAGGCTTTAGATAATACCTTGTTTGCCGCCGATGAATTAGCGGAAATAGAACACATTTTAAGATAAAATACACGTTTTCGGTTACGATTTTTCGGTAACGGCTTTCGCGGCCGCGATTACAGTGGAAATAAAGCCGTAGTTGTGGCGTGTGCGGGCGTTTTTGGCGCAGCGACCAACGGAAGCTGGGCTGAAAACCTGCCCAAACCGCTGCAACTAGGCTTTATTGCAACGAAAAGCGCGAAATGCCGCCATAAAAAAAGCGACGATTCGGGGAAATCATCGCTTTTAAACACATTAGTTGGGTAGTATGGATAGGTTTTAAGTAGGTTACTGATTGAGCTTTTCGATGTAGTTTTTTAAGAGATTAAGTGTAGTTGTTTCTTCGGCGAAAACTGAATTTAATCCTTGCGGTTCTTGCGGCGGATCGGTGGTGTAATCGTTGCCGATATTCCACTTTCCGTTATCCGGATCGTTTTTTCCATAACCCCCGTAGCCCCAAAAGTTTAAGGCAACGAACGGCTCATTTTTTTCGATTGCCGTGAGCATGCGTTGCAGTACCGCTTCGTAAAATGCTTCGCGGTATTTGGTACTGCTGTTTCGGTCGAGGCTTTCCCTACTTCTTGGAAATCCGAATTCTTCTAAGACCAGTGGTTTGTTTAATCTTTGCGCTACCTTGATGTGTTCATCGATGTAATTCATCGTTTTTTCGATTGCGATAGGCGTTGTTTTTTCTTCATCGCTACTCGAGTACCAGCCCCAGTTTTTGGGCCAAATATGCATGGTTAAGTAATCGATTTTTGGATTGTTGTGCGTGCGTTTGAATGTTTCTAGATCGTCGTTACTTCCTGCTTTTCCTTCTGAGCCCGTGGTTATCAGGTGGTTTGGATCGATTTTATCAATCAATGAAACGACATCATTAATCCAAGACGTGAAAGCTTTTTCGTTTTCTTTGGTGAAAACACGCGGCTCATTGGCTACTTCCCAGGCGAAAATACTCGGGTCGTTAACATATTTTTGCTTTGTGATGCTGTTTGTTCGATTTACAATAAACGTTACATACTTGGCAAATGCGGTTTTGCAAGGTTCGCACGTATGGAATTTGGAAGTGTATTCCATAAACTGCGGCCAGGTGTTTGGCGGAATGTTCGGATTTGGAATTTCTCCTTTGCCGTTCCATTCTAAATACTGCGCCAGTCCACCGCTCCATTCCCAATTATTAGTGAGGTACAAAACGGCAGTCATGTTGCGTTTACCGAGTTCCGACATCAAGAAATCGAGTCCTTTTAAGTATTTTTCGTCGTACTCTCCTTGTTTGGCTTGTAAGGCTTCGCGAACGGTAAAGTCGTCGGTTCCACCTTCGGCACCTACTAAAACGCGGAGGTTTTCGATGCCGAGCGATTTAAGTTGGTCGAGCTCGTTTATTAAGCGTTTTTGATTGGCAGTTCCAATTCCCAAAAGCGCTCCGTACCAGTAGTTTGTGCCCACATAGTGGTATGGTTTTCCGTTGCGAATAAACTTTCCGTCTTCGATTTTGATGAAGCTATGCTGCGCAAAACTGTTGATGCACAGAAATAGTGTGGCTAGAATTGCGAAAGGAAACTTTTTCATGAGCTTAATTTTGTGGTAAGGTATATAAATCGGGTAAATCGTTTTGCAGCAAACATTTCGCTTTGTTTGAGAATACTAAGAAATCGGCTGCATTCGGATTTGCTGGCGTTGGTACGTAGTAACTGTTTTGATAGTTATACCAAAACATGATGAACGCAATTTCTGGGTTGTTTTTACTGATTGTCGTGTAGGCGTAATTCGAAAACCAGCCGTCGATGGGTGCGTTGCTGTTGTTCACCAAATACCCTGTTTCGGTAAATGCAGCAATTTTTACTTTATTAACAGCTAAATCGGAGATCATTTTTAGCTTAGCGTTTGCTCGGTCGGCACCCGCAGTTCCTTGTCCGTTTCCTAAATCTCCGTAGTTGTCTATTCCCAAAACATCTACGTATTCGTCGCCGGGATAACGACTTAAGTACGATGCGCTATTACTGTATGTATTGTCGGGAGCGAAAGAGTAGAGTACATTATGTACATTTTTAACGTCTCGCAAGTAGGTAACTGTAAATTGGAACACAGCTTTGTATTCTTCGGCGGTGCAGTAATTTTGACCCCACCAAAACCAATTTCCGTCGAATTCGTGAAACGGTCTGAAGATTACTGGAATTTTAGTTCCGTCGGGCGCTGTTAGGCTGTTGAGCACTTGCGCTACTTTATCGAGTTTTGTTTTGTACCAGTCGTGAAAGGCTCCGTTTGGAAGTAAGCCACGAAATGCTGTTGCTTTTTGTTGATCGGTCATGTCACTGGCGTAGAAGCTTTCTTCGTTATAAGGTTCGCGTAAATGCCAGCAAAAAATGTTTATCATGCCTTTGTTGAACGCTTCTTTGGTGTCGGCAATAATCTTATTTTCTTGTTGTACAAACCAATTGTTTGATGGATTGTTTTTGTCGGTAATGAACATGAAATCAGAACCTAACAATCCGGGGTCGCTACCAGTTGTTTTTTTGATATCCGACATGTTTCGATTGTCTTGGTAAAAGAAATTGAAAGCATCTTGATGACCAATGATCGTTTTTGTTTTAGACAGTTTTTTTAGGTTGTAGAATAGTGCCACGGTTTCTACGGTAGCGTTTGGGTCGGCCATGTAGGTTCTAGCGTTAGCCACGGTAAGGGCATCGCTGGGCGTTGGGTCTGGTTCAGGCACTTCATTTTGCGTATCCGAACCATCGCCGCCGCTAGAACAAGCGATGCATAGTAAACTTCCCCACAGTACGTAAATCAACTTTTTCATTTGTTTTCTTTATTTAGTTTTAGCAATTCAATGCAAGCTCGTCCGTTGTGATAAGGACATTTCCAGATACCTACTTTATCTTGATTCATTTTCGACTTGTCTTCTAAAATTCCCCAAAGCCATTCGCCGTTTTCATGATCGAGAATGTATTTTTCAGTGAAAGCCAGGTTTTCGATTACGGCATTTAAGTACTTTTCGCCGTTCGTAAGTTTGTAGGCGCAGTGCATGCCCAACCAAAATTCGGCTTGAGGCCACCAGTGCTTTTCGCGAATCAGCTTGTTTTCGTTTAGATCAAATTCATACCAGAGTCCACCGTCCGAATCGACACCTTTAAAACAGGCTTGAGCTAAGTTAACGGCAATTTCGCGGTATCGGTTGATGTAATTTTCGTCTTTAACTTGTTCGGTACACCACAGCAGCAACCAAGCAGCTTCAATATCGTGACCAAATGAAATAACGCTTTTGGTTTCTGTCCACGTTTCGGAAAAGAACAAATTTAAATGCCAATGCTTTTTGTTGATGAAATGTTCTTCGATAACATCGAGCAAATTTTGAATGCGTTCTTTTAAATAGGCTGATGGTGCAACTTTATACAAATTTGCATAGGCTTCAACGATATGCAAATGCGTATTCATAGTCTTTTTTTCGTTGACGTCTTTATCGCTTAATCGAAAATCGGATAGCGGTTTCCAGTTTTCTGTAAAAGCTTCAAAATAACCGTTGTATTCGCTATCGAAGCTGTATTTTTCGATTTTCGTCAACAGGTCGTTTGCCATAGCTAAAGCTTGTGCGTTTTTACTTACAGCGTAGTACGAAGCGCAGCCGTAAATGGTAAAAGCAAGTGCATAAATTTGATTTTTACGTTCGCTCGGAACTCCAGTTGCGGTAACGCTCCAATAAATGCCATTTTTATGGTAGAAATTGGTTTCAATGTAGCGATAAGCCCATTCGGCAACGTACAAATATTTGGTGTTTCCCGTTAGCTGATATGCTTCGGAAAAGGTGTATAAAATCCGCGCATGCAATACGGAACCTTTGTCTGCTTGCCAATTTTTATTGTCTTGCGCATCAATTTGTCCGATAAAACCGCCGTTTTTTTCATCGATGGTTTCTCGCATCCAATACGCGAGTATATCATCGAGCATTTTTTGCAAACGATTTATATCTATTGTGTTTTGATGCGTGGGTGTATTCATGAAAACTGTTGCTATTATTTGAAGTTCTTGTTGCGTTCGATTAAGTCGAGTATCGTTCGCACAGATCCGCCCGAGGTATAAGTATCTACAGGTGAGTTTTTGCAATAGTCTACTAGTTTTTCTACTGTTGAGGTAGCTACATGCAAACGCGTATCAGACGATGCATAGTAAATGTAAACGTCGCCGTTTTCCTCAGCAATCCAACCGTTGGAGAACAAAACGTTAGAAACATCGCCGATGCGTTCGTCGTTTTGAGGTGCCATAAAATGTCCGGCTGGTTTATAAATCACCCGACCGATATCGTTCAAATCAGTCATAAACAAGTAAAGTGTATATCGCAAACCAGCAGCGGTATTTCGAACGCCGTGGGCTAAATGTAGCCAGCCTTCGCTGGTTTTAATAGGCGCAGGTCCTAAACCGTTTTTAAGTTCGTAAACGGTATGATAGCTTTTTCCGAAGATGATTTGTTCGTTTTCAACAACCGGATTTTTCATATCGGTAATGAAACCCAATCCGATGCCACCGCCGCTTCCCACGTCGATAAAGCCATCTTGCGGACGCGTATAAATGGCGTATTTTCCGTCGACGAATTCCGGGTGAATGACAACATTTCGCTGCTGACCGCTGTTTGAGATGAGGTCGGGAAGTCGTTCGAAGTGGATTAAATCTTTGGTTCGTACGATTCCGGCGTTAGCCACAGCTGAACTCGTGTCGTTTGCAGGAGCATTTGGATCTTTGCGCTCGGTGCAAAAGATTCCGTAAATCCAACCGTCTTCATGTGCCACCAAGCGCATATCGTATACATTGGTGTCGGGGTTTCCTGGGATTTCTGGAATAACGCAGGGTTTGTCCCAAAAACGGAAGTTATCCACACCATTTTCACTTTCTGCCATAGCAAAAAACGATTTCCGATCATTTCCTTCTACGCGCACGCAAACCAAAAACTTGCCGTTCCATTTCATTGCACCGGCATTGAATGTTGCGTTGAAACCGATACGTTCCATTCCGTGCGGATTTGTTTCGGCATTCAAATCATAGCGCCAATGAATAGGCACATGATTTTCGGTTACAACCGGATTTTTATATCGCGAGTAGATGCCATTTCCGTGTAATAATTTTTGGTTCTTTGTAGCTAAGAACAGTTCATGCTGTTTCATAAGTTCAGCATAATTCGGAATTCGTGTGATTTGTTCAGTAATCATTCCTTGTAATATTAAAAGTCAGATAATCGGTTCCACCAAGTTTTTCGCATAATGACAGCGATTGTTAAGAATCCAGCTAAAATGATGCTCACTGCCGACCAGTTAGATAAAATAACGTACATAGGAAGTAACGTTAGTAAAATCTGTCCGGTAATGCCAAGCAAAACATTTAAGGCATTCCACTTGATGTTTTTATTAGGTTCAATAGATTCGGTTTTAGAAATTTCATCGCGAATAGGTTTCCAAAATCCCCACGGACGTACGTCTTTGTAGAATTTTATGAGTACGTCGCGCTCGGTTGGAGGAGCCGCATACGTTCCGGCGATACACCCAATGAGCTGAATCACGATAAAGATGGGGAAGAAATACAGCATTCGCGTTCCGTCAAAGTAGTCGGTGATGTTTAAAACCGAGAGGGCAGGAGGAATAGCGCTGGCAATAATACCTACCAGCATGCCCCAGAAGTAGCCGCTGGCATTAAAGCGCCACCAATACCATTTTAGTACGTTTGCGCAGACAAAACCTCCGTAAAGTCCGGCCGTTATGATGTTGAAAATCATGTTTACGTCCTTAATCAGTAGGCCTAATCCGACACCAAGAATTACCATGAGCGTTCCGGCTAAATAACTGGCGTTGATTGTTTTTGAGCGAGTTGCGCTTGGATTAATGTATTTTAGGTATAAATCGTTAACGATATAGGCTTGTCCCGCATTGAGTGTTCCGGAGAAATTACTCATAAACGCTCCCAAGAATCCAGCCAATACCAATCCTACTAGGCCCGTTGGTAAGTGTGTATTGATCACAGCTGGCATGATGCTTTCGAAGTTGATGTCGCTACCCGTTTTCGACAGCGGAAGTTCGTTGAAGTATAAAATACCGAGTGTGCACAATCCCATGACCATGAAATAACGTATGGGCAGTAGAATGATGGAGATGAATCCACTCATTTTACTAGCTTCCTCGGGCGATTTGGTGCTAAGAATTTTCTGGCAATCGTAATTTGGTGCTGGTCCCGCCATGCTTTTCAATACGCCGGAAAAGAACATCATTCCTACGATAGCTGAAAAGAACTTATAGCCGTCGGATTCGAGTTTCGAAGCTGCGGCAGCAAGTTTGTCTTCCCAATTCAAACCTAATTCACTACCAAAGAAGGGCGAATCCCAGCCCAAAGGCATACGATCGGTTAACACTACTTGCGATTCGGCTAAATGTTGCATCGCAATAACGCCAACGAATAACGAACACACGATCATTATCATGTATTTGATGAAATCGGCCAATACAATCCCGTGCATACCGCCGATAATGCTGTAAAAAGTAGCGACTAAACATATGCTCACTCCGTAAAATTGTGCCGTAAAATCTTTTGCATGGTCTAATTCGGCAGCGAAGTTCGGGTTGGTTTCTGGATTGGTGTCGATTGAAAAGTCGAGAAAGGGCACGACTTCTTTAATGGTTTCGTAGGGTATAAAAATTTCAAGGAATTCGCCAACGCCAACAAAAGCGTACGCCATATAGCCAATGCAAAGCATGAGTGCAAAAATTACTACGATGGCATGACTTCCGCGAACGCCTTTGTCTGAAAATCCGAATCGGGTTCCAAGCCATTCAGCACCGGTAGTTGCGTTACTTCTTCGAAGCCATTTGCTGAGAAAAACCATCAGAAATACCTGATTGAAAACGGGCCACATCCAAGGAATCCAAACGCTTTTAAATCCGTACAGAAAGGCCATGCTTACGAGTAACATTGTGCCTGAAATATCAAACATATCGCTTGCGTCGCTAAGACCAAGCATGTACCAAGGCAATTTTTTTCCGCCAAGTAAGTAGCTGTCTTTACTTTTCTTTGCTTGGTTTTTCATGATGATGCCAATGACAACCATCATTAAGAAGTAAACGACAATTATAGAAATATCAAAAGTGGTTAGGTTCATAGCGGCCGATTTATTGCTTTAAAAGTTCAGAATAAATCTTGAGCTTGCTTAGATCTTTCTGGAAAAATGTATTGGTATGGTCGTAGTATTTTTGAAAATCTGGATTTGAAGGATGACCAGCATATGGTGCATAGTAGTGCATCTTTTTTTCTTGTTCTTGCCAGCCGTGGTTTCGCCAAACTAAAACAAAAGATACGGGAAATCCGTTCGTTATTTTTTGAAGAGATTGTGTCCAGAACGTCGGTTTTGGAATTTGTTCATAACCAATCTCAGCAATTGCGATAACTTTATTGTGTTTGTCAGCAAATTGTGTCATGATTTCCAGTTGTTTACGGCAGTCGTTCACCCATTCTGTTAAGGTTTTGCCGCCTTGGTTGGCGTATTTGTCGTAGCTCACTAAATCTACGTAGTTATCTCCTGGATAATATTCCTCAAATGCTTCGATTGATTGAAAGTCGGCCGTATTATAAACAAACAGTAAATGGTTTAGTTTCTTTTCTTTCACAAGGTAATCGAAGGTGAATTTCCAGATTGCTTTGAAATCTGCGGGACTTGCTACATTTTGGCACCACCAAAACCAAGTACCGGTAAGTTCGTGAAAAGGGCGGTATAAGATTGGAACCATTTTTCCGTCGCTTCCTTTTAGATCGGCTAAGAAATTAGCGGCGTTGTCGAGCCATTTTTTATATAGCTCGTGTTTGTTGCCGCCGGGTAAAATGCTGCTGAGTGAATTAGGTTTTACATCCCAAGAGTCGCCGGCAGTCAACGGATTATCCATGTGCCAGCTAAATGTTGATATTCCGCCCCGGTCGTAAATTTCGGTGATCCATTTTTTTGTTTTGGAGAAAGGAACTCCGTCGATGTCGTTTACCTCGTTGTGTTCCATACCGCCCAAATCCCAGCCATAAACAGCAGGATAATCGCCTACAACATCTTTAATATCTGATCGCCCTTCTTCGTAACGCCAAGTTACTCCGTAGGCCAGCGCGTCTTGGTGGCCAAACATGACACCTTTCTTTGCAAGAATTTTTAAGTTCTGAAGCAGCAAACGGGTTTCGGTAGTAGCATTTTTGTTTGCAGGCGTAATTATTTGTTTTTGTGCCTGACAACTACTCACTAGAAGCAGAAGCGCCAAACTAATTCCTACATTATATAAGGAGTATCTTTTCATTTATTTTTCAATTTTTTCGGATATCTGAAATTTATGTGGTAAAACTTTGTGTTTTACTTAAAATATGGGTGTCAAAATTTAAGATTTTCAAATTTAGTTTTTGATGTTCAGGCAAAATGATATTATTTTATCATTTTTATATCATATAATTGCAGTCATTCTGACACTAATTAGTTATGCAAACGTTTCACAGAGAGATTACACCCTTGTCTAAAGACGACAGTTTTCTTGTTTTCGATCGAGTTAAAGACACCTTCGATTTTCCCATTCACTTTCATCCGGAGTTTGAAATTAACTTTATTTTCAATGGAAAAGGGGTCAAGCGGGTTGTTGGTGATCACATCGATGAAATCGACGAAATTGAATTGGTTCTGGTTGGTCCTAATTTGCCGCACGGCTGGGAACTGTATCATTGCAAGAATAAGAATATTCATGAAATTACCATTCAGTTTCATGGCGATTTATTTGATGAAGCTCTTTTATCCAGAAGGATTATGCTGCCTATAAAAGAGATGTTTAATCGGGCAAATCACGGCATTCTTTTTTCGAAGAAAACGGCAATCGATTTAAAAGAGCGCATCCTAAATCTCTCTAAATTAGATGGAATGGATTATTTTTTAGAGACGATTTCGCTTTTGCACGACATGGCAAATTCAAGGAATCAGAAGTTGTTGTCGACATACACAGTTGAGACCGATCGTTTTGACGATTCCGATAAAATGAAGTTGGTTTACGATTACGTGCAGCGCAAATTTTCAGATAAGATTACACTCGATGAGGTTTCCGACTTCGTTTCGATGAGCAAAGTTTCGTTTAATCGATTCATAAAAAAGCGCACTGGAAAAACTTTTGTGAACTACGTAAACGACATTCGAGTTGGCTATGCTGCGCGCTGGTTAATCGAACGCGATTGGAGTATTTCAGAGATCGCATTTAAGTGCGGATTCAACAATATCGCGAACTTCAATCGTATTTTTAAAAGTTTGAAGAAGACTACTCCAAGTCAGTACCGCGACGAGTTTTACGGGATGAAGCGCTTCTTGTAGCTGCATTTTTCGGTGGTATTATTTTGTCAAATACTATCAAATTTTTTACGAAATCGATAGAGAAAATAATAGTACTAAATGATAAAATAATATTAACATCTGAGGTTGATGTCTAGATAATTTTATAATCGTCAATTTTAACTCTGCTTATTTACAGAAAGTAGAATTTAAAACTTGAAAAAATGCTAATTAATCAAACCATTAACTAAATCTAGACAAAAAATCATGAATGAATCACGACATGCTTTTCGTCAGGGTTACAAACAACTTAAGTTGTATGTGATTTTGATGTTTTTCGGATGTATTGCTACAGCGTTTTCGCAATCGCAGATTTCGGGAACTGTTACAGACAACAAAGGCCTCGGCATGCCTGCGGTATCTGTTGCTGTTAAAGGTACTACCAACGGTGTAATGACCGACCTTGACGGTAATTTTAAAATCAATGCCAACTCATCAGATGTTTTAGTTTTTTCTTTCATCGGTTTTAAGACAAAAGAAATTACGGTGGGCAACAACAAGGAGCTAAAGGTTCAATTGGAGGAGGCTACTGAGAACTTGGAAGAAGTAGTGCTAATCGGGTACGGCTCTGTGAAAAGAAACGATGTCAATTCTTCAATTTCTTCCATAAAGGGAAAGGATATCGCAAATCTTCGCCAAACTTCAGTAGATCAAATGCTACAAGGAAAGCTTGCGGGAGTTTCAGTTACTAATGGTAGCGGTCAGCCTGGTGCCGCAGCGAACGTTCGTGTTCGTGGGGTTACTTCCATTTCAGGAACTAATGAGCCACTCTATATTATAGATGGAGTTCAAATTTCTGGAGATGCAACAGGTAGAGCTTCCAGTGGGCGACCAATCGCTGGAAATGATTTTGGCTCAAGCGGCGGTTCTGGAGCGGTAGCTGCTAGCCCATTGTCGCTTATCAATCCTAGTGATATCGAGTCAGTTGATGTTTTAAAAGATGCATCGGCGACGGCAATCTACGGGTCTAGAGGCGCAAACGGTGTCATCATTATAACAACTAAATCCGGAAAAAAGGGAACTGGAAAGATGTCTTACGAAGGTTCTTCTTGGGTGACTACAGTTGCAAATAAATTAGATGTTTTGAATCTCAGACAATATGCTCAGCACCAAAATGCATTGGCACAAGCATTTCAGGTTCCGACTCGTGCAGAGTTTGCTTTTCCAGAACTGTTAGGCAATGGTACTAACTGGCAAGATGAAGTGTATCAAACTGCACAAGTTACCAGTCACAACCTGTCGTTCTCCGGTGGTAAAGATGGTACATCGTACTATTTGTCAGGTGGTTACTTAAATCAGGAAGGTATTATTCTAGGATCAGGGTATAAGCGATACACAGCACGTGTTAATGTAGACTCTAAAGTTAAAGATTGGCTAAAAGTTGGTGCCAATGTGAATGCAGGTATTTCAAATGAGCGCATTACGGTGAACCAAAGTTACGTTGGTTTGATATCAAACACCTTACTTCAGGCTCCAGATATTCCTGTTAGAACTCTTTCAGGAGATTTCGCCGCGCCGCCAGCAGGTCAAAACGTGGCCTATTTTAATCCAGTTGCCGAAGCTCTTATAAAAGACAATAAACTAATTCGTAAAAATTTCTTGGGTAGCGCTTTCGCAGAAGCTACCATTTTTAAAGGATTGCGATACAGATTAGAAGGTAATGCCAATACCGAATTCTCTGAAAATACAGAATTTACTCCTTCATACGATCGTGGTTCGCAAGTTAATTTAACGGCTGATTTAGTCGAGCGCAGACAGAATTGGTATTCAACGAATATCACAAACACGCTAACGTACGACTTTTCAATTCGCGATCACAGATTTACTGTTTTAGCAGGTCACGAAGCAAACGATTCGCACTGGGAAGGTATTCTGGCTAATGCAGAAGGTTTTCAAACAAACGATATTTATGGTTTGAATTTATCGGATCCGGATCTACGTCAAGTAACCAGTTACAAAGGCAGCCAATCGCTTTTCTCATATTTTGGACGGATCATGTACGACTTTAAAGACCGCTACAGTATTTCTGTATCGATCAGACAAGATCAAAGTTCCAAGTTCGACCCAACAACTGATAATCAAAAAGGATATTTCCCTGCCTTCGCGTTTGGTTGGAAAGTTTCGAATGAGAAGTTCATGGAATCACTTAGACCTTATGTAGATAATGTTAAATTCCGTTTAGGTTATGGAGAAACGGGTAATCAGCAAATACCTAACAACGCCTATTCTGCGCAGTTGGCACCCCAGTCAGATAGCTTCTTACCTTCAAATTTCCCAAATCCAAATTTGGTTTGGGAATCAATGAAGCAAACAAATGTTGGTTTAGACTTTACCACTTTAAAAAGCAAACTCTCTGTTGGAATGGACTATTATAGAAAGGTATCCGATGGCTTCTTATTCCGAGTTCCTTTGCCAGATTATTTAACAGGAGGTTCTTCATTTTATGGAGGTATTGATGCTCCATTCTCAAATTTAGGTGAAGTGCAAAACGTAGGTTTTGATCTTACAGTAAATTTTGATTTAAAATCGACTTCCAACTTCAATTGGACATCCAACTTAGTCCTATCAACCTACAGAAACCGTGTAAATGCGATTACTGATGGTTTGCCGTTAACACAAGGCGTAAATACGAATGGTTTCTTACCAGTAGATGTAACAAACACCGTTGTAGGAAACCCGATCGGAATGTTCTGGGGTTATAAAACGGATGGTTTATTTACATCGGAAGATCAATTTGTTGGTGCTCCGCCACAATTCGGACAAACGTTTGGAAGCGCTCCAGGACAAACGTATCTAGGTGATGTTAAATATGTAGATGTTAACGGTGATGGCGAAATAAACGACCTCGACAAGACTTTTATAGGTAATCCGCATCCAGATTTTACGTTCGGATTTACCAATAACTTCACTTATAAAAGTTTCGATTTATCGGTTTTTTGTCAAGGTTCTGTCGGAAACGATATCATGAATTTAACGTACAGAAATGGTATTGCTAACAACCAATTGTATCAGAACGTGTTAACCGATGCATTGAATTTTTATTCAGCAGATAATACTAATACAAACGTTCCGCGACCGATAAACTCACTAGCTAATCCAAACCAAGAAATATCGGATCGCTTCATCGAAGACGGGTCATATTTGAGAATTCAAAACGTTACCTTAGGCTATAATCTGCCTACTAGTATTCTTTCTAAAGTAAAACTGACCAGACTTAGAGTGTTTGCTTCTGCACAAAACCTCTATACGTTCACAAAATACAGTGGCTACGATCCAGAAATAGGTTCGTTTAATCAAAACGTTTTGCTTAGCAATATCGACAACGGGCGTTATCCTTCGCCAAGAACTTATTCACTTGGTGTTAATCTTGAATTTTAATTTATTACTTGTATGAATCCATTATATTCTATCAAAAAACAGTTCTTGCCGATTCTAGCAGTAGCTTTATTTCTAGGAGCGTGTAGCGATGATTTTACCAATAGACCCTCGGAGGATACGATTCTATTAGATTCGTATTACGCTACGGATCAACAGGTTTCAACGGCTACAAATGCTATGTATAACCGAACTTGGTTTCAATTTCACAACAAGTTTTTCTTCGCAATAGCCGAGATCGGTTCGGGTAACATGATGTCGTATTCTTCGGATGTGAATGCCATGCGTAACTTTTCGATCACAGGAAGTGATGCCGAATTGCTGGCTGGTTGGCAATCTTTATGGGCAAATGTTGCTCAAGCCAATTCTATTATCAACTATTTGGAACAACGCGTCGGGCCGAATGTTAGCGAAGATGTTCTTCAAAACACTATCGGAGAAGCCTATTTTATGCGTGCAACAGCCTATTTCTATTTAGTTAGACTATGGGGAGCGGTGCCAATCATCGAAAACAACGTAAATTTTGCAAGTGCGCCGCTAATCAATACCAACAGAGTTGAAGATATTTATCAGCTGATTGAGCAAGATTACCAACAAGCTATCGATCGTCTTTATGACCGTGTTCGTACCGGAAATTATACTGATAATGCAAAAGTTACCCAAGGCTCTGCAAAATCGATGCTTGCTAAAGTGTATTTATATCAGCAAAAATATTCAGATGCGAGAGCCATGGCAGAAGATGTAATCAGCTCTGGCGAATTTAAATTGTTAGGCGGTTCACAATTGCCAAGCAAATCTTTCGCTGATCTTTTTACGTATCCAAACAACAACAATGAAGAGTCTATCTTTGCTTTACAGTGGAAAAACGTTGGTGTATATGGAAACGCAAGTAACTGCAACACCCAATTCGGAATCAGCAACGGAACTGTAAGTACATCAAATGCTTCGTACGGCGGTGTATTCGGACCGTCCCAAGATATCCTTACACTATACACAACTGATGACTTGCGCAGAAGAGAAACCATCATGTTTCCAGGAGCAACATATCCAAATGTTTTAGCAAAAATTGGTTCTGCTTTCGGTCCGCTTGTTGTGCCACCAGCCGATCAAATTGGCGGGCAAAACGCAGGTGCAGCAATCAAAAAGTATTGTATTGGTATCGTAAATGGTGCTGCGACGGGAAGCGCTGATCAGTGGGCAATGATGGAAAATAATACGTACATCATGCGTTATGCGGAACTTCTTTTAATTCATGCTGAAGCAATCTTAGCCGGCGGTGGAAGTACCTCTGATGCCTCTGCGCTTAGCTCGTTCAACGCCGTTAGAACCCGCGCAGGTTTATCGCCTGTTACTTCAATTACGTTCAACGATATTTTTACAGAGCGTAGAAAAGAACTTGCTTTCGAAGGTGATTACTGGTTCGATCTAGGGCGAATTCCTCGTGCACAAGCTATCGCAATCATGGCGGCACAAAACCGTGGGGATCGTCTTACCGCACAATCGTTTACACCAGAAGAAAGCGATTTTATCTTGCCTTACCCAACGAATGAATTGGCTAAAAATCCAAAACTAGCCGAGCCACCAGTGCCTTACACTTTTAATTAAATTTTCTAATTATCATGAAGAAATCAATTTTTAAATTTTTGAGTTGGATGCTTGTTTTTGGAATGTTGTTCCAAAATACATCCTGCTCGTCGGACGAATCGTCGAGCTCTGCGGCGCCAGTGATCGAAAAAGTTAGTGCAGCAGTAGATGAGGACGGAAATCCAACAAATCTTGAACCTACTAATGTTGGTTTCGCCAACAACGTTTATGTGATTCAAGGAAAAGGATTTACAGGCTTGCAAAAAGTGTTTTTTAACGATTTTGAAGCGGCTTTTAATCCAACTTTAGTAACCGATACAACAATCTTTGTTACTGTTCCGCTAACCACACCGTATCAAGATCAAAGCAATAAGCTCCGAATTGAGACAGTAAATGGGTCTGCTGAGTATGATTTTACCATCGCACCTCCTGCGCCACAAGTAACAAGCATCAATCCTGTAAATGCGCAAACAGGCGATACTGTTACCGTTTATGGATCTTTCTTTATCAATCCAGAAGTTACCGTTGGAGGTACACCTGCAACTATTTTAACAGTTGCGTTCGATAAAATCACGTTCACGCTTCCTCCAAATTCACAATTAAAACAAGTTACGGTAACAACACTTTCTGGTGACGGTACTGCACCGCAAGTTATCGGGACAGGAATTTACGACGATGCTCCAGCTTCATTTGTAGAAAACTGGCTCGGACCTTGGGATGGTAGCGGATTTACAGCAAGTACTGCTGAAAAAAGCCAAGGCGAATCTTCTATCGAAGCCAATTATGGTGGTTACGTAGGATTTAAATTCCCGATGTTCGCGGCCCCAGCTAGTACCGCAGGTTTTGCAGGTCTAAGAGTTTCGCTCAAAAGCACTCAAGAAACCGGTAAATTCAAAGTTGTTGTAAACGGAAATTACGGTGCCGGTAAAGAAATATCGTTCAATAATTTAGGCTGGACAACCTTCAATATTCCATGGTCTGAAATAGGAGGGAATCCAGGTACTATCAACGAAATAGTATTCCAAGAGTTTAATAACGGCGGTGGCGATAAATTATACATCGATGATCTTGGTTTTTACCAATAAGAACAAATTCATTTCATTTTAGGTTGAAATTTTTTATTGAGTTAGTTTTTTAAAACCCTGTTTTGCAGGGTTTTTTTCTTGAAATTATGAATAAACTATTTAAAATACTTGTTTGCTGCTGTTCGATATCCATCTTCGCACAGAAACCCATTGGCTTAGCTAAAACACCTCCGATGGGATGGAATTCTTGGAACACCTTCGAAACCAACATCAACGAAGAGCTAGTTAAGAAAACCGCCGACGCCCTCGTAGCTTCAGGAATGAAAGACGCCGGTTACCAATACCTGGTTCTCGACGACGGTTGGATGGCCAAAGAACGCGACGAAAACGGAAACCTAGTTCCCGACCCAGTGAAATTTCCAAACGGACTGCCAGCGCTCATCGATTACGTGCATAAAAAAGGCCTGAAGTTTGGTTTATACAACTGTGCCGGAACAAAAACCTGCGCCGGTTATCCGGGAACGCGTGGCTACGAATATCAAGATGCCCGCTTTTACGCCAAACTCGGAATCGATTTTCTTAAATACGATTGGTGTAATACCGAGGGCATTCAAGCTAAAGAAGCCTATACCACCATGCGAAATGCACTCGCTGCAACCAAAAAGCCAATCATTTTTAGTTTGTGCGAATGGGGCGATAATCAGCCGTGGCTTTGGGCAACAGATGTCGGACAAATGTGGCGAATCTCCGGCGATATCTACCCGTGTTTTGATTGCGAATACAATCACGGAACTTGGTCGTCCTGGGGCGTATTACGTATACTGGAAATGCGCAAAGACATACGGAAATACGCCGATCCGGATCATTTCAATGATTTCGATATGCTCGAAGTGGGCAACGGGATGACAGCAGCCGAAGACCGATCGCACTTTGCACTTTGGTGTATGATGGCGTCTCCGCTTATCGCTGGAAACGACATTACAAAAATGAACCAACAAACACGAGATTTACTCACTAACCGCGACCTGATTGCTATTAATCAAGACGAACTCGGATTGCAAGGATTTAAGTTTCATTCTGAAAATGGAATCGATTACTGGGCGAAACCGCTCGCCAGTAACGAATGGGCTTTTGCGTTTCTTAACAGAAGCGAGTCGGCCGCAGAACTAAACTTCGATTTCTCGAAATGGCAAATAACCGATCCAGATTTCGGACACCAATTCAATGCAAAACAACAGGTTTACGAGTTCAAATCCCTATTCGAAAATAAAATGGCAAATACAAAACGGAATTTCAAAACTAAAATCGAAGCGCACGATCTTTGTGTGATACGCTTGCGCGAAAAAAAGTAAATCATGAAAAAATATCTTTTCCTAGCTCTAATGCTCTGCAATTTGTGTCAGGCACAAGTCGTGAAGAAGCACAAATCCTTACAAGTTATCGGTACACAATTGTGTAATCAGGCAGGCGAGCCCATACAATTGCGTGGTATGAGCTTTGGCTGGCACAATTACTGGCCGCGTTTTTACAACCAAAAAGCAGTAAAAACATTGGTAACCGACTGGAAATGCAATGTTGTGCGCGCCGCTATGGGTATTGAAGGACACGAGCTTACCTACACGCAAAATCCGCAGTACGCTACCGAGAAATTAGAAACGGTGGTAAAAGCCGCAATTAAAAACGACATTTACGTCATTGCCGATTGGCACAGCCATAACCTCAATCTTAAAGAAGCACTAGTGTTTTTCGATTGGTTGTCGAAGAAATACGGACACACGCCAAACCTGATTTACGAAATTGTAAACGAACCCGACGAAGAAACTTGGCCGGAAGTAAAAGCCTACGCCGAGCAAGTTATTGCCGTAATTCGGAAGAATGATCCCGATAACATTATTTTGGTAGGATCTCCACGCTGGGATCAAGACGTGCATTTACCTGCAGCCGATCCGATTACCAGCAGTTCTAACCTGATGTACACCATGCACTTTTATGCCGGCACACACGAGAAATGGCTGCGTGATCGAACCGACGAAGCGTTGGAAAAGAATCTACCGATTTTTGTGTCGGAATCGGCAGGTATGGAAGCCACCGGCGACGGACCGCTAAACGAACAAGCTTGGCAAGAATACATCGATTGGATGGAAGCCCGAAAAATAAGCTGGATTGTCTGGTCGGTTTCCAACAAAGAAGAAACCTGCTCGGTCTTAAAAGGCGATGTCTCCGACGGTGGACCGTGGAAAGAATCGGAACTAAAGCCTTCGGGTAAAATAGCGCGACAGTACATACGCAGTTTAAACAAATAGCTAAGCCATAGATGTAATTTATTCTTGCAATCGTTCTGGAAAGCAATAGCGACAGAAGGAAAACTCTGCGAATGATAACTGTTCAGCTGTCTCACATGATTTAAATTACCAAGCTTAAATTCTAACACAGGCTTTTAAGTTTGGTTTTTTTGTTTCCGCTAGTGAATTTTCAGTTTATGAAATCCTTCGAGCTGATGAATCGGACTCGCACCATGCTAGTACGTTCTCTATAAATGAGCGCCGATGTACTTGAGTTATAGCCAAAAAAAAAGGAGCTTAAGCAGCTCCTTTTGGATACATTAATTTTCCAATGGGTCCAGGCATTCGTTTGCCTTGGATATCGTAAAATGATTTAATCCACATCATAAACAACATAGGTACTACAATAAAAGCAAGTTTGTTGTACTGTGCTGCTTCAGCAAATTCGAAATGAATAAAGTGCATAGTAGCCCTTGTAAGACCACAAGCGTAACATTCGATTCCCGCCAGGCGCACAGACAAGCAAATACTTTCACCGTTGTCAAAAAAATCAGACGGTAGTGCCCACAGTACAAAGGGTACTGCTATAGTTATTACATGAGTTGCGTAGAAAATAATTTTACGAATTACTTCCATTGAACTAAATTAGAATGTTGTTGTATACGAATCGTTTTTAGGCTCTAGGCTTCCAGTAATGATTCTGATAAGGTCGATCAAAGACCATACTCCACATCCACCAAGAGTAAGCAACTGAACAATACCTTGCCAAGTGTACCCAAGATAAAAACGGTGAACTCCTAAACCACCTACTAAAGCACAAAGAATTAAAGCGATAATTTGACTTTTTCCGCCTCCAACTGCTGCTGGTGAAGATAAATCGTCATCATTGCTCTCAACTACAGTAACGTTGTTGTCTGCAGCTCTTTGAACTGGGAACGAAGCGTAAGATACCGTCAATGCTCCAAGCGTTACTAGCAACGCCATCAAAAATAATTTAAATTTCATAATTAAAAATGTTTAGATTTGTACAAACATAAAAAAATTCTGTTAAAGAAAATGAAATTTTTAAATAATTCGATTGTCGTTTTTTTTTTAGTTTTTAATCTAACGCAAGCACAATCAAACTACGAATTTTTCGGCGCGATAAAATTAAATGGAAACGACAAAACTATAATCACCTATCGAATTGTTTTTGAGGAAAATAACGGAATAATTAAAGGTTATTCGATCTCCGACTTAGACGGAGTTCACGAAACTAAAAATACCATTACAGGCACCTACGACCGAAAAACCAAGCAGCTTTCGTTTCAGGAAAAAGACATTCTGTACACCAAATCAAAGTTTTCGCAAAGCTCCTTTTGCTTCGTAAATTTCACCGGTAAGGTAAAACTCGTTGAGAAAGTCAGTAAAGTTGAAGGCAACTTCAAAGGTCTGTATAAAAACAAAACTAAATGTATTGATGGAACTGTTGCACTCGTTGGCAGTACCAAAATTTATAACCTTGCAGGAAGAGTAAATAAAAAGATTCAAAAGTCGAAGCGAATCGATCAGGCTACGAAGGAGAAAAGTAATCCACTCGCAATCTTAGATAGCTTGAAAATCAATAAACTATCTAAAGATCAGAACTTAAGCGTATTTTGGGAATCAAAAAACGTTAAAATCCAAATTTACGACGCAGGAAAAGAAGATGGGGATGCCATTAATTTGTACCACAACGGAAAATTAATACTTGAAAATTATAAAGTTAAGCTTGAAAAGAAGACAATTTCAATGCCTTTAGACCTTTCGATTCCAAACGAATTTAAGATTACCGCCGTGAACGAAGGCACAATAACACCAAATACTGCAAAAATCGTATTATACGACGACGGCCGCACTTTCGAATTACTTTCTTCCATAAAGAAAAACGAATCGGCCTTCATAACCATTCTCAAAAAGGAGTAGAAAACGCAACATTCGTTTCTAGATTATAATTGGGCAGCTACTCCCGTTTTCCGCTATAGTCCTCAAAAAACACGCTGTTTTCACACGCACTGCGGCGGGCTTCTGCCGTCGCCACCACAGTTGCGGTTCCAACAAGCGTCTTTTTCTCCGGGCTGCCGCTGCAACCGGGGCTGGGAAATACGTTATAAAGTTTAGTGGAAAAATGTATCTTCGGGTAAGATTAATTACAAGACAGGTTACCCCTGCATCACAAACCCTCCCGACTTTGAAGCTACTCCCCAAACCTCCCGACTTCAAGGCTAGTTTTAGACCATCCTAAACTTGAAATCAAATCACGGATTTTAGTAGTGAAAACGATAAAAAGTCGCGTTCGTAGAAAACCGCCAGCATTTTTATTCCGGAATATCGTCTTGAGTTTAAAAAGCAAAGGGTACTTTTGTAGTTGGTGTCATTGTCACTCCGCAATCTCTCACGTATCTTAGCGCAGAGTCGATATAAATTGTTATAGATTTACATACGATTATGACAAATAATATCGAGAAAATATACAACGATCTAAAGCTCAACTTTGAAAGCGCACCGGAACACACCATCGACTTTTATTCCAAAAACAGTCTCACGCTTAATAACATCAAGACATTTAAAGACAAAGAAGATCTTCGACTTTTCATCGAAATAGTTTGGCAGTACTTAAATGCAGTTTATCAAAAAGATCGGTTTAATGAGACGGTTGACTTTGCAACCAAAAATCTAAATCTTATCGACAGTGAGCTTATTAGATTTAATGCCGAGGAACTTAAAGATCAGTGGTATAACGGAATTTTGCATTTTAAAGGTATGGCTTCGTACCGTCTCAGAGACTATAAAACATCCACTCCTATTTATAAGTATCTTACAAAAAGTGATCCCAAAAACGACAGCTTCAAAAATTGGCTCAACTACTCCATATACGGGCAAAGACTTTGGCTGGTAAATACCATAAACACGCTTAGCGGTGTACTGTTGTTGGTTTATCTCTTCGCAAAAGAGTATATCGAAAATTCTGAAATTAGAATCGCTATTTTACTTATTGCAGGGATCGGATTATTCGGTAATTGGGGCTATGAATATTACATGAAACGAAGCTTCAGGAAATCGACAAAAACTTTCTGAAATTAATCTAAAAAGTATGAGTGCCAGATGTATTTATAACATGAGTTCGTTAGAAAAATTGAGCTTAAATCCCTTCGGATATTTGGCCAATAACAGTAGTTTGCAGATGATTATTCCACAAAAGCAGAGAACAATCCTCCAAGCACAGTGTTCTTATATTTTTCATGCGCTGCATCAAACATCCTAAACAACAAAAAGTATATTTTTATTTACTTTAATGTAATTTTCAGGTAAATTTTTATTTACTTTGTAATTCCTGTATATGCCAAATAGCGTTAGTAATGAAATTGCTAAAGGCTTGGAAAAACGAATTCTTAAGGAAGCAGGTATTAATTAATTTCGAAAGAAATAGTCATGAAACGGAAAAAGAGATACAAATTTATTGTTGAGAAAACAGCAACCGGATTTTCGGCATTCTCAAACGATTTGCCTGTTTTTACAACGGGAAAAACCATGACCGAGCTTCAAAACAACCTACTCGAAGCCTTGGAGCTTGCCTTTGAAGCAGATTCTCACAACTTGAGTAGCGATAACATCGAACTAGAAATCGATTTCAAACAGTTTTTTCAATTTTATCGCGTCATAAACTCCAAATATTTAGCCGAGCGAATTGGCATGAATCCCACGTTATTCTCGCACTATGTTAACGGCCATAAAAAACCTTCGAGCAAGCAAACGACGCGCATATTAAATGGCCTAAATGAAGTGGGGCGCGAATTGGCTAATTTGCAATTTGTAAATTAGAGTGCCTTCTGATTTTTTTTTCAATACAATTTTACAACTGCTCCGATGCAAACAACAAAAGTTCTATATAAGTTAACGCTTGCCACTGCACTTGTACTTTTGTTTTTAGGAGTGGTGATACAAGTATTTTCGGTGGAAGATTCGGGCTGGTTTTTTAATAAACAAGGTGGGCTGGTAGCGGGTACTTTAAACGGTACGGGCACAATTTGCTTAGGGATAATCCTGTTCTTTTTTGCAGCTGGTTTCAGAAAATCATTCATAAAAAAGCGCGATCAAAGGGATTCGCAGCAGCGTAAAGAAAGTAATGAGGAACTTCTCGGTAAAAAGTATAACATCCATAAACTTCGCAGGTTGAATAAGAGATAGTATGGTCGTGGTCTTTTAGTAGATAGCGCTCCGCACATTCCCCGCGTTAAGGGTTGCAGCGGAAATCTTGTTGATCCGCGTCGGGCAAAAAACCAATTGCAGTGGAAGACCCGACGGCGCCTGAAACAGCTTTCTAGCACTGAGGCTCCGGAACGCCCAAAAAAAGTTATGAGTGAGTATAAGTACTTCTTTCGTCTCGTTATCAAATATAAACGTATCAAATCGTATCGATTTTTAATTGCCGTTTCGAATCATAATCGTATTTTTGCGTATCAAATCGTATCGAAATGAGCAGCAGAGTCTATAACTTTAAATTGAATATTGACTGGAAACTGATTAACTTGATCAGTGAAATTGACCGTTTTGATGCAAATTGGACTGCTGTTGAACGTAGAGAAGGTGGGAGTCTCAAAGAACTGAAAAGCATTGCAACCGTTCGTAGCGTTGGGGCTTCAAACCGTATTGAAGGCAACAAGATGAGTGATGAAGAAGTTGATGCACTACTTCAAGAAATTGATATTAGCAAACTTACGGATAGAGATTCTCAGGAAGTAGTCGGATATTTTGAAGTATTGGATCTGATTTCGGAATCGCATGCAAGCATCAACGTAACAGAAAATCATCTCAAAAGTTTACACAATAGTTTGATGAGATACAGTGCCAAAGACCAATGGCATAAAGGCTATTATAAGATGCATAGTAACGCAGTTGAAGCCTCATATCCTGACGGTACAAGACAAATCATTTTCCAAACCACTGAAGCGGGATTTGCTACCGAAGATGCCATCAGGAATTTAGTTGATTGGTATAATTATGAAATGGAAGTTCCCACTTTAATCAAGGTAGCAACTTTTGTATATGATTTCCTGAGCGTTCACCCTTTTCAAGACGGAAACGGCAGAATAAGCCGTTTGATTTCAACACTTTTGCTACTCAAAAACGGATATAAGTGGATACAATACGTTAGTCTTGAACACGAAATTGAAAGTCGAAAAAACGAATACTACCAAACGCTTAGAAGTTGTCAGGCTCAACGCCCAAATGAAGATGTGACAGATTGGATACTATTTTTCTTGAATTGCTTGTCGAATATACAATCGCAACTAATGATAAAACTGCAAAAAAGCGGTTTGGAAACACAACTTTCGTCCAGAGAAAAATCTATTTATACTGTTATTCAAAATCGGCCGCACATACAATCTGGAGAAATTTCCGAAAAGTTGGCGATTCCAGCTCCAACTGTAAAAAGAATCTTGTCCGAGTTGCTTAAAAAAGAGCTGATTGAAAAGCAAGGAAATGGACGTAGCGTAAGTTACACGATAAAATGATAACTGGCAGCTTCCTCGTTCCGCACACTCTCCAACTTTATGACTAGTTTGACAAACGCCCCAAAATTGAAATCGCGTTACGGAATTTTTTAGAAAACAATTTTTAAGCTGTGTTCGCTGAAAACCGCCAGCATCTCCAACTTCGGTATATCATGTTCGATTTTTGATTGTAAAGGTACTTTTTTCGTACGATCGCTTTTTGCGCACATTCCCCGCGTTAGGGGTTGTAGCGGAAATCTTGTTTTTTGATCCGCGTCGGGCAAAAAACCAATTGCAGCGAAAGACCCGACGGCGCCTGAAACGTCTTTCCAGTACTGAGGCGCCGGAACGCCCAAAAAAATAAAAAACAGTTGTTAAAAATTCTTTCTTTCAATTCAACAAAACTTGTAATTTTAGCACATGAGTGATACACTAAAATATTGGTACCTGCGCGACCATAAGTTGTTTCAAGTGCTTAAAAACGAGCAAATCAAACAACTCTGTATCATCACGGGTTTTAAAAAAGCAAAGCACAACGAAATTATCCGCCTATCTGAAATCGAAGAACCGCGGATTTTCCTACTTAAAAAAGGACGTATAAAACTTACCGTAACCGACGAAGCGGGCAACGAATCGGTTGAAGATTTGCTCGAACGCGGCGATTTGTTTGGCGCCGTCACGCTGGAACCCGATACCACCTATACCTCAGAAGCGAAAGTGCTTTCCGACGAAGTGCTCATTTGCAGCTTTACCGTAGCCGATTTCGAGAACTTATTGCTCAAATACCCCGAATTAGCGCTCAGTTACACCAAATTCGTTGGCTTTAAAATGCGTCGGATTCGTAACAGCTATCAAAATTTGATGCGAAAAGATGCCAAATCACGCTTGTTATACTTCTTAAACGATTGGTCGGAAAAAGACGGCGTACAAACAGGTGCGGCGGTTACCTTGGAGAATTTCCTGACACAGGCCGATATTTCTCAAATTATTTGCTCGTCGCGGCAAACTGCCGTTCAATTGCTGTCGGAGCTTGAAAATACGGGCGTTATTACCTATAACCGCAAAGAAATTACTTTTCCGAATTACGCTAATTTTAAGAAATTAGTGGCAAGTGTCGGCTAACCGACATTTTCATTTTGTGAGTTGCCGCAACTTTGCTTCAACTTTAAAACCTAACAAAATGAAATTACGTATGGTACTATTGTGGTTGGTAGCCGGGATGGCTGTTAGCTACGCTCAGCAAAGCGCTGACAAAATTTCGAATTACAATGTTGAAAAAGGCTTGGCGCTGGAAGGCTACGATCCGGTTTCGTATTTCTCGAACGGCGGTCCGCAGAAAGGCGATGCTAAATTTAAAGCGTCTTTTCGCGGGGTAACGTATTACTTTAAGTCGGAAGCAAACCAAAAATTGTTTCTAGCCGATGCAAAAAAGTACGTTCCACAATACGGCGGCTGGTGTGCGTATGCGATGGGCGCTACTGGCGAAAAGGTTGAGGTTGATGTAAAGACGTTTAAGATTTTAGACGGGAAATTGTATTTGTTTTACAATGCGTACTTCAATAATACCTTAAAAAGTTGGAATAAGGATGAAAAGAATTTGAAAACCAAAGCTGATGCAAATTGGCGTAAAATCAATCAGTAATGAAAAGTAAAATTGTTTACCACATTGCCCGATTTGCCGCAGCTGGCATTTTATTGCAAACCTTGTTTTTCAAATTTTCGGGTGCCTCAGAAAGTGTTTGGATTTTCACACAGTTGGGTGTTGAACCCTTCGGACGTATCGGTTCAGGTATTGTTGAATTGATTGCGGCTATTTTGCTAATTTCAGGTAAATATTCGCGTTGGGGCGCATTACTTGCAGGTGGAACTATGTTTGGCGCGGTTTTTTCGCATATATTTGTTTTAGGACTAGAAGTGCAAAACGACGGCGGATTTTTGTTTATTTTGGCGGTAATTGTTCTTGTTTGTTCTTTCTTTGTATTTAGATATCCCGTAAAAAGGATTGAAACTAAAATGTAACTCATGATGTTTTCTGCTGTTGACGCCGGACTTGATAATTTGCTGTTTGTTTTGGAACAGCTCGATAACGTTGCCTACACTGCGAGAAATACTTCTCTAAGTGAAGCGACCATAGGCGAACATACCCGCCATATTATCGAGATGTTTCAATGTTTGGAGCAAGCCTATATCACGGCCGAGGTTCATTACGACAATCGCAAACGCGACTTATTGCTTCAAACCTCGGTTGCAGCAGCTATCGAGGCAATTAAAGGCCTGAAAGTAAGTCTTCTAAAAGAAGATAAGTTGCTTTCGTTGGTACAAACCGTCGACGGGCAGAACCTGAACATCGCTACGAATTATCAACGCGAATTGCTCTACAATTACGAGCATTGCATACATCATCAAGCCTTGATTAAAGTGGCGCTACTCGGAATTAAGAATATCGACATTCCTGAAAGTTTTGGCGTAGCACGCTCAACCATAGCTTACCGACAGCAATGTGCACAGTAACAGTTGTTTCCAAAAACAATAAATTAATTATCACTTCGAACCGCGACGAGGTTACTTATCGTCGTGCCGAAACGCCGCGTTTTTACGAAGTGAAAGGGAAATCGGTGTATTTTCCGAAAGATCCTGCCGCAGGCGGAACTTGGTTTGCTACCGATACCCAGCAAAAAGCCATTGTTTTATTAAATGGAGCCTTTGAAAAGCACAAACACCAACCGCCGTATCGACTAAGTAGAGGTTTGATTGTCCTAGAATTACTGATTCAAGAAGATGTTATTTCCGCTATCGATTCGATTGATCTCGATCGTGTGGAGCCTTTTACCTTAGTCATTTATCAAAACGGCAGTTTACACGAATTTCGTTGGAACGGTTTCGAGAAGTTTCTAAAACCCTTATCGAGAAACGACAACCATATTTACTCTTCGGCTACCTTGTACGATGCCGAAACCCGTTTGGAACGCGAAAGTTGGTTTGCTGAGTTTTTAGAAAGGAATCCGCAGCCCGATGCCGATACCATTTTCAAATTCCACAACTTGAAAAATGCCGGTAATTCTCAAAACGGTATTGTAATGAAGCGCGCAAATCAACTGCAAACCATAAGCATTACTCAATTAGTAGAAACCGATAAAGGTTTGGAAATGAAGTATGTTGATTTGCTCGAAAACAAAGAAAACCCGATATCCGTTGCTTAAAATCCGCATTTTTTTTCATAAACTATTCAATTGGGAATATTGGCCGTTTCAGGTGGTTTATGTTCCCATTTATTTTCAATGGGCATTTTATGCCTTGCGCGAACGGCACATTTTCTTCTTTAATGCCTGTAATCCGAATATCAAGAACGGCGGTTATTTGAACGAAAGTAAGAAAGACATTTACGATCAGTTACCCCAAGAAGCGTATCCGACTACGATTTTAGTTTCGCCGGAGACAGATTTCGATAGCTGCAATGCCGAACGAGAGCGCAGTAACATTGTGTTTCCGTGCATTGCCAAGCCCGATATGGGTTTGCGTGGATCGGCCGTTGTTAAGTTGGAAAATTCGGAACAATGGTTGAATTATCACCAACAAGCCGACTTCAAATACATTTTACAAAATCTGATTCCGTACAGCAGTGAGGTAGGAATCTTTTATGTGCGCTTTCCTGGCGAAGAAAACGGGCGCATTACCGGAATTGTTGGTAAAGAATTTATGACTGTGGTTGGTGATGGGAAATCGACTATCGAACAATTATTGCTGAAGAATTTACGTTTTGCGATGCAACTTTCGGCGATTAAAAGGCAAGGTGCGATTAATTTGCAAGAGGTTTTAAAAGTTGGAGAAAGAAAAATTATTGTTCCGTTTGGGAATCACGCTCGTGGATCGAAATTTTACGATTACTCGGATTGGATTACAACTGAAATGTGTTTGGGTATTGAAAAATATGTAAAGCAAATGCCCGATTTTTATTTCGGACGAATTGATGTGATGTTTAAATCAAAAGCCGATTTACAAGCGGGGAAAAATTTTATGTTTGTGGAAGTGAATGGTGCAGGTAGTGAACCGACACATATTTACGATCCGAAGCACGGGATTTTCTTTGCTTGGAACGAGTTGTGCCGACATTTCAGATACATGTATCGTATTTCCAGGATGAATCACAAACGCGGTTTTCGATACCTTACGTTTCGCGAAGGCATGGCAGAATTACGCATGCATAACAAGCTCAATCATACCATCCAAAATTTTTGATGAAAGTACTCAGAGCGTTACTGGCCGGATTTGTCATCTCTTTTATAGGGTCGGTTCCGCTTGGATACTTAAATCTTGTAGGATTTTCGATTTATACAAAAATCGGAATTGCCGATTTACTTGCCTTTATTGCTGGAGTTATACTCATTGAAGCCCTAGTAATTTCGAGCACGTTCTATTTTGCGGCTGCGTTGAGTAAGCAACAGCGGTTGCAGTTTTTTTTGAAGTTGTTTTCGAATTTCTTTTTAATTGCTATCGGCTGTTCCTTGCTGTTTTCTTCTGTGGAAACACAAACTACAACAGCAAATCCTTTCGAAAGTTTCGGTTCGTTTCAAAGAGGAGTGCTATTAAGTAGTTTAAATTTTTTTCAGGTGCCGTTTTGGGTAGCTTGGAACATTTACGTGGTTTCTTCCAAGTTCGCCGACACAAAGCTTGATCGATTTAGCTTTTATTTGGGTGGCACTTTAATAGGAACTACCGTGGGCATGTTAACGTTTATTTTCTGCCTTAGTTATTTAAATAGTGGCACATTTACCGGTACATTTTCGTTGAAGCAGGTTTTAGGAGCAGCGTTTTTACTCTTGGGTCTAGTTCAATTATCTATACTGCTTTACAAAAGATTTAGCGTTTCAAGGTAAAATGTCCGAGGTGAATTCGTTTATCTGCGCGAACCACGCGAAACCAATAGTCGTCGGAGAACATATTTTGTCCGTTGTACGTACCGTCCCAACCTTCGCTATCAGATTGCAGTGAAGTCAGAATTTTTCCGTATCGATCAAAAATGAATATCTCAATTCCCGGTTCAAAAATCGCATTTTTTATGTGCCAAGTATCGTTGAAGCCGTCGCCATTTGGGGTGAAGAATTTCGGGTAATTTAGAAGTACCACGTCGCGTCGTAAATCTCCACAACCAAAAATGTCGTTAGCTACTACACTATAAACTCCTGGAGTAAGCGCCGTAAAGCTGCCGCTGCTTTGAAACGGACCACCATTAATACTGTATTCGTAAGTGCCACTACCGCTTGCCACTGCTGTAATAGAATTTTGATTTTCGGTCCAGTCGGATGTTTCTATAGATAGTTCCGTAGGAGCAGATGATGCTGTTACCAAGAAATCGACGCTGCTTTCGCAAAATAAATCGCCAAGGTTATTACGACAGGTAACTGTGTAGGTTCCTGCTTCAGATACGCGGATGAACTGTGTTGTTGCGCCCGTACTCCACAAATAGCCGTCGAAACCACTTTCAGCAAACAAAAAAACATCGGTTCCATTTTCACAGATAGTTTGCTCGGGTTGTTGCAGCAAAATGGGGTTTTCTATAGCATTGACCGATAACTCTGTTGTTCCGTAACAAATGTCCGTACTTAGATTATCTACACGGACATAAATGGTTTGTGGATTTGAGGTATTTAGAAAGTTATTTGGTGTTTCTATTCTATTAATATTACTATCTCTTTCAATCGGATCAACGAAATAGCTAACTTCATATAATCCGGCTGTCTGGTTGCCTAAAATTTCTTGTTGTAAGGTTGTTAAATCGAAAGCGATTCCAGTTGTAATTCCTGGGTTTGTACATGCTAGGATTTGAGGTGTGGTTGGCGTATTTGCTAAGGCAACGGGCGCGAGAGAATTTACGTTTACGGAATAAAAAATCCTTCTTCCGCACGAATCTTCAATTTCAAAATCATAAATAGCATTACTGAGATTTTGAAAGATGTTGTTTGTTCCGTTATCAATGACAGTTGGTACGCCGTCAATTGCTTGAATACTAAAATTATAGGGTGGAACTCCACTAACTTGAATCAAAACGTCTTTATTTGGATCATTTTCTATACACTCTATACTTGAAACTGAAACTACTTCAAGATTTCCTGAAAATGTAAAAGGATCAAAAACTTCTAAACAATAGAAAACACCGTTATTGAAGCTTTGAAATACCTTAATGATTCTGAATGTCCCTATAATTGACTGGTTTAAAAGAACTTCTCCGTTAGTTAAAGCAATGGCATTGTTTTCGGTTAAGTCGGTGTTTTCGACATAATTTTCACCAGTAAGTGGATGTTCCCAGACTTGTTCCGCAGGATTGAATCGTTGCCACCAGTAATTACTACCTAAAATACTCCCTGTATCGTTTACGGTAAGATTAAAAGAACCGCAGTTTTGTTCATAGATATAGTTAGCAGTTCCGCGAACATAGCCAACAACAGTAACATTGATTGTTTGCGTGACACCACAAACATCAACTCCTTCGAATACATAATCGCCCGCAGGTAATTCGGGTAAAAAAGCAGTTCCGCTCGTTATTAATGAACTAACATTAGCTGGCAAGGGTAAAGGGTAGGCAGCAGGAGCAGCTATAATTTGTAAACTTGTGAGGGAGCCATTTCCGGAACGGATTCTTACCGCTCCGAAGCCACTGCTGCAGCTAGGTGCAACGGCTGCATTGAGAGCAAGCGGTTGATAGGGCTGGATTGTGGCGTCGGTAACGTCGGAAGAATCGTAAACGGTTCCACAATTATCTACTAAGGTAAAATCGTAAGTTCCAATGGGAAGGCCTGTAATAACTAAATCTCCGCTGCTAGAAATGATATTCCCTGATACATCAATTGGAACGGGATTAGGATACGCAGCAGGAGCACTGACCATGATTGCTTGTACAATTTCGCGATCTTGTGGTAGGGAAATTCTAACTGTTCCTGTACCCGTATTGCAATTTCCATTAGATGCTCGTGTTTCTGGTTCAATTTCTTCTTCGATTATTTCGTATTGCGCCGTTGCAGTTCGCCCACAGGCATCTGAAATAGATACTTCGTAGATTCCGGGAGGAGGCAAGCTTGTTTCATCTCCGAAGGTAATGCCCGTGTTGGTGAATGGACCGGGATATGTTGCAACAAAATCGGTAGGGACAAAAGTGGGTGGAGCAGCTGTAAAATTCACAAAATAGGGCGGAGATATGTTGCTGACATTTAATATCAAATTATCTTGCAAGCATTCGTTAGGCTCGCCACTTAGTGCCGCAGAGGGATCAAATGCTATTTCATTTCCGTTACTATTAAATATGGTGTTACAAGAGTCAACTATTTGCAGGTCATAGGTATAAGTAACACCAGGAAAGAGCTCAAAATCGCGGCTGATTTCCAAAACATCAGATGGTCCGTTTGAAATAACGGTTGAAACAACCACAGTGCCCGTTGGATAGTTGATCGTGTAGGTTGCGGTTAATGGATAGATTATGGTGGTTCCTTCTCCAGCCGTTAGTGCATTGGTGGAAGTAGTCGAAGTACAGGAATTTATCGTTAGCGGTAAAGAATTCAAACCAATGGTTATCTGGTTTAATGGGAGTGTTAAGGTGTATTCAAATACATCGGATCCGCATAAGTCGGTAACTCTTACTAAAAACTCGCCTGCGGGTAAGCCAGAGAAAACGTTTGAAGTTTGTTGCGGAAATATGATAGGCCCGCTTATAATATCATACAAGTAAGGTGGATTGCCGGAAGATACATCGACAGTTAAAACGCCTGCATTTGAATTACAAGAGCTGCTTACACTTTGTGTTATTGAAAACTCCAGTTCGGTTAACTGTTCCACAATAGTAAAATCTTCACTAGCTGAGTTTTGCTCGTTTCCAAGCGTCTGAACGGCTGTTAATCGATAGTTTCCAGCACTTAGTGAACCGCGTTGTAAAGTAGTAAACTGATCTATTGGATTAGTTGTGTTAGGCAGTTCGTATATAAAAAAAGTTATGCTACTGCCAGCAGTTTGATTATTTACAACAATAGAAATACTTCCGTTAGAGGGGCAAGTTTCTGCAACCGGCGTTACGTCAACGGTGAATGCGGTAAGCTGACTGTAGCTTTTAGCAGCTAGTAATAAAAAAAGCAGCACATACCTCATGGCGACAGCTTTGATAATTGGGGGTACTTCTCGAGCTACCGTAAAAATAGTGAATTTTACTTTGCGCAGCTTATTCTTTACTAAATGAATTGAACAAATTAGTTGGTTTTTTGATTCATTTTTTCGATAATTGGTACAACGCGCTCCAATGCCATGGCTCGTGAGCCTTTTATCAACACTAATTTATCGGCAACGTTTTGATCAAAATGTGAGGCAAAATCATCGAAACTAGAATAAAACCATTGATTCTCATGGGAACCTTTTACCAGCGAGAAAGTGGGTCCAATGAACACCGTCGGAAGTCCGAGCTGGGCTGCCAATGAAAGAAGTTTAGCATGTTCATCACTGCTTTCTGAGCCTAATTCGAACATATCTCCTAATATAGCGAGTTTGCTAGATGCTTTAGAAGCAGATAAATTTCGTAAAGCAGCTTCCATACTGCTGGGGTTCGCATTATAGGCGTCTGAAATAATCTCCGTCTTACCGATTTTTATAATTTGCGACCTGTTGTTTGTTGGCGTGTATTGTCCGATGGCTGCTTTTATATTTTCAATGGGAATTTCAAAGTATACACCAATCGCAATGGCAGCGCAAATGTTTGGAATATTGTACCTGCCAACTAACTTAGATACAATTTTCTGATCGCGTAACCTTACACCTACTTCCGTTTCGTTAGCTAGATTATAGAATTGAATGTCGGCTTTAGAGTTTTCAATTCCGAAGGTAACAGTTTTTATATGGTTCGACTTTTGTACTTGAATAGGGTCGTCGGCATTAATAAATGCTGTTTTTTGTCGCGAAAGCAGATGCTTGAATAGTTCGGTTTTTCCTTTGATGATACCTTCGATGCCGCCAAAGCCTTCTAAATGTGCTTTCCCAAAATTAGTGATGTACCCAAAATCAGGTTCAGCTATTCGGCAGAGTTGCTCAATTTCTTTTTGGTGATTAGCGCCCATTTCAACAATCCCGATTTCAGTTTCTCTGTCGAACGACAAAAGAGTTAGTGGAACACCAATATGATTATTTAAATTACCAACTGTTGCCTTAGTGTTGAACTTCTCTTTTAGAACGCTGTGAATTAGTTCTTTAGTTGTTGTTTTTCCATTACTACCTGTTAGTGCAATAATCGGAATACCAAGAAAATTTCTATGATAGTGCGCCAGTTGTTGTAGTGCGATTAGACAATTATCGACTAAAAGGGTTCGGTTATCTAATATATATTTTGGATTGTCGATAACGACATAAGAGGCGCCAGTTTCTAGTGCTTCAGCAGCAAATTTATTTGCATCAAAATTAGGACCTCGTAAGGCAAAGAAGATGGAGCTAGGTTGAATCTTGCGAGTATCTGTTGAAATACCTGATGATTCAAGAAAAATTTGATGTAAATCTGAAATCGACATGTCGGAAGGGATCTTGCTTTGAATGGGTGAAAATACTAAAAAAAAGTAGCCGATTCTTGTGAAATCGGCTACTTTAAAACAGTGCTTTTAACTATTAGTTTCTTGCTCTTTTTTTCTTGTCGGATTTTGGTCCAACGCGCGACATTGCGCAACGGAACCCGATATAATCTGTAGCCATATCCTGAGGGAAGTATCTGCGTTGCGCAGGGTCCAACCAATAGGCGCGGTCTCTCCAGCTTCCACCTTTGAAAACACGAACATCATCATTTACTAGAGTGGTACGCTTGCTCGATTTATCAAATTTTCTGCTCAATTGTCCAAGGCTGTCAACAGTAACGTTGTGCTTTGGTGAGTCGTACATACGCTTAGTATCTTTATTCTTATCGTCGTCTTCAGAATTTCCGAAGTCAAAGTAACGAGTAGATTGCTTATCACCGTCGCGGTAATTTCTCATGTCACTTTTGTCAAAATTCTGACGTAAGTAGGTTTCTTTATCATCAACAGGAACAGTAGCGATTTGGCCTGGGAAATTTCTTGCAAGGATTTTTCCATTGCTAATTGTATCGTATTTAATGTTCTCTGGCGTAACTAATTCTACTTTTCCATCGTCACCAATTTTTTGCTTTGTGTAAACGTTACCACGATAGTAGTTAAAGTCATTCGCTTCATCATCTACAATCGGACGGTAAACATCGGCAACCCATTCAGATACGTTTCCTGCCATATCATATAAACCAAAATCGTTTGGTGGGTAAGATTTAACGGCATTTGTAATATCTGCTCCGTCGTCAGACCAACCAGCAATTCCACCGTAGTCACCTTTTCCTTGTTTGAAGTTTGCTAACTGATCACCACGGAATTTTCTTGTTCCCGAACGTGTGTAAGTGCCTTTCCAAGGATATTTCTTCTGTCCTTTATAATTGTTGTATTCGCGATTTCCAACATCTGAGGCTGCTGCATATTCCCATTCCGCTTCGGTTGGAAGTCGGTATTCTGGAGACATGATACCAGAGCTAATTTGAGCGTAGATATTTGTTGGCTCTTTAGTTTCACCCGGTTGTCCTTTTGAACCTTTGGTTTTGATTGGCTTCGCTTTACCGTTTTTACCTTTTAGAACGATTTCTTCATTTCCTCCGTATGCTTTCGTTGGAGCTGCAAGATACGTATCTGTGCTGAAAGTGCTTTCTGCGCTCTGATTCAATATCTTAGCATCTTTTTTCAAATAGCCATTTTTTTCAAGAAGTGCCTCGTTAACACGATCAGTTCTCCATTTTGCAAATTCAGTAGCCTGAATCCAATTTACACCTACTACTGGATAGTTCGAATAGGCAGGATGACGAAGGTAATAATTCGTCATTGTTTCGTTGTAGCCCAAACGATTTCTCCATACTAGAGTATCTAACAAAGCACCTTCGTAGATGTTCTTGTAGTTGTCTTCCGTTGGAGGAAAAACTTTCTTTAACCAATCTAGGTATTCCATATACATTAAATTGGTTACTTCCGTTTCATCCATGTAAAATGACTGAACGTGCTGCTGATTCGGACTGTTGTTCCAATCGTGCATCACATCATCTTGAACTTTACCCATAGTAAAAGTTCCACCTTCAACGAGTACCAGACCAGGAGCGGCTTGTTGGTTCTTGTACTTAGTGTTTACTTGAAATCCTCCTCGCTTGTCATTTAGCTTCCATCCTGTAGCAGAAGAAGTGTTTTTTCCTCCGGAATTGTTGCTACAACTAGCAGCAGCTAATACAAGTGCCGTCGACAAAATCAAGCGTACAGCCGGAAATTTGTTTATTTTCATACGTTCAGCAGGTAATAAAATTTTGGAGCGCAATATAATAATTAAGTCTTATATCGCAACACATTTTTAAACAATTGCAAGTGCTTTCTTAAATCTGCACAACCTTAGAACGAATTAAGCATCTGTTTATTGTTTTTCCCTGTATTTTAAATTTATTTTTACCGCCGAAATATTTACCAAAAGTTTACGTTTCCCTACTAATGCGCACATTTCTTGTTCTGTTGCTAGTCGTTTCTTGCCGTTTGTTTGCACAAACAAATGGTTCTATTTCCATTAAATGGACGGAACCTCGCTTCGATCCCACCACGGGTAGTCTTTTGAGTCCGCTTGCTTTTGATGCGACACATTTTTCTTTTGATTCCGAAACGCATTTAATAGAGTATGCTCATATTGTAAAGGATGTTCCATCGGGTTCATATGAAGTCTTTCTTGATAATATTGTCACCGAGCCGCTGTCTACTATCCAACTGGCAACATTAGGTCAGGTTGTTTTGCCCGACAGTTTTCGAGCAAACTTTTTTGTTAGCCAAGCAAGGAATCAATCAAAAGCCCGAATTAAGGTAAACGCAATAGCTCGTTTAAACGGAACTCCCGTTCGTTTAAGGTCGTTTTCATATAGCCTAAAGGCACGCCAAATTTTGCAAGAACGTTCCGCCGCTAATTTTGTAGGAATCCAAAATTCGGTGTTGTCCTCAGGTACTTGGTATAAAATCGCTGTTGAAAAGTCTGGTCTTTACCGCATTTCGCGCACATTTTTACAGCAATTAGGTATAAAGGTGAATCAAATCGATCCTCGACAGATTCGAATTTATGGCAATGGAGGTCGTATGCTTCCCTTGCGAAACAATGTGGAGTATCCCATCGATCTGGCAGAAAATGCAATCTATGTATCTGGTGAAGCAGACGGGAAATTCGATGCAACGGATTACATTTTGTTTTACGGCGAAGGAGTTGATAATTGGAATTTAGAGAATTTAACTCATAATAATTTATACAGTAAAGAAGCTTACTATTATATAACGGTTGGCGGACAAGGTAAACGCGTTTCCACTTTCGTAGAACCGGAAGCAGAGCCTGCAACGATTTACGACAGCTACGATGCTTATTTGTTTCATGAAGAAGATTTAGTAAATGTTGCTCGTCTCGGCCGGCGGTGGTTCGGCGAAGATTTTACCGTAGAAAACGAGCGTTCCTTTGAATTTGAACTTCCCGAATTGGTTTCGGGAAGCGAAGCGCGAATTACTGTCGCAGCATGTTCCTCGGCTTTTACTACAACAAAATTTGATTTCACAGTTAATGGCGCAGCGGGGACTACCATAAATCTAAATGCTTTGACTGTAGCGAATAGCACGACACTGCAAGGATTTGCCGGTAACAGCACGTTCACCGCGCCAGCTGCTCAGACAATGACTGTAGATGTTGAGTTCGACAACAACGGTGTGCCCGGTTCGAGAGGATTTTTAGACTACATCATTATCAGAGCAAAAGCGCGTCTTACCGGGAATAATACCTCTTATCGATTCTGGATAGATAACTTACCTTCAAGTCAACCTGTTGCGCAATTTTCTATAGCAAATGCTTCAGGTATTGAACAAATTTGGGATATAAGCGACATTTATAACATAAAAACGATAGCAAATTCAGCGGCTCAAAACACCCTTAATTTTAAATTTGAAACCGCTAATAATCCAAGATTTTTGGTTGTCGACGAACAAAACTTTCTCAGTCCGAAACGTGTTTCTAATGCCCGAGTTGTCAATCAAAACCTTAAAGGAACCATATTCAATTCAGGTACAGCCGATTTTAAAGACATTGATTACATAATAATAAGTCCAAAAATTTTCATATCCGAAGCTGAACGATTGGCAAATTTTCATCGTTTACAAAACGGACTAAACGTTAAGGTTGTCGAATTAGAGCCTATTTTTAACGAATTTGGTGGCGGAAAGCAAGACATAGGCGCAATTCGTAACTTTATTAGATATGTATATCACAACGCTTCCTCGCCCGAAAACCGACTCAAGTATCTCTGTCTTTTCGGGGATGCTTCCTACGATCCTCTAAATAGAATCCGAAACAACACCAATTTCGTTCCTATTTTTCACGCTGTAGATGCCTTTTCGCTGAGTTCATCTTTTATTTCCGACGATTTTTTTGTTTTGCTCGATGAATCGGAAGGGAATATGAATCCTGCAGCAGCAACCGGCTTGGATGTAGCAGTAGGAAGAATGCCCGTAAACTCGCTCGCCCAAGCAGCCGAAATGGTTAACAAGGTGATTGAATATTACGACACAAAGTCGTATGGCCGATGGCGGAATAATTTTGTTCTAATTTCTGATGATGTTGATGCAGCTGTAGAGGATCGTTTGCAGCGGGGCATCGATGAATTAGCGGCAGATATTGTAGCAGCAAAACCTTTTGTTAACGTAACAAAAATTCATACCGATAGCTATATACAAGAAAGCTCTGCAGGTGGCGATCGATATCCGAAAGCACGAACCGATTTTGTTAACGAGTTCGGCAAAGGTGCTCTTGTGTTTAACTATTTTGGACATGGAGGTGAAGATGGACTTGCACACGAGCGTATTCTCGAGAAAACAGATGTTCAAAACCTTACGAATCGCTATAAGTATCCGCTTTTTGTAACGATAACATGCGAGTTTACTAGGTTTGACAATCCAGGCCGACCTACCGCTGGGGAATTTATGTATTGGAATCCAGCAGGAGGTGCTATTTCTTTGCTCACCACCACACGCCAGATTACCATCGATGCAGGTCAGCGCATTAATGAAGAAATTGCTTCAAACCTTTATGGATACGGAACTAACGATTTAAGTTCTATTGCAGAAGCACTTCGAAATTCCAAAAACGATTCGTCGAGTAATCCGCTGATGGTTTTCTACATCGGAGATCCGGCGCTAGAATTAGCTATTCCTAAACCAACCATCGTTTTAACGCAAGTAAACGATACACCGATTCAAAACGGGATTGTAGATTTTCAAGCACTCTCTAAGGTAAAATTATCTGGAGAGGTTCGCGATGAAAGCGGCAATACCTTACTTAATACGTATATTGGCGACGCAAGTATTACCGTATACGATAAAGATATAGAACGATCTACTTTGGCAAACGATGGAACCACCAACAGCAGTGGGCAATTGATTGTTTTAGATTATATGAATCTGGGCGAGACAATCTTCCGAGGGAATGCAAGTGTTAGCGGCGGAAAATTTGATGTTGAGTTTATTGTTCCGCGCGACATACGAGTTCCTGTAGGGAACGGAAGAATTAGTTTTTACGCCAAAAGAACGGGTCAAGCCATTGATCAAACAGGCGTAAATACGTCTATTCGAGTAGGTGGAATAAATCCAAACCCTCCGGTGGATAACACCCCGCCTCAAGTGCGTTTGTTTATGAATGACGAAACCTTTGTCAATGGCGGAATAACTAATGATAGTCCGTTTTTGTTGGCAATTTTTGAAGATGAAAACGGTATTAATACGGCTAGCGGTATTGGGCATGATATCATTGCGATTCTCGATAACGATGAAAGCAAGCCGTTTATCATGAACGATTATTACGAAGCCGATGAAAATAATTATGCACGCGGACGCTTGCGATTTCCGTTTTCAAATTTAGCACCGGGCTTGCACACCATCAAGGTAACCGCTTGGGATGTTTACAACAATCCGATTTCCGCAGAAATTCAGTTTGTAGTTGTTGGCGACGAAAGTCTTACATTAAAAAATGTTCTTAATTATCCCAACCCCTTTGTCAACTATACCGAGTTTTGGTTCACTCACAACAGGCCTTTTGAAGATTTGGATGTACAAGTGCAGGTGATGACAATAACGGGAAAAGTAGTCTGGACAAAAAGCCAAACAATTAACACCGAAGGTTTCCTGAGTCGAAGCATTACATGGGACGGTCGCGACGATTTTGGAGATAAAATCGGAAAAGGAACTTATATCTATAAACTGACCGTAAGATCCAAAACTGCGGGAAAAACAGCCGAAAAAATTGAGAAACTTGTTATCCTTTAGAAAAAAACTATATTTGTTTCATATAATTCCAGACGTTAGAATGAAAAGAAAATCAGTATGGCTACTAGGTTTGTTGGCAATGTTCAAAGGATTTGCGCAAGACGACAACCGAGTGATAACGACCGGAGTTCCCTTTTTACTTGTTGCTGCCGATGCACGCTCAGCAGGTTTAGCCGATCAAGGTGTGGCAACTTCCCCAGATGCGTTTTCGCAGCAATACAACCCAGCAAAATATGCTTTCATTATTGATAAGCAAGGTTTTTCGACCAGTTATACTCCTTATCTTACCGACTTAGTTAACGATATAGCATTAGCACAAGTTACATACTATAATCGCATCGGAGAACGCGCTGCTTTCGCGGGTTCTTTGCGCTATTTTGGACTCGGAGATATTGTTCTTCAGGAAACTTTCGACGATCCGGGAAGAGTTGTCACTCCGAACGAGTTGGCAGTCGATGGCTCATATGCCTTAAAACTCAGCGAGCGCTTTTCGATGTCGGTTGCCGGGCGTTACATTCGCTCGATGTTGAGAATTCAGGACGCAACCGGAGATGCTTCGCCAGCATCATCATTCGCTGTGGATATTGCAGGTTACTATCAGTCGGAAGAATTAGCATACAACGATTTCAACGGAAGATGGCGTGCAGGTTTCAACTTCCAAAACTTAGGTCCAAAAATTAGTTATGATTCGGATGATTTGAGCACAAACTTCTTACCATCGAATTTGCGAATGGGCGGCGGTTTCGATTTTATCTTCGACGATTACAATAAAGTAGGGGTAAGTTTAGAATTAACAAAGCTCTTGGTCCCAACTCCTCAAATTCCAAAAGACCTAGATGGAGATGGTGAAATTAGCAATGAAGAACGCCAGCTTACAAATGAAGAATATCGCAGAGTTGGTTGGGTTGATGGAATCTTCAAATCTTTTGGAGATGCACCCGACGGTTTTGCGGAAGAATTGCGGGAATTCACCTATTCAGCAGCGGCAGAATACTTGTATCAAGATAGCTTCGCCATGCGATTGGGATATTTCAACGAACACGAAACCAAAGGGGCACGTAAGTTCTTTTCTCTTGGCGCAGGTTTCAAATACAACATTGTTAAAATAGATGTTTCGTATCTGTTTTCAGCGAGTCGCGTGCGAAATCCACTAGAAAACACCTTGCGATTCTCACTCACGTTTAATTTTGGTGATCAATACGACGAATATTAGAACAAGAAAAACTATATCAACTAAATCCAAATTTTCAAAAATTGAGAATTTGGATTTTTTTTCCTCCGAACTTTATGAAAAAACAAAGCGTACATCTTGAGTTCACAACTTATGAAAGCCTGTCTGAATTGCCAGCCAACGTTGCATCGTTAATGCAAGAAGCTATTATTGCCCGCGACCAAGCCTACGCACCCTATTCAAAATTTCGAGTGGGTGCTGCTATTTTACTCGAAAACGGCGCGGTTGTTACAGGTTCTAACCAAGAAAATGCAGCTTATCCCAGCGGACTCTGTGCCGAGCGAGTGGCGGTTTTTTATGCCGGTGCAAAATATCCAGGTGTGGCAGTAAAAACAGTTGCTGTGACTGCCTGTAACGAAAATAAAGATAATCTGCATCCCATACCGCCATGTGGTGCCTGCCGGCAGTCGCTTGCAGAATACGAAATGCTCGCAAACAATAATATCGAGCTCTTTTTTATGGGTGCGGAAGGCGCTATTTTCAAATCCGACTCGATAAAAGATCTCTTGCCGTTCACTTTTGATAAAAACTTCCTCTGATTCGTTAAAAATAAAATATTTACATTTTTCTCGTCGGAATGATTGTTTTATTTTTGCAGCCGACAGTTTAAACCGGCAAAGCTAGCTGTGAGGAAACTATTTTGCGCTTGAGAACTGTTTTTTATTTGTCAAGCAATCACAATCGTTTAAAAAAATGAAAGAAATAACTAAGGATGTTTACCTGAAGTGGTACGAGGATATGCTGTTTTGGCGCAAGTTCGAAGATAAACTAGCGGCGCTTTACATTCAGCAAAAGGTTCGCGGATTTTTACACTTGTACAATGGTCAAGAAGCAGTGTTAGCTGGTGCACTACACGTAATGGATTTGTCGAAAGATAAAATGATTACCGCGTACCGAAATCACGTGCAACCCATCGGAATGGGCGTTGATCCACGAAAAGTAATGGCCGAGCTACTCGGAAAAGTTACCGGTACTTCGAAAGGAATGGGTGGTTCGATGCACATTTTCTCGAAAGAGCACGGTTTTTACGGTGGTCACGGTATCGTGGGTGCGCAAATTCCAGTAGGTGCAGGTATCGCTTTCGCAGATAAGTATTTTGGTCGCGATGGCGTAACCTTAACTTATTTTGGTGATGGTGCTGCACGTCAGGGTTCCCTGCACGAAGCTTTTAACATGGCTATGTTGTGGAAACTTCCTGTAGTATTTATCGTTGAGAACAACGGCTATGCAATGGGTACTTCCGTAGAAAGAACTGCAAACCACGGCGATATTTGGAAACTTGGTTTAGGTTACGAAATGCCATGCGGACCAGTTGATGGTATGAATCCCGTGAAAGTTGCCGAAGCAATGCATGAAGCTATTGAACGTGCAAGACGCGGAGATGGCCCTACATTCCTTGAAATGAAAACGTACCGATACAGAGGTCACTCGATGTCGGATGCACAATTATACCGAACCAAAGACGAGGTAGAAGAGTACAAAAAAATCGACCCAATTACACAAGTTCTCGACATCATTAAAGAGAACAAATACGCAACCGATGCCGAGATAGAAATTATCGATGAGCGTGTGAAAGATTTAGTCGAAGAGTGTGCCACATTTGCCGAAGAATCGGATTTCCCAGAAGTACAGCAATTGTACGATGTGGTTTACGAACAAAAAGATTATCCATTTTTACCTCATAAACTGAAATAGATGGCTACAAAAGTTACCATGCCGCGCCTGAGTGATACGATGACTGAAGGAACTGTTGCTAAATGGTTAAAGAAGGTCGGAGATCAGGTGAAAGAGGGCGATATATTAGCTGAAATCGAAACAGATAAAGCAACCATGGAGTTTGAATCGTTCAACCCGGGTGTGTTGCTACACATTGGTGTGCCAGAAGGCGGAACAGCGCCAGTAGATTCGTTGCTTGCCGTTATTGGTGAAGCTGGCGAAGTATACGACGCTGCCGCAGAAGCTGCACCAAAAGCAGACGCTGCTCCAAAACAAGAAGCTGCTCCAGTTGCCGAGGCTACTGCTCCAGCTGCTGGCGGTGCGTTGCCAAAAGGCGTGATAGTAGTTACTATGCCGCGCTTGAGCGATACGATGACGCAAGGAACTGTTGCTACTTGGCTTAAAGCCGAAGGAGATACAATTAAAGAAGGTGATATTCTTGCAGAGATCGAAACAGATAAAGCAACAATGGAATTCGAATCGTTTCATTCCGGAACGCTTCTTAAAATTGGTGTGAAAGCTGGCGAATCGGCTCCAGTAGATAGCATGTTGGCAATTATTGGTCCGGCCGGAACAGATGTGTCGGGCGTTAATGCGGCTTCGGCTGCTCCTGCGCCAGCTGCGTCACAAGCTGCTGAGACTGCTGTAGCTGCACCCGTTGCTGCTGCTGTTGAAGAAGTAGCTCACACCGGCGGTCGTTTGTTTGTTTCTCCCTTGGCACGCAAAATGGCTGAAGAGAAAGGAATCGATTTGCGTCAAGTGAAAGGTTCTGGCGAAAACGGTCGCATCATTAAATCGGATATTGAAAACTTCAAACCACAAGCCGCTGCTGCTCCGGTTGCCGCCGCTGCCGCTACTCCAGCGCCGGTGTATAAGCCTGTTGGAAGCGAATCGGTTGAGGAAGTGAAGAATTCGCAAATGCGTAAAATTATCGCGAAACGTTTGTCGGAATCGAGCTTTACCGCTCCGCATTTCTTCTTGACAATTGAAGTTGATATGGACGCAGCTATTGCAGCTCGTAGCGTGATTAATGCCATTCCAGACACGAAAGTTTCGTACAACGATATGGTAATTAAAGCTTCGGCAATGGCGTTGCGCAAGCATCCAAAAGTAAATTCACGTTGGACGGAAGAAGCTACATTGATCAACAAACACATTCACATTGGTGTGGCGGTTGCTGTGGAAGACGGCTTGGTAGTTCCGGTGTTGAAATTTGCCGACCAAATGTCGTTTTCTGAAATCACGCATGCCGTGAAAGATGTGGCAGGTCGTGCGAAGAGCAAAAAACTCACGCCTGATGAAATGGACGGAAGTACCTTTACCATTTCGAATTTAGGCATGTTCGGTATTCGCGAATTTACTTCGATTATCAACCAGCCTAATTCAGCGATTTTGTCGGTAGGCGCAATCGTAGAAAAGCCGGTGGTTAAAAACGGACAAATTGTTGTAGGAAATACAATGACTCTTACTTTGGCTTGCGATCACCGTACGGTTGATGGCGCTATTGGAGCACAGTTCTTACAAACCTTACGTATGTATTTGGAACAACCTGTTACCATGCTTGCGTAATTCACGAAAAGTTGAAAAATGCATTATAAATAAAAAAACCGCTTTCAAAGAGCGGTTTTTTTATGGTTTGATTTTCGCAGTAGCGATTGCAGCGAAAATCCTTTTGTTACGTAGCTTTGCGAAGGAACAAAAGATTGCAGCGGAAAGCGCGACGGCCCGGCGCACATCCGTTTTTTGATAACGCTTTTAGGGCCGGACTGCCCAAATACATATGAAAACATTTTTAGTAACAGGAGCTTCGCGCGGAATTGGACTTGAAACGGTAAAAACACTGTTGGACGCTGGCGCGCGTGTGGTTTTAGTAAGTCGAAACGCTAGCGAAGTGAATTTAGAATCGGATCGATTGATTAAGTTAAATGCAGATTTATCGGCCGACAACGAGGGAGAAAAAATTGCTAGCGCACTTAAATCATTGGGAATAAGTAGTATAGATGGTTTGGTTCACAACGCAGGAACTTTGATTTGCAAGAAATTTGAGTCGCTTACCTTAGCCGATTTTGAATCGGTTTATCGGGTGAACGTTTTTGCTGTGGCAATGCTCACGCAGGCGTTGTTGCCGTTTTTGCACCGCGGTTCGCATGTTTTGGGAATCAGTTCGATGGGTGGCATTCAAGGAAGCAGCAAATTTTCGGGTTTGGCGGCGTATAGCAGCAGTAAAGGCGCACTCATTACGTTGTTTGAGCTGTTGGCAGAAGAGTTTAAAGAACAAGGAATTTATTTTAATTCGTTGGCTTTGGGAGCTGTGCAAACCGAAATGTTAGCAGAGGCGTTTCCGGGTTACGTTGCACCGGTAACTGCGCCAGAAATGGGTAGTTTTATTGCCGATTTTGTGCAAAATGGTCATCGTTTTTTCAACGGAAAAGTGCTGCCGGTGGCGTTGTCGACTCCGTAAAAATTTTATTTTTATCGAACTGATGCACACAACCGTTTCACCATTGTGAAAGATATTTTAGCGAAATACGTACCCGAAGCTGCGGTCGACTACTGTTTCGATCTGATTGTACATTGGCGTGTGCATTTGCAGATTGTGAACGATCGGAAAACCAAGCACGGTGATTATCGAAAGGAAGCCGACGGCAAACACCGAATTACGGTAAACGGCGGTAAAAATAAGTATCGGTTTTTGATGACGCTGGTGCATGAAATTGCGCATTTGACGGCATTTGAAAAATACGGTCGGCGCATAAAACCGCATGGTTTGGAGTGGAAACACGAGTTTCGAACGTTGATGTTACCGGTTTTGAATACGTCGGTTTTTCCAGCCGATTTACTGCAATTGTTAGCGCGTCATTTGCGAAACCCGTCGGCTAGCGATGGAACCGATGTTACGTTAACGATTGCATTTAAGCAGTACGATCCGCAAACGGAATACGATTATTTATTTACTTTGCCGTACAACAGTTACTTTCAAACGCCCGACGGTCGAGTATTTCGAAAAGTAGGCTTAATTCAAAAACTGATTGAATGTACGGAAGTGCAAACAGGACGGCGATTTAAATTTAGACCAAACGCAGAAGTTAAACAGATAACGCATGAAAAATAACAACAGATTTGCAGTAATTATGGCTGGTGGCGTGGGTTCGCGCTTTTGGCCGGTGAGTACAGCCGAGCACCCGAAACAGTTTCACGACATGCTGGGAACGGGAAAAAGTTTATTGCAACAAACGTTCGATCGCTTGCAACGCATTGTTCCTGAGTCGCAAATTTTGGTCTTAACGAATCAGGCATACGTTTCTTTGGTGGCAGAGCAGTTGCCTAAAGTGCATCACGATAACATTATAGCCGAACCCGCCATGCGCAATACGGCGCCGTGTATCTTGTTTGCAGCTTTAAAAATTAAACTAGCAAATCCGGATGCTGTTTTTATCGTGGCACCGAGCGATCATTTTATTGAAGACGAAGTGGCATTTATTTCTGATGTTGATTTGGCAATGGAATATGCTTCGCGCGAAGATGTGTTGCTTACATTGGGAATTGTTCCGACCTTTCCGAATACCGGTTTTGGATACATTGAAAGTGGGGAAAATTTAGGCGCATTTAAACGTGTCAAGCAATTTCGCGAAAAGCCTGATTTAGATACAGCCAAGGAGTTTTTAGCTGCCGGTACTTTTTATTGGAATGCAGGAATTTTTGTGTGGAGTGCACGTTCGGTATTGAGCGCTTTTGAGAAATATCAGCCGGAAATGATGCAATTGTTCTCGGTTTTTAGTGAAGTACAAACGGCTGAGGAAACGAAAGCAACATTAGCGCAAGTTTATCCGCAAGCAGCAAATATTTCTATCGATTATGCCGTAATGGAACCGGCGCAAAATGTTGTTGTTTTACCCGCGAGTTTCGACTGGAACGATCTGGGAACTTGGGGTGCATTGTACGAAAAGTTGCCTAAAGATGCGCAAAATAATGCGGTGGTTAATGCGCGTTTATTGAGTAAAGAATCGAATGGAAATGTAATTTCCACGACTTCGAACAAACGTATCGTAGTAAAAGGCTTGAGCAATTTTATGATTGTAGAAACGCACGATACGATCTTAATTTATCCGTTATCCGACGAGCAATCGATAAAGGAAATTAGTGCCGAAGCTGCGCGTTTGTAATTAACGGGCGTCGTTGTCGAACTTAGGTTGTTTAGCCTTTCAAATACGCTTCGCGAACTTTCTTGAATAAATTCGACGAATAGACGAAGTCGGTTACGGCTTTGTTGTCGGTTACGAAAATCTGCGATTTATCGCCTTGCCATTCTTTAAATCCGTTTTTTAGGAATACGATGTTTTCACCAATTTCCATCACCGAGTTCATATCGTGAGTGTTAATTACGGTTGTGATATTGTATTCTTTGGTGATTTCGTGAATTAGATTATCGATAAGAATTGCGGTATTGGGATCGAGACCGGAGTTGGGTTCGTCGCAAAACAAATATTTCGGATTGTTTACAATGGCTCGAGCAATGGCAACCCGTTTTTGCATACCGCCCGAGATTTCGCTTGGCAATTTTTTATGAGCGTCGATAAGGTTTACACGTTGCAAAACGACGTCGACACGTTCGTTGATTTCAGCTCGTGATTTAGTGGTGAACATGCGTAGCGGAAAGGCTACGTTTTCGGCAACGGTCATACTGTCGAATAAGGCACTTCCTTGAAATACCATGCCGATTTCGGTACGCAATTCCCGGCGTTCGTCTTTAGAAAGATCGGCGTAAATGCGGCCGTCGAAGTCGATAGTTCCCGAATCCGGACTGTGAATTCCCAGCAGTGTTTTCAGCAAAACGGTTTTTCCGCTACCGCTTTGTCCGATGATGAGATTGGTTTCACCGGTTCGAAAAACGGTCGAAATTCCTTTGAGTACTTGACTGCCGTTAAATGCCTTTTTAACATCGGTAATTGTTATCATGTCAGCAGCATTTGAGTTAGAATGTAATTCATGGTAATGATGGTAACCGATGTCCACACGAACGAAACGGTCGATGCTTTACCGACTTCCAGTGCGCCACCTTTCATATAGTAGCCGTGAAAACTCGGTATTGTTGCGAGTAAAATAGCAAAGATGAATGTTTTTATGAAGGCGTAGGCGATATGAAAAGCGATGAATTCGTTTTGAGTTCCGAAGATAAAATCGGCACTGCTCGCAAAACCGCCATAAACTGCTGCGACGTAACCTCCGAAAATGCCGAGAAACATTGAGATTCCGATCACAAACGGATACAAAAGCAGGGCTATGATTTTTGGAAAAACTAGGTAGTTTAGTGAATTAACGCCCATAACTTCGAGCGCGTCGATTTGTTCGGTAACGCGCATGGTTCCGATGCTGGATGTAATGAACGAACCCATTTTTCCGGCCATGATAATCGAAATAAATGTGGGTGCAAATTCGAGAATAATGGATTGTCGGGTTGCGAAACCAATTAAGTATTTCGGAATTAACGGATTAGTAAGATTTAAAGCCGTTTGTATCGAAACCACGCCACCAACGAAGAACGAAATAAAACATACAATTCCCAGCGAGTCGATTATCAGATCGTCGACTTCTTTAAGGATGAGTCCTTTCATAACCGACCATTTGGTTGGTTTGTTGAAAACCTCTTTGATCATTAAAAAATACCGACCCATTTGAGTCAGATAGCGCAATAACATCATAGCATTTCAATTAGAGTAAAGGTAGTGATTCTACTCTGAGTCTTGTTCATCCAAATAGTTTCTGCTTAATTTTTTTCCAACGATACGATTTTATAAAGCGGGCTTGTTCGGCGGTTACTAATTTGGCTTTCGCCGAAAGGGAAGCCGTTAAAAAGCCAGTCAAATATGGGAAAACTAAGGTTGGTTTTTTCTTGCGAAGCGCTAGCTTTAGAGAGGCGATTGCTGTGAGTAAAAATCCGTATCCCAGGCTATAAAACGCTTCGCCTTGGGTTTTCGCTGCTTTTTTATTGTAGCTAAAACCCGTTGGTTTGAGGTGTTTTACGACTAGATTTTCGTTGACGACAACATCAAAGCCGTAGAATTTTGCCAGAAGTTCATCGACAGTATCCCAACCCATTGCTGCTTTCAAGCCGCCAATTTTTTCGAAACAGTTTTTGCTGTATGCTTTAAAAGCTCCTCGAACGTGATCGTTGTCGGTGAGTCGTTCGATTTTCCATTGTCCGTTTTCTTCGATAGCTGCAGCGCCGCCGGCAATTCCAACTTTGGGATTTTCGAAAACCGATTCCAACCACGCGAAATAGTTTGGTGGTAATTCTAAATCGGCATCGAGTTTTACGATGACATCAAAATCGGGTTCAACCTGTTGCAAACCTTCGTGAAAGGCGCGAATAACTTTAGATCCCGGTTCGTGAGTTGCGGATGATTTACGTTCAATCACCGTAAAATTTGGTTGATTTTGGGCGGCGTATCGAGCGGCTTCAACAGTATTGTCTGTGCTGTGATCGGAAACAACTACAACTTGATCGGGTTGTCGGGTTTGCGCGCGTAGGCTGTTTATTAGAATACCAATAAACGGCTCTTCGTTATGTGCGGGAACAACAACAGCAATTTTCATGTGCTATTTGTTAATTCGTTCCGCGTAAACTATGTAATAGCGTGGAGTAACTCGGCGCAGCAGCGGTCGGATACCGATTTTATTCACCGGGTGTGTCCATTTTTCTGTGGCGATAATTTTCCAGCCGGCTTTTTCGAGCAGCCAATCGAATTGCCAATCTTCAAATTCGTGAAAGTGTCGGTCCCACGGATCGTTTTTAGAACGATACGCCGGTGAAAACCACAGACGCAACGGCACAGAAGCCACGAGTTTGTTGCTCTTTACGTTTTGCAGTACGGTAAACGGATTGAGTAAATGTTCGAAAATTTCGAAAGCTGTTACTGCGTCGGCGTTTATGTGTAATCCGTCTTGGTGTACATCTAGATCTTCGCCGGAGGTATTTTGCACGTTAAAGCCCTCTTTTTTGAGTAGTTCGCCTAAAGGATTTTCTACGCCAAGATCCAAAATGTGGCAGTGTGCAGGCAAGTGTTTCTTGACGAAAGCCAGTGTTTTTTCGAATCGTTTTTTGGGATACGTATGCTCGTACACGTTTTTAAGTTTTGTGGCAAAAGTAGGGGAAAATTTTTAGGTGAGGATTTTTAGATGTGATCGGAGTGGGGGTGATGAGTTTACCACTTAACGTATCGTTTTTTTAGAGGCTGGAAGCTAGACACGAGAAGCTAGACTTTGCAACGTTTACCACTTTACGTGTGGTTTTTGTATTAAGATTGCAGTATTAAGTATTAAGACTTTGATGAGTTTACCACTTCACGTATCGTTTTTGTATTAAGATTGGAGTATTAAGTATTAAGACTCGATGAGTTTACCACTTAACGTATCGTTTTGGGGAAGCTAGAGGTTAGAAGTTAGAAGTTAGACTCGATGAGTTTACCACTTCACGTGTCGTTTTTCCACCCAAGCCTGAGAATTGTCGTTGTCTTAGGGGATCGAAAGTAACATTGTGTACTTTGTGGAAAACTTTGTGAAACATTGTGCTCCATTTTCAGAAGCTAGAGGCTAGTCCCGATAGCCATCGGGATAGAAGTTAGACTCGATGAGTTTACCACTTAACGCATCGTTTTTGTATTAAGATTGGAGTATTAAGTATTAAGACTTTGATGAGTTTACCACTTTAAATGTCGTTTTTCCTCCCGAGCCCGAGTGTCGTTGGTGCCTGAGCGTTTCGAAGGTAGCTTTTCGAAAGTAAAGTTTCGAAAATTACACTAACTAACGTATCTTTTTGTATCTTTCCACAACATTCTTTAATCAACAACCAACCATGGCACGTTCAAAAAATAGTAAAACACTAGGCGTTGTTATGTTTGGTCTGCTGTTGAGCTGTTTGGGTTTACAAGCACAGTCTTGGCAATGGACCAAACGTGGGGGCGGGACCAATGAATTAACAATTAACTTGCCTTCTTACCGCACAGAAGAGGTGTTTTCGATAGTTAGCGATTCTGAAAAAAATAGTTACGTGCTGAGTTCTCTCGGTCGGATTTCACCGCAAATTGAGGGTGTTCCGATAACTACCTATAATGATGTTACCTCGTCAAACGATGTGGTTTTAGCCAGCTTTAGTTGCAGTGGGGAGTTGCGTTGGACCAAAGTGTTTGGTGGCAGCGGTCTCGAGCGGCTTGTCGAATTGGTAATTGATGTTGCAGGTAATGTATATGTGGCAGGTAGTTTTAATAGTTGCGATCCATTGAATCAGAAACCTGCACGCATTGGAACAGACTATATTTTTGATCAAACTCAATCGTCTTGTAGTCCGCATTTTATTGCTAAGTTTTCAAGTGACGGCGATTTTTTGTGGATTAGACGCCCGCAAGAGAATAGTAGTTCTTTAATTAGTCTGGGGCAAAATGGTTCTAGAGGAGGATTGCAAGTTGATTCTCAAGGAAATTTATATTGGTTAATGGGGTGTGGAACAGGTGTGAGCTTTGCGGATGGCGCTTTCGTAAATAATTCTGATTCTCGGGCTTCCGTGGTATTTAAATATGATACCGAAGGTAATTTTTTAAGTGCTACCACTTTAGAAGGCGTAGTACACAATGTTGGTGGAGGTAATTTTTACCGCAATCCGTACAACGGGTATTATTACATTACAGGTAACGATAACGCGAATAGTTCGCCAATAATCTATGGCGGTGAGGTAATGAGCCATACTTCGTTTATTGCATGCTTTAACGAGCAGGGTCAGTTTCAGTGGATGCGCCAAGACACAGGTACACCGCCTGGACCCTATATCAATTTTTACGGTTTGGAGTTCGATAGCGAGAATAATATTTATACGGGTGGTAGGTTTTTTGGTTTAAACAATACTACTTTTTTAGGTGTTTCTAATACTGGTTTACCAACGGGTTTTATCATGAAACTCAATCCTACTGCCGATCAAGTTATTTGGCATAGTTTGAGTAATAGAGACACCGCAGGTTATGGCGCCTTAACCAGCACGCCAACCGAAGTGGTTTGGGGTGGTTACAGCTTTCAGAATATTACCTGGAGTGGCCTATCGCAAACAATTGGTCCTCCTGGTAATGGTACCCGCCCTACAGTTGTTACATTTAACAAGTCCACAGGTGCGGCTACGTCTATTATCCACATGCCTGCCGTGGTGGGTTCAACGGGTTTGGTTACAAAAATTGCGTTTGATGCTTCGGGAGATATGCTGGTGGGTGGAAAATTCTCAGGTACACTAACTCCAACAACTTCTCTATCGGTGCCCAGTTACGGTGGTGATAGCGATTTTTTTCTGGCAAAATGGGCCACGGAAGTTTGTAGTCCGCTACAGACAGAAAGTTTTGATCGCTCTGAATTGTTTGAAATAGGCTCTAATCCAGTTACCGATGTATTGTTGCTTCGAACTACGCAAAACCTTGGCTACGAGCTTCGAAACATTCACGGTAGTGTAGTGCAAAGCGGTAGTTTAGCAACAGGTTCGCACCAATTAAATTGCAGTTCTTTAGCTTCTGGCATATATCTACTAAAAGCCACCAACGAGCAAGGTCAGACCTCAATTCGAAAAGTAGTTGTAGAGTAGTTGGGGGTGATGAATTCACCACTTTACGTATCGTTTTGGGGAAGCTAGAGGCTAGTCCCGATAGCCATCGGGATAGACTTTGCGACGTTTACCACTTAACGTATCGTTTTTGTATTAAGATTGGAGTATTAAGACTTTGATAAATTCACCACTTCACGTATCGGATTGCCACCCGAACCCGCGTATCGTCGGTGCCTGAGCTTGTCGAAGGCCAATCTTTCAATCTTTCAATCTCGAAATCTTTCAATCTCGAAATCTCTCAATACCTATACAACATACAATTCACATTCATGCCTGCTCCAACAGAAGCAAACATGATAATGTCGCCCGGAACTAACTCGTGATTTTCGATTTTTTCCTGTACCAATAAATCGAATAAAGTAGGAATAGTTGCTACACTGCTGTTGCCCAATTTGTGGATGCTCATAGGCATAATATCCGGTGGCGGCGTTTGTCCGTGTAGCTTGTAAAATCGTTGGATAATTGCTTCATCCATCTTTTCATTCGCTTGATGAATGAGTATTTTCTTAATGTCGGTTACCGTGTACGGACTCGCGTCAATGCAGTCTTTCATCGCCTGCGGAACCTTACTCAAAGCAAATTCATAGATTTTTCTTCCATACATCTTGATGTACCGAATATCGCGGTGCGCCTCTTTTTCGTTCGACGGACCAAAAAATAAATAACCCGCTTCCTCTAACGCATACGTTGCCGAAGCCATACCTAAAATAGCCGAATCTCCTTCGTGCGCACCAATAACCGTGGCACCGGCGCCATCGGAATAAATCATCGAATCGCGATCAAACGGATCGACCACGCGCGACAAGGTTTCCGTACCAATAACCAAACAGCGTTTTGCTAATCCAGCCTTGATAAACGCGTACGCTTGAATGACGCCTTCTAACCAACCCGGACAACCAAACAAAATGTCGTATGCCACACACTTCGGATTTTTTATCTGCAATTCTTGCTTCACCCGCGATGCTAAACTCGGCAAAATATCCGATTGGATAGCTCCGTAGCGCACATCGCCAAAGTTGTGTGCCAAAATTATGTAGTCGAGTGTTTCTGGGTCGATACCCGATTTTGCTAAAGCGCGCTGAGCAGCAATGGTACCCATTTGCGAAGCCGTAACATCTTTATCGGCGTATCGGCGCTCTTCTATACCTGTAATTTCTTTGAATTTTCGAACAACTACTTCGGGAGTAGCCGGCAGTGGAGTGCCATCTTCGTTGAGAAATTGCGTGCTCGCAAAATCTTCATTGCGCAAAATGTTCTCCGGAATAAATGATCCGCTTCCTAGTATTGCTATATTCATGGTTAAAAAAAAGGGAATTCAGCTAAATTAACGCTAAAATTCCCTTTTTGTGCAATTTTTTAGATGATTTACAGAAATCTCAAAATTCTTAATGAATCGTTAAGAAAATGTAAATTTTTCTGCTGCTTTTTTACTCCATATACGCTTCGATCGGCGCGCACGAACAAACTAAATTTCTGTCGCCATAAGCATCATCCACGCGTCGAACCGATGGCCAAAACTTGTTTTCAACCACGTAAGGCAAAGGGAATGCAGCCGTTTCTCGACTATACGGAAACGACCACGTATCGTTGGTAAGCATCGGCAAGGTATGCGGTGCGTTTTTCAACGGATTGTTTGGTTCTTCTGCACTCGAAGCAGCAATTTCCGCACGAATCGCAATCATGGCATCGCAAAAACGATCCAATTCAGCTTGATCTTCACTTTCCGTAGGTTCGATCATCAAAGTTCCAGCAACAGGGAATGACACCGTTGGTGCATGGAAACCATAGTCCATTAATCGTTTTGCAATGTCAGTAACTTCAATTCCGTTTGCTTTAAAGGCACGGCAGTCTAAAATCATTTCGTGAGCTGCACGTCCGCGTTCACCGGTGTACAAAATCGGATAGTGCGCTTCCAAACGAGCCTTCATGTAATTCGCATTCAAGATGGCAATTTTCGTCGCTTCGGTAAGTCCTTCCGAACCTAGCATACAAATGTATCCGTAAGAAATCAAACATACCAAAGCCGATCCCCAAGGAGCTGCACTAATGGCAGTAATTGCCTGAGAACCGCCGGTTTCAATAACCGGATTGCTCGGTAAAAACGGAACTAGATGCGCAGCTACGCAAATTGGCCCAACGCCCGGTCCGCCACCACCGTGCGGAATCGCAAAGGTTTTATGTAAATTCAGGTGACAAACGTCGGCACCAATAGTAGCCGGATTCGTTAATCCAACTTGTGCATTCATGTTGGCGCCATCCATATAAACCTGTCCGCCGTTCTCGTGAATAATTCCGGTAATTTCGCGAATTGCACTTTCGTAAACGCCGTGTGTCGACGGGTAAGTAACCATCAAACAGCTCAACTCATCTTTATACTGCGTTGCTTTTTCGCGCAAATCGGCTACATCGATGTTTCCGTTGTCCATCGTTTTAGTAACCACAATTTTCATTCCAGCCATCGCCGCCGAAGCAGGGTTGGTTCCGTGTGCCGAAGCGGGAATCAAACATACATTTCTGTGGAAATCGCCTCGCGAGTGGTGATAAGCACGAATGACCATCAAACCGGCATATTCGCCTTGCGCACCTGAGTTGGGTTGCAAAGTAGTTCCTGCAAATCCGGTCACTACATTCAATTGCTCTTCCAAACGCTTGAGCATAGTCTGATATCCTTGCGCTTGTTCTACCGGAGCAAACGGGTGAATGTTGTTCCATTTCGCCATCGAAAGCGGCAACATTTCTGCAGCAGCATTCAATTTCATGGTACATGAACCCAAGGAAATCATCGAATGATTCAAAGCCAAATCTTTGCGCTCTAATTTTTTGATGTAACGCATTAAGGCACTTTCCGAATGGTAGCTGTTAAATACGTCGTAGGTCAAAAATTTCGATGTTCGTGCCAGCGACTGTGGTAGTGCGCTTTCAGAATCTAACGACGAAACTTCAAAAGCTTCTTTGCCAACTGCTTCTGCGAAGATGGAAATAATTTTATTGATCGATTTTATGGAAGTCGTTTCGTTTACCGAAATACCAATCGTTTGCGCATCGATGTACAAGAAATTACATTTCTTCGACTCGGCTATCGGGCGAACAACGTCTGCAGCGGCTTTTACAACAATGGTGTCGAAATACGCATCATTTGTTTGGTAAACGCCCAGTTTATTCAAGGCATTTACGATGGTTACGGCCGATTGATGTACGCGATTAGCAATAAAAGCCAATCCTTTCGGTCCGTGATAAACCGCATACATACCCGCCATTACAGCCAACAATACCTGAGCTGTACAAATGTTACTGGTGGCTTTGTCGCGTTTAATGTGTTGCTCGCGGGTTTGCAAAGCCATACGTAAGGCGCGGTTGCCGTTGGTGTCTTGGGTTACTCCAATAATTCTGCCCGGCATGCTGCGCTTGTACTCTTCTTTAGTGGCAAAGTACGCTGCGTGCGGACCTCCATAGCCCAACGGAATTCCGAAACGTTGCGTAGTTCCAAAAACAACATCAGCACCCCATTCTCCCGGAGGTGTAAGCACCACTAACGATAAAATATCAGCCGCAACTGCTACTTTGATGTCTTTCTCTTTGGCTTTATTACAAAAATCGGCGTAATCGAAAATTTGTCCGTGTTTACCCGGATACTGTAAAATGGCAGCGTAAAATTCGTCTGAAAAATCAAAAGTTTCGTGATTTCCAACCACAATTTCAACACCAATAGGCGTGGCACGTGTTTGTAAAACCGATAAAGTTTGCGGCAAAATCTCTTCGCTCACAAACAATTTACACACGTTATTTTTCTTCTGCTCGCGACTCCGAACATCGAACAACAACGCCATCGCTTCTGCACCAGCAGTTGCTTCATCTAGCAACGATGCGTTGGCAATTTCCATACCTGATAATTCTATGGCAACCGTTTGAAAATTCAAAATCGCTTCCAATCGGCCTTGTGCAATTTCTGCCTGATAAGGCGTGTAAGCCGTGTACCAGCCCGGATTTTCAAAAATGTTACGCTGAATTACCGCCGGAACAACGCACTGATGATATCCCAAACCAAGGTACGATTCGAAAATTTTATTCTGTTTTCCCAGTTCGGTTATGTGATCTAAATACTCAAATTCGCTCATCGCTGGCGGCAAATTCAAGGGTGTTTTTAGTAGAATATCACTTGGCACGGTTTCGTAAATCAATTGATCTACACTTTCAACACCAATTGTTTCCAACATTTGCGAAACCTCTTCCTCACGAGGTCCGATATGACGTAAAGCAAATTGAGAAGTATTCATTTAGGGATTCATTTTATAGCTGCAAAAATACTATTTTACACCTGAATTTATTGCGCATTCTAACATGCTATTAAGTATTGTTATCAACTAATTTGATAATTTATAAACAGCTTGAAGCGCAGGCCAGCAACCGCATGCAAAAATCGATCTGTTCACAACTCATCAGCTTAAACAGCCTTACTGCGCTGGCTTTTGCCGCCAATTTTCTTATCACACAAATACATTTTCAGTTAAGTTCGCAAATTCTTGCGCTTAGTTGTCTCACTATCTGTGTGATACCCGCTTATCAGTTCATTAAAACGCAAACGGTAAACGTGCTAATAGCCGCTGTTTCGGGAATGACTATTTGCCTTTTCTTGTGCACTGCAGCAAACGTTTCTTCAACTATTGCACTCTTTATGGCAATCGTGTTTTCGGTAACGTACAACTGGAACCCAAATTTCGGATGGCGAAATAATCCGTTTTCAAAAGTGGGGATTGTAGCGCTGGTCTGGACGCTCACAACTGTACTTATTCCACTTTTATTGGCGAACACAACCGTCGATTTACCGTATCTTTTTTTGCGTTTCAGCTTGTTTTGCCTGCAAATTTTATTGTTCGAAATAGCCGATTTGCCCACCGATATCCGCAATACGCGCAGTATTCCGCAACTGTTCGCACCTCGATTTTTAAAATTAATCCTTGCTGTTTGCTCGCCAATACTAGCATTCCTGCTCGAAGATGGTTTACTCGCCATCCTGTTAACGGCGTATCTGTTTTTCGTTATTATTCAAACAAAGCCCGGAAATCGCCGCTTTGCCGATGTTTTCGTCGAAGCCGTTCCGCTGTTTTATCTAATCTTAAAATGGATTGCGTTATTTTAATTTGGGCGTGCCGGCGCAAACGATCGTTCTTTGAATAAAAGTCTTTTGGCGCCGTCGGGCTATACACTACAAGTTTGTTTGCGGCTTAAACGCCACCGCAAACAAAGCTTTTCGTTTCTATCCCTCACGCGGGCAACGTTACCGAATCCGGTTCGATATGAACGAGCACTTCTGCAATCTCCGGAATCTCTCGCAGCAAATGATCTTCCAAATCATGTCCAATTTTATGACTTTCAATTACGGTGAGTTCTCCCTTAACCATCGCATGTAAATCGATGTAATATCGGGCGCCGCTCTTGCGAATGTGCAGCTTTTCTGTTGCTATAATTCCTGCAACCTTTACCGATTCAATGCGAATGCGTTCCGATAAGTCTTCGTGTATTTGCTCGTCCATCATTTCGCCCAACGCAGGTCGAAATATGTGCCAAGCGTTGTAAAAAATAACAAAAGAGGCGAGAAGTGCTGCCCAATCATCGGCCGACTCGTAGCCTTTTCCAAAAAAAAGCGCAATCGAAATGCCAATAAATGCCGCAACCGAAGTTAACGCATCGCTTCGATGATGCCAGGCTTCTGCCTTGAGCGCTGTATTATTCGATTTCTTGGCCCGATTCATCACAATTCGAAACAAAATTTCTTTCCAAATAATCAAAACTCCCAAGACAAGTAGCGTAAATGGTGCCGGTGTTTTGTGCGGCGTAATTATGTGTACGATACTTTTATAAACAATCAGCGATGCCGAACAAATTAAAAAAGCAACGACAATAAATGTAACCAGCGGCTCTAACCGACCGTGCCCGTACGGATGATTTTTGTCGGCAGGCTTGTGGCTGTAAATAAATCCGAAATACAAGACAAACGACGCAAAAAAGTCGGCCGCCGATTCGGTTGCATCAGCCAAAAGTGCGTAACTATCGCCGTAAACGCCTGCTAAAAATTTAATTACTGCCAACACGCCGTTCGACAATAACGAAATCAAAACAACGCGAATTACAGCTTTACTCATTGTAAGGTTAGTTTAAAAGACCGGCACGTTCTAACAGCGCTTCAACGCGAGGTTCTCTTCCAGCGAAAGCTTTGTACAGCTCCATCGGATGCACGGTGCCGCCTTTAGATAATATTTCGTTTTTAAAGCGCTCGCCAATTGTGCGATTTAAAATGCCGTGTTCTTTAAAAATACCAAAGGCGTCCGCATCTAAAACTTCGGCCCACTTGTAGCTGTAATAACCCGACGAATAGCCGCCGTTAAAAATATGACTGAACGAAACACTCATACAATTTTCGGCCACATCGGGGTAAAGCGCCGTTTTTTCAAAGACTGCGGCTTCAAAGGGTTTCACGGCATCAACAGTTCCGCGGCTGTCGTGGTGGTACGCCATATCCAAAAATCCGAAACTCAACTGTCTAACGGTTGCCATACCTTCTTGAAAATTGGCCGCTGCTTTAATGCTCCTGATGAAATGTTCTGGGATAACTTCGCCCGTTTGCCAGTGCTTGGCAAAAGTTTGTAGCGCTTCGGTTTCGTAACACCAGTTTTCAAAAATCTGACTCGGCAATTCCACAAAATCCCAATACACGGATGTTCCGGAAAGCGACGGGTAAACGGTGTCGGCTAACATACCGTGAAGCGCATGTCCGAATTCGTGAAATAAGGTAGTGGTTTCGTTGAACGTGAGCAAAGCCGGCGTATCGGCAGTTCCTTCGCTAAAATTGCAAACAATCGAAATATGTGGTCGGCTGTTTTCGTTGTTGGTTTTCCATTGCGACTTAAAAGAAGTCATCCATGCGCCCTGACGTTTTCCAGCTCGTGGATGAAAATCGGTGTACAAGAGCGCACAAAATTCGCCACTCTCATAAAACACTTCGTACACTTTTACATCCGGATGGTATTTTTCAATCGTATCGTTTTCTTTAAAAGTAATTCCATACAATTTTTCCGAAATCGAAAAGGCACCTTCCAGAACTTGATTCAGCGGAAAATAGGGTTTTAAAGCCTCATCGTCGATCGCAAAAAGACGTTGCTTGAGCTTTTCGCTGTAAAAAGTTCCGTCCCATTTTTGAAGCTGCAACAACGAGTCAGATTCTTGCGCAAAATTCTGTAAATCAATAAATTCCCGACGTGCTTTTTCCATGGCTTTGTCGTAAATCGTATTCAGAAACTGCTTTACTTGGTCGGGATTTTGAGCCATGCGTTCTTCTAATACAAAGGCCGCATGCGATTCGTATCCGAGTAAGCGTGCTCGCTCGTGACGTAAAGCGACAATTTGCTGCACGTTTTTTTCATTGTTGAATTCGTTTTGTTGGAAGGCTTTTTTCCCGGCTGCAATAGCGATTTCTTGTCGCAATTCTCGATCTTCCACGTAAGTGACAAAAGGTAGATAACTCGGAAAATCGAGTGTAAAAACGTAGCCATCTATTCCTTTTTGTTGCGCCAAGTTTTGTGCTTGCTGTAGTGCCAGTTCTGGCAGTCCGCGCAAGCGTTCTTTATCGGTAACCACTAATTGGTACGCATTGTTTTCAGCTAAGATGTTCTCGCCAAATTTGAGTTTTAAGGCCGACAATTGCTCATCGATTTCGCGTAAGCGCTCTTTTTCGCTGTCGGAAAGTAAAGCACCGTTTCGCACAAAGCTCTTATAGCGTTTTTCCAAAAGCATTTGTTCCTCAGAGGTAAGAGAATTTGCAGCCGTATTTTCAAAGACGTATTTAACCTTTTCGAAAAGTACCGGATTCAAAGCCACGTCATTTCCAAACTTTGCAAGCTTGGGCGACACTTTTTGTGCTGTTTTTTGAATCGTTTCTGAGGTTTCGGCACTGTTGAGGTTAAAAAAGCACGCACTCAAACGCTCGAGTGCTTGTCCGCTGAATTCTAGAGCACGAATCACGTTCTCAAAATTTGTAATTTCCGGATTGTCTATAACACGTTGTATATCAGTCCATGCCGCGTCAATACAGCTGTCAAAGTACGATTCAAACAAGTTGTGATCGATTTTTGAAAATGGAATGGACTCGTGTGGTGTATCGAATGAATGTAAAAACATAGATATTTTGTAGTATTTTAACGACAAAATACACAACTGTGTATTTTTGTTCAAGTTTTAATTTTATATTTGTGACAGATTTTAATTTTTTTCACAACAAGTTTTGTTCTTGCTTTGTGGCCCCAAACCAAAGTAAGAACGCAAGTTTTAAGGACTGTCAGCAATGATGGTCCTTATTTTTTTAGAGCTTGCGAAGCTTTTTCAACTTCTTCGCGCAAACTCACTTTGTATTCTATTACTTTTCTTTGAATGTTTTCATTAGCCGAGCCAATAATTTGTGCTGCGAGTATACCTGCATTTTTTCCGCCGTTAAGTGCTACCGTTGCAACAGGAACACCTCCGGGCATTTGTAGAATAGACAATACGGAGTCCCAACCGTCGATCGAATTTGAAGATTTAACCGGAACACCAATTACAGGAAGCGGACTCATAGCAGCGATCATTCCTGGCAAATGTGCTGCACCGCCTGCACCAGCAATGATTACTTTGACACCGCGTTTGTGCGCATTTGTGCTAAAATCAAACAGTTTTTCGGGCGTTCGATGCGCTGAAACAATATCGATTTCATACGTAACGCCAAACTGGTCCAAGATATCTGCGGCAGCTTGCATTACGGGTAAATCACTCTTACTTCCCATTACAATCGCTACGTCTGTCATAGTTCTTTTTTTAAATTCTTAGTAATAAGTTTGGTAATGTTTTGAAGTTCTTTTCCGCCAATAAAAGCATCGAAATCGCTAAAAAAAACGACCTCACCTTGCTTGTCGATTAGAATATTCGTCGGAAAGAACGTGACACCGAGCTGATCGATGATTGCTTGGCTGTCGGTAATGTGCGTAAAGTTAAAAGGAACTTTCTTTAAAAAATTCTGAATTCTCGCCGCTTCGTTGTAAGTAACTGCAAAAAACAAAACGTCTTTGCCTTCAAACTTCTCTTGCATTTTATGTAAATCCGGAATTTCTTTAATGCACGAACCGCATTTTGTAAACCAGAAATTCATCAAAATGATCTTTCCTTTTAAGTCGGCAATTTTATATGTATTGCCGGTAATGTCGGAGAAAACGAGCTCAGAAAGATTTTCACCGATAAGTTTATTCTTGTTCTTTTTGGCTTGTTTTATCTTATCCTGAAATTCATCATTGACTCTTTCTTGGTCTTTGGCAGTGTATTTTGCGAGTTGAATGTAGACTAACGTTTTCTCTTTGTTGGTAAAGAATCGCTGCACGAATTTTTCGTTTTCAGGTAAAGTCTTAACAGAATCCAAGAATTTTTGGTCGTAGGTTTCTCCATTTTCGAGTACGTATCGTTTCTCAATAGTCGGGTTGTCCTCGAGCAAATCCAGAAATTTAAAATTGTTGAGTTGAATAAAACCCGACATGTCGGCTTTTTCGGATTGTGCAACGCATAAAATCGGAACTACGGTAAAAAGCAGTAGCAGACGAATATTCCAAGTAGCGGTTTTCATTAGGTACTTTTTACTAAGATTGCTGATTTTACCATTGCCGCATTTTCGCGTGCTTTTTCAATATCTTGATGCACAATCGTCACGTGTCCCATTTTTCGGAACGGTCTTGTTTCACGTTTGCCATATATATGTGGCGTTACGCCAGGAATTTTTAGAATGTCTTCGATGTTTTCGTATTCCACCTGACCATGAAATCCGGCGGCTCCAACAAGATTGACCATCACGGCTGCCATTTTGCTTGACGTGTCGCCCAAGGGTAAATTGAGAACGGCACGCAAATGATTTTCGAACTGCGAGCAAACAGAGGCTTCTATGGAATAATGTCCAGAATTATGTGGTCTAGGTGCCACCTCGTTAACTAGTACTTCGCCGGTTTTTGTAAGAAATAGTTCAACGGCCAGCAAACCAACAATTTTAAAACTATCTGCCACACGCAGCGCCAATTCTCGCGCATGCTGAGCAATTTGGTCGTTTATGCGAGCCGGACACAACACAAATTCAACTTGATTAGCCGTTGGATGAAACTCCATTTCTACCACTGGATAAGTTACAGCTTCTCCCTTAGCGTTTCGGGCAACAATGACCGCTATTTCATTCTGAAAATCAACTAAGGCTTCTGCCAGACAAGCACCTTCTTTGAGTGTATCTAAATCTTTTATTTCGCGAACCACTTGAACACCAAATCCGTCGTATCCTGCTTCGGCACTCTTCCATACAAATGGCAAACGCAACGTTCCCGAAACCACATCGAGCATTAAATCCTTGAGCGACTCGTAATTGGTAAACGGCGAAGTAGGAATGTTGTTAGCAGCATAATGTGCTTTTTGCAGACATTTATTTTGAATGATTTTTAAGGCTGCCGATGGCGGGTATACTTTTTTTCCTTCTGCTTCAAGCGCAGCCAAAGCCTCTGTATTTACGGCCTCAATTTCGACGGTAATCACATCGGCTTTCCTTCCAAAGTCGACAACAGTTTGAAAATCCATTAAGTTTCCAACCGAAAAAGAGTTGGTTGCTAGTCGCCCGGGCGCTGAGGCGTCGGGATCGAGAACGGCTGTTTTAATATCGAATTTGCGGGTTTCGGTCAGTAGCATTTTACCTAATTGTCCGCCACCGAGTATTCCAAGAGTGAAATCAGAAGAGAAAAAAGACATCAGTTGTTTGTTTGTACAAAGATAGTCTATCGAAATTATAAAAGAATTAACTGATGTTAAAGTAACAAACCTTTCTTTAAGTCCGTACTTTATATTAAATAATTATGAAGCGTTGGAATCGCAAATGATATAATGATAAGACAGACCAATATCCCTATGCTAGCATAGTGTTTTTTCATAATTGTTTTGGTTATTGGTTAGTAGGAGGGGAGTAGTACTATGCGACTTCCCTCTTTTTTTATGGATTCTCTTGAAAATCTTGCGTTTCGTTCAAGTTGCAGTGGCGTACGTTGATCACGCGATTATCGGCACCTACAACAAATGCAACGAAGTTGACCTTCTCCGGATTCTCGATATCGGCAGGAAGAGCAATATCAAAAGTTTTGCTAAAAGTTTCTCCAAATCGGGTGTTGCTTCCCATAGCATCTCCAAGGATATTTGTTACACTAGCACGCAGCACATGATCGTGTTCAAAATTTGGAATCGGATTTACAGCATTATAAAATTGGGTGTAGTTTCTCTGGAAATAAATTAGATCGTCTTCCAACAAATAAACCACAAGTTTTAGACCCTCGTAGTTTTGAACGAATTTTACGTCAACTTGTAAATTGTATCCAGTTGCAGTTCTAGATGCATTCATTTTGAGTCCAAGTCCGCAGTTCACGCTTGTTAAGTTTACTGCTTGTTGCACATTTTGCGGTTCTGGAAACGACCATACCGTCAAACGATTTAATCGGCTAACGGGTAGTTCTAGATCAAAATCTGGAGAGATTAAATTTTTCAAGGGATCGATTCCATCAAAGTGATATGGATCATTTCCGTAGTGAATAGCAACAGCAACCGCTCGGTTGGTTTGTTCGAACACTTGTTTGATACCGTAAGACACGCGTGTGCAGTTGCCACACCAAGTTCCGGTGTAGTCTTCAATGAGCACATTTTTGGTGAATTGTCCGGAGACAGGTTCAGCATCGGGCGTTTCGTCGATAACTATTGGCTTTTCAATAACATTAGTTTCGCTACAAGCGATGAATAAACTAGTGCTGAGTAGCGTAAGCACAAAAAGAGAAACGCGTTTCATGATAAAAATTTTAGTTACGCAAATAAAGTAAATTTTGTTGTGATTTGGTAGAATATTTCTTTATTTGCCACAAATAACCAACCAAAGATGAATAAAATAACATTTGCGCTCCTGTTTGTTTCATTATTCGCAAACGCGCAACAAAAGCTACCCGATTTAACATTAAAAACCACCGAAAGTTCCGAGTTCAATCTCACAAAAGATTTTTCAGAGAAAGATAAATTTTACATTCTTTCATTTTGGGCAACTTGGTGTGCTCCTTGTATTAATGAGCTTGATGCCATTTCTGAAATTCAAGATGATTACAAATCGGATTTGAATTTTGAGGTAGTTGCAGTTTCCACCGACGATTCTCGGACCGTAAAAAGAGTAAAACCCTTAGTGCAAGGCAAAGGTTGGAATTATAAAGTATTGCTTGATACAAATCAGGATTTAAAAAGAAACTTAACGATTGTAAATATTCCGTACACAGTTGTTGTGAAAAACAATCAAATTGTTCATATCCAGAATGGCTATGTTCCAGGCTCGGAATCGGAGCTATTTGAAAAACTAAAAACGCTTTAAACTGTGTCTAAATATTGTAATTTTTTAGCAGCGGTATGCACTGTAGCCGCTGCAGTTGGCCAGTCTAATCACAAAATTTCTGGTGGGTTTGAATCGAATGCGCAATTTTACATCAACGACAAGCAATTAAATGTCACGCAGCCTGAAAATCCGTTACGTTCGAACAACTATTTTTTATTGAATTATCAATACAAAAATTTTACTGCAGGAATTCAAGCAGAAGGATACGAAAATGAAGCGCTTTTAAACTTCAACCCCAAATACAACCAAACAAATGTTGCAACGTATTTTGTTCAATACAAAAATAAATTCGTTGACGCAACGCTAGGTTATTTTTATGAGCAGTTTGGTAGCGGACTTTTGTACCGCTCTTGGGAAGATCGAGCTCTTGGAATTAATAATGCGTTGATGGGGGGTCGAGTAGTGGTTAGACCGGTAAACTCCCTCGCCATAAAAGGTATTTACGGCAGGCAAAGAACAGGTTTTGAATTGTCGGAAGGAACCGTTTTTGGTGGTGATTTAGAATGGTCCGTCGATGATTTGTTGAAATGGGAATCTTCCGGACTTTCTTTTGGATTAACTTACATTGGCAGAGATGAATTAACGGGTTTTGAAAATCCGAATTTTAATAGAACTACAAACGGCTATGGTGTTCGTTCTAATTTTAACTTTGGAAAGTTTTACGGTGGTTTAGAATATAATTATAAGTCGCCCGATGGCGTTGTTGAAGCGAGTGGACAGGTTCAAAACTTATTCGTAAAACAAGGAACGGCTGCCTTGTTGAATCTTGGTTATGCTTCGAAAGGTTTTGGCATCGACGGTACTTTTAGAAGACTAGAGAACTTTTCTTTTTTTAGCGAACGAGCTGCTAAGGGAAATGTATTTAACGATCGGATTTTAAATTTCATTCCGAGTTTAACGAAGCAGCACCATTTCAACTTAGCCAATATTTATGTGTATCAATCGCAACCAAATGTGATTTTATCGGACCAAACTTTGGTAAAAGCTGGTGAAATTGGTGGGCAAATTGACCTATTCTACGAATTTTCAAAAGGCAGTCTGCTGGGAGGTAAATATGGAACAAAAGTTGCTCTAAATATGTCGAACTGGCATGCGTTAGCTGGCGATTTTTTTATCTTACCTCCAAAAGATTACGATACTAACATTCTGGGATTTGGAAAGAAGTATTTTTCAGATTACAACATCGAAATCAGTAAAAAGTTTAACAATAAATTTCAAGGGATTTTTGGCTACATTAATCAGTATTACAACAAGAAGTTAATTGAAGAGACGGAAGGTTTGGTTCGAACAAACATCGTTGCTGCAGAAGGGACTTATCGTTTTACGACTAAGCAGTCGACTCGAGTACTTTTAGAACATATGTGGGCCGATGGCGATCGTAAAAACTGGGCTTCAGCAACGGTCGAATACAACGTAAATCAGCAGCTTTCCTTCTATGTAATGGATTTATATAACTACGGTAGCGACGATGAGTTACAACAAAAGCACTACTATAATTTCGGGACAGCTTTTCGTAAAAAAAGTACGCGAATTGCCTTCAGTTACGGACGCCAACGCGGTGGTTTAGTTTGTGTAGGTGGTGTTTGTCGTTTTGTGCCCGAAAGCACTGGATTCTCACTTTCATTGAATACTGCATTCTAAGCATTAACTTTATATTTAAAAGAGAAGCCGTCTCATAACTTAAATTGAGACGGTTTTTTTATTTTTCTAGATTTTGTTTTGTTTTAAGTTTTTTTATTTTGGGTGCAAAATTGCCTTTATGCGGCAATTTTCTTTCTTAGA
>NZ_JAIXYH010000063.1 GCF_027490375.1 Flavobacterium sp.
AGACCTCAGTATTGAATACAACAGTTGTTGGAGATCCAGCAGTTGCGAATGTTGGAGATACCATCCAGTACTCGTTTGTTGTTACCAATACAGGTAATGTTACTTTGAGCAACGTTGTTATCAACGACGACACCCTATCTGCAACACCATTCACAGTGGGCACACTTGCAGTAGGTGCTTCTGTAACGATTACTACACCAGATGTTCCGTTGTACATCTTGACTCAAGCAGATTTAGATGCAGGTCAGGCTACAAACACAGCTGCTGCTACAGGAACTACTCCTGGCGGAGGTACTACAACCGATGTTTCAGATGATGGTATTACAGAAAATGGAAACGATAACCCAACGGTTACTCCATTAACGCAAGTTCCATCTCTTACAATGTTGAAGACAGGATTGTTTAATGATAACAATTCCGATGGTGTTCCACAAGTAGGAGAGACTATTACTTATACATTCACAGTTACTAATACAGGAAATGTTACAGTAACTAACGTATTAGTAAATGACGCTTTGACTGGCACAGTTCTGGTTCCTGTTACGCCAACAGATCTATTGCCTGGTCAAATAGGAACATTGACTGTTGTTTATCAAATTACTCAGGCTAATATTGATTCAGGTCAGGTTCTGAACTCAGCAAGTACGACAGGATCTTTACCTGGAGGTGGAAACACTACAGATGTATCAGATGAAGGAAATCCAGATAATGGTAATGACAATCCAACAATTACTCCGCTAACAACTTCAAGATTATCGCTGATTAAAACAGCTGTTGTTGGAGGTGACGGAGTTGTGGGCGACGTTATTACGTACACGTTCACGGTTACAAATGTGGGAACTGCAACAATATCTAACATTGTGATTAACGATGCGCTAACAAATACAGTTAATCAAGCTTTGGTTCCTGCAACGTTGAATCCAGGCGAAGTAGGTACTTTAACTGCTACTTATGTAATTACTCAAACTGACGTTAATAACTGTCAAGTTGTGAATACAGCTACAGTAGTTGGTCAGAATCCAGCAGGTGTATTAATTACCGATGTTTCTGACGACGGTGATAATACAAATGGTGATGACAACACAACAGTATCGACGCTTTGTACTATTAATAACGACATAGCTGTAGTTAAAACGGGAGTATTTAACGATTTGAATAACGACGGATTTGCCCAAGTAAACGAAACAATTACGTACACGTTTACAGTAACAAATACTGGAAATTCAATTCTTTACAATGCAGTTATAACTGATGACTTCTTGCCAGGACTTGTTTGGAATCAACCGACTCCCGTTACAATTCCTGAGTTACTGCCAGGGGAATCATTCACAGGAATCCAAGCAGTTTACTATTTAACTCAAGAAGATTTAGATAGAGGTCAAGTGACTAACCAAGCTTCTGTTAGAGCTGTTGCTGCAAACGGAGAAATTGTTGAAGACATTTCAGATGATGACAGCAATAATTTCGATGATCCAACAGTAATCGTGCTCGATGGTTGTACAGTTAAAGTTTATAACTTAGTTTCACAAACAATTGCAGGTTACGAGCATTTACATATTCAAGGTATAGAATGTTATCCGGATAACTCTGTAATGATTTACAACCGTTGGGGTGTATTGGTTTATGAAACTAAAGGCTATAATAATGAAGATAAAGCCTTCCGTGGAATTTCTGAAGGCCGAGTTACCGTTGATAAATCGACGGCATTACCAGAAGGAACTTACTATTACATCTTAAAGTATGTAAAAGAAGGTCAACCAATCGAGAAAGCAGGATTCTTACATTTAACACGATAAACTATTTTCTGGGATCTCTTAACAAGGTCCCGGCCAAATACACAACAAATGAGAGCAAAAATTTGGATATTGTTAATGTTTAGCGCTTGTGCAACTTATGCGCAACAAGATGCTCAATACACGCAGTACATGTATAACACATTAAATGTTAACCCAGCGTACACGGGTTCGCGTGGTGTTTTAAGTATATTTGGATTACACAGAACACAATGGGTGGGGCTAGACGGCGCACCAACGACAAATAACGTTTCGGTTCATTCGCCAATCGCAAATTCTAAATTTGGAATTGGATTGAGCGTTGTCAATGATAGAATTGGGATATCCGATGAAAATACTGCGTCAGTGGATGTTTCGTATTGGATTAAAACTTCCGAAGATTACAAATTGTCTTTCGGATTAAAGGCGTCAGCTCACTTGTTAAGTGTTGACTTTACAAGATTGACCGTTCTTCCCGGTGATAGCCCAAGCATTGGTCAAAATAATATCGACAATCGTTTTACCCCCAATATTGGAGCGGGTATTTATTTACATAGCGATAAAGCTTATTATGGATTGTCTATTCCATTTATGCTAGAAACTACACATTACGACGATAATTCTGCGAGCACGGCAAGTGAAAAAATGCACCTTTATTTTATCGCAGGGCGTGTTTTCGATCTAAATCCTAATCTTAAATTTAAACCAGCATTACTTACAAAAGTGGTAAACGGCGCACCGCTACAAGTCGATTTATCTGGTAATTTTTTAATTAATGATAAGTTGACACTCGGACTTGCCTATAGATGGTCTGCGGCGATGAGTGCTCTAGCAGGATTCCAAATTAACGACTCCTGGTTTATAGGATATGGCTATGATATGGAAACAACCAGATTAGCTAATTACAATTCCGGCTCTCATGAAATTTTCTTACGCTTCGAATTGTTTAAAAATTACGACAAAATTGTCTCGCCAAGATTCTTCTAATATGATGTCAAAAAAAATTAAAGCTTTTTTAGTCTTGTTGTTATGCTGCCTAACGACCAGCTCTTCTTTTGCTCAAAAGAAAAGTCTTGAAAAAGCAGAAAAAAAATACAACAGGTTTGCTTACGTTGATGCAATAGAAATTCTAGAAAAAGTAGCTAAAAAAGGTTACAAAGACGAAAAGATGTTTCTTAAACTAGGAAATGCATACTTTTTTAATGCCGAGTATGATAAAGCTGAGGCAGCCTATAGAGAGCTATTTGCTCTTAATGCCGAGCAAAACGAACAGGTTGTCTACCGGTATGCTCTTTCACTCAAATCAATAGGTAAGTATGAAGAAGCGGATAAATATCTTGACAAATTCAATGCTTTAGCTAGTGCCGACAAAAGAGCTTCTTTATTTAACGATAATCGAGATTATTTAGAAGTCATTAAGATGAATTCTAAACGCTATTACGTAGAAGACGCGGGTATTAACTCAGTCTATTCTGATTACGGATCCTCTATGAATGGCGATAAGTTAGTGTTTGCAACTGCCAGAGATACTGGAGGTCTTTCCAAAAAGAAATTTAAGTGGAATAACAAGTATTTTACAAATCTATTTTCATCAGATGTTAAGGAAGATTTTGATGCACCACTCGGAAATCCAAAACGTTATGGCAAAAAGTTAAACTCAAAATTCCATGAAGCCTCAGCAGTTTTTACTAAAGACGGCACAACAATGTATTTCACTAGAAACAACTATTTAAACGGTCAAATCCGTAGGAATGACAACAAAGATGTCCTCCTTAAAATTTACCGCGCTACATGGGTTAACGGTACTTGGTCTAATGTTATTGAACTTCCATTTGATAGCGACGAGTATTCATGTGCTCACCCAGCTTTATCTCCAGATGAAAAAACAATGTATTTTGCATCTGATATGCCAGGTAGTTTTGGAACTTCAGATCTATATAAAGTTGCAATAAACCCAGATGGTAGCTTCGGAACCCCAGTCAATTTAGGCGCAAAAATCAATACTCCCGGGAGAGAAACCTTCCCATTTGTTAGCACTGAGGGCGAATTGTACTTTGCTTCTGATGGTCACCCTGGGTTGGGCGGACTCGATATATTCGTTACCAAATTTAAAGCGGATGGAACTTTTGGCAGCGTACAAAATTTAGGAACGCCACTAAATAGCAGAAAAGACGATTTCGGATTTTATATGAATCCAGTAGGTAGAACCGGTTTTTTCACTAGTAACCGAGAAAGTGGTAAAGGATTCGACGATATCTACAAATTTACCGAACTTAAAAAGTTAAACTGTGAGCAAGTGCTTGAAGGGATTCTTCGTGATGTAGATACAAACGAGCCTGTAATGGATGCTCAGTTAACGCTGTTCTCAGCTGATATGGATAAAATCGCAACAATCACAACAAATAAAGAAGGGTTTTATTCATTTGGAACCGTCGATTGCGATACAAAACTCTTTGTCAGAGCTGATAAAGTAGATTACGAAACCACTGAGATTCCTATCAACACGCCGAAACTTACTGGTAATACTTACATTCCCTTAACACTGAAAAAGCGTCTTGTTAAAATTGAACAAGGAACTGACTTAGCAGAACGCGATGTTTTAGATATTCCGACTATTTACTTCGATCTTGATAAATCATTCATCCGGAAAGACGCGGCATTTGAGCTTGAAAAAGTACTCGCTGTCATGAATCAATATCCGAAAATGAAAATAGATGTGCGGTCACATACAGACAGTCGCCAAACGAAAGAATACAATCAAAGACTTTCTGAACGACGCGCAAAATCTACAATAGCATGGTTGGTTAGAAACGGAATTTCTCCCGACCGAATTACTGGTCGTGGTTATGGAGAAACGCAACTGGTTAACAGATGTGCCGATAGCGTTAAATGTTCAGAAGCTGAACATCAAATGAACAGAAGATCACAATTTATCGTCGTTGAATTCTAAGTTAAGCGAACTGAATAATGAAGCTGAAGGTAGTCATAAGTTTCTTTTTTATATCCTGTTTCTGTCTGGCGCAGGAAAAAGAAGTTGCTCAGGCTACGCAACAGTTTAATGATTTTGCTTATTTCGATGCAATAAAAATCTATGAACGCGTTGCAGCCACCGGATATAAATCAAAAGAACTTTTTCAAAAATTAGGTAATGCATATTACTTTAGTGCTGACTATGAAAACGCCGCTCGAGCGTACAAAGAACTTTTCGCTCTAACAGACGACCAACACCCCGAATATTTTTATCGATATGCTCAAACTCTTAAATCCTTAGAAGATTACGAGCTTGCTAAGGTGTACATGGATAAGTTCGCCGCTTTTAATATCGGCGATAAAAGAGCAGCCGTTTATCTCAAAAAAACAGATTATTTAGCAGCAATAAAAAGAAATTCAGGTCGGTACAACATCAAAATTTCCGAATTTAATTCTCCTTATTCCGATTATGGAGGAGCTTTTTGGGGAAGTAAATTAGTATTCACAACAACAAGAGATACGGGAGGTGCTTTTAGATCTAGAATGAAGTGGACCAATGGAGCCTTTTCGAATTTTTATCAAGTGTCTTTTGATAACGACGGATCCGCAAATAAAGCCGAACGGTTTCAATCAAAAGTAAATTCGGTTTTTAACGAGTCAAGCGCTGCCTTTACCGCTGATGGCAAAACAATGTATTTCACTCGAAATAACTATCTCAACGGAAAAAAGCATAAAAATAATCGGGACCAGGTTCTTTTAAAGATATATAAAGCAACTTACGAGGATGGTAAATGGGTTGATTTTCAAGAGCTACCATTTAATAGTGATGAATTTTCAACAGCACATCCAGCGCTAAGCCTCGATGAAAAATATCTATACTTTGCCTCAGATCGCCCTGGTGGTGCCGGTAAATCTGATCTCTATGTAGTAGAGATAAATAAGGATGGAACTTTTGGTGAAGTAAAATCTCTCGGACCGGAAGTAAATACAGAATCTCGGGAAACCTTCCCTTTTGTTACAGGAGATAATACCTTGTATTTTTCTAGTGACGGGCATCCGGGCTTGGGAGGAACCGATGTATTTGCTGCGAAATTAACAAATCCGACCACTACTGAAGAAATTCAAAATGTGGGAGAACCAATTAATTCACCTTACGATGACTTTGCTTTTATTATTGACGATAAAAACAAGAATGGTTTTTTTACATCAAATCGTCCCTCAGAATTTGGAGATGACGATATATATCAATTAACGGAAATTAAGCCTCTAGAGTGTAAGCAAAAAGTGGTAGGTGTTGTGGTAGATGAAAAAACACAGCAACCGCTTCCAAACGCACAAGTTATTCTATTGGACAAGAATTTGCAGCGAGTCAATGAGGTGTATGCAAATGATAAGGGAGGATTTACTTTTGAACTAAACTGTAAAAGTATTTACACGTTGCGAGCAAATAAACAGTCCTATGAAACTAACGAAGCTCTAATCAAAACACCTGATTTCTCCGGAGATATTTCTGCAAAAATTGCGCTCTCACAAAAAACAGCTCGTTTCCAAAAAGGAGAAGATATTGCTCCGAAGGTAGGAATCAAAATGATTTATTTTGATTTAGATAAATCATTTATACGTCCTGATGCTGCGGTAGAACTTGAAAAAATTCGACAAGTTTTGATCGAATATCCAAATATGAAAATAGATATTCGAAGCCACACCGATTGCCGAGCCACAGCTGCTTACAACGAAAAATTGTCTGATCGACGTGCACAATCAACTCGACAGTGGTTAATAGATAATGGTATCGATGCAAGCCGACTTTCAGCGAGAGGATACGGTGAATCTCAACCAATTAACAACTGTGTCGACGGCGTTAAATGTTCCGAAGAAGAGCATCAAGCCAATCGCCGGTCACAATTTATTATCCTCTCCCTATAATTTTCCCGTAAAAAATTTGTTAATACTGAGCTTTAGGCATCCGTAGCACAATCGAATTGTTAAATTTGCGTGCTTCACTAAACATATTTTCGAAATATTGTATCTATGAAAATCAAATGGTTCTTTATTTGCCTGTTTATCTTAAGTATTACATCAGGTTTTGCACAAAACATTACAAAGGAAGTTCTGTTTACTGTGGATGGTGAACCTTTTTACACCGACGAGTTTGCTCGTGTCTACAAGAAAAACATTGATTTAGTTAAAGACGAAAGTCAGAAAGATCTAAATCAATATTTAGACTTGTATATTGGATACAAATTGAAAATCATTAAAGCCAATAAACTAGGACTGCAAAATGGTACTGCTTACCAAAATGAATTGAAATCATACAGGTCGCAACTTGCTAAAAATTACCTCACCGATCCAAAAGTCACGAAAGAGCTCGTAGACCAAGCGTACGAGCGATCTAAATTTGAAATTAAAGCCGCTCATATCTTAATTTCTTGCGACGAGAACGCCTCTCCAGCAGACACGCTAAAATCTTATAACAAAATTCTAGAAATTAAGAACAGAATTAGCAAAGGTGAAGATTTCGGAAAGTTAGCAAAAGAACTTTCTGAAGATCCTTCAGCAAAAGAGAATGCAGGTGACCTAGGTTTCTTTTCCGTTTTTAGAATGGTTTATCCTTTTGAGTCAGGTGCCTACAAAACTGCAGTAGGGAAAGTGTCTGAACCTATCAGAACGCGTTTCGGCTACCATATCATCAAAGTTTTAGAAAAGCGACCAAATAGAGGCGAAGTTAACGTGGCTCATATCATGATTGCCAAGCCTGGTACCAAAGAAGGCGATACTAAAGCAAAAGATAAAATAACGGAGATATACCAAAAACTGCAACAAGGCGAGAAATTTGAAACGTTGGCAGAGATGTTTTCTGAAGATCAATCTACTGCAAAGAAAGGCGGAGTGTTAAATAAATTTGCCTCGGGTGATCTAACATCTGAAGAATTTGAAGACGTAGCTTTCAGCCTTTCAACGTCTAATCCTGTAAGTGAACCATTTGAAACAGATTTCGGTTGGCATATCGTAAAATTTTTGCAAAAGTTTCCAATGAAACCGTTCGAAGAGGTTAAATCAGATCTTGAATCTCGAATCAAAAAAGACGAAAGATCACGAAAAATCACAACTAGTTTGGTGGATAAACTCTCTAAGAAATATTCGCCAAAAACAGATCAAAAGGTTTATAAGTCGTTAGAGAAAGTTTTTGATGATTCGTATTACAAAGGTGAATGGAAACAACCAGCAGACACAAAGCCTTTCGAGAAAACTCTGTATACTGTAGCAGATCAAAAATTTACAGCTTTTGATTTTATTCAATTTGTTGATAAGAGACAAAAATTAGCTCCAGACGTCAAACCAATTTCAAAGCTGATTGAAAACCTGTATCAAACGTTTACTACAGAAAAGCTACAGGAGTACTATAACAATAATTTAGAAAAAGAATTTCCCGAATTTGCAGATATAATGACGGAATACAGAGACGGATTGCTGCTCTTTGATTTAATGGAGAAAGAAATATGGCAAAAAGCAAAAACGGATACGATTGGTTTGCAGAATTTTTATAACAGCAATAAATCTGCTTACCGTTGGAAAAAAAGATTTGAAGGTATCATAGCATCAAGCGTAACTAAAGATTTAGTAACGAAAACCAAGAAAGCACTAAAGAATAAAACTGCAATTGCAGACATCAAAAAGGAGCTAAACAAAGACGGTAAATCGGTGATGATCACAGAAGGTACTTTTGATGAAAACAGCGATGCATATCCAGCAACACTGGCTTGGAAAGAAGGACTAAGTGAGGTGCTTCAGAAAGGCGATTATTACTACCTTGTCGAAATAAAGAAAATTCTACCCGCAGCCGACAAAATTTTCGAGGAGGCAAAAGGAAAAATCATCAACGACTACCAGCAATATCTCGAAAGTAATTGGGTAACAAACCTTAAAAAAGATTTTAAAATCGACGTAAATCAAGCCGCTTTCGAACGAGTGAAAGCCGCTTTGAAATAGTAAACATTCACTTATGGAAAAACGCTTTTATGCGCTCATGTTGGTATTCCTTTCCACAACCTTATTTGCACAGGAAATTATAAAGGATACAGTTAAGCCGATTCAGATTCCAAAATCTAAACAGAAAATCGACGGAATTGTAGCTACAGTTGGGGATTATTTAGTTCTAGATTCCGATATCGACAAAAGCTTCTTGGAACTTACAAGTACGCGAAACTCAATTGATGGGATTACACGTTGCCAGATGATTGGTAAGCTCCTCGAAGAACGCCTTTATGCGCACCAAGCCGTTCAGGACAGTATTGTTGTAAGCGATGCTGAAATTAACGGTACTTTAGAAGAGAAGATGTCTGTAATGATTGAACAAGTCGGCAGTATGGAAAAATTGGTCAAGTTCTTTAAGAAAAACTCTGAAGAAGAACTTCGATCTACATTTTTTGATGTACTTAAAATGGGGAGACTCGCTTCTGAAATGCAGAAAAAAATTGTTGAAAAAGTTGAAATAACACCGGAAGAGGTTCGAAATTACTTTAAATCAATACCGAAAGCTGATTTACCCGTTTTCGGCGATGAAGTTGAAGTAGCACAAATCGTCATCAAACCAAAAATCTCTGATGAAGAAAAGCAAAAGGTAATCGATAAACTTAAAGAACTTAAGCGAGACGTTATTAACGGAAGCAGTTTCTTTTCGAAAGCCGTTTTGTATTCACAAGATCCCGGTTCCAAATCGAACGGTGGGTACTACAAAATGAATCGGAAAACGCCTTTTGTTAAGGAATTTAAAGACGTAGCTTTTAGTTTGAACGAGGGCGAAATTTCCGAACCTTTTGAAACCGAGTTCGGTTATCATATTATTCTTGTCGAAAAAATCAGAGGACAAGAAATCGATTTGCGTCACATCTTACTTATCCCTAAAGTTTCCGATGAAGCCCTTAAAGAAGCCAAGGACGAAATTACCGAAATTCGCAAAAGAATTTTGGCGGGAGATATAACATTTGGCGATGCCGCAAGAGCCTCTTCCGACGAAAAAGAAACCAAGAATAACGGCGGACAACTCGTAAACCCGAGAACACTCGATACCCGTTTCGATCTTACAAAAATGGATCCGTCATTGTACTCGCAAGTATCAAATCTTAAACAAGGCGAAATTTCAGTTCCCTTTTTAGATACCGATCAAACGCAAAAGAAAATGTACAAAATCATTACGGTTACTAATCGAATTCCTTCGCACACCGCCGATTATGCACAAGATTTCCTCAAAATCAAAGATTTAGCTTTGAAAGAAAAACAATTTAAAGCCATCGCTAAATGGACCAATGAGAAAATCAAAGAAACATTCATAAAAATTAATGGAGAATACCGCGATTGTCTTTTTGAAAGCAATTGGTTAAAAAAATAATTCAAAATGTCAGACGTAGCAGCAGTTCAAAGCCTTGTTCAAAAACGACTCGCATTGAAGTCCGAGATCGCAAAAGTGATTGTAGGACAAGACGAAGTAGTCGATCAGATTTTACTCAGTATCTTTTCTGGTGGCCATGCTTTATTGGTTGGCGTTCCGGGTTTGGCGAAAACGCTCATGGTAAATACCATCGCACAAAGTTTGGGATTGCAGTTTAAGCGTATTCAATTTACGCCGGATTTAATGCCTTCCGATATTTTGGGAAGTGAAATTCTAGACGAAAATCGAACTTTTAAGTTTATTAAAGGGCCTGTTTTTTCTAATATCATCCTTGCCGACGAGATTAACCGTACTCCGCCTAAAACACAAGCCGCCTTACTTGAAGCCATGCAAGAGCGCGCGGTTACCATTGCTGGCCACAACTACAAACTCGATTTGCCGTATTTTGTTTTGGCAACACAAAACCCAATCGAGCAGGAAGGAACTTATCCTTTGCCAGAAGCCCAGCTCGATCGTTTTATGTTTTCAATCAAACTTGATTATCCAAGTTTTGAAGAAGAAGTTGCTGTCGTAAAAAATACCACTTCAGATTATAAGCCACAAATCCAAGCGTTATTTACTGCAGAAGAAATAATTTCTTACCAAGAACTTATTCGCCGTGTTCCAGTTGCAGATAACGTTATTGAATACGCGGTGCGTTTAGTTTCAAAAACACGACCAAATTCGATAGACGCATCAGATTTTATCAAAAACTACATCGATTGGGGAGCTGGACCTCGTGCTTCACAGAACCTCATTCTAGCAGCTAAAGCCCATGCGTTATTTAACGGAAAATTTTCGCCAGATGCAGAAGATGTTAAAGCAGTTGCAGTAGGAATCTTGCGTCATCGTGTTGTTAAAAATTATAAAGCAGATGCCGAAAATATTACTATTGAAGCGATAATCGAAAAGCTATTTTAAGACCGATTATTGCTAATTTCGGATTTTAAACGCTCGTTTTTAATAATTTTAGAGACGAGCGTTTTTTATTTGATAAATCCTCAAAAGTTGTTTAGAATCAAACGGTATTAGCTTTCGCCGAACAACAACTACCAACGTTTTCGTAAATTTGCACCGCAAACAAATAAGTAAAATCATGGCTTTTGATATTGAAATGATTAAAAAGGTTTACGCAACCATGCCAGAGCGCGTAAACAAGGCGCGTGAATTGGTGGGAAGACCTTTAACGCTAACCGAAAAAATATTATACAACCACCTTTGGGAAGGTAATCCGACGCAGGTTTTTTCTCGTGGAAAAGACTACGTAGATTTTGCTCCAGACCGCGTAGCTTGTCAGGATGCAACAGCCCAAATGGCGCTACTTCAGTTTATGCACGCCGGTAAATCAAAAGTTGCCGTACCAACGACGGTACATTGCGACCACTTGATTCAAGCGAAAGTTGATGCAGCAACCGATTTAGCTCGCGCGAAACAACAGTCGAGCGAAGTTTTCGATTTCCTTTCATCGGTATCAAATAAATACGGAATTGGATTTTGGAAACCAGGTGCAGGAATTATTCACCAAGTAGTATTAGAAAACTATGCATTTCCGGGAGGAATGATGATTGGTACCGATTCACACACAGTAAATGCTGGCGGATTGGGAATGATTGCCATTGGAGTAGGAGGTGCCGATGCCGTAGACGTTATGTCGGGAATGGCTTGGGAGTTGAAGTTCCCAAAACTTATAGGTGTAAAACTTACAGGTAAATTATCGGGTTGGACAGCACCAAAAGATGTAATTCTAAAAGTGGCTGGAATCCTTACTGTAAAAGGAGGAACTGGCGCTGTTGTTGAGTATTTCGGCGAAGGTGCTACCGCAATGTCTTGTACCGGTAAAGGAACCATTTGTAATATGGGTGCTGAAATCGGCGCAACAACGTCAACTTTTGGATATGATGAGTCGATGGCGCGCTACTTGCGTTCGACAAATCGTGCCGATGTTGCCGATGCTGCCGACGCTATTGCACCTTATTTAACGGGTGATCCAGAAGTATACGCAAATCCAGAACAGTATTTCGATCAAGTAATCGAAATCAATTTATCGGAATTGGAGCCCCATTTGAACGGTCCGTTTACACCAGATTTGGCTACACCTATTTCAAAAATGCGAGAAGAAGCTATCAAAAATAACTGGCCACTTCGCGTAGAAATTGGTTTGATCGGATCTTGTACCAACTCGTCCTACGAAGATATTTCTCGTGCAGCGTCGCTTGCTAAGCAAGTTGCCGATAAAAAATTGAAGACCAAAGCTGCGTTTACCATTACTCCAGGTTCAGAAGTTGTTCGTTCGACTATTGAAAGAGATGGTTTCATTGACACCTTCAACCAAATTGGTGCTACTGTGTTTGCAAATGCTTGTGGTCCGTGTATCGGAATGTGGGACCGCGAAGGTGCAGAAAAAGAAGAGCGCAACACGATTGTACACTCGTTCAACAGAAACTTTTCGAAACGTGCCGACGGTAATCCAAACACCTTAGCTTTCGTTGGTTCTCCAGAGCTTGTTACCGCTTTAGCGATTGCTGGAGATCTTGGATTTAACCCAATCACCGATACATTAATTAATGAAGATGGCGAAGAGGTTAAATTAGACGAACCAACTGGAAATGAGTTGCCAGCAAAAGGTTTCTATGCTGAAGATCCAGGATACCAAGCGCCGGCCGAAGACGGAAGCGGCGTTACAGTAGCTGTGAGTCCGACGAGCGAGCGTTTACAGCTTTTAGCTCCGTTTGAACCTTGGGACGGAAACAACATTACAGGTGCTAAATTGCTGATTAAAGCTTTCGGAAAGTGTACTACTGATCACATATCGATGGCAGGTCCGTGGTTGCGATTCCGTGGTCATCTTGACAACATTTCAAACAATATGCTTATTGGCGCGATTAACGCCTTCAACCAAAAAGCTAATTCGGTTAAGAATCAGCTTACAGGAGCTTACGATGCGGTACCGGCCGTACAACGCGCTTATAAAGCTGCTGGAATACCGTCGATTGTGGTTGGCGATCACAACTACGGCGAAGGATCGTCTCGTGAGCATGCTGCTATGGAGCCGCGTTTCTTAGGTGTAAAAGCCGTATTGGTGAAGTCGTTTGCACGTATTCACGAAACTAACTTGAAAAAGCAAGGTATGTTGGCACTTACATTTGCCAATGAAGCAGATTACGATAAAATTCGTGAAAACGACACGATTAATTTCAAAGATTTAACGTCGTTTGCACCGGGTGTACCACTTACGTTAGAATTTATTCACGATGATGGTACTACGGATATCATTCTGGCAAATCATACGTACAATGAAGGTCAAATTGCTTGGTTTAAAGCAGGTTCAGCATTGAATTTGATTGCTGCTGCCGGAGCTGCATAAATCCTTTTGTACATTTTTATAAAGTCTGCCCAGCTCAAAAAGTTGGGCAGATTTTTTTTGGCTTGGAGTTAGGATTAAAAGAAAGAAATCCTTCCGCTTTTTTCGATACTTGTGCCGAACTCACGTTAGTTAATCGTTTTTTGGGAACGATTTTCCGCGTAAGCGACGGCAGCGGAAAGCTTGCGCGAAACGGGCTTAGCAATTGCGGTTTGGTGCGGCGACCAACGGAAGCCCGTGCCAAAGCTTGCAAATGCTTGGCTCGTTTGGTGCCACTTGCAGCGAACGGCGCGGCCCCGCCCAGCGATACATTTTCGTTAGGTTGCATGCGCGGGGATACGCCAAAAAAAACCGGAACACCTTGTAGGCATTCCGGCACAGTATAGTGGTTAGGTTAGTTTCTATTAATAATAGGTGAAGCGGCGCACTTTTGAAATGTACTTTGCCAAGCGAATTACTTGGTGGCTGTAGCCGTATTCGTTGTCGTACCACACATATAAGACTACGTTTTTGCCGTCGGCAGAAACAATGGTAGCATTACTGTCGTAAATGGCTGGTGCTGAGGTTCCGATAATGTCGGACGATACCAATTCGTTGTTTAAAGAATATTTTATTTGTTCGACCAGTTCGCCTTCGAGTGCGTACTTTTTCATGATTTTGTTTACTTCGTCGATGCTGGTTTTTTTGCCAACTTCTAAATTTAAAACCACCAGGGAGCCGTTTGGAACCGGAACGCGAATGGCATTTGAAGTGAGTTTTCCGGTAAGCGACGGCAATGCTTTAGCAACCGCACTTCCAGCACCCGTTTCGGTAATAACCATGTTTAAACCCGCTGCGCGTCCGCGACGGTATTTCTTGTGCATATTATCAACCAAATTCTGGTCGTTCGTGTAAGCGTGAATCGTTTCGAGGTGTCCTTTTACAACGCCGAGCGTATCTTCGACAGCTTTTAAAATAGGTGTGATGGCATTTGTGGTACAAGAAGCCGCAGAAAAAATATCGATTTCATCTGGGTTGTATTCGTTTTGATTAACGCCGTGAACAATATTCGGGACGCCTTTTCCAGGAGCGGTAAGCAACACTTTTGAAACGCCTTTGGAAACTAAATGACGTGCCAAGGCCTCTTGAGTGGTAAACGCACCGGTATTGTCGATAACCAATGCATCGTCTATGCCGTAAGCGGTGTAATCGATATCTTCAGGCTTTTGTGCTGTAATCAAATGAACTGTTGTTCCGTTGATAATCAGTGCGTTATTTTCGGTGTCGGCTACAACCGAACCTTGGAAATCGCCGTGAATCGAGTCGTAACGCAGCAAAGACGCTCTTTTTTCGATGCTTACCGCGTCGTTTTGATCACGCGTTACTACGGCTCGCAAGCGCAACTGATTTCCTTTGCCCATTTTCGACATCATTTCGCGGGCGAGCAAACGGCCAATGCGTCCGAATCCGTAAAGAACGACATCTTTTGGTGTGATATCGACCGATGATTTGGCACTTTTAAGCTTGTCGATGACAAAAGCTTTGGCATTGCTGTATTTATCGTCTTCCATGTGGAATTCGTAGGTCAGTTTTCCTAAGTCGAGTTTGCTTGGTGGCAAATCTAGGCTCAGTACAGCTTTTGCGATTTCAACGGTATCGAAGACACTGATGGGTTTTCCGACAAATTCGCCGGCGTATTCGTGCAAATTGATAATGTCGCTGACCGTTCTATCGATAAGTTGGTTGCGGAAGAGTACCATTTCGATGGATTTTTCGTACCATAAATCGCTAATAGTCTTGATTAGTTCCACACCGGCTCTGCGTCGGTCCGCCTGAAAAGTCAGCTCCTTTTCATACATTGCGTTGGTTGTCATGATTGAATATTGAAGTTAGACGCGGCAAAAGTAATTAATTTGTTGATTTACGAAAACGATTTCGTAAAGAAACATAAAAAAAGTCGGCCACTGCGACCGACTTCTCTTTGGCTATTTCTTGTTCTAGAGAATGAATCGAATTAATTCGCCGTTTTTGGTAATCATTTCTACTTGAACGGCTTGATTTTCATCGATTTTAGAAATGAGTTGTGATACGGTTTCGATGTTTTCGGCAGGAACATTTCCGATTTTTAAGATTACGCCGCCTTCCAAATCGTTTGCAAATTCGGCGAGTTTAGAATTTTCGACACTTTTCACCCGCACACCGTAGTTAACTTTCAGTTTTTTGCGTTCGGCTGCGCTTAGATTTTCTAGTTCCAAACCTTTAAAGTCGGCTACGATCATGTCGTATTTCGTGAGTTTTACATTTGCAGTATAGGTTTTTTCGTCGCGTAGAAACGTAACTTTTACTTCGTCGTTCGGACGTTTAGCATTTATGAAACCAGCTAAGTCGGCATAGGTTTGGATTTTTCGGTCATCTAATTTCATGATGATGTCGCCTTTTTTCAAACCGGCTTTTTCAGCACCCGTATTTTTGTTAACGCTACTTATGTACACGCCGCTGGTTTGAGAAATTCCGAGTTCTTTTGAGACAGTAGCATTTAATTCGCCGCACTCAATTCCGAGAATACCGCGTTGTACGTTGCCATATTCCATGATGTCTTCGATAATCTTACGAGTAATGTTTGAAGGTACCGCAAACGAATATCCGACGTAAGCACCTGTTTGCGATGAAATCATGGTGTTAATTCCGATGAGTTCGCCACGAGTATTTACGAGCGCACCGCCACTATTTCCGGGATTCACGGCTGCGTCGGTTTGTATAAACGATTGAATACCGTTATTTCCTAAGTTTCGCGCTTTCGCAGAAACGATACCCGCAGTTACAGTCGAATTCAAATTGTACGGATTTCCTACCGCAAGAACCCATTCTCCAACTTTAACCGCGTCTGAATCGGCGAAGGTTGCATAGGGAAGTTTTTCTTTGGCATCGATTTTCAGTAAGGCAATGTCCATTTTAGAATCGGTACCAATTACTTTCGCTTTATACGTTTCGTTGTTGTTGAGTGTGATTTCCAGTTCGCTCGCGTCTTTAATAACGTGGTTGTTGGTCACAATATAGCCGTCTTCGGAAATGATTACACCCGAGCCTGTGCCAATTTGCTCTTGCTGTTGTCCGCCTCGGTAACCGTAAAAGAATTCCATAATAGGATTGCTGATGGTGCGGTATGAAACGTTTTTTACGTGAACCACGCAGTGAACGGCTTGATCGGCAGCTGTTGTGAAATCGATATTTTCTGCGCCAAGCGAAGCATTTCTGAGGTAGTTAGCGGGTGCCGAGGTTACAATAGATGCAGTTCGGTTGTCTTCAAATAGCAATTTGTAAGCACCAAGCGTGATTGCTCCACTGCTTAATGCTAGAAAGAATAATGATGCATACTTTTTCATAATCGTTCTTCATTTTAACAATTGTAAAATTAAAAAGTCAAATTTCTTGCCAAATCATCTTTAACCAATGATTAACAGCAGCGCCGACAGCCATAGATTACCTATTTTTGTCGTATGAAAATTCATTTTTATAAGTATCAAGGCGCCGGCAACGATTTCGTGATGATCGACAATCGTTCGGGTTCTTTTCCAACAACAAATCACAAATTGGTACAACAGCTGTGTGATCGGCGGTTTGGCATTGGAGCCGACGGTTTGATTGCTATAGAACCTAGTGAAAACACCGATTTTAAGATGTTGTATTACAACTCTGATGGGAATTTTGGATCGATGTGCGGAAACGGCGGTCGCTGTGCTGTAGCTTTTGCTTCTAAGTTGGGAATCGTTGATAAACAAACCACTTTTGAAGCTACCGACGGTTTACATACTGCAAAAATTTCAGATGCAACTGTCAGTTTGTCCATGCACGAAGTTACTGAAATCAGAAAACTTGATACAGGCCTGTTTTTAAATACAGGTTCGCCGCATTTGGTGCTGGTTGTGGATGATGTAGAGACTGTGGATGTAGCAAGTTTGGGTGCACATTTTCGAAACGATCCGATTTTTGCTCCTGGCGGTACGAATGTCAATTTTGTGCAAATTATAGATGATTCCACACTTAAAATGCGAACTTTTGAACGAGGCGTGGAAGCAGAGACGCTCGCTTGTGGAACTGGCGCAACGGCAGCAGCATTGGCGTTGTTTTATGAAAAGAAGCTGCTGTCAAACCAAGTGAATCTGCATGTTGCTGGTGGCACTTTAGCAGTGCATTTTTCGTTTGATGGTCGTGCATTTACAGCTGTGGAGTTGATTGGGCCAGCAAAAGAAGTTTATTCCGGAACAATTAATTTATAAAATGACCTACTTAAAAGGCAAAAGTATTTTTCTGCGCGCTCTCGAACCGAGCGATATCGACTTTTTATTTGCCGTTGAAAACGACGTGAGTTTGTGGCACATTTCTCAAACCATGCAGCCTTTTAGTAGACATATTTTGGAAGCGTATATCGAAAGTGCGAAATCGGATATTTACGAGGCCAAACAACTGCGGTTGGTTATTTGCGAGATAGAAAGCAATAATTTATGCGGATTTATTGATTTGTACGATTTTGATCCGCGAAACAATAGGGCAGGAGTAGGCATAGTTGTTGCAGAATCGTTTCGGAAGAAAGGAATAGCGAGCGAAGCTTTGGAGCTTTTAATTACCTACGCTTTTGAATTTTTAAACCTCTTTCAACTTTATGCCTGTGTGGAAGAAAATAATCAAGCAAGTTTGACACTTTTCTCTAAATTTGGCTTCGAAAAAACGGGCGTTCGCAAACAATGGAATTGGACGACGACGGGTTTTCAAGACGAAATATTTTTACAGTTAATACAACACAACCATGTCTAAAAAAGGAAAAATCCTTGCAATTGTATCCGTTGTAATTGTTGCCGTAGCAATTGCTTATGGCTATTCGCTTTATTCTAAGATCTTTAGCGCCAATACCAAGTTTGAGGAAACTGAGGTTTATGTGAATATTCCCAGCGAATCGGATTTCGAAAAGGTGAAGTCGATTATGGCCGCTTATGTTCAAAACATGGAAACTTTTGAAATGGTTGCCGGGAAGAAGAAATACAATACTAATGTTAAAAGTGGACGTTTTCTTTTACGCAAGGGAATGAATAACAACGACATTATCAATAGTTTGCGGCAAAGTTTACCGGTTAATATCACCTTTAATAATCAGGAACGGTTGGAAGATTTTTGTGCACGAATTGCGTCACAAATCGAGGCCGATAGTTTGGGGTTGATGGCTGCCATTACTCAAGAACAATTTTTAACTGAGAATAATCTTACGACCGATAATGTTTTGTCGATTTTTATTCCGAATTCATACGAGTTTTTTTGGGATACCGATGCGATGAGTTTTCGTAATCGCATGCTTAAAGAACACAGAAAGTTTTGGACGCCGGAGCGTTTAGAAAAGGCAAAAACACAGAACTTAACGCCAACTGAGGTGTACATCTTAGCTTCGATTGTACATAAAGAAACGGTTAAAACCGACGAGCGTCCGCGTGTGGCAGGTGTTTATTTGAATCGATTGAAAAAGGGTATCAAGTTGGAAGCCGATCCGACGGTTATTTACGCTGTTAAAAAGAATTCGGGCGACTTTACCTTGCAAATTAAGCGGGTCTTGAACAGAGATTTAGCAACAGATAATCTGTACAATACGTATAAATTTCCTGGTTTACCACCGGGACCAATCGCTATGCCAGACATTTCGGCTATTGATGCTGTTTTGAATCCGGAAAAGCACGATTACATTTATTTCTGCGCAAGCGTGAGTCGTTTTGGCTACCACGAATTTGCGGTAACAGCTGCTCAGCACGAAGTTAACCGCCAGAAATATGTAGCTTGGATTAATGCTCAAGGAATCAAGCGCTAATGCGTTTACTGTTTCTTGCCTTACTTTTCACACAGTTTTTTTTCGGACAGCAGTCGTGGCTAAAACCCGCCGACTCGTTGGATCAAACTCGTTTCAAAACGGTAATCATAACCGAAGCCGCGCTAGCTACTTCATCTTTAATTGCTTTACAAACCGTTTGGTACAGCGATTACGAACAAGCTAAATTTCACTTTGTGGATGATAATGCACATTGGTTGCAAGTAGATAAGGCCGGGCATGCGTTTTCTGCGTATCATTTAGCGGCTTTTGGTACCGATTTAATGAAATGGTCGGGTGGAAGTAAACGTCAGCAAGAGCGATATGGTTCTACTTTAGGCTTGGCGTATCTTACAGCTATTGAGGTAATGGACGGATTTTCCGCAGAGTGGGGTGCTAGTTGGGGCGATGTTGCTGCCAATACGGGAGGTTGGGCGTTGTTTTTTGTGCAAGAACGCTTATGGAAGGAGCAGCGAATTGTGCCTAAGTTTTCCTGGCATCGGACAAATTTTGCAGCGCAACGACCTGCTGCGCTCGGAACCTCGACATCCGAACAGATTCTTAAAGATTATAATGGGCAAACGTATTGGTTATCAATGAATTTGAGTGCGTTTTTTAAAATCAAGCAGATTCCAAAGTGGCTTAACATTGCGGTTGGATATGGAGGAACCAATATGTTAGCAGCAACGCAAAGTGCACAAAACGATTTAGGTTTTGGAGATTTGCGGCAACAACGGCAATTTTATCTGGCTCTTGATGTTGATTTAACGAAAATTCCTATAAAGAGTTTGTTTTTAAAAACAGTCTTTTCCGTTTTCAATACACTAAAAATTCCTGCGCCAACACTGCGATTTTCAGAAGGAAGCCGCGCAAAAGGCTATGCTTTTTACTTCTGAAATTTTTAACAAGCTGATATTCAAATCGGTAATAAAAAGTCGTATATTTGCCTGGTGAAATTTTCAGAAGTGACAGTTCTGAAAGAAATCAATTTTATGATTAAAAAGTGGATATTTTACGCTTCAATCGCTCTTATTCTTGCCTTTATCTCATCAGGTTTTAAAGGTTCTAACAGTCAAGTTATAGACTATTCCGAGGATCAATTACTTCAAACATTTGTTTTACCTTCTCAGTATCCTCAAGATTATTACAAGTATCAAATCGTTTTTACGGGTTACAGCTTCACAGGTTTTAAAGAAGCCGTTGCATTTAAAGAAAGCCAAGGAAATTACCGTCAGGTGAACCGTTTTGGTTACATGGGTAAATACCAGTTTGGAAAAGACGCGCTTTCTTACTTAGGAATTAAAAATCACAGTGCTTTTTTGGCCGACGAAAAGTTGCAAGAACGCGCCTTCGAACGTTTATTAGCCGTTAACAAAGGCAAACTCAAGAAGGAAATTGAGATTTTTTCAGGTAAAGAAGTCGGTGGTGTATTAGTTACCGAAAGCGGAATACTAGCAGCCGCACATCTTGGTGGATCTAGTTCTGTGAAAAAGTTTCTTTACAGCAATGGAAAAAATCTAAAGCGGGATGGTTTCGGAACTTCCATTGCAAGTTACATGCGTAAGTATGCAGGATATGATACGAGTTCGATCACAGCAGAAGAATGATTTAAATTAGAACTTTTCTTTTAGTAATATAAAGATAGCAGGTCGGTTTTGTAAATCGACCTTTTCTTTTCGCCACAACTGAACGGTCGTAGTTTTAATAAACTCGGTTGGTAGCGTAATATCTGCGGCAATAGTAAGTAGAGTCGAGTGTCCTAAATGCAGCAGTAAATCTTCGAGCATTTTATTGTTTCGGTACGGTGTTTCGATGAAAATTTGACTCTGATTGCGTTCCATCGAAAGTTTTTCTAAACTTCGAATACTAGTTTTACGCTCGTTTTTATCGATAGGAAGGTAACCATTAAAGGCAAAGTTTTGTCCGTTTAAGCCAGAAGCCATTAATGCCATAAGTATGGAAGATGGACCAACAAGCGGAACCACTCTAATACCGTTTTGATGTGCTAATTGTACTATAACCGCTCCAGGATCGGCAACGCCTGGGCAACCCGCTTCGCTCATAAGTCCCATATTTTCGCCTAACAACAAAGGTTTAAGCATTTCTTGGAGATCTTCGGATTTGGTATGCTTATTAAGCGCAAACAGTTTTAAATCGGGCTGAGATTTTGAAGGACAAACCTCTTTAATGAATTTCCGAGCTGTTTTTTCGTTTTCAACAATGTAGCTATTTAAAAGCGAGACGGTTCGTCCGATACTTCCGGGAAGCACTTCTGCAGCGGTCGATTCTCCTAAGGTTGTGGGTATTAGGTATAGCGTACCTTTAAAGAAGACAGGCTTCATGAACGTCGGTTTTCATCAAGCAATCGATTTGCGATGTTGGTACACGCTTCGTCGAGCATTTGATATACCAGTGTAAATCCGTTATCGTGGCCGTAATACGGGTCTGGGACATCTACTTTCTCACCAGGGAACAATTCGTCTAAGATTAGACGCGCCTTTGATTTCATTTCTTCGTTTGGAGCGAGTTCTAAAATATCGTCAAGATTCGACTGATCCATTGCATAAATATAGTCGTATCTGAAAAAGTCTTCGGGCTTAAACTGTCGCGCAATTTGTCCGGTAATATCAATATTGTTGAGTTTTGCAATCTTAATCGATCGGGCATCAGGTGCTTTACCAACGTGGTAATTACCGGTTCCTGCAGAATCAACAGCAAATCGATCCCGTGGCAATTTATCTGCTAAAATGCCTTCCGCCAGAGGAGAACGACAAATGTTTCCTAGGCATACCATCAAGATTTTTGTAATCATTACAAAGACAATTTTTTGTGGATGTCGTCTACAAACTTCTTGAACTGCTTATCGGTCGAAACCAAATTGTCAACGGTTTTACAAGCGTGAAGTACGGTAGCATGGTCGCGGTCGCCAATTTGGCTACCGATATTTGCTAACGACGCTTTGGTAAACTTCTTAGCGAAGAACATCGCTAACTGTCGGGCTTGTACTACGTGACGTTTTCTGGTTTTAGATTGTAGCGTATCAATATCTAATTGGAAATAATCTGATACAACTTTTTGTATATAATCTATTGAAATTTCGCGTTTTACGTTCTTTACGAATTTTTCAACAACCTGTTTTGCAAGCTCGATGGTTACTTCTTTTTTATTGAAAGAAGATTGAGCAATTAGTGAAATAATGGCACCTTCGAGTTCACGTACGTTTGTTTTGATATTTCTAGCAACGTACTCGATAATTTCGTCGGGCATTTCCACGCCGTCACGATACAAAATATTCTTTAAAATCGCGATACGTGTTTCGTAATCAGGTTGGTAAATTTCGGCAGACAAGCCCCATTTGAAGCGAGATAACAAACGATGTTCGATGTCTTGCATGTCGACAGGCGCTTTGTCGGAAGTTAAAATTACTTGCTTATTGTTTTGGTGTAAGTAATTGAAAATATGGAAGAATACGTCTTGTGTTCCGCTTTTTCCTGAGAAGAATTGAACGTCGTCGATAATCAACACGTCGATCAACTGGTAAAAGTGAATAAAATCGTGACGGTTATTCTTCTTTACAGAATCTATAAATTGTTGTGTAAAGATTTCTGCAGAAATATAAAGTACTGTTTTTTCTGGGTATTTATCTTTGATTTCTACGCCAATAGCATGCGCTAGGTGTGTTTTTCCGAGACCAACTCCGCCAAAAATTAACAGTGGATTAAACGAGGTTCCACCAGGTTTGTTCGCCACCGCTAAACCAGCTGAACGAGCTAGGCGGTTCGATTCGCCTTCTAAAAAGTTATCGAAACTGTAATTAGCATTTAGTTGCGATTCGATTTTCAGATTTCGTATTCCTGGTATAACAAACGGATTTTTTAATTCTGGACTTAGATTTCTGAAAGGCGCATCTACTTCTTGGGTTTTTACAGGAGCGCGACTTGCACTTGGAAGCTGTTCGGTAAAAGGTTGATTGTTGCCGTACGTGTTCTCCATCTTAATTTTGTACAGCAATTTGGCATTCTTACCTAGTTCTTTCGTCAGCGCAACTTTCAGCAACTTCACATAGTGCTCTTCCAACCACTCGTAAAAGAATTTACTCGGAACTTGAATGTACAATGCATTATCCGTAAGCTCAACCGATTTAATTGGCTCAAACCAAGTTTTGTATGCTTGATCTTGAATATTGTCCTTTATAAAAGACAGACAATTTTCCCATACCGATTGCGCAGTTTTTGTCATAAATCCTTCTTTTTTTTGAGTTTGTCTTGTTGAATTTCCACCAAATCAGAGCGTTTCGGTAGATATGTTCAGGTGAACAAATATGTGAACAAAAATCTTTAAAAAAAAATAATTGGTGATTGAATTTTTGAAAAAATAGTTGTAAGATGTGCTCGTTTAACACCGTAAAAATTCATTTCAAAAATACATGAAATCACACCAATATAAAACTAGAATTCGCTATGCCGAAACCGATCAAATGGGCGTTGTATACCACGGAAATTATGCCGTGTTTTTTGAGATAGGTCGTGTGGAATGGTTGAGATCACTGGGGATTTCGTATAAATGGATGGAAGACAACGGAATTATGTTGCCCGTTGTTTCGCTGACAATGAACTACAAAAAACCGGCGCGTTACGACGACGAAATTACCGTCACAACTTTTTTTGAAAGTCTCTCAAATGTCAAGATTGAGTTTTCTTACGAAATTCGAAATGATTCAAACGACTTATTAACAACAGGTTCGTCAATTTTGGTGTTTGTAGATAAATTAACCGGCCGACCCACACAGCCGCCTTCGTACATTCTCGAAAAGTTAGCTAATTTCAGTGAGTCTTAATACGTGATTGTACTCAGAAAAGCTCGTGCGTAAGGATTCGATAGCGGCAACTTTAATTGAAAATTCGATAGAAATTTCAGTTCCTGCACTTTTGTCGATGATTTCTCCTTGAACTTTTTTAAGCAAACGAAATATTGCGGCTTCTTGTCCGTACGGACCTGAAATCTGAAACTGCGCTTTTGGTTCGAATTTTTCAAGAACAGCTTCGGCTATGGTTAAGCGTGCCGATTCGCGGTAAGCCGTAATTAAACCGCCTGTGCCCAACTTCACACCTCCAAAAAAACGCACAACTACACACAACACATTAACCAAATCGGCCGATAATAACTGCCCATAAATGGGTTGTCCAGCTGTTCCTGAAGGTTCGCCGTCGTCGGATGCGCGATAAATCAAGTTGTCGTTCGTTCCGCGCAAGCGAAAAGCATAGCAATAGTGGTTGGCGCCAGGAAATTGATTTTTTACTTCAGCGATTCGCTCTTTTATCTGATTTTCAGAATGTAACGGAAACAGAAATCCGTAAAATTTACTGTTTTTCTCTTTAAAAAGAACCGCGCTGACTGACTCTGAAATCGTATTCAAGTGCTGCTGGATTATAGAATTCCTTTTTCGTACAGATTCATAATCGTTTCTTTGCCCACTTGTAAGTTCCAAACTTGTAAGCCTAATTGTGCCGCAGCATCGGTATTTTCTTTCTTATCATCGATAAAAAGTGTGCGCTCTGCAATCAAATCGTGTTTGCGTAGTATGGTAAGATAAACTTGTGGGTCTGGTTTTCGCATACCCATTTCATGGCTGTAGTATACTTTCTCAAAGCACTGATAGAAGGCACTGGCAAACGATGCGCCCACTTCTTCTTCAAAAGCTTCCATGTGAATAATGTCGGTATTAGTAAGCAAAAACAATTTGTATTTGCTTTTAAGCATTTGCAGTAATTCCAATCGTTCAAGAGGGAAATCTCCAATGAGCGTGTTCCAAGCCGACTTTATGGTTTCAATCGATTGTGTGGGAATAAAGCTCTGAATACCAGATAAAAATGCTTGTTCAGAGATTTTGCCGCGTTCAAAAGCATCGTTTAGTTCAAGAAGCTGTTCGTTGGGTTTCTCCAATCCGATTTTACGAAATGCTTCAAGCGATTCGGCTTTGTTCAAATCGATTAAAACATCTCCAAAATCAAAAATAATTGCTTGTATCATTTGGTCTAATGGTTAATAGCTTATCTGTGCTCGCTCCAACCGCTTCTACCTGTGCCATGCTTTTATCTATGCAAGGTGCCGAAAGTCCTTTTCCAAAATGCTGAGCACTTTTAAAAATCCGAACTTCGTCAAAGAGGTTTAATTCTATAAATTGTTCTAAAACCTGTTTTCCACCTTCTACAATCAGCGATTGAACGTTTTGTTCTTTCAGGTAGGAAAGCAATTGTGCGATCCAAGTTTCGCGCGAGACCAAATCATCGTCGATTCGAATCGTAGGCGCGGCATCATCAAATATAAAATTTTTACTCGGAATTTTATGTTCAAAATCGAGCAGTAGTCGCAACGGATTATTTCCCTTCCACGATCGCGCCGTTAAGCTCGGATTGTCGATTAATGCTGTGCGAGTTCCCAGTAGTATGCTTTGTTCTTCGGTACGCATTTTATGCAGTACTTGTTTGCTTCGCTGATTACTAACAGGAAAATTCGGTTGGTTTGGGTCGGCAGTCATAAAACCGTCGGCACTTTCTGCCCATTTTAAAATGATGTAAGGCCGACCTTTCGCATGAAAAGTAAAAAAACGACGGTTTATCTCTTGGCATTCCGCTTCCAAAACGCCAACAGTAACTGCAACGCCTGCGTCTTTTAGACGTGCAATTCCGCTGCCATTAACCAGACTATGGTAATCGATCGTTCCAATAACGACTCGTTTCACGCGATGTTCTAAGATCAGATCGCAGCAAGGTGGGGTTTTTCCGTGGTGGTTGCACGGTTCTAAATTCACGTAAAGTGTACTTTCGGCAAGCAGCTCTTTGTTTTTAACGGCTCGTATCGCGTGAACTTCGGCGTGTGGCGTACCCGCTTTCCGATGCCAACCTTCGCCAATAATACAGTCGTTATGCACCACAACGCTGCCTACCAAAGGATTCGGGTAGGTGGTTCCCAAGCCTTTTTTTGCTAATTCCAAGCAGCGAAGCATGTAAACTTTATCGTTCATATCGCAAATGTAAGTTTACGATTAGATATTTTCGCAGATATTTTTTCAAATGGAAACAAGTCTGCAACATTTTCGCAAAAGCTTCATCGATGATTTCCCAGATGCTCAAGAAGCCGACACGTTCTTTTTTATGTTGTTGAAAGCTTACGCAGAATTGACGAAAGCGAAGTTTTTTGCAGAACCCGATCGCGAACTTTCTGAGGAAATTGTGCAACGATTTAACGCTGCCAAGGTACGGTTGCTGCAGCACGAACCGATTCAGTATGTTTTGGGTTACGAGTGGTTTTACGGACGAAAATTCTATGTTAATCCGCATGTGTTGATTCCGCGACCTGAAACCGAAGAATTGGTGGATTGGATTGTAGAAGAGTATCAGAATCGAGACAATTTGAAGGTTATTGACTTGTGCACAGGTTCGGGTTGTATTGCGATAAGTTTGGCGCTTTCGCTGAAGGGAACCGTTTCTGCAGTCGATATTTCTGCCGAAGCATTGGCTGTGGCCGAAAAAAACGCACAATTTTTAGATGCGGCAACCAATTTTTTTTTGGCAGATGTTTTGGGAACAGATTTACCCAAAGATTCATTCGACGTAATTGTGAGTAATCCGCCGTATGTAAGGGAAGCTGAAAAAGATGAGATGCAAGCCAATGTTTTAGATTACGAACCGCATTTAGCTTTGTTTGTGACCAATGACGACCCGCTGCTGTTTTACAGACGCATTTTGGAATATGCTCAGAAAAGCTTGAAGCCAGAAGGCAGTTTGTACTTCGAGATTAATCAGTATTTGGAAAAACCGATGCATGAATTGGCTCTCGAATACAACTTTTACGGACTAAACACACGAACAGATTTTCGTGGAAATGTTCGCATGCTTAAGCTTACTCGTACCTAAGCGCTTCGATGGGATCGAGATTGGATGCCTTAATAGCGGGATATGAACCGGAAACAACTGCTACGATAAAGCTCACGATAAATGCCCAAATGATGGCCATCCACGGAATTACAAATGAAAAACTAAGTGCCGCCGAAATTCCCCAACCAATTAAGAGGCCGATTATAACTCCAACAAATCCGCCGATTTGTCCGATAAGTAGTGTTTCAATAAAAAACTGAAAAGCAACCGTTCTTTTGTTTGCCCCTAAAGCTTTTCGGACACCAATTTCTCGTGTGCGTTCAGTTACTGAAACGATCATGATATTCATTAAAGCTATAGAAGATCCAAAAATCGTGATCACGCTAATAACTACGGCAGCAATATCGAGATATCCTGTAATGTCTTGAATTCGTTTGATGAGGTCGTCGCTGCGTTCGATTCCAAAATTATCTTCTTCCACCGGACTTAGTTTTCGTACTTGTCGCATCGTAACTACGGCATGATCTACGGCGGCGTTCAGCAGTTTGTTATCGCCAACTTTTACACTCAAGTCGAAGTTGATGTTAGGTTCGGTGTACATGGATCGCGCTACCTGAATTGGAATGATTACGCGTAAATCTTGCGAATTTCCGAAAGTAGAACCTTCTTCTTTCAAAACGCCAATGACTTTGAATTTGGTTCCGCGAATGGCAATTTCTTTTCCAAGCGGCGGAATATCTTTAAACAGGCCTTTTAGAAAATCGCTTCCTAAAATGCAAAAGCGTGTATTGTTTGAGATATCGAACGTATTGAAATTTCGGCCTTGCGTGAGTTCGAGACCTGCATTGGATAAGAAATTCTCGTCAGCACCAACAACTGATATTTCCGGATCGGTTTTGGCAGAACCGCTGCGTACTTCGGCTTTGGTTGTTGCGGTAAACGATAGGGAAGTGGTAGTCGACGGATAATCGTACCGATTTACGAAAGCACGTGCTTGGGTGTAATCGATTGTAGGATTGGGTTTCCAGATTTCATTACTGCCGCCGCGACGGGTAACTTGCGTGTATTGATTAATGTTAAATGTGTTCGAACCCATCGATGCAAAATTTCCAGTAAGCGTATTTTCTAGTGCGGCAACTACGGTTAAGATACCAACAAGTGCCATAATACCAATGGCCATAATGAGCACCGTTAATGTGGTACGAAGTATTTGCGACCTGATGGCGCCTCGGGCAATTTTTACGTTTTCGCGAAAGAGTTTAAACATATTTGTTTAGTTGTTTGAAGCGACAATTTGTTACAGTGCTTTCCGAAAAAAGTTCGAACGACAGGCTATTTTGTTAGATATTTGCAACTTCAATTTAAGCTATGAAGACTAAAGCTGCTACAGCAAAAGGAACGCGCGATTTCAATGCATTGGAAATTGCACGCCGCAATTACATCACCGGAGTTATTAAATCGGTTTTTGAAAAGTACGGATTTTCTCCTATTGAAACGCCCACATTTGAAAATAGCGAAACGCTTATGGGAAAGTACGGCGAGGAAGGTGATCGATTGATTTTCAAAATTTTGAACTCGGGTGATTTTTTGAAGGACGTTCCTGCGGATTTGTTGCACGAGAAACAATCTTTAAAAGTTACCAAGCATATTTCTGAAAAAGCACTTCGTTACGACCTAACAGTTCCGTTTGCGCGTTATGTGGTACAGCACAGAAATGAGATTGAATTGCCGTTTAAGCGGTATCAGATTCAGCCGGTATGGCGCGCAGATCGGCCGCAGAAAGGACGTTTTAGAGAGTTTTATCAATGCGACGCCGATGTGGTGGGAAGTAAGAGTTTGTGGCAGGAGGTTGAATTGATTGAAATTTATGCTGAGGTTTTTCAGCGTTTGGAACTACACGGAACAACGATTAAAATTAACAATCGTAAAATTTTGGCAGGAATCGCTGAATTGATTGGCGCTGCCGATCGGTTGGTGGAATTTACCGTAGTTCTCGATAAACTCGATAAGATAGGTGAGGACGGTGTGATTGCCGAATTAAAAGAGCGCGGATTTGAGCAGGCCAGTATCGATGCCGCTTTACCGATCATTCGGCTTACGGGTAGTTTTGAAGAGAAATTGCAGCATTTGGATGTGCTTTTTGCTGATATCGCTATAGGGAAAGAAGGCGTTTCGGAGATTCGAACTATTTTAAATCGGGTTGATTTGAATGCATTTCCAGCGGTTGCATTGGGTTTAGATTTGACATTGGCTCGCGGTTTAAATTACTACACAGGTACTATTATGGAAGTGGCTGCGCCTGCCGAAGTGGGCATTGGTTCGATTGGTGGAGCAGGTCGCTACGATGATTTAACCGGGATTTTCGGCATGCCGGGCATTAGCGGTGTTGGACTTTCGTTTGGATTGGATCGGATTTATTTGGCCCTAGAGGCATTAAATTTGTTTTCGGATTCGTTGAATGGAACGCCGGAGTTTTTGGTTTTGAATTACGGCGCGGAAGAAGCGGAGTATGCGATGCAGGTTTGCAGAAGATTGCGTAAGTCGGGAAAAACAGTCGATTTTTATCCGGATGCGGCGAAAATTCAGAAGCAATTGCAGTATGCCTCAAAACGTGGATTTGCTAAGGTTGTTTTATGTGGAAGTTCGGAGATGGAGAAGCAAGAGGTTTCCATTAAAGACATGAACAGTGGGACGCAAGTTCAGGTTTCGATTTTGGATTTGTAAGAAATTGTTTTTCAGACGATTTGTTGAATAATTGCCGTTTTTTCAAAGACGTATTTCGCGCGAACGGGTGCAGCGATATCCTTTTTGGCGCTACGATTTTTCCAGTTTTGTTTAGCCAAAAAGATAAAGCGGAAAACGTGACGGCAGAGCAGGAGCGTTGCGCAGTGATGATTTGTTTTGCCGGCGCGCCCAAATAAAGGTAAGTCTGCAAAAAAATCTGGTTTTTAGCTGAATCTATAAAATTATACTTCGAGATAATTCAACAAAAAAGCGACTCGGTTGGGAGTCGCTTTTGTTGGGGTGATTTTAATTTTTACCGTTTTACAAATTTCAGTACTTTTTGTTCGTTGCCGTTTTTGAGGGTGGCAATGTAAGTTCCGGCGGTAAGTCCGGATAGGTTTATAGTTTCGTTGTTGGATTGGATTTTTGTGTTTTTTACAACCCGTCCGCTGAGGTCGAAAATTGAAATTGTAGTGTTTTCGTTTAAGCCTGTTGGGATGTTGATGTTAAGTTCGGCGCTTGCTGCAGCGAAAACGAGAGAAGCGGTATTTTTTGTGGTTACGTCGTCGATTCCTAGGACATTTTGCGTTTGGAAAGTTAGGAAGAAGCGGTTGTTGTAAGTTCCAGCTTCAAGATCGACGATTAGGTTTCCGGTTTTTAAATTGAAAAAAGTTTGTGTTTCAGCGTCGTAGATGTAGAATGTTTGGCTGGCTGGGAAGTTCTCTGTTCCTTCAAATTTGATTACGTTTTCGCCGGCGGTATCAACCTGAATTCCGATTGCATATGACTTAGTTGAATCGAAAGTATTTACACCTTGAATAAATAGTTCGGAATTTTGGGTGTAGAAATACATGTCGTTTGGCAGGTCGAACGTATTTACAGCGTCTAGTCCTGGGTCGATCGCATCTGTTGCAGTTGGGTAGTTGAAACCCATCAAAATTTGTCGGTAAAAGCCGGAGTGTGCGTAAAAGCCTAGTCGAACTTTTGGATTTGCAGCTGCTGGAGGTACATCCTCGTCGGTATCGTCTTGAGCATAAACACTCGATGTGTTAAATGCTGTAAGGAGCACAATAAGTGCTAATGTAGAAAGTAGGTTTCGTATCATTTGGGAATAATTACGAACCAAAAGTAAATCAGCTTTTTAGCCTTTCCACAGTTTTCCGATTATTAGCCGAGATTTCCGATAAAAGGTAAATTTTTCGTTAAATAAATACAAAAAGGCGACGAAATGCGTCGCCTCTGTCGTTCAAAGGTAAAATTACTTTACAATTATTTTACCTGAAATTGGTTCGGCGTTGGTTTCTACTTGCACCAAGTACGTTCCGGTGGCGTATTGATTTAGCGGTATGATGGTGCGCGCTAAGTCGCCTCGTTCCAGTTCAACGGAATCAATTTCTTGACCTAATAAATTGTAAATACGTACTGATTTAAGTATTCGATTGATGTCTGTATTAACGATACTAAGTGCGTTTGATTCTGTAGCATACGTCATGTTTACAGGATTCATAGGTGTGTTAGTACTTAGTGGAATATTCGTGAAGCGAATACTGAATCGCGTATCATAGGTTCCAGCAGGTAAATTTATTTGGAATTCGCTGCCGTTAATATCGTTATAGGTATCGAGTTCGCTATCGTAAATGTATACGGGCTGGTCGGTAGTCCAGTTTTCAGCTTGGCTAATTTCGAATTTGACGTTACCATCCACTTCGTTTTTAACGCCTATTGGATATTGGCTTGATTCGTTAAATGTACCCACGCCTTGTATTACAAGTTTAGTTTCTCCCAAAAGGAAATACATATCGCTGGCATTTTCATCAAATAAGACGGCATCATAACCGTTGTCGTAGGCATCTGTTGCAAACTCATTCATAAATGAGAGCAAAGTTTCGCGATACTGTTGGTTGGCGCTAGTGTAGAAGAACCAGATTTTCTTGTAATCGTTTGTACTAGGGCTTTCGAAATTTGTTGTCGACGCAGTGTTTGCAGCCTGTCGCAACATAGGTGTTGAGCTAGTGTTGTCTTCTTTTACGAAGGCTCTTTGCGAGTTTCGGAATTGAATATTTGATTGTAATTGGCTAGTAGCACCTTCTACAAAAAATCCTTGTCCGACAGGTACATACCTACGCGGACGGAAGGCGTACAAGCTAGGGTCGCCGGTTCCGGCACCGCCGAGTCCAGTTCCTGAAGCCACGGTTCCTCCTGCGAGCGTGTAGGTGGCGTAACCTCCAATATAATTAACAGTTACGTGCGAGTTGTTTGATGGAGAATGCTGCCAGAAATAAAGTGTCCCGATAATGGATCCTGTTGTTCCGGCATTTCCGCCTGGGTTAATATTATCGCGAATAAATTCATCGGCATCGAGAGCTGACGGGTATGGGTTTCCTACTAGCGCTAAATTACCTGCTGCTACGGGTCTGTTGATCAAGCCATTGTTTGGTTTTCCGACGAAGGTGTAATTCTGAGTCGATCCAGCAGCGCCGCTTCCTTTTAGGGTGAAACCGTCGCCGGTATTTAAACTTCCTGTAGGTCCGATGTATTCCCAATTTGCGTATGAATCGGTTTGATTTCGGAAAGTGTACTGCCAGTAATTACTCAATGAAATTGGAGAAGTTGCAGAACCGTCGGCATCGCCAACCCATGAAATATCTTGTGGTGTTGTTGTGGTTCCGTCTTTAAATACACCACTGATAGAGTAACCATTATTGTTAGCTGTGGTATTTATTGTGCTAACCGGCGATGACCAATAATTGTAGTTAAAGCTATTAGAAGTGCCTTGTTGATCGCGTTGAATACGACCTGAGCTACTTATAGTTAAATCACTATCGTTGGTTTGAATAAGTTGTGAACGCCCTGTTAAATCGATTTCACCATTTAGTGTTAAGCCGTACGAATTGGTGAGTCCTGAATCTCCATTTACGGTTAGTCTGCGATTGGTATCAACTATTAATCCAACGTGAGATACCGAGTTTGCTATAGTGTTGGTGTGTTTAACATTTACTATGGCTCCCAGTACATTGGCATCGGTTACGTCGTTTCCGTTAATAAAGTTTGTTGGATTATTGACCGCTGTGGCTAAGTCGCCGTTTGCAATAGTTATATAGGGTAGGGGTGCAGTTTCTGTTTGCGGGTATTTCACGTTGTAAATTCTTGCTAGCGCTGGGGCAGCGCCGTTATCAATGCTGTTCCAAGTTTTTAGGTCATCGATAACATCATCTCTGTAGTTATCGAATCTGAAATAGGTTAGCAACTCGGTCCAGGTTAGTGCAGTTCCGTCGATATTTTTTGTGAATAAGCTACCCGAAATCGGTGCCGTAGATGAGTTTGTGCTGTTCTCTATTTTCTGGCACATCATTCTTTGAATTTGTGTGGCACTTAAAGCATTACTAAAAACACGAACTTCATCAATTCCGCCTTTAAAGTAGTTTGCAGAAGCGGTTGCGTTTTTGGCGAGTGTAAATCGAGCCGTGCTCGCCGCCAGAGTACCCGCTAATGCGCCGGCAGTTGAGCTCCCAACTAATCGCCCGTTCAGGTATAAGCTCAAGGAAGAGGCACCGCCATTGTAAACTGCTGCAACATGATACCAGCGATTTAGAGCTAAATTTGTACTCGAAGTAACGGTTACGCCTTTTGCTGTGGTTGAAAGGGTATTGGAGTTGGTTGCTACTCGAACAAAGAAATTATCTTGCCCCATTACAATACGGTCTAGACTCGTGGTTGAGGTTAGTTTAATCCAGCCCATCATGCTCGCGGCAGCTCTATTGCTAAGCACTTGAGTCGATTCTCCGTAGTCGTTTCTTCCATCAAATTCGATATATAATGGCAAAGTCAGGTTTCGAGGAGAGCCGAAATTTGTATCGTCGTTATCGAAATCGTTGGTTAAGCCGTCTCTGTCGTTGTCTAATGTTGAATCAATTCTTCCGTCTACAGGTGAATTATCCCAAACACGAAAAAGCGTGCTGTTGATGTCGAAGCTACTTCCGTTTGAAGTTAAATCTAGGTAGTTTGGAATGCCATCATTGTCTGAATCTGCTGCTAAAGGTTTGGCTGAGGCACCAAATCCGTTTAAGTCGTCGTTTGGATCTAACAATCCATCTCTATCAGAGTCGCTTAGGTCACCTTTTCCATCTCCGTCGATATCGCCATCACCATTGTTCCAAGTTTGGGTAATGTTTGACGTATACCAGGTATCAACCTGATATTCATCGATATCGAAGATTCCGTCGTTATCGCTGTCTAAGTCTTCAAAATCGAGCGTTCCGTCGTTATCTGAATCTGGTAGCATATACGTTCCAGCGGCAATTTGTGCATCAATAGAATCTTCCATACCGTTTGGTCTGCCGGTTGGTCCGGTTACATCTGTCCATTTGCTAGCTACGGCTTTATTCATAGTTGCTAAGGAAGCAGTGTTTGCAGCATTATAGCCACGTACGGCATAACCCGCTTCGGTAATGTCTGGAATACCATCGTTATCGGCGTCGAGGTCGTAAACATCGGCGAAACCGTCACCGTCGCTGTCGCACAGGTTTTGGGTCATGGAAAAGTCGTCTAGGGCAATATCGTTTCCTAAACCTCCTGGTCCTAGACTTACTAATCTAAAAGAAACTGAGGTGTTGTTTCCTGGGTTAAAGGTGTAACTAACTTGTTTCCAATCGGATGGGTCGCAAGTATCTCCTGAATTGCAACGAGTAATGCTGCCTGTATCTTGCGTAAAGATTACTGTTGCTTCATCGGCTGCAAGGATTTCTGTACGTACGTTCGGTAGTAATCGTGGTTGTTCGTTTGCTCTTCCTGCATTGATAAAATCTTGGTTGGAGCGGTCGACGTTCATAACCCAATACGAAAAGGTGAGCGGAACATTTGGGACAACTCCATTAATTGTCATTCGATAAAATATTTTCCCAGCGATGGCATCTGCATTTACGTAGAGCATCCGACCGTCTGTATCTCCTATAGTATGGTCGTTACTAATTGTGATAGCGTAATCTGACCAAGGTGTGATTCCCGTTGGATCTCCCGAACCTGTAGGAACTCCCAATTTGTAATATACCACGTAGCGACCATCACCCACGATACGATCAGAACTATCCCATAGGGCATACGTTGTACTTGCTTCCGGATTATTGATGGTGATACCCACGCGGGCGGTTCCCGTTCCGAAATCATCGGCAAACAAGGTGTTAACTACAGTTTTTGCATTGGCATTGTTGATACATGCTGCTTGTTCTGCTGTATCGATAATACCGTCGTTATCGTCGTCGATATCGAGATTATCGGTAACATCGTCGCCGTCTCCGTCTCGGAATGGTAAGCCTACACCACTGATGGTAAAGGTGTACGGATTTTCATCGGCATCTCCGTTGGCTATAGAAACTAATGCTGTTCGTGTACCCGCACCTGAAGGATCAAAAGTGATGGTAAAAGTTGTCGATGTGCCAGCATTTATGGTTGGTAGGGTAGTAATACTCACGGTAAAATCTCTGGCAAAAGTACCCGTAAGGGTGATGTTTCCGCCGGTGAGTGCAGTTACCGCGCCATCGTTGTTAACGATAAACGTATTTGTTACATTTCCTGAATAGGCATAAACTTCTCCAAAATTGGTTCCTTTGGCTAGAGTCGGTACATCGGCAAGAGCAATGTCTGTTGGTGTAGCGCCGCCTCTTACGCGAATTTCTGCGCCGTTTGCCGTTGTAGCGATTCCGGAGACATTAATATCAAACGGATTTTCATCGGCATCGTTATTTGCGATGGAAATTGTGCCCGTTATGGTTCCCGACGCGGCAGTAGGGTCGAACGTTATGTTAAACGTAGCTACTTCTCCTGGTTCTAAGCTTAGGTCGGAAAGTGTACTTACAATAAATTGGGCATTATTTGAAGTTGGATTACTTAGTGTTAGCGTTCCCGTAGCGGTACTCGGATTTCTAATCGAGAAGGTTTTTATTGTTTGTCCGTTTGTTTGTCGGACCGTTCCAAAAGTTGTTCCGTTTGCTGCGGCTGCTGCTGCATTGTCGTTAAAAACGGCATTTGTACCTTGAAAAGCTTCGATTTCGGGGCTTGTTCCGATTCCTGATACCTCGAATTGGAAGGGCGTTTCATTAGCGTCGTTATTTGTTAGACTAATTATACTCGTTATAACGCCGGTTGTGGTAGGATTAAATGTTACCGTAAACGTAGCAGTATTTCCGCTTGTTATTAATAAAGGGAGTAAGGTACTTGGTAGAATTAAAGGAGCCGTAATTGTAAAAGCTGCTGCAGAACTTGAAATTCCTGTAATGCTGAGTGTATTAGCGCCGTTATTCCTGATTGTAAATGTTCGACTAATAGAAGTGTCGGTTGTGTTGAATCTTCCAAAATCGGTTCCTTCCGCTGTATTTGGTCGCTCATAAAGGGCAATTGGCGCTTGAGCAGGTGCAACACCTAACAGTTCGATTTCAGGTGCCGCTGAGTTGTTTGCGTTTGCTGAAATCGAGAAGTTAAACGGATTTAGTGTACCTGCACAATTTGTGACGATACTGCAAGTTGTATTTGTTGCTGCGGAAGCTGTTGGTGCATACGTTATTTGCAGAATTGCTATTCCTCCGGGAGCCACTGTATTTGTATTTAGTGTAGCTGTAAAGGGAGCTCCTATTGTAATTGCTCCGAGATTCAACGTGCCGTTACCTGTATTGGTAATAACGAAGGTGTTTGTGATAGAGCCGGCGTTTTGTCGTTGCGTTCCGAAATTTGTACCTTCTGCGGTAGAGGGCGAATTATCGCCGTCGTTTAATGTGGTGTAAGGTGATGGACCGCCGACAACACTAATATTTGGATTTACTCCGGTACCTCGAACGTCGAAGTTAAACGGGTTTTCATCGGAGTCGTTGCTGGCAATATTTATAGTTGCAGTTCTTGTTCCGGTGGCACTTGGGTTGAAGCGTACGGTAAAAAACGCGGTACTGCTGGCGCCAATACTTGTAGGAGGTGCTGTAACTACTGTAAAATCGGCAGCGTTAGAACCTCCAATCGTTACTGCAATGTTGGTCAGTGGGGCCTGACCTTGATTGAAGATTACATAAGTTACGGTTGCTGTGCTACCATCGGCCTCGTTAACATTTCCAAAATCGGTTCCGTTGGCTGTGGCAAAGCCGGTACTGCCGTCGCCGATCCCTTCTTGTGCTGTTCCTCCGGTTAATGCAATTTCTGCTGTACCGAATGTAATGATAATTCGTCCGGCGGTTCCTGCTGAGCCACCTGTAGCATTTTGTTCTCCACGTCCGCCGCCGCCATTTCCAGTTCCTGTTGCGGCACTTGCATTTCCGTTTCCGGCAGCTCCGTTTCCAGAAATTCCGGCATCGGTTGGGCAGCCACCTGTAGCGGTACCAGGTTGTCCTGCGCCTGTAGCGCTCGGTCCGGCATTTCCGATTCCGCCTGTTCGACCACTTCCACCGCCGCTTCCACCGGCCTCATCGTTTGCAGCTCCACTCGCTGCTCTGGCGTTTCCGCCTGCGCCACCTGCGTAGCTTAAGGTTACACCGAAATTTCCAACAGTTGAAGCAGCGCCACCTGCACCACCGTTACGATTGATGCTGGTAAGTCCGCCGTTTGCAATTATATTAGTATTAAAAATAGTGTTACCTCCGTTTGTACCTGCTGCTCCGCCTGTGCCAATTGAATAGCTAATTGTTGAATTGGGAGTCACAGCTATGACGGCTCTCGTGTAAGCACCGCCCCCGCCACCGCCGCGTGCAGTGGTTCCGCCGGTTCCTCCACCTGCACCGCCGCCCCAAAGTTCAACGGTGATCGATGTTACGTTTGCGGGCACCGTCCACGTTTCAGTGCCCCCGGGTGAATTGTCGGTGAAAGTAGCAGTTTGTCCCAATGTAGCTGTGCTAATGAAAGCAAAAACTGCGGTAATTAATTTTAAAAGAGGTAATTGTCTATTCATATATTTCTATCCAAAGCACGTGACTTGCTGCAAAGGTAATTGTCAAAAAAAATATCTAGAAATTTTTTTGACATATTACTCTATTCAACTATCAGCTAAATTTATATCATTCAATCGGTTATGTAGCAACGGTCGTGTCAGGTTGCACTATTTCGGCGATGAAATACAACTAAAACGTTTTCGTTAGTTTTTACTTCACCCCATTTGCTATATACGAAATAGATTGATTTTTGGTTTTTTTGAAATGATTTTTTTCTGTTAGCGGTTGCAGCGGCATCCTGCTACAAAAATCCTGAAAGGTTTTTGTGGCAGATATAGCGGAAGACGCGACCCTGATATTTTTGCCGTTGCGCCGACAGAAGCTGCGGGAAAAATGGAAGGGGAACAGCCAAATAATAAAAGAAGAATGAATAGTAAAGCAGTATGAACCGACTCGCATTTGGATTTTTAGCGTGGGACTTTTTGAGATTTGTAGCTGTAAAAAATAAAAAGACCGTCTGGTGCCGACGGTCTTTTTGGAATTTGGGGAAAAAAGGGTGCCGGATTAATGCAAAATCATTTTTCGGCTGTAAACAGCATTTTCGGTAGTGATTTTAACTACGTAAGCACCGATGCTGTGTTTTTGTAATTTGAAATTAAGTAGGGTAGTAGCGTTTACATCTGAAATGGTCTCGATTAGTTTTCCGCTGATATCAAAGATTTCTACTGCTTCGATTCGTTCATTACCTGCTTCGATACTCAGTTCATTAGCTTGGCTGTTGTATGCTACTGCGCAGGTATTTTTCTGAATGTTCTCTACAGTTAGCGGGCTATTGTTGAATGTAATTGAGAATCGGTTTTCGTACAATCCTGCTTCTAAGTAAATAGTAGCTTCGCCGTTTTTGATGTCGGTCCATGTATTGTTCAGGGCGTCAAAGAGGTAGATGTTTTCAGAAGTATCGAAGTTTTCGATTTCGTCGACTTTAATGATAACATTACCTGTGTTTGCAGCTTTCACGCCAAGCGGAATTAACTTATCAACATCAAAAGTTCCTTCACCATCGATTACGTATTTGGAATCGTTGAGAATCATGTACATATCGGATGGTGTTTCATCGAAAACGAGTGCGTCGTAACCCGGATCGTAATTTTCTGTTGCAAATTGATTCATAAAACCAACAAGCAACTGGCGTCTTTCACCTTGAGGAGCGGTGCAGCTGAATTTGAATTTTTTGAAGGTATTTGCTGGAATTTCATCTTCTTCATTACCCGAGTCGTTCGAAATAGCAGAACGGAACATGACATTTGACTGTGCATTTGTTTCGCGAACAAACGCACGCTGGTTGTTGTTGAAAACTATAGATCCGCCGGTTGTATTTCCGGTAACGAAGAAGCCTTGTCCTACAGGGATGTATCGTCCTGCTGTACGTGTTGAAGAACCTAAACCGCTGCCTCCGGGAGGGTTAACAGGCGGTGTTGAACCTACTAATGTTAACGCGGCATAACCACCTTGATAATCGCCAACATTGTGTGTAAAGTTGGTGCTGTAGTGTTCCCAGAAGTACAGTGTTCCGTCGAGTGAACCTAAGTTATCGTTAATGAAGGCGTGAGCGTCTAGTGCAGAAGGATAAGGATTTCCACAAAGGTTTAAAAATCCGCCGCCTATCGGTAGCGTGATTTCACCATTATTTGGTTTTCCAACGAAACCGTAATTTTGATTAGCTCCGGCTGAACCTGGGCCTTTCATTGTAAAACCTTCGCCTGGAAGCAGGTTACCGTCGACGCCTAGGAACGACCAATTCGCGTAGTCGTTTCCTACGTTTTGAAATTTGTAGAGCCAATATGCACCGAGCGTAATTGGTGATGTTGGTTGTCCGTAGTAATCATCAATCCAGTTGATGTTTAGCAAGTTTTCTGGATCTGTTGCATCTCTGAGAACACCACTTACGGTATATCCGGAATTCGGTGGTGTGTTTGGTGTGCTCACGGGCGAGCACCAGAAATTGTAATTAAATGAGTTTGATTGTCCGGATTGTTCGCGTTCGATGCCGCCGATACTTGCTGCATCATAGTCGGAATCTGTAGTTTGAACCAATTGTGATAGGCTGGTTAAATCAATAGTACCGTCGAGTTTTAGATAATGAGTAACTTCGATTTTCGAGTTGTTTGCAGCAGACATTTTGTTTGCAGTGACATCTAAGCCAAGAACTACTTTATTTCCGGTAGATTCGATGTTGTGTGATGATTGTACAATATTCCAAGCGATTCGTGTAGTTCCGTCTACAATGGAAAGGCTGTAAGGTGCATCGGTTACCGTTGAATTGTTCCAAACTCCGGGCGTGTACCAATTGCCATTGGCTGTTGAGCGGTAGGGCAGCGGTGCAGTTTGATAATCCACGGTTGTAAGGTTTTTCAATGCTGCAGTGTAGTCGTTTGTCGATTGGTCTTTGGCATTGGTGTATGTGTAGGTCGACATTGGGTAGTACGCTTCGAGGTTTGCGTAGGGAATGTCGGCAACCTCATTTTTCGTAACGCTTGCAGGTAATATCGAACCGTTTACGAAATTATTGTTGTTGCGCAGTTCTTGATTCATGATATAGCGCAGTTCGTTAGCGCTCAGTGCAGTACTAAACACGCGTACTTCATCGATACCGCCACGGAAGAACGATGTTGGCGATATAGCGTCGGCTCCTGCAATTAAGAATGATTGATTATTTGCGGGCACTACGGGCAGGGTTTGTGCAGCAGCTGCAACACCGTCGATGTATAAGGTATAGACTCCGTTTTGTCCTGTAACTGCAACGTTGTGCCATATATCAGCTGGGATTACGGTTGAAGACGTAATTTGCTGTAATCCGCCTGCGATGAAAGAAAATTCTAGCTGACCTGCGCTGTTGATTGTGAAGTCGTAACCTTCTGTGAAACTGGCATTTCTTTTTGATAAGATGCTTCGCCCGTCTTGTTGTTTTCTTACCCAAGCCGAAATGGTAAAGTCGGTATTTACGTTTAATACTGGTCCGGCATCTAGGTAATCATTTACTCCGTCGAAGGTAATGCAGCGCTCGAAAGTACGTTCAGGCGCGTAACCGAATGTGATGTATCGAGTTCCGTTAAAGTCGTACGTACATTCAAGTTTTGAGCCGTTGAATCTCATAATGCGGTATTCGGCTGTTGGGCTGAAGATGGGACTTGATGAGATGAACATCAGGAAGTCGCCGGGAGGCGTAATCGTAGAAGTTAAAAGGGTTGATGGAACCGAAACGGTTACGGTAGCCACATCGCCACCTGTTTCAACAACGCGCCAAGTACGTCCAATGGAAACGAAATCGACTTGAGAAGTTAATCCAGAGATTCCACTACTCATATTTACGATAACTGGTGCTTGAGCGCCAAGGGTTCCGTTGTTTGAGCCCCAGACAAGGAACCGCTTGTCGCCTGCAAAAGTAGCTGTATTTGCACTGTTTGTTTCAGCTATCGTGCTTAAGCCAATAGTGATATCGGCATTGGTATTTTCTGTTTTAGATTGTTTTTGATTAAGTCCGGATAAATCGTCGCGTCCAATTCCTGCTACGTTATAGTTAAACCCAGCTCCCGAATTGTAAATAACACTTCCTGCCGAGTCGAGGTAGTTTTGACTGATTCCGTTTACGCCTAACGTTATTCCGTATTTAATGGCTAGATACGATTCGATTCTTTGTCGATCGGTGGTGTTATTTCTTGTACTATAGTTGATGATTTCAAGAATATCGCCGTTATATGAAGCATCGAAAAATTCGCTTCGACCGAGCCAGTATCTGGAGTTCACTATGTCTTTATACGTTGCTGGAAAAACTTCGGTTGTAGTTAGTAAATTACCGTTACAGAGAATTTCCATACGTCCGGCAGCCGACTTTCGTGGGTTAAAAATTTGTACTCCTCGGTACGATTTAGTTGTACTGATTTCGCCTGTTCCGTAAGATGTTTGAGCACCTTGGTTGTATGCAAGAACTTCATTAGTATGGCGAACAGAGGTGTTACCCATTTGGAATCCAGTTACGTCTTGGCTATTTCGGTTAGTTGCGATGTCGTCGCCACAGTAGATGTCTTGTGGATTAGAAGCAGAAGTTATTGTACCTGTTGGACGAATAACGATGAACATTTCACTGTTGTAGAAGCCTTGGTTTCCTGACATAGAATTTGCTCCGTTAAAGTTCACAACCGGATTGAAGTTGACGTTTGAGCTCGGGTTGTTTCGGAACTTAGGTTCGCGAGCAAATCTGGAAATAGCTGTTTTAGTGCTTCCTAATACTTGATCTTGCCAAGTTTGCATGTCGTCGTTGTCGTTTAATGATCCAACGTTACTGTTAGCTTTTAGCCAGAAGCGTAAGTTTGATGTAATTCCGCCAGGAGCTGATGTAGGAACAGGTGCGTTTACGATATCAGCGCTTACCACAAAGTCGTAGGTACCTTCATTCGGATCGTTACTGGTAACAGTAATAGTAGCTGTTTTGACTCCAAGAACTGTGTTTGGTGTGAAGGTTACAACAAAAGACGCTACAGCACCCGAAGCTAGTGAAGCTGGAACTGGTGTGGCAGTAAAAAGTGCAGCGTTAGGTCCTGATATACCCACTGTCGTACTTAATGTAAGGGAGTTGGTTCCTAGTGAATAGATGTTAAACGGTATTGCGATAGAAGTTGCGCTATCGGTTTGACCGAAGTTGGTTTGATCGTTAACGGCAGGTGTTGTATCTCCATCGGCGATTGAAATTTCATTACCTTGAATGTCGATTTCACGTCCTGCTACAAGTGCTGCTCCTTGAACTACGAAGTCGTATATATTTTCGTCGTTATCTGTATTGTTGATTGAAATTATAGCAACTGTAGTTCCAGCGACAGTAGGTGCGTAGGTTATTTGAAATGTAGAGCTACCACCTGCTGGGATCACTGCATTTGGTTGCTGACTTACCGTAAATTCTGGACCTCCAGTTAGCACAACAATTGGTGTCCCCGTTAGGTTTAATGGTCCTGTTCCGGTATTAAAAATGGTGAATGTTCTTGTAATAGTTCCCGGAATAAGAGCTGTTCCGAAGTTGGTATGATTGGTTGTAGTAGTTCCTGAGGCACCATCAAGAATACTAACGCCGTTTCCAACTATATCAATTTCTGGTGTTACTCCTGTGCCTCCGGTTCCCGCTAAATCGAAGCTAAATGGGTTTTCGTCGGCATCGTTAGTAACAATCGAGAAATTAGCAGTTCTCGTGCCTACAGCGGTTGGTGTGAATCGAATGACGACTGAGGTGGATCCGCCCGGTACTACTGTTGCTGCTGGTGCTGTTGCAACTACGAATTCGCTACTGTTTGCGCCAGTGATTGTAATTGCGCCTAAGGTTAAATTAGCGGTTCCTGAGTTTTCGATGATAAAAGTTCGGTTGAGTTGAATACCCACGTTTGTAGTACCTACATTGGTAAAATCGGTGGTTTCGGGTGTATTGTCTTCGTCGACGATGTTAAATCCATTTCCAGAAAACACTATTTCTGGAGCAATAATCTCAGCAGCCACTGCTACACGCGGTACTGTCACGCAACCATTAACATTTGCTTCTACGTAGAATAGAGTAGTACTTACTAAGTCTGGTGTGGTAAATGAAGTACCTGTTCCAAGAGCGCTACCACCAACTGCTACATCGTACCAAGATATGGTTCCTGCAGATGCTGTAGCTTGTAGTGTAAGTGGGCCGAAATCATTTCTTGAAGCACCTGTTGTAGAAGTGATTGTTGGGTAGTCTGAAATTACGGTTAATGATCGTGGTGTACCGTTTCCACAGCTATTTGATGGTGTTACAGTAACGTCACCCGTATTGGTAGTTGTTAACACTGTAACTGAAGACGAAGTTCCACCGGTTTGTTGCGTCCAGTTGGTTGGGAATGTCCAAGTGTAAGTAACTCCTGGTACAGCAGTTACGCTATAAGATACGATCTGACCTGGGCAAAATGTGCTATTTCCAGTAATGCTTCCAGGCTGACTTGGCACTGTGTTCACCGTAACGCTAGCTGTATTATTGGCAGAGATTGCATTAGAACAAAGCACAGGACTGCTACCGCTTGAAAGGTTAGTTATCGTTACAGTTACAGTACCAGCGTTGTTTAAACTTGGTGTAGTAAATGTACCCACATTAGATGCACTTACAGTCATTGCAGCGGTAACTCCGTTAGAAATTACGCTGCCCGATAAATTGTATGTTACAGTGTAGGTTCCTTGAGGCAATCCGGTACCGCTTAAAGTTACAGTAACTGTTTGCCCTGAGCATATAGTAGAACTTGATAAAGTTGTCGAGTTTAAGCTGTACGTCGGACAGGTCCATGTTACTATTGCTTGTCCAGGTCCACCAGGTCCACCTAAACGATCGGTGGATGTTGCTGCACGTGCGCCACCACCGCCACCGCCTATTGCTAAAGCTGTAATACCGTTAGAATCTCCGATAACGCCGTTAGCTCCTGCACCTCCACCAGTGGGTGCTGTTCCTCCCACAGCTGCCAAAGCGTTATTTCCATTTGATCCGGTTCCAGCGCTACTTCCACCCGCTCCTCCGGATGTTAAAGCAACACCAGCTGAACCTGCACCTCCGTAGAAATTAACTTGTCCGCCTACATTTCCGGTAAGTGGGCCAGTTGCTCCTGCCGCTGATTGGTTATTATTGTTTGCACGCGCACCGCCGTTTCCACCAACAGCTAATAGTGTTGTAGTGCTACTAAACCAAGTAGATCCGCCCGGTGCACCTATACCCGTGCTTCCTGTACCACCTACACCAACATTTACAGTATAATTAGTTCCTGCTACTACAGGTATTGCATTATGTCTGGTATAAGCACCTCCGGCACCACCACCACCTGCAGAACCTGTTCCTGTAACACCACCTCCGGCACCACCAGCTCCCCATAGTTCAACACGAACCGAGTTGACACCCGCAGGAGGAGTAAACACGCCTGTGCTTGTATATGTTCGACTTTGAGCAAATAGTTTTGAAGAAAGGGCAGTTCCTAATAATAGAATTGCGATAAGCAATAATCGTGTAGTTTTTTTCATATCTCGGGGCTTTTAGATAATGAATTGATATGTCGCATTTTCAATGCAAGGATAAAACTACATTAATAAGTTATAGGACGCCAAATAAAAAGTGTTAAATTTTAACAAAATTAACGATGAAATGCAAAATATAGCGACAAAATACGTCTCAGTGTCAAAAATATAAGAAAAAACTTATAAAAAAAGAAACACAAAAGCAGCTGCTTTACTTTGATTCTTCAATGCTAAGAAATAGTATAAAACAAAAAAATCGGTCCCAATTTGAGACCGATTTTTAATATATAATTTGAAGGAGTTAGTTCTTAAATGGGAACTTTCTCACATAAACTTCATTTTGCGCATCGTAGATTTTCACTAAGACGATCTGCGTTTCTGCTTGAAACTCTGTTGCTGTAAATCGTGCTTGTGCTGCTTGCGCTTTGCTGTACAACAAACGTCCGCGTAAATCGTAGATTTCTACTTTCGCGATATCGAATCCTTGAGCTTGTAGCTGTAAGTGCTGATTCTGCGTAACCAGTACATCGGTACCTTTTGTAATCGTGCCCACACCGAGCGTTTCAGCTTGATAAACTATCGTAAAACGCTGATCAAAACTACCTGCTTCTGTGATGAAGTTATAGGCCGATTCGCTTAAGTTGTGCGTGATTCCACTCACTGCATCGTGCACATAAATGGCTTGTCCTTCTGCAAAAACGCCATCGAAATGATCGATGCTAATGCTGTAACTGCCACTTTGCGCCGCTACAAATCGCAACGGAACTTGGTCGGTGTTGGCAAACGGAAGTGCACGTGCCTGAATAACCAAACCTTGACCGTCGATGACACTCGCCAGCGCATTAGTTCCTTCTAACAAAGTACCGTCGTACGATGCATCAATACCGTTACTGGCTCCTTGAATGTAGCCAATCAAAATCTGATTCACCGGTTGGTTTTCTGCCGAAAGGTTCAACCAAAAACGATGACGCTCGATGTTTTCTCTAAAAAACTGATTCTGATTGTTGCCGGTTCGCATGCTGTTGGTAAAAGTTGCCGTTCCAGCAGTCGATTTCTTTAAAATAAAACCTTGACCCACTTGGATACTGCCGTTTGGCGTCGGACCACCGGCTGTAGCTGCTGTACCTCCCGAGAGGTTAAACGACGCATAGTTGGCCGCTGCCGTAGCTCCTTGCTGGCTGTGTGTCCAGAAGTAGATTGTTCCCGG
>NZ_JAIXYH010000092.1 GCF_027490375.1 Flavobacterium sp.
CCGTTTGGCGTCGGACCACCGGCTGTAGCTGCTGTACCTCCCGAGAGGTTAAACGACGCATAGTTGGCCGCTGCCGTAGCTCCTTGCTGGCTGTGTGTCCAGAAGTAGATTGTTCCCGGATTATCGTTTAAGAACGATACCGCATTTACGGTAGATGGATATGGGTTTCCGATTAAGTTATTTCCAGAACTCGCTACAGTCACTCCAATCGCGGCATTACCGTTGTTCGGCACACCTTGGAAGAGTCCGTTGAAGGTTTGTGGCGTGGTTGGGAAGGTATTGGGAGCCCGAATCATGTATCCTTTAGCCAAATCGAACGTATTTGTACTTGGATTTATCTGCTCGAAATTGTTGGTGACTTCATTTAAGGTGTAGAAACGATTGGTCATTGTAAGTGGCGAGAACGCCAAAAGGTTTTGATTAGCTACGGGCGAGGACCAATACACGTAATCCAAGCGGCGCATGCTCGCCTGACGTTTAACTTGAATGGCTCCTGTGTTGGCTACATCGCGCACTTGAATCAAATTGGCGTTGTTCTCTACAATGAGTAAACCACCTGTGGCTACTTGTACTTTTCCATCTACAGTCAGATCAAAATTGCTATTTAAAGTTACCGTAGCTCCGGTGTTTACCACAACACCACACGCAGCCATATCGGAAGTGATGCTGTAGTTGGCATTAAACACAGCTTTGATTCCCGCAGCTGGAAGTCCGTTGCTCCACGAAGTGCCGTTCCAAACGGTTTGGAACGGTTCGGTGATCGTGAAATTGCGCGTATGTGTTTTCAGTTTACTATCGGTAACAGTTACGATGTAGTTACCAGCTGCAAGTCCTGTTGCAGTTGAATTTGTACCTCCAGTCGGACTCCAAGAATAGGAGTAAGGCGGAGAACCTCCTGTAACGTTGATCATCGCTGCTCCGTTGTCCTCACCATTACAGTTTACGTTAATACTATTTCCTGAGCTACTCATCGGTGGATTTGTCGTTACTGTGAAAACTTCAGAATTTAAAGAAGTTTCGTTAGCATGAACGGCTCTAACGCGATAATAATAGGTGGTGTTTGCTGCAAGTCCAGTAACTTGGGTATTTGTTCCGTTTACTGTTAGATCATTATAATTTGCTAACAGCGATTGATTTGAAGATAAAATAACAATGTTGTCAATTCGGTTGGTTCCTCCCGAAACAACGGCAGCTCCATTAACCGCTGTGTTCGATGTTACGAGCCAGCGCAAGAAAACTTGGGCTTTGTTGTTGCAAATTTCAGGAAGTACAATATTACTGAGTACGCCCGTTGTAAAGTTATTTGCGCATTGAATGTTAGTGGCGTTAGGCACATCTGTCCAAATACCGCTCGTTCCGATTCTATACTGTAATTTAAAATCTCTTGGTCCCGTGTTACTGGATTGTTGTGCTGATGAAACTCTAATGTTGTATCTGCCGGTTGTTACTAGGTCTATTTGCCACCATTTTGCTGCAACACTTGTCCAACCACTTGTGCTATATGCGTTGCCTGCAACTCCTGTGGTATAGGTTATAGCCACACCTGTATTTACAGATATTGTTTTGGTATTGTTGCCGTTACTGCTACTTGTTGCTGTAGTAGTATTTGTTGTAGCTCTCCATTCGGCTAAGGAAGATTCAGTTCCGAGGAAAGTTACAACTGTACTCACGTCGAGTTTATATGAAGCAGGCGTTGCACAAGGCGCATTCCAGTTTGCCTGAAATTCGTTTTCTAAGATATTTGTTGCTGCAGTGGCAACGGGCTTGTCGCTTGGGATATACGTGTATTTTAGAATCACGCCTGGATTTACTACAGTAGCTCCCGAACCCGTTGGTCCCGAAGTACTTCCACCACTATCGGTGATGATATAAAATTCTTTACCATTGGGAGCAATAACTACAGAACGAAGTCTGTTATTTGATGAAAATAGCTCCTGTGGTGTTCCTTCAATTGCAGAACCATCTGCAGACAATTTGCTTCTGAAAATGCGTCCAGCTTTTAGAGAAGTACTTAAAAGCGACTTATCCCAGCCGGGAATCCCACACGAATAACCTTCGTAAATCTTTAAAGAAGATGGTGCAATAGTGGGCCAAGTTAAGTAGCCACCACTAAAATCGAAGGTGTTATCTACGGTGTAAAAAGTAGCAACCGGTGGTTGAAAGTCGGTGGCATTAAAACTGCTTTCGGTTTGAGTCGTAGCACCAGTACCGCAGGTGTAATCGGAAAAAGCAATACTAGTACAATTGGTAGCAGTCGACCAGTTACAGTAGGTGTACGCCCGGTCGTCCTTGAAGCCGGATATTCTAGGCCAACCGTAGTTTTTTGCTGCAGTGATGATGTTTATTTCGTCGTCTGATTTCGGTCCGTGTTCGTTCGAATATAATATGCCGTTGCTTGAAAAGGCAATTCCTTGCGGGTTTCGATGTCCATAAGTAAAAATGTGGCTGCGTACATTGCCGAGTAGTGGATTGTCGGAAGGTATTGACCCATCTAAATTCATTCGGAGTATTTTTCCTTCGTAAGTGCTGTAATCGTTAGCAATTACCATAGCTGCGGTCGGTAAATCCTGTGAGCGAATTACCAAACACTTATTGTCGAATTGGTTTTTGCCCTGATCGCCAATGGTATAGTAGAGTTTGCCGTCGGGTCCGAATGCAAACTTAGCCGAGTTATGATCATTAGATCCGGGAAGGTTATCAAGTAAGACAAGCGGCGACGAAAGACTACCATCGGTTCCGTTGGCAGTAAATGTATAGCGAACAATTCTTAACCGCCGATTGGCGGCAGTGCTTGTGGTGGAATAGGTATACGATAAATATATGTAATCGTTGCCCGTACCTTGACCAAATTGTGGATGAAGTATAATGCCTAACAAACCATCTTGTCCGCCGTTGCGCCAAACTAAAGCGCTCATATCAAGAAGTAAATCGACCGTTCCTGTGGCAACATTAACGCGCTGAACACGTTCGCCAACTCGTTCAGTGAGATACAAAAAGTTATCTGGACCATAAACCATGTCGTAGGGATAATCAAATGTATTGTTGGGAACTAAAAGCGATTCAGTAAAGTTTTGGGCGTACACAGAAATAGAGAAGAAGAGGAGGAGTTGTAATGTAATTTTACGCATAGAAGTACCGGTGTGCTTTGATTGGTAATTTGTTTTTTTTGTACGGTGGCACACGTAACTTTCAGAGCAAACGGGCTGTCACCTTTTTCTTCATCAAAAGAATACAATTTATCGATAAAACAAATCATTTTGTCGATAAAATTTAAAGCTGTTTGAAAAAAATTATTGAGATATACGAGTTAAATCAAAGATTAGATTTAAAAAAGTTAATTTTTTTAACACTGTTCTCTTTTTTCTACATTCTAAGAGGTTATGACTTTGTGGAAACGGATTTTGCAGCCCTGATAGCATGGAAAGCCCGGAGGTAGTTTTTGTAGTTTTTGTTGATTGATGCATGCGCCCGAAGGAAGCACCGCAGCAACAACTAAAAAAACACAAAAAGTAACGAGGACTTGGAATAATAGCAGGAAATGCTGCCAAAAAACAAAAAGACTGCCAAAATGGACAATCTTTTCTTAATTAGAGAAAGATTTGAACTCTCGTTCGCCTCGGCGGAAATGAATCCACCGCGCCTCAGTTCATTAATGAAGTTCAAGCGATGCCCAAGAACCTAAAAACGGATAAAGCCCCTACGAAATCGTAAAGGCTTTATTCTTAAGTAGCGAGAGAGAGATTTGAACTCTCGTCCGCCTAGGCGGATATGAATCCACCGCGCCTTAGTTCATTAATGAAGTTTAAGCGATGCCCAAGAACCTAAAAACGGATAAAGCCCCTACGAAATCGTAAAGGCTTTATTCTTAAGTAGCGAGAGAGAGATTTGAACTCTCGTCCG
>NZ_JAIXYH010000084.1 GCF_027490375.1 Flavobacterium sp.
AAAGTCGAAATATTCCACGTATCGTTGTAACCGTCGCCGTTTGGTGTGAAGAATTTCGGATAATCGATTACAGTAATCGATGTAAATGCTTCGCCACAAGCGCGTAAGTCACGTGCGTAAATGGTGTGATTACCTGTATTGTCTTGACTTAAGACCGTGCGAACTCCTGTAAAGACATTGCTCGTTTGCCACGGACCGTCGTCGAGACGATATTCGTATTCGCCCGGTGGATTTACCGTAACAGTCACTGTAGCGTTTTCTGCAAAAAACAGTGTTTCAACCGAAGCGGTTACACTTGTTGGTGGCGCCGATGCCGTAATGCTCGCCGTTGCCGAACGCGTACATCCTGTAGCGACATCGGTTACATCAACGCGATACAAACCAACAGCCTCGGCATCGATCGACGCTAAGTTGCTGAATTGCGGTTGTTGTACATCGTCGATAAACCACTCGAAATCGTAAGTTCCGTCGTTGGGTAAACCCGTATCCAAAGTGTAAGTGCTCGTATTAGTAGGATCGTTATTAAAGATACAGATGTAACCGTCTTGATCTAATTTAGGTTGCGGAATGTTGGTTACCGAAACCGTAGCTTGTGTATTCGGAGCCGCTGATAAATCTACCAAACAAGCAGGCAAATCATTGCGCTTAACTGTTAGCAATTGGTACACCTGCGTTTCTTCGATGATTCCTGTGGCAACAACCGCCGTACCTGAACCGCTCAGTGTAACACTTTGTGGAGCGCCGCCATTGATGCTGTAGGTAACTACCGCAAAGGGCGTTCCTGTGATAATCACATCGGCCGAATTACCCGCACAAATACTTGGCTCTAATCCGTTGGCGATACTCGCTTGTGGAAGTGCCACCACAGCCAAACGGGCTACGTTGCTTGTTACAGGCGGACACGATGCGCTAGAGACTACAACCGTATAATTAGCTATATCGTCGAAATCAACCGCGCTTAGTGTTAGCGTCGTATTGGTCTCGCCCGATATATCTACATTATTTTTCTTCCATTGGTACGTCAAACCGATTCCCGTTGCCTGCACGAGGAAGGTGACGTTTTCACCGAAACAAGCCGTTACACTTGAAGGCTGGGTCGTGATTGCCGTCGCTGGATTAACAACTACAACTGCTGCCAAAGACTCATCGGCTGGACAAACTCCTGCATTGCTAACCTCAACGGTATAATTTCCTGCTTGCGCTTGAGTAATTCCCGAGATTGTTAACGTAGAATTCGTTTCGCCCAGCAAGTTCACTCCGTTGCGTTTCCATTGATATTGCAATGCAGAACCCGTGGCAGTAACGCTCAAGTTAAGTGTTTCGCCTTCGCAGAGTGTCTCACCTACTGGATCGGTAACCACTTGTGGCGCTTCTAAAACAACAACGGATGTAGAAACTGACTGAACTGCTGGTGGACATGCGCCGCTAACTACAACAAAATAGTCGCCAGAATTAGCTGTGGTAAGTCCGGCTAAATTCAATGTAGCCGTTTGTGCCGAAGGATCTGAAATCGGATTCGCTAAAGAGTTGAAATACCACTGATAGGTTAGATTCGTTCCCGTAGCAACAACATTTAATGTAAGTGGCTCGCCCTCGCAATAATCGGTATCTGCCTGAGGCTGAGTGGTGATTTGTGGTAGGGTATTCACAACAATGTTTGCTGCTGCCGAAAGATCATCCGGACAATTACCACCATTGCCTACCGATACTGTATATGCACCCGCCTGCGCAGTAGTTATGTTCGGGATGCTTAAAGTAGCTAACGTCGCACCTGGAATATCATTCCCGTTGAACTTCCACTGATATTGTAACGAGGAACCCGTAGCAACTACGCTTAAATTTAGCGTATCACCCTCACAAATCGTTTGGCTTATCGGATCGGTAACCACTTGAGCAGCGTCCAATACAACTACTGTTGTCGGAACTGATTGCACCGATGGCGTACATGCTCCGCTAACTACCACAAAATAATCTCCAGCGTCTGCTGCTGTTACTCCCGTTAAAGTGTAGGTGCTGTTTAGATTTGAAAGACTCGATATGGGATTTGACAAAGAATCCAAAAACCATTGGTATTGCAAATTAGTGCCTGTAGCACCCACGCTTAAGGTAAGTGTTTCACCAGTACAATAGACCGTCGCTGCCTGAGGTTGGGTCGTGATTTGGGGCAAACTATTTACTGTAAGCGTTACATCCGTAGAAAATTGAGGTAGGTTACAATTATTGTTCACCTCCACGCGATAGGTACCTGCGTCTGAAAGCTGTGCGTTGGTAATCGTTAAGGTTTGGGTCTGACTGCCACTAACAGTAGCTGAATCTGAGATTGGTGTAGTCCCTTTAAACCAACGATAGGTAAGTCCAGGACCTGTGGCATTAACCGTCCAAACCTGAGTATCACCTTCGCATATAGTATTCGAACTGATAAACGGTGCAACTATAACAATCGGCTGATCAACAGACAACGCAGCTAAAGCCGAATCGATACTGCCACAACTGTTGCTCACACGCACGAAATAGTCGCCCGCATTGGCTGGCGTTGGATTGGAAATTGTTAAAGTCGTTGTATCTACTCCCGAAAACTGTCCGCCATTACTCAACGGGTTGCCGTTATAGAACCATTGGTGTGTAACAGAATCGCCCGTTGAAGCTACCGTAAAGGTGGTGGAGGTAATTCCCGGACACAAACTCTGACCAACAGGTTGTGTGGTGATTGTTGCTGGCGCAATAACGTTTACCGTTACTGGTGCCGGAAATGTAGTACCGGCACAAGAAGGCGTATCGCCGCTAGCAATACCGATTATAGAATAAGTAGTTGAAGTACTAATACCTGAGGTGATACTCACTATCGCATTACCTGCTGCATCCAAAAGTACAGGAGTTGAAGAAGTACCATCCGAAAGTGTAACCGTAGCGTTGGCAGTACCCGAAATTAGTAAGTTAAACGGATCGCCTGCACAAACATTGTTATTGCT
>NZ_JAIXYH010000091.1 GCF_027490375.1 Flavobacterium sp.
TTTAAGATCGAAATAATCTGTTCCTCTGAAAATTTTGATGTCTTCATACTGTTTTTCTTTTAAAAGGTTAATTTAACTCTATTTTTAACCTGTTCAAAAAAACCAGCCACTTACCGACAATCTTTTCTATGAGCTAATATTTCTAAGGCATTAAAAATTTCATTTTTATTCCAACTACTTAACTCCAATTCTTTAGATAATAATTGTGACCAATCTTCAGAATTAGCTCCTTTCGCTTGAATTAATATGGCTGGTGCTGATTTTTTTACGCATTCTTCAACAGCGTAAGCCAAGCCAAGCGTTTTTCCTGTTCCTGGCTTACCCAAAATTAAACTAGTTGAGATCTGGGTTAAATCATTTTCAATCTTTAAATACTCATTAATAATTTCATCATTGAGTTCTCTTAGCCGAATTTTTATTTTTTGGTATAATGGTTTCTGTAAATCTGTAGGATTCATATTTTCAAGCAAATCAATTGCTTCATAAATAGTATCTGCAATTGAAAGCTCATCATCATCATTGATACATAAGTTGATTTCAATACCATCTACTAATTTTGTTTCTATTTCTGATGCACTATTAATTAAGTCTTCAAAAAAAACATTAATTATTTTAAGCTTACTAATGAATTCATTGGAATTTGATGTAATCTTTATAAACTTTTCAGAAATGAACAACCAATTATTTATCTTTTTTTTAAGCTCAATTATATTAGAAATTATTTTTTTTCTAAACGGTAAACTATAAAGTTGTTTGTCAATTATTTTTTGAATATCTCCTTTTGTGTGTAAGTTACCCACATATCTTTCTTTTAGCCAATAATTAGTTTTTTGTAAGTCAAATTTATCTTTTAAAAAACTAGAATGAATTACTTCTTTTTCAAACCAATATTTATTTACTCCTTCGTTTTCGGTAAATTGCAATTCGTTTAAAATAGTTTGCTCAAACCACCAAGTAATTTTTATATTGTTAAATGATTCATTTATTTCTTTTTCAAAATTTTTAATTCTAACATCTTCGCTATTTTTTGTTGGCTTATTTCCTCTTCCAATTTTAACAGAACTAACTTTATGAGGAATACAAATAATATATTCAATAATATTTGGTCTTATCTTTAATGCTGTCGTTATAGAATTTTTTATTTGTTTTATTTCATTACTATCTAATGCCTGTCTAAACCATTTTGATTGTATGGCAATGAAATTTCCATTTGATAGTTTACAATAAGCTTCTATTCCGCCATCTCCACCAGCACCATTTATTACTTTGAACTCATCAATTGAATTTGTATATTCTCTATAAAGGTATCTTTCAAATAATTGATTACATAATATTTCAAATGAGTTTTGATAACTGCCACCATAAGTAGTGAATGAATCCCACATGTTTTTTATTAAATCGATTAATTGAATTTTAAGTTCTAAATTTAAAAAAAAGCCTAAGTATGTTTACAGTATTTATATTAATTGTAAAATGCTTTTTCCATCAATTCTTTTTCGCTTCTGGAAATTCCAATTTCATTTACCATTGTTTTCCAATTGGTTGTAACTCTCAAGACTTGCTGGATAATTTCCTCCATTTGATTCTTGTTTAAACGAAAATATTCACCTACACTTTTTGCTAACTCAAAATCAAGAGCATTGTTATCGGTGTCGATGTTTAAGGCCAGGCCGTCTTTGTCTATGGAAGGATTGAGGTCATAAGCCGGCGATAAAATCCAACCTTCTTTGGTTAAAATAAAAGCATGATTACGTAGATGATCATCGGTGTTGGAAATGGCTATGTTGAAAATAATTCTTCGCCATAGTTGGTGCAGATTGGCTTCTATGTTTGTGCCGTGATTGCTTATAAACTCGGCGATTTCTAAATAACTTGCCTGATTGTCACGGATGGTCTCTTCGTTGTTTCCAGTCATTGTCATTGCTGAAGCCAAATGTATTCTCTCTCCATTCACTCTATCAAAACGTTTGGTAAAAAATGTGTGGTGGTTCCCAATGATTCTGTCTATTCGACATGGTGCCATTTCAATTCCTGCTCTTGTAGCCAATTGATAGGCTAAAAATTCCCAAGCTGCTTTATCAATGGTGTCTGTTTTGGATGGAAATTTGGCAATCCAAATGCTTTTATCAGCATCCAAAACATTGGCTTTGGGTCTTGCTCCACCTAAGGAAGAACCTGGTGCTATGAGTACTCCCAACCATTTGTTGACTTCTTCATTTTCATTGTCATTTTCAAAAATGTGTGCAGCATTTTGCAATTCTCGAATAGATGACCAAGGAGGTGTTGAGGCTGTTTTATTATTGTCTAAAAAGTCCCCATCAGGATCAATTTTGAATCGCAACGCTCCCATTCTACTTTCGTCATAAACCCCTAAAAGAAAATCAATATCGTGTAGTGTTGGTACTTTCTCCTTATTTTCTTTTGCCCATTGTGCGGCTCTTCGCTTCATTAATGTTCGTCCCCAGGTATCGGGCATACTGTCGAGGAAAATTCCAAAATTTTCTTTTTGATTTGGATATTGCGGACCCCCATACAATTGTATGTCGGGATCAATCAAGAATTTTTGGTCTGATTTGAGCCAATCTTTGTCGTACTCAAAACTGAATGCTTTTTTGCCTTTGGCTTGGTGGGCTGATAGGATTCCAATCCGTTTTGGCTCTGGCATACCTTTCCAATGGGCGTAGACGAATATGTCGATTTTATGGTTGGCCATTTTTGGTTTCGTTAGTTTGATCTCGATACTTTTTTCTTTCCGCTTCGCTTCACAGAAGTCACTTTAACCGCTTTTGTGTCTTACTTAAGAAGTTCTAAATCTTGTAATTTTCTACCCAATTCATCGTCTGCAGCTAGTTTCAGAAAATCATCTTGTAACCCTAATACTCTAAGCACATTAAAGTAAGCTCCTATTGCTACACTTGGATTTCCTTTTTCAATTAGGTATAAAGTAGTTCTTACAATATCTGCTCTTTCAGCCACTTGCACTGTAGTTAATTTTCTTCTTTTTCTGGCTAACTTTATATTTTCTCCCATCTGTTCTAACAGCATTATATGCTTGGGAAATAGTGTTTGTTTCTTTCTGCTCATTTTAAAAATGTTCATTACTATGTACAAAATTAGTTTTTTTGTTCATAATAACAAACATTTTATGTTTTGTTTTTTCTTTACAATTACCATTTATTACATCCACTACAGCTCCTTTATCGTTTTATCAACTTTAATTGGGACAACTATTTCATATTGCGAAATGCAGCCTAAACAATTAAAACTTATAGTTGCTGTGTAAGGTTAATCCTAATTGTTTAGATGCCGAAGGTTAGTTCTTGATTTCAGCATCGATATATGATTTCAGATAATACAATTCGATTTGATTTTCCTCCTCCCCTTCCCATTGCTCGATTTCAATAAACGTAATAGCATTGGCAAATGCTTTTTCTCCGATTAGATGTTCGATAAGGACATTAACTGCTTCGCAAAGTTGTGATAGTATAATCAATTGTTGTTCCTTTTCTTGTATTTGCCTCATCAACGTCAATTAATTCAATACCATCTGTGGCATTGGCAAATGCACATACTTCTTCTGTGATTTCTTTAATTTTTTTTGGAATACTGACTTTGAATTCGGCATAGTATCCTACACTGGAGGCTATTATTGATTTTATTTCGGTTGGGTAAAGTATATTATCTTATTAACTTTTATCAAATGTGAGATAAAAACCATTCTCTGTTATGCCAAGATATTTGTAAATACATTCGAGTTTTATTGGAATTTTTGGTTCTGTTTCATTTACCAGCTGTTTAACGTATTCAAGAGTCATTTTTTTAAATTAAAGGTTTTTATTTTCTATCAGTAAACCATTTTCCGAAAAAGTAAATGTTCGTTCGTCAAAAATTGATTTCATTATCAGCCATACTTTGTCAACTAAGCTATATTCCAGCTTTTTGCTTTCGTCCCTTTGGGTCAATTTACCCGTTATCGTTATTTCGTCCAACTCTACGCTTTCGCTTATGCCCCGTCTATAAAGTCTACTTCCCGAAAGTTTGTAAGTTTTTGTGATTTCAACTTGCATCTTGTTTTGTTTGGCTATATCCAAACGAAAATCGGTAACATAGTCGTAGAAAGCAACACGGTTTTTATCTTTTTGCTCGAGGTAGTAATTAAAGAGATCGAATTCATCTTGTACGTCAAGGAATCGATTATTACCTATGGCAATTTGTAAAATTTTCGGTCCCGTAACCAGGATATTCATATTGATCTGCAAAATTCCAAATTCAAATTCCTTTGGTGTTTCATCCTGGTCTTTTTCATCCCATTCCCTTAGGATAACGATACCAATGTTTTTAAATTTGGCGTAGTCCTGACCGTCTTTTGTAAAGCCGCTCCTTGACACAATAATTCCTTTACTGATATCTGCATCTTCCATTATTGCAGCTAGTTTCATCACTACATCTTTATCTACTTTCTGTTTCCAGAATTTACATTCAATGGCGGTCTCAAAGTTGTGAATTCCGTCGGAATGTGAAGTCAAAACATCAATTTGGTGGCTTACCCCAGACTTACCAACTAGTACACAATTTTTACCATACCCTTTAATTGTAACACCGGATTGACGACCGAGCGTTTCGTATATGTATTTAGTAATTGATTCGTAAATTTTCCAATCTAAGTCTTTATTTCCGGACATATCAATTCATTTAAAGAGAACATTCCTATTTAACCCAAAGTTAAATAACAATTTGATAATGTGTAAAATAAAAAATGGTACTGAGGTTTCAATTCATCATTAAATAATGACTGGGCTGGATTGAGTTTTTTAAAGAAGCCTTTATGACTAATAACCTCTTTAATATTGAATTTGGATTAAACCAAATTATTGAAGAAAAAAAAATAGATAGAGTTTCCATGTGCTTTTGTGGAAGTGGTAAGAAGTATAGAAAATGTCATAAGAAAAGCTATGATGTTCTATCTAAATTAAGTTTGGATAACATTAATCTTTTTCTTCATGCCTTACGAGAAACTAACGAGTATAAAATTGCTGTTTATCAAAGAAACCAGTTACTAATCAAGTAAATCTATCATATCTAACTTTGCTTTAGATAAAGTTTTGTAACTTCAAATGTAGGCTTCCCCTAATTTGAACTGTTTCTAACGCTTCTTAAATAAAATTTATAGTCGGTAATGAAAGCATGATTTATTTTAGAAATCTCAATATCTGAAATGTTATATTTCCATTCCAAAAATTCAATTGTATGCTTCAAAGAAGTAGTATAACGCTCTAATGTTCCGGGTGCATATTTTTTACCGACTAATTCTTTAATCTTATTATTATGGTCTTGAAGTATGGGAACAAGCATTCGTTGTTTTTCTTCAGAACCAAAAAGCAGTTCTTTAAAATTTTCAATATTCAATTCCTGATTTTTATGAATTAGCTCCATTTGAATATCCAATACTTTAGATTTAAGCAAATCAAGATAACTATTAATTGAACGAGCTTCCTCTGTAGTTCCTTTCATTTTGCACGCTTCAGACAACCATCGACTTGGCTCAATGAATTTTTTTGTACTGAATTCTGTTCTAATGCCGTTTACAGTAAGACGGACATAAATCGGAAATTGCCCTTTGGCATTAACCTTTGTAAATTTTGCATAGAAATGCAGGTTTACTTTTGCTTTCATTTTACTGACTGATTAATTATTTATCAATTTAAATTCCTAATCCAAGCCAAACAAGATGTTTACTGAATGAACAAGCTATAGTTTTTCAATCGTAATCCCTGTGTTTGCAAGGGTTAAGGGATTTTAGCGAGACCCTAGATTTCTAGTTTCTTCTAGGGTCTCGATTTAGTCCCTTTATGGATAAGATTCGATGAATAATTTGGAAAGTTTGTTAAAGCAAAAAACCCCGAAAATCATAGGATTTTCGAGGTTTTGACACCATTTAGGATTTTTTTCAGCGGAGAAAGAGGGATTAACTTCGTTGATCCCAAAAGGGGAGAACCTGCAGCAAAAACCCATGACCTGAACTCGATTAAAAATCTTTGTCAGATCGCGGTTTAACAATATATTTTGGGATTTAGACCTGCACAAAATCTGTGTAAATGGCGGTCGCTAAACATTTAAACGGTCGCTTACTTCGTTGCATTTATTTGCGATACTACAGTATCCCAAATAAAGTGCGCCTCGTATTCAACCATTTAAATATTTTCTGACTTTAATTTTTAAATCGATTTCAGGTCAAAAGTTTTGCAAACTTTTGTTTTTTTATGCTCATTGTCAGCTTGCAAATGAAATTTGCGCTGCCAAATCGCATAAAAAAACCCAAAATCTTTCGATTTTGGGTTTCCGCTGCGGAGAAAGAGGGATTAACTTCGTTGATCCCAAAAGGGGAGAACCTGCAGCAAAAACCCAAAAGTTTTGCAAACTTTTGTTTTTTTATGCGCTTTGCTTGCTTTCAAACAAAGTTTGAGCAACCAAATCGCATAAAAAAACCCAAAATCTTTCGATTTTGGGTTTCCGCTGCGGAGAAAGAGGGATTCGAACCCCCGGACCTGTTACAGTCAACAGTTTTCAAGACTGCCGCAATCGACCACTCTGCCATTTCTCCAATAAAAGCGCATCATTTTCGTAATGCGAGTGCAAATATAGACAAAAAATCGATTTTCAAAACCTTCTCGCTAAAATAAATGTCCTTGCTGTTGACACTTTTTTTACTTTTAATGATAAGTTTCTTTCTGTCAATATTTTAGTGCATTTTCAGTTTTTGAAATTTTCAGATCGATTAGTCTATTCTCGTTTCTCACTTATAAAAGACTAAATCGAATACCTAATCTATTTAACTACTCTTTACAATTACAAGAAATTCAAACCAATTCCATCCACAGAGTTCCAATCGCTTTTTTTAGCTTTGTAGCAACACAACTACCATGTATAAATCAGTCATTCGTAGCATTCTTTTCCAGTTTGATGCCGAGCGCGTGCACCATTTTTCGTTCAAAGCCATTAAGTTTTTTCATGCCATTCCCGGCGTTTCCAACCTCATCCGAAGCACCTTCGTAGTTTCCGATCCACGTTTAGCACGCAATGTTGCCGGACTCCGATTTCCAAACCCCGTGGGTCTCGCCGCGGGTTTCGATAAAGACGCCAAACTTTTTAACGAATTAGGCAATTTCGGATTCGGATTTATCGAAATAGGAACCGTAACGCCTAAACCGCAAGACGGAAATCCAAAACCGCGACTCTTTCGCCTTAAAGAAGATCAAGCCATTATCAATCGCATGGGTTTTAACAACGGCGGACTCGATATAGTAACCCAACGTTTAGCAAAACACAAATCGGTACTCATCGGCGGAAACATCGGTAAAAATAAAGTCACACCCAATGCCGATGCCGTATCCGATTACCTCCTTTGCTTTAGAAAACTCTTCCCGGTAGTCGATTATTTTGTCGTAAACGTAAGCTCGCCCAACACGCCAAACCTACGCGAACTGCAAGAAAAACAGCCTTTAACCGATTTATTGGCAACGCTCCAAGACGAAAACAGAGCGCACGCAAACCCGAAACCCATTTTCCTTAAAATTGCTCCCGATTTAACCGACGAGCAGTTACAAGACATCATCGACATTGTGCAGCAAACGCAAATTGCCGGCGTCATTGCAACCAATACAACGATTGCTCGCGACGGACTAAAAAGCGAAAATCGCACCGAAGTAGGCGGATTGTCCGGAAAACCGCTCAGCAAACGATCAACCGAAGTGATACGTTTTTTACACACCAAAAGTAAGGGTGCATTTCCAATCATTGCCGTTGGCGGTATTCACTCGGCACAAGACGCCCTAGAAAAACTCGATGCGGGCGCCAGTTTACTGCAATTGTATACCGGTTTCATTTACGAAGGCCCAGCGCTCATCAAAGAAATCAATCGCGCTATCTTAAATCGAATTCCCAACTAAAACGATTTCGTGAGTTCGTAACGATTGTTATCTTTGACCCCGATGAAGCCAGTAAAAATCATTGAATGTCCGCGCGATGCCATGCAAGGCATCAAAGACTTTATTCCTACACAAAAAAAAGTCGATTACATCCAAGCGCTCTTGCGCGTTGGGTTCGATACGATCGATTTCGGAAGTTTCGTCTCGCCGAAAGCCATTCCGCAAATGCAAGACACGGCCGAGGTTTTATCTAAGCTCGATTTATCGCAAACGTCCTCGAAATTACTGGCTATCATTGCCAATACCAAAGGAGCCATCGACGCCAGTTCACATCCCGAAATTAACTATCTGGGTTTCCCGTTTTCGATTTCCGAGAACTTTCAGATGCGCAACACGCACAAAACCATAGCCGAATCGCTGGTAACTTTGCAGGAAATTTGTGAGATAGCCGACACGCATAAAAAATCGGTTGTGGCGTACTTGTCTATGGGGTTTGGAAATCCGTACGGCGACCCATATAGCGTGGAAATAGTAGGGGAGTGGACCGAAAAATTGGCGCAAATGGGCATTAAAATCATTTCACTTTCGGATACCATTGGCAGTTCAACGCCCGAAATTATTACGTATTTGTTTGGCAAGCTCATCCCGATGTATCCAAACATAGAATTCGGCGCCCATTTGCACACCACGTTCGATAAATGGTTTGAAAAGGTAGATGCTGCGTATAAAGCAGGTTGTTTGCGTTTCGACGGCGCCATTCAAGGCTTCGGCGGTTGTCCGATGGCCAAAGACGAACTCACGGGTAACATGCCCACCGAGAAATTGCTGTCGTATTTCACCGCACAAAAAGCCGATTCACAGCTCCACGCCATTAACTTCGAAAGCGCCTACAACGAAGCCACAAAGATTTTCACGCAATATCACTAGTTAACGTGAGTTCGCTGTAAAAATTAAAGTTAGAAAACATTTAAACTCCTTAATTCAAGCGTTCTAACAAAGATTTTTATATCGAATTCACGTTAAATATTTTTTGGCACATCCTGCCGCAAAAAATTAGTGGAAATACCGCAGCGGCAGGTCGGGCATTTCACTGCAAGGCGCACTTTTGCTCAGCGTTTCAGCCTGCCTTTTTCTGGGCTTCCGCTGGTCGCATGCAAAAAATGCGGCTTCAATCGCTGTTCAAAAGCACGGCTTTCCGTTGCATTCCCTTGTGCGAAAATACGTCTCTGAAAAAGAATTCCTTGGTAACGATCGCCGCGGCCGTGATTGCAGTGGAAATAGCGCCGAAGTGGCGGTGTGTGCGGGCGTTTTTGGCACAGCGACCAACGGAAGCTGAGCGAAACACTGCCCAAACCACCGCAACAAAGCGGTATTGCAACGAAAAGCGCGAAATGCCGCCCAAATAATGCTACAACTGATTGAAAAGGCAAGCTATTTAGGTTTCAGAAACTCGCAGATTTGAACTATATTTGCACGCAATTATCACACAACTATAATTGCCATGCTTCCAAATTCTTCAAAAATCATCGCCGAAGGTCTAACGTACGATGATGTGCTTCTGGTTCCGAATTTTTCGGAGGTTTTACCAAGAGAAGTCAGTATTAAATCACATTTTTCGCGAAATATTCCCTTAAACGTTCCCGTTGTTTCCGCAGCGATGGATACCGTTACCGAAAGTGCTATGGCTATTGCGATTGCACGTGAAGGCGGTATTGGCGTGCTACACAAAAACATGACTGCCGAAGCGCAAGCCGCCGAAGTACGCAAAGTAAAACGCGCCGAATCGGGCATGATTATCGATCCGGTTACCTTACCCGAAAACTCGACCGTGGCCGATGCAAAAGCTGCAATGCGCGAATTCGGAATCGGCGGTATTCCAATTGTCGACGAAAACAAAAAGTTGAAAGGTATTGTTACCAATCGCGATTTGCGGTTTGAAAAAGATAACGGCCGACCCATATCTGAAGTAATGACTTCTCAAGGATTGATTACCGTAGCCGAAGGCACCTCTTTGCAAGAAGCCGAAGTGGTGTTACAAGGAAACAAAATTGAAAAATTACCTGTTGTAAACGCAGATAATACGCTCGTCGGACTCATTACTTTCCGCGATATTACCAAGCTAACACAGAAACCGATAGCCAACAAAGACAATTTTGGCAGACTCCGCGTAGCAGCGGCTTTGGGCGTAACGGCAGATGCGGTTCAACGTGCAGCGGCTCTGGTAGCAGCTGGCGTCGACGCGGTTGTTATCGATACGGCGCACGGACACACCAAAGGCGTTGTTGAAATTCTGAAAGCCGTAAAAGCTGCATTTCCAAGTTTGGATGTTGTGGTAGGAAATATTGCCACAGCCGAAGCAGCCAAATATTTAATTGAGCACGGCGCCGACGGTATAAAAGTGGGTATTGGTCCGGGTTCAATTTGTACTACACGTGTGGTTGCCGGCGTTGGTTATCCACAATTTTCGGCGGTTTTAGAAGTTTCTGCTGCCGCTGCAGGAAGTGGTGTTCCCGTTATTGCCGATGGTGGAATTCGTTATACTGGCGACATTCCGAAAGCTATTGCAGCCGGAGCGTCTTGTGTGATGTTGGGTTCGCTTTTGGCCGGAACTAAAGAATCGCCGGGCGAAACCATCATTTTCGAAGGACGAAAGTTCAAGTCGTACCGCGGTATGGGATCGGTAGAAGCCATGCAAGAAGGATCAAAAGATCGGTATTTCCAAGATGTTGAAGACGACATTAAAAAACTGGTTCCGGAAGGAATTGTGGGTCGCGTTCCGTACAAAGGCGAGTTAAACGAATCCATGCAGCAATTTGTGGGCGGTTTGCGCGCCGGAATGGGTTATTGTGGTGCAAAAGACATTGAAACGCTGCAAAAAACGGGTCGTTTTGTACGCATTACCTCAAGCGGAATTACCGAAAGCCATCCGCATAACGTAACGATTACGAAAGAAGCACCGAATTACTCGCGATAAGATTCAATCATATCGATTAGCTTACGACGGTTTCCGACGATCCATAAAATGTCGTTTTTCTCCAAAATCATATCCGATTCTGGGTTAAACGTGCGGTTGCCGCGGCGTTCGATACCAACTATGATGCCCGAAGTTTCTTCTCGGATCTTCGAATCGCGTATCGATTTACCGATAAACGTTTCGTTTTTAAGTACAAACTGATTTAGGGAAATATCCGGATCGGCTATGGTCGATGCTGGATGTACTTCGTGATCTTCCAGGAATTTAGAGAACCGCTGAATTTGTTCGTCTGTTCCGATGATGAAAATTTCGTCGGCAGGAAACAGTTTTTCGTTTTTGTCGGGTGTTGGAATTACGAAATCCGCACGTTTGATGTAAGCGATATTCACGCCGAAAAGTTCGCGTAACTTCAATATTTCGAGCGTTTTACCAGAAATATCGGAAGCCGGATCTATTTCGAAACTGGTCATGTGTCCGTCCCACGGAGTTAAGTCGCTTCGGCTGCGGTTTCGCATGTAAATCTCTCGTTCATTTAAGTTGTGAATAAAATGACGTTCGATTTTAGCGTATTGCGATTTAAGTTTTCTGGGAAAAAGTAGATACAAACTAATGAAAACACCCAATAAAATGATGGCAAACAGCGTGCTAAAGAAATGGTCGATTAGAAAACCGACAAGTAAAACGCACAACATAAACCGGAACAATACCATCATGACAATCGGACCGCGATAACGTTTGTTGTTTAGTAGGTTTTGTACCTGAATTTCTGAGGTTTTGTGCCAGCCCAAGGCGTAGATAAAAGGAGCTATGGCGAATAACGTACCCAATGCAACGACAAATCGAAGGCTGCTGTTGTCTTTTGCAAAGGGCAAGATAAATTTCTCGGAAAGTAAAACGATAGCAACAATGATACTGGCATGCAACGCGATGTGTAAAAAGTACTTTCGCAATAAAATGTGCCAATCGTTTTGTGCCCGAATCGATTGTGCGTTTGCGCTGTAACGCTCGATATTTTTAATCCATTTTCGAGGCAAAATACGTTCGGCAAATAAGGCAACGCGATCTCCCGATTTAATAAGGTAAGGAGTAGTAAAAGTTGTTACAGCCGAAACGGCAACTATAATCGGGTAGAGGAATTCGCTTGTAACGCCAAGCGAGGCACCGAGTGTTGCAATAATAAACGAGAATTCTCCGATTTGTGAAAAGCTCACGCCGCTTTGAACGGATTGTTTCAGTGGCATTCCCGAAAGCAGCGAGCCGGCAGTAGCAAGAATGCTTTGACCGAATATAGTTACTAAGGTAAGTATCAGGACAGGTATTGCGTAGTGTTGCAACGTAACCGGATCGATAAGCATACCAACGGAAACAAAGAAAACTGCTCCGAAAAGATCTTTAACGGGTTTAAGCAAATGTTCGATTTGCTCGGCTTTGGTGGTTTCTGCAATAATAGAACCCATAACAAAAGCACCCAAGGCTGGCGAAAAACCTACGTTTGCCGCTAAAATTACCATGACTAAGCAAAGTGCAATGGCAATGATTAACAGCATTTCTTCGGTAATTAATTTGCCGGCATAGCGCAACAGCGAGGGTATAAAGAAGATGCCGGTAATGAACCAAAGTGTTAAGAAAAAAACCAGTTTTACAATAACTGTAACGAGCGCAATTCCAGAAATCGATTGGGTTACGGCTATGGTGCTGAGCAGTACTAAAATGATGATGGCCAAAATATCTTGGACAATCAGCGAACCCAAGACGTTTACTGCGAAGCGTCGGGTTTTAACGCCCAATTCCTCGAATGTTTTCAAAATGATTGTGGTCGATGAAACGGCAAGCATGGCTGCTAGAAAAATGCTGTCCATGGTTTTCCAGCCAAGCGCCGTTCCGCAGAGATAGCCTAAAACGAGCATACCGCCAATTTGCGTGCCCGCTGTTACCGAAGCCGTTCCGCCAACTTTAAGAAGTTTTTTGAAACTAAACTCCAAACCAAGACTGAACAAGAGAAAGATGATCCCGATTTCAGCCCAAACTTTCACGCTTTTGATGTCGGTTACCGTTGGAAAGTAATCGAATTTTGACCCAGCTAGGAAGCCGGCAATTAAATAACCGAGAACTAAAGGTTGTTTTAAACGTTTGAAAATGAGTGCTGCAACTCCCGCGGAACAGAGAATGAGTCCGAGGTCGTAGATCAACGGATCGAGATGAAACGTAGAAGAAGCTAATGCAAGCATAGTTACAGTTTGTTGTCGGAAGTTACGATTTTTTTACAACGTTTTTCGGCAACGATTGCCCGGGTTAGCGATTGCAGCGTAAATCCTGCTTTTGGCAAGGCATTGGGAAGGGCAAAAGCAGATTGCAGCGTAAAGCGCGACGGCAGCCTACTTTTTTAGCGAAGCTGCTACGAATTGCTGCCGGAACCCCCAAAAAAATTAAATTCCTACATAGGTTGCAGGAGAAATTGCTTTGAGTTCTGATTTCAATTCATCGGAAACACGAAGATTTTCGATAAAATCGGCAATGGCTTGGCGATCAATTTTTGTGTTTTTACGCGTTAAATCTTTAAGCATTTCGTACGGATTTTCGAAACCTTCTCGACGCAAAATGGTTTGAATTGCTTCGGCAACAACTGCCCAATTGTCCTCCAAATCGGCGGCAACTTTTTGCTCGTTCAACAACAGTTTGTTAAGTCCTTTTAACGTAGCATCGAACGAGATGATGGTGTGGGCAATGGGCAAACCTAAATTTCGAAGTACGGTACTGTCGGTTAGGTCGCGTTGCAAACGTGAAATCGGCAATTTTGCGGCAAGGTGTTCAAAGATAGCGTTTGCAAGACCGAGATTTCCTTCGCTGTTTTCAAAATCAATCGGATTTACTTTATGCGGCATTGCCGACGAGCCAATTTCGCCTTCTTTGATGCGCTGTTTAAAATAATCCATAGAAATGTAGGTCCAGATATCGCGATCTAAATCAATAACAATGGTATTAATGCGTTTAAGAGCATCGCAAAAAGCCGCTAAATGGTCGTAATGTTCGATTTGTGTTGTCGGAAAAGAGTGCTTTAGTCCGAGTATATCTTCCACGAAAGTGGTTCCAAATTGCTTCCAATCTATCTGCGGATAGGCCACAGCATGTGCGTTAAAGTTACCGGTTGCGCCTCCAAATTTTGCTGCGAAGGGAATGTTTTGCAACAAGCGCAACTGCTCCTCGAGTCGTACAACAAAAACCTCGAATTCTTTGCCCAAACGGGTAGGAGAGGCGGGTTGTCCGTGCGTGCGTGCCAGCATTGGAATATCTTTCCAAGTGATGGATAGTTCTTTGAGTTTCGCGGTAAGTTCGGTGAAAAGCGGCAAATAAACTTTGAAATACGCTTCTTTTAACGATAATGGAATCGCCGTGTTATTAACGTCTTGCGAGGTTAAACCGAAGTGTATAAATTCTTTAAAATCAGATAATTGTAAGGAATCGAATTTAGCTTTAATGAAGTACTCAACCGCTTTTACGTCGTGATTGGTCGTTTTTTCGGTCTCTTTGATTTGCTTCGCATCTTCGTCACTAAAATTTTGATAGATACTTTTTAGCGCATCGAATTTGTCTTTTGGAAAATCTTTAAGCTGTGGAAGTGGAATTTCGCACAGAGCTATAAAGTAGTCAATTTCTACACGCACGCGGTAGTACATTAGTGCGCGTTCGGAGAAGAATAATCCAAGAGCTTCTGTTTTTTTACGATAGCGACCGTCGATCGGTGAAATGGCAGTTAAAGCACTAAGAGCGCTCATAGTTGTTGTTGTTTTAAAGAAGTGGCAAAGATAGCCAGAAAACCCGATTTAGCTGGTGAATTTTTGAAAAAGCGCAGGTAAAATTTCGGCTGCTTTTCCGCTGTGAATGGCGATTTTTCTGCGAATATGACTTACGTCGGCCGGATTTAAATCGATGTAAAGCACTTGGGCGTGAGGCGGCGCGTAATCGATTAAAGAAGCCGCCGGATATACTTGCATGGAAGTACCTACGATGAAAACTACGTCGGCTTCGGCAATGATATTTGCGGCATTGGGTAATTCGGGAACGGCTTCTCCAAACCAGACGATGTGTGGTCGAAGCGGGTGGTTTTGGTCGTCGCGATCGGAATCCGACATATCTCCATCAAAATCCACCACATATTTGTAATTGCGGGTACTTCGAGCTTTTCGCAATTCGCCGTGCAAGTGCAACACGTTTGAACTTCCGGCGCGTTCGTGTAAATCGTCGACGTTTTGTGTAATGATATTTACGTGAAAGTGTTTTTCAAAATTGACTAATGCAAAGTGTGCCGGATTGGGCTCTGCTTGTAATAACTGGCGTCGGCGTTCGTTGTAGAAGTCCAAAACCAGTTGTTTATTTCGTTGCCAAGCTTCGGGTGTTGCAACGTCTTCGATGCGATGGCCTTCCCAGAGTCCGTCGGCGTCGCGAAAAGTTTTCAAGCCGCTTTCAGCTGAAATTCCTGCGCCTGTGAGTACAACTAATTTTTCTTTCATACGTCAATTTTTATCAAAATACGGAAATTTCGCCGACTTTTGACACAAGAATTTTCTGAAAATGATTTCGAAAGCTGAACTTGATTATTTGCACTATTTAGAAACATTTTTGACCGATGCGCGTAAGGCTCGGTTTGATGAAGTGTTGGTAAATCGAACCAATCATATAGCGGTTGCGATAGAAGATGTCTATCAGTTGCACAATACCAGTGCGGTTTTGCGCAGTTGCGAATCGTTTGGTGTGCAGCAGCTGCATGTTATTGAAGAGCGTTTTGGAAAGCGAATCGATAAAGAAATTGCGATGGGAGCGCAAAAGTGGGTGGATGTGCATCGATTTGATCGTGTGGATGCTTGCGTTTTAGATTTGAAAAATCGCGGTTATCAAATTGTGGCTACGAGTCCGCGTGGAACCGACTGCGATTTACACGATTTCGACGTTCAGCAGCCGTTTGTGGTGTTTTTTGGAACGGAACGTCACGGATTGAGTGCGGAAGTGTTGGATCAAGCCGATCGGTTTTTGAAAATTCCGATGGTTGGATTTACGGAAAGTTTGAATATTTCGGTAAGTGCTGCTATTATCATTCAGCAATTAACAGATCGGATTCGGCGCGAAGTACCGCACTGGCAACTCGATGAACGCTCGTATTACGAAACGAAACTGCGTTGGACGAAAGCGTCGATAAAAGATATAAAATTAATTGAAGAGCGGTATTTTAGTACTTTGAGTTAGCTTCTCTTTTTCAGGATTTTATACTCTTCGTAGCAGGCACTGATTGCATCCATAATTTGGAGATCGTTTGCCGATTTGATAAACGATTCGGAATAGTTACAGCGTTCTAGAATTTCGCTGATTTCTTTTGGAGAAACGCCCAACAGGATGGAAATGGTTTCGCGGTCGTATTTGGATTCAAGCAGATTTCGAACGGTATCATCTTTTTTCATTTCGCGTAAACGTTTCAGCTCTCGCGGCTTTTTCCCAAAGACATTATACAGTAAGTCGGTCGGATTGAAAATGGATTCGACCACGCGTTTAAAAGCTTGTGGCGAAGTGTCACCGACTTCGTAACCCGCGGATATTCCGCTGATTGAATACCGGTAATTTTCTTTTACAGGCACAATTTTCGCGTCAACTTCAATGTATCCGGTAAGTGTGTACGGACGCAGCACAACTTCTTCCAAAGCGTAGGCTTTTTCGGTGAGGTAAATGGTTGTTTCTTTGTTTTTAATCCAGTCGTTTGTAACACGTAAACGCAGCGACTTAAATCCGAGCATAGAAACGTGCAAGGTATCGTTTACGGAAGCTGCTAGGGTGAATTTACCGTTTTCGTTGGTAATAGCACCTTTTACGGTATTAATGTTAATGATGTTAGCGTTAGCAATCGGGCGGTTATCAACTTCATTAACTACAGTTGCGGAAATAACTGTTTGCTGCGAATCAGACTGCGCAAATGAGAAAGGTATAAAACAAAAAAAGAGCAACGCAACAAGATATTTCATTTGAGTTTATTCATCGTTTTTGGAATTGTAAAACTCGGATATATTTTGCTGCGTTCCGCTCTTTGTAAGCAAAAATTAACAAACTTTAGCTTCGTCTAGGGCTTTTTGGTTTGTCTCCAGCACCAAATTGATTGGCGCGGCGTGATGCTCTATTGGGTTGATCGGACTTTTTGACATCTGCAAAAGAAGATCGGCGTCCTTTATTTTCCGTTGGAGCACTGTCGGTACGACGGAATGTACGCTCTCTTTTTGGCGTGCCAAATTGTTCGCGTGGTTTCGATTCGCTTCGAGGTCCGAACGATTTTCTACCGTTGTGATCTCTGCGGTTGTTGCTGCCTTCGTTTTTAGAGATTTCCACGTTTAAACGGCGACCTTCCAACGTCATGTTGTTTAAAACTTCCATCACGTGATCGGTATGTTCCGGATCGGTGTTGAAGAATGAGAATCCTTCTTTAACGTCAACTTTATACACTGCGTCTCTTCCGAGGTCGAGTGTTTCTTTAAGGAAATCTTTTAAAGACATCCAATCGAAATTATCGCGAGAACCGATGTTCACGAAATAGCGAATAGCTCCGCCGGAGAATTCACGTGGTTCGGCGCTGCTGCGTTTTTCGCCAGATGAAGAAAGATCTTTCGATTTTTTATAGTAGTTGATAAATCGGTTGAATTCTACAGAAACCATTTTCTTAATAAGTTCCTCTTTGGTAAGACCTTCGAGAACAGTATTAATTGCTGGCAAGTAGTTGTCGATGTCGTGATCAACTTCGGTATCTTTTATCTTGTTTGCTAAATGCAGTAACTGAATTTCGCAGATTTCGATTCCTGAAGGAATTGGCTTTTCTTCGAATTTCTGTTTGATAATACGCTCAATAGCAGATATTTTACGCAGTTCACTTTTAGTGATGATTACGATAGAAACACCCGATTTTCCTGCACGACCGGTTCGTCCTGAGCGGTGGTTGTAGGTTTCAATTTCGTCGGGTAGTTGGTAATTGATTACGTGTGTAACGTTGTCGACATCAATTCCGCGTGCAGCAACATCTGTAGCTACAAGCATTTGGATTTGTCGGCCACGGAATGCTTTCATTACACCGTCGCGTTGTGCTTGGGATAAATCGCCGTGCAAAGCTGCTGCGTTGTATCCGTCTTCAATCAATTTTTCAGCAACTTGCTGTGTATCGCGTTTTGTTCTACAGAAAATTACAGAGAAAATATCCGGATTGGCGTCGGCTAAGCGTTTTAAAGCTTCGTAACGATCGCGAGCATTTACGAGGTAAAATTCGTGAGATACTGTAGCTGAGCCCGAGTTTTTAGCACCAACGGTAATTTCGATTGGTTCTTCCATGAACTTTTTGGCGATACGTGCCACTTCTGCGGGCATTGTAGCCGAGAAAAGCCAAGTTCTTTTTTCGTCGGGCGTTGTAGAAAGAATGCTCACGATATCGTCGTAAAAGCCCATGTTTAGCATTTCGTCGGCTTCATCGAGAACGCAATAGTTGATTTGAGAGATGTCGACATAACCTCTGTTGATCATGTCCTGCATTCTACCTGGTGTGGCCACAACGATGTGTGCGCCTTTTTTGATTTCTCGTGCTTGTTCAGAAATACTCGCTCCGCCGTATATGGCTACTACGCGAAGACCGTTATCGTATTTGGCGTAATTTTTAAGTTCGTTTGTAATCTGCAAGCACAGTTCGCGTGTGGGAGCGAGAATCAGTGCCTGAGTTGCGCGTTGGCTTAGGTCCATTTTCTGGATAAGCGGGAAACCGAAGGCGGCTGTTTTGCCTGTACCGGTTTGTGCCAATGCAACTAAATCTGTTTCTTGCTCCAATAGAATTGGAATCGCTTTTTGCTGGATTTCGGTAGGATTTTCAAATCCCAGATCGACAATCGCGCGTTGTAGCGAATCACTCAATCCTAATTGTTCAAAGTTATTCATAAAGGGTATTAAAATTTGCTGCAAAAGTACGTCGTTAAATCGGCACTGCCTAACGTTTGTTGTAAAGGTTTTTAATTATTAGTATTTGAAAATCAATTATTTAATATTCTGTCGTTGATTTGGGATTAAATTTTGTGGGTTGAAATCGGTCGGACAGCGGACGTGTCGTGCTAAAAGTAACTGTAATTAAAGCTCAGAAAAGAGATTGAAAGGTAGTTGTTGAGCTGTACTTTTGGTTCTTTAACCTTATCGATTAATTGAGAAATTTTGCGTTTCATACGGCTTTTAAGCGTATTTAGCGAGCATTGCTAAACGGCGAATGCGTTTTTTTATCGCATTAGTTTCCTCTCTGTATGTCGTTTTTCTTTTTACTCCAGCTGTATCGATTGCTTTCTCAAGGCATTCAAGAGTTTTTGGTTCAGAATGAAATCCTTTTTTCCAAATAAATTTCATTTCAGTAAGGTTATTTCTGTTGATGTGATAGGAAATAGATCCTTTTACAACTTGCATAACCGACGAAAGATCAGTAGATACATGTAGATTGATGATGATATCTACATAGTGTTCTTCGTTGTAGATAAAGTGCAGTTGGCAAGATTTAATGGACAATTGTTGTTGAATAAGATTCACGATTGCTTTTTCGCATTCTGAATTAATGATTTTTCTTTCATCTCTTGTTGCCCAAATTACCCGAACGAGGTTGTGAGTTTCTTTTGCAGTCATGGCGTATATATTTAAAATTAGATTAAGAGATGTAAAAGTAACAAGTCAATATTTAACGCGGTTACGGGTTTTCCGTAAATTTTGATTTTAAAGTAATTTTTTTTGAGTGGAGTTAACGGACTAAGTATCAAAGCGTGTACTAGGACTTAGAATCACGCTTTAATAATGAACAAATGATGGTATTCGCGAAAAAGGAGTAGATACTTTGAATACATATTTTTAACAGCAGCCGACAGGGATAAATCATGATTGATAATTATCTAGGGAAATTAGATTTTACTTAGTGTAGACAGTAGTGATTGATTACGACTAGTCTTGGCTGATCTTGGCTCGTCTTGGCTGGTCTTGGCTGGTCTTGGCTGGTCTTGGACGACCACGATAGGGTACAATTGACCATGCCCCGAAACGACTAACTACGACTGGCCACCACTTGGCAGAACTAACTACGGCTACCTACTACCAACTACGGTTAGCTACTACTAACTACGGTTAGCTACTACTAACCACTACTAGGAAGAACTAACTATGGCTGACTATGGCTAGCTACCATCAACCACGAGTAGTTACTACTAACCACGACAAGTTACTACTAACCACGACTAGTTACGAATTTCTAAGACTATCCACGACGAATCTTCTGTAACGATTAGAAACTCCGGTTGGTCAGAATCTAGTGTGTTTAATCTCGATCATCACTTCACAATACTTATTATTCCTAGGTTACTGCAATACATGTCGATATAGGGTAGCTATCACTAACTGATCTACGCTACAGAAGATGTACAGCGTTCGGTCTCAGAAATATGCAATCAATCCCGAACAACTCTGGCAAAGTGCAACCAACCGTAACCAAACGCCGTTAACTCCAACCAAACGCAACCAATTCTCATCACCCCCCCCAAAAAAAAAACAACGAACCCTAATCAGCCACCGTTAACTCCAACCAAACGCAACTAACTCTCATCAACCCCAATCTACCACCGTCAACCCCAAAAAGCCCCAAAAAGCCCCAACCAACCCCAACCAACCCCAACCAACCCCATTCCCTGGAAAACCGTCCCCATCTACCACTTATCTGACAGTACCGCTTTTTCTCCAGTCTTTATTACGGAATTCCCGCATATTTCAAAAAACTTGTTAAACATCAAAAACAATTGAAGTCGCCGTAAATAGTAATAGCCAATGATTTAATTGTTGAAAACCGTTGTCTAACTTAGACGATGGCACAACCGCAAAAACAGTCGCTGATTTTGCTAAAAAATCACTTTTTTAATTACTGGATAGCTGTGCACTATTTTTCGCGTTAGCGGTTGGAGCGACATCCTTTTGCCGGAGTTCCGGAGGCAAAAGATATAGCGGAAAACGCGACGGCAGCTGCACCAAGTTCTAAATAAACTCGATGCAGCTGCCGGAACGCCCAAAAAAAGGAAGGCTAATTATTTCGGATGCTTATTGGTAAATTGTACACTGTACGGACCGGTTTACCTGCTTTCATGCCCGGTTTCCATTTAGTGCGTAAATCCTTTAAAACACGAATTGCTGCGCGTTTGGTTCCGTAACCTGGATTTTGTAATACTTCGATATTGGTAATCGTTCCGTCGGTTTCTACAACAAACGAAACCAAAATTTTTAAGGTGGTACCGCTCTCCACATCTGGACGCTCGAAATTTTCTGCGATATAGCGGTAAAATGCGGGCAATCCACCCGGAAATTCCGGCATTTTATCTACCATGCCGGCAGTTAGCGGCTTGTCGGACGTACCCGCTTCCGAACTACCCGTATCTGTTGTAACGCCCGTAATTGCTGTACCGTTTTCGGATCCCTGCGGACTACCCGTTGTGTTCGTTTCGCCCGTATCCGACTTCGCGGTAGTAACTGTAGATGCTTCGACTGGCGATGCATCTGTGGCAGTAGTAACAGTGGCAAAACCTAAATTTCCGGTTGGGTCAACTGAAGTGCGTTTTTTAGGCTGCTCCATAGCTTTTGGCTCTGGCTTGGGTTCTTCTAACGTCACTTTAGACAGTCGTACCGGAGTTACAAGATATTCCGGACCGTTGTCTGTAGTAGTTGCAGTTGCATCCGTTCTGCTCGCATACATGAGGGCAGAAACGCCCATACATAAAAGTGCAATGGCTAAGAAAAAGGCTTTGGCCGTTATTTGGTTGGATTTTTTACGCAATTCATAAGCTCCATACTCCTGATTGCGGTTTTCGAATACTAAGGCGATCCACGACGCACTTACAACGCTCACTGTTCTCATAAAAATAAAAATTTTGGTTAGCGTAGTGGTGTGTCATAACGGCTCTTTTCTTCATAACGCAGAAGGCAGAGCTCTTATTGCGAGCGACTTAAATTTCTTTAGACTCGTTCAAGGCGCGCTGTTCTAAAAAGTCGAGTAGTTTTCGGACGGCGCGACCACGATGCGAAATCGCATTTTTTTCGTCTTTACTCATTTCGGCAAAAGTGCGCGTGCTGCCTTCCGGAATAAAAATCGGATCGTAACCAAATCCTTCCTGACCGCGAAGTTCTGTGGTGATGGTTCCGCGAATCTCGCCTTCAAAATAGTGCACGCCTTCGGGTAGTTTTAAGGCAATAACCGTAACAAAGCGCGCCGCTCGATTACTTTCATTTTGCAATTCGCACAGGAGTTTTTCGATGTTGGCCGTGGCATTGCCGTGTTCGCCAGCATAACGAGCCGAGTACACGCCGGGAGCACCATTTAGCGCGGCGACTTCCAATCCACTGTCGTCGGCGAAACCCAACACGCCGTAATGTTCCGAAAGGTACTCTACTTTAAGGAGCGCATTGCCTGCAAAAGTTGTTGCCGTTTCGGGAATATCCGGAACTTCCGTTAAATCCAGTAAACTTTTTAATTCGTACGAAGGCGGGAAAATTTGCTGCAATTCACGTACTTTATTGGCGTTGGCTGAGGCGAAAAAAAGCGTCATCTGGAATGGTGTTTATAGGTTCAAACTTACGTAAAGTCTTGGTTAAATTGGTGTTTAAAAGTATTGATCTTACTAATAAAAAGTTTGCAATGGCCGCGGTATTTCGCGAAAAGTTAGTAAGTATTTGAGACGGCATGATTTTTTAAGGTGGCGCGAAAAATACCTATAAGTAGGTAGTTTTAAGAAAGTTGAACCGCATAACTTCGATGCATCAAATTAGCTTTTCCTGCTGGGGAAGTAATTTAAAAATGCGCGTTAGTTTTAACCTAAATTAAAAGATTATGAAAGAATTTCACATTAAAAAAATTTTTGTTCTTGGTGTTGTAATGATGCTAGTTTCATGTGGATCAGCAGGCGGAATTTCAAAATGCAAGGATGTCAAAGTCGACGTAGATAAAGCATTTAAACAGGTTTATAAAGCCACACAAGAAGTTATGGCAGAAGTTGACGACAGTAAAATGACCTTAAAAAGTGTTGATTTATCGTTTGCTACAACTACCGAGTTTACACAAGAATATGCTGCTAAGGTTTTTGTCATCAGTGGAGAATTCAAGAAAAACCAGTCTCGTTCAAAATCAGTCACATACACATTTAAGCAGGCTGAAACGAAGCTAGAGTCATTTACCGATGACAAGAATATTAAAGAATTTAAGGAGTATTTAAAATCAGTCTTAAATTCAGCTAAAGGTGTAACAGGTGAAGGCACGTTTGCCTTGCAAGAAATCGAGGTTAACGTTCAATTTACTATTACATGCAGCAAAGCTCTTGGAGGTGAAATAGAATTAGTGCCAGTAACTCCTTCAGTGAAATTAGATAGAACGAAACAGGCGGTACATTCGATCACCGTAAAGCTTCAAAAAACTGAAAAAAAGTAGCTAAAAGAAATGCGATAGCCAGAATTTTAACTGTTATTACACTCCTTTTGAGAAGCTATTCCGGCTGTTCGCTTTAGTCCGCAAAAAATACGGCACGTTCACACGTCTTGCTTCTGGCTTCTTAGGTCGCCATTGCAACACGGTTCACGTAGCCGTATTTTTCTTACGGGCTGCCGCTGCCGTCCGGGCTAGGAAAAGCGTTACCAACGCTTAGTGAACCGCGTTCCGAACTTCGAAATAGCTTCAAAATTTAATGATTTCGTTAACTCTACGTTTATAAAAAGCAATACCTTCCCAATGCAACTACTAAGAAAGCATGAGTCGAAACGCCCATTTAAAAGCCATTGCACTACTATTCTTAAAGCTTGGAATTACAGGCTTTGGCGGACCTGCGGTACACATCGCCATGATGCATCGCGAGGTAGTATCCAAACGAAAGTGGCTCACCGAACAAGATTTCCTCGATTTGATAGGTGCTACAAACTTAATTCCGGGTCCGAATAGTACCGAATTAGCCATTCACATCGGGAAAGAGAAAGGCGGATGGCGCGGATTAGTTCTTGCAGGTGTTTGTTTTATTTTGCCTGCGGTTCTCATAACGTTTGTTTTTGCATACGCGTACAAAGAGTACGGACAGCTTCCCGAATTACGGCAATATGTGTACGGAATTCAGCCAGCGATTATTGCTGTAGTGGCAGGCGCCCTTGTTCCATTAGCTCGAAAATCGATTAAATCGCGTGCACTTTTATGGCTAGCCTTATTTGTTGGAGTAGGGGTCTTTTTACAGCTAAACGAACTGGTATTGTTGTTCGGCTCCGGATTTGCAGCATTAATTGTTGCGTATATCAAAAAAGCACAAATAGCGCCAACGTTTTTACTTTTTCCATTCCTTTTAACGGATAAAATAGCAAAGTGCGAGGTTAACCTCAGCAATTGGAAGTTGTTTTTTGTTTTCCTCAAAATTGGTTCGATACTTTACGGTAGTGGTTACGTACTCTTTGCCTTTTTAGATGCCGAGTTGGTTGCTACAGGCATGCTTTCAAAACAAACGCTTGTCGATGCAATTGCTGTGGGCCAATTTACACCCGGACCTGTTTTTTCGGCTGTTACTTTTATTGGGTATCAAATCAAGGGAATTACCGCGGCCATAGTCAGTACGGTTGCCATTTTTATACCTGCGTTTTTATTTGTGGCATTTTTAAATCCGTTGGTAAAGTGGCTTCGAGAATCGCCGCATTTTTCTGTTTTTATTGATGCCGTTAACGTGGCCGCAATTGTACTTATTCTAAGCGTTTGCATCGATTTAACCTCAACAGCAATAACCAACTGGAAAACGGTTTTAATTGCTGTGATTAGTTTTATCATTTGCTTGCGCTACAAAAATGTGAACAGTGTTTTTGTATTGCTGGGCGGCGCCGTTTTGGGGTATTTGTTAGATTAAATAACTGCTTCTTAATTAATTACTTACATAAGACAAACGGCTGCAAAAAAGAATGCAAACAGTTGTATTTGTAGCTTGTGTGGGTGCGGTTTTAAGCAACTGCAAATGTTAAAAGCAGTTGTAGACCGAGATAGTAGGTCGAACGCACGTTTTGGAGTTTCCACATGCCAAAAACCTCACACCATCCAGCGTTCAAAGCCGCGGCCTTCAATGAGGTAATCGCAGCTGTTTTGCAGGCGTGAAATGGCTTGTTGTTCCCAGCCGGAGAAGGTGTTTTGACCCAAAAGTGCCAGTTGAATTTCTTTTCGAAAGCGTGCGGTTTGCGTTTCGTGTATGAGTTGCCAGTAATCGACGATTAGGTCTTTGCGTTTTTCGATGAGTTCGGGCGCCGGAATTTTATCGCGTTTTTGGTTGTTGATTTTGGAGTCGGAGGGGAGGAGGTTCCATAAATCGTTGTTTTTCCAAACGGAAAACGGAATAACGTGATCGATGTCGTACGTATTGATTTTCCTGCCCGTCCACACGCAGTACACGGTTCCGTTTTTGGATAAGATATCGCGGTATAATTTTTTCGATTCGGCGATATTTCGTTCGGTGATGGGTGAGTCGAGAATTTCGTTCAAGACGCGTTCCATAGATAGGTGCTTTCCGGAGGCGTTCACCGAAAATTCGGCCCATTTAAATAGAATAGAATCTTGTCCGGACATGAAGCTACCGAGAATTTTAAACGCTTCGTAATAATCGGCCGGTATGGAAAACGATCCGAAATCGGTGATCATGCGTTCCAGGTCGAGGTTTTGTGAACGGGCAAGTGCTTGTCGTTTATGTTCAAAAATAGAGTAGTATTCGTCGGATAGCGAGCGTCCGATGTATTTCATGGGCATGTTTACGACGGTGGCGCGAATTTTCCGGGCGAGTGCGGTGAAGTCGGCGCGAATTTCTTCAGGAATGCCTTTAGTTTTCAGGTCGTTGTAAAATGCGCTCAAGCCGCCGCGCGATTCGTAGTATGCAATAAGTTTTCGAAATTCGGTAGCAAAGGCCAGATCTGTGGTTCCGTTAATTTGCGGAATGAGCGTTTTCGATTGCAACAACGGGTAGTAATACAATAACCATTTTTCGACGAGTAAGCCGGTAGGAATGTACACCCGATTTTCGAAAAAGGTAATGTAGGGCGAGTTATCCTGAATAATCTCGATGACTCCGCGCAAAAGGGCAAATTTATAGGTTGTCGACTTACTATCGCGTTCTATAATTTTACTGATGTTGGAGAATATTTCTGGGGACATTTGGGGCGGTTAGACTGAAATTAAATGAATGCTTAAAGGCGAAAATAGTAAAAGCAAAACGATTTTATGTTAACACACATTTGTCTCATCGTTTATCAACACTTTAACGCGATTCAAGTTAAAAAAAAGTCCCACCGAAGCAGGACTAAAGACATTCGTCTACGGCATGTAGCCTTATTGTGATAAGATTAAAGATTGGAAATATTAATCTGTTGCTAAAGTAGCAAAAAAATTTATACTGCAATACTTTTTTACGTTAAGTTGTATTTTTCTGTATATTCACATTATAAAAGGAATAACGTTATGGCACGCATTTTAGGTTTAGATTTAGGAACGAATAGTATTGGTTGGGCGATTGTTGATGATAATTCAAACAAGATAATTGGACTTGGTAGTCGTATTTTTCCTATGGGTGTAGAGAATCTTGGTGAAGGTGAGGGAAGGGAGATATCAAAAAATGCTGGAAGAACTGCAGCACGCGGCATTAGAAGACAATTTTTCAGAAGACGTTTGAGAAAAAAAATACTTCTAAAAGCACTTTCAGAAAACAAAATGTGTCCAATCTCAGTGTCCGACTTTGAGGATTGGAAGAAAACGAAAGAGTTTCCGTCGCAAAAATTATCATCATGGTTTGCATTAAATCCTTACGAACTAAGACAAAAATCGTTGAGCGAAAAATTATCTTTAGAGGAAATTGGAAGAATTTTTTATCACTTAATCCAAAGACGCGGATTTTTAAGTAACAGCAGAAAAAGCGGAGGTGAAGACGATGAAAAAGGAACTATTTTCAAAGGAGTGCCTAAAGAAGGCAAGATTGGAATAACAGTGACTCAAGAAAGTATTCAAGATAAATCGTTAGGTTCCTACTTATTTGAAATTTACCCAAAAGAAAATCAATCTTATCAAATCGGATTAGAGCGCATTAGAAATCGGTACACGACACGAAAAATGTATGTTGATGAATTCGAGTTGATTTGGGAAAAGCAATCGCAATTTCATGCTGAGTTAACTTTTGAACTTAAGACGTTATTAGGTGGAAGAAAATTAGATAATTACCCTACCGACGGCATTCTGTTTCACCAACGCCCACTGCGCTCTCAGAAGCATTTAGTTGGAAATTGTTCTTTTGAACCGACGAAAACAAAATGTCCAATAAGCGCGATACCGTTTGAAAAGTTTAGAGTATGGCAATGGGTTAACACCGTTGAATGTAATGGTGAAAAGATAAGTAAAGAAGAGCGAGAAAAAGTAGTAGATCTCCTTTATTCGCAAGAAAAATTGGAATTCAAGAAGATTCGAAAAGTATTAAAAAAAGAAGGTGCAGAATTCAAATTTAATTACAAAGATGAAGATAAAATAGTAGGAACACATACTATTTCTAATCTGTCGAGTAAAAAATATTTTGGGACACAGTGGTTCGAGTTTTCGGAAAAGCAACAAGAAGATATTTGGCACGTGTTGTATTTTTTTGATAGTAAATCAAATCTAAAAGAGTACGCTGTTAAAAACTGGAAGTTTACAGAAGACCAAGCAGTATCCATATCAAAATTTAATGTAAAAGATGGTTATGCTAGTTTAAGCCGAAAAGCAATTTCTAATATTTTACCGTTTTTGCAACTGGGTTATACATATGACGTAGCTGTTGTACTAGGTGGCATAAAGAATGTTTTTGGAAGTAAATGGGATACATTATCATCTGAGAAAAGTGACTTTTTCTACGATAATGTTTATGAAATTGTGCGCTCCAAAACCAAAGGCGGTTTTATAGAGGTTATTAAGGATATTTTGCGAAATGACTATAGTATTCCGGATGCGCAACTTAGCAAGTTATATCATCATTCCGCGGCAATTGATGTTTCAGAATTGTTGGAAAGACTACCAGTAGATAAAGAAGCCGACAAAGAAATTCAAAAAATAAAAAATCCAATAGTTATTACCGCTTTGTTTGAACTACGAAAATTAGTTAATGAGCTTATAGACCAGCACGGAAAAATTGACGAAATCAAAGTGGAAATGGCTCGAGATTTAAAGATATCTAAATCACAGCGAAACGAAATTAGAAGGAATCAGCAACGATTAGAGCGGGAAAACGATAGAGTTAAAGCGAGATTAGTTGAAAATAATCAGCGTGTAACTCACGATAACCTCTTGCTTTATAAATTATGGGAAGAATGTAAAAAAACATGCCCCTATACTGGGAAATCAATTTCATTAACACAATTATTTTCTGGAGAAGTGCAAATTGAACATATCCATCCTTGGAGTAGGTCTTTAAATGATAGTTTTGCTAACAAGACACTATGTTTTGCCGATGAAAACAGGAAGAAAGGTGATAAAACTCCTTACGAGTTTTATGGAACTGACAAGGGGAATTGGTTAAAAATCAAGGAACGGGCTTTGTATTTGTTTTCCGATACTAAAGAGTATCCAAATGCTTATCATAAATTTAAACGTTTCGTGCAACAAAAATACGATGACGATTTTTCGTCAAGACAGTTAAACGACACGCGGTATATTAGCAAAGAAGCCAAAAACTATTTGTCAAAAATTTGTAAAAACGTTATGGTTTCTCTGGGTCAGGCTACATCGAACTTGCGGCAAAAATGGGGTTTAAATCATATTTTAAATGACGAAAACGAAAAGACTAGGGAAGACCACCGCCACCATGCTATTGACGCACTAGTTATGGCGTGCACCAAACTATCGTATGTACAGGAATTGTCTCGTTGGAACAGATATAAGAAAACGCATGAAATGAAAAATTTCCCGACGCCTTGGGAAACCTTCAATTATGATGCAGAAAAAGCAGTAGAACAAATACTAGTTTCGCATAAAAAAGTTTCCAATGATATAACAGTTCGTTTCAAAACGGTAGAAAAAAATGGAAAAAAGTTTGTAAATAAAGGAGTTGCTGCTAGAGGACAGTTACATAAGGAGACTGTTTTTGGGAAAAGAACTGTCAATGGTGATGAAGCATTCCATGTAAGAAAACCAATTGACAGTTTAGAAACAGCAAAGCAAATTGAAAAAGTAGTAGACGAAACGGTGAAAAAATTGATCCTAAAAAGAATAAACGAATTAGGAGGTTTTGTAAAAGATAAAGTTCCAGCAAATTCCTTTTTTGTGGTTAACGAAAAAGGAGTAAAACAACCACAAATCTTTTTACCAAATAAAAATGGAGAGCCGGTGCCTATTTTAAAAGTCCGTATAAAAGAAAATATTGGTGGAGCTGAAAAGCTTAAGGATAATTTGAATCAATGGGTTAACCCAAGAAACAATCATCATGTTTTGATTTACAAGGACGAAAAGGGTAATCTCTGTGAAGATGTCGTAACTTTCTGGACGGTTGTAGAACGCAAAAGAACAGGACAATCGGCATATCAACTACCAGCAGGAGGGCAAGAGATTGTAACTACACTACATATAAATGACATGTTCTTACTTGGATTAAAAGAAGATGAAATTAATTGGGAAAAACCTAAATATGAAGTATTAAAACAGCATTTGTATAGAGTGCAAAAGCTAACATCAGGTGATTATTTTTTCAGAGAAGCAAAAGCATCCTCAATTAATATTAAAAAAGAAGAAAAGCGTTTGAGTATGAAAGGATTATTTTTATTAAACCCAATAAAAGTAAAAGTATCCGTTTCAGGAAAAATCCAAAAGTTGTAAATCAAATCCTCTTGGTGTATATTTACACCACTTAACAGTTTTATTATGGCAAGACAAACGATCACTTTAGCCAATCAAAACGATGAATGGTTAAAACAGCAAGTAGCAAACGAAGAATTTACGAGTAAAAGCGAGGCTATCAATTATTTAATTAAACAAGCACGCGAGCAAGATGCCTATGTAGAAGTTGTGCGAATGAAAATAGAAAAAGCTGAAAAAAGTGGTTTTAGCACAAAGACTAAAGAAGAATTGTTGGCAGATATTAAGAAAAAATTGAATGTATAGCTATAGATTGAATATTCAGGTTGAGGAAGATTTAACCCGAATATTTGAATATGGAATGAGTCAATTTGGTTTGAATGAAGCAACTAAGTACTACGATATGTTTTTTGAATGTTTTTCAAAAATCTCTTCCAACCCATTTCTTTTTCTAAGTGCAGATCATTATAAAAAAGGGTACCGCTACTGTGTTTGTGGAGTTGCCACTATTTTTTATAGAGTTAATGAAGACGAAATGGAAATCATGGCAATAATTGGAAGGCAAGATTTCTAAAATATTCTTTGAAAAGATGTTTCTCAACTCTTAAACAGCTCAAACCACAACGGAGTTTCTACGCAGTCACTCCGTTGTGGTTTACAAACACCAGGCTTTTATTTTTTATAGGAGTGTTTGTGATTGCAATTGATTGAAGATTGGAAAACACGATATTAACTATTAAATGAGCCTTACTACTACGAAAGTTGTGGTTTGATTGAAGATTGGAAAACACGATATTTTGCTTTGTAAAAGTCGATAACGCCTTCGTGTTGTGGTTTGATTGAAGATTGGAAAACACGATATTATCTGTGGATGGCTAATTTAGGATGGGGTGGTTGTGGTTTGATTGAAGATTGGAAAACACGATATTCTTTAAGCAAATCAACCATTTCCGATTCGGTTGTGGTTTGATTGAAGATTGGAAAACACGATATTATGTTGCGTTAAAAAAGTAAAGGTATTTCGTTGTGGTTTGATTGAAGATTGGAAAACACGATATTCTACCGAAAATCGGTATCGAACCCCTACCGGTTGTGGTTTGATTGAAGATTGGAAAACACGATATTTAGGCGATGGCACGAGAATAGATTTTAACAGTTGTGGTTTGATTGAAGATTGGAAAACACGATATTACTTCAGGCTCAAGTTTGTATTATACTACCGTTGTGGTTTGATTGAAGATTGGAAAACACGATATTTGACTGTTTTAGACACTCATGGGGGTTCTCGTTGTGGTTTGATTGAAGATTGGAAAACACGATATTTTAGCTAAAAACGTCACCGTAAACCAACCGTTGTGGTTTGATTGAAGATTGGAAAACACGATATTAATGCGGTATTTTACAATTCTCTTACCGCCGTTGTGGTTTGATTGAAGATTGGAAAACACGATATTTTTAACAGCTTCACCTCTCTGAGGTTCAGGGTTGTGGTTTGATTGAAGATTGGAAAACACGATATTGGATAATAAGACCTTTTACACTCCCATTCGTTGTGGTTTGATTGAAGATTGGAAAACACGATATTTAAAGCGATAATTCCAATAACAACGTAATCGTTGTGGTTTGATTGAAGATTGGAAAACACGATATTCTTTATCAAAACTCAGCTTTGACAAATCAGTTGTGGTTTGATTGAAGATTGGAAAACACGATATTAAATTCACGGGAAGCAGAAAATACTTGTCTGTTGTGGTTTGATTGAAGATTGGAAAACACGATATTCTTCCGTTCCAGCTTACACGGCTGTTGCTTGTTGTGGTTTGATTGAAGATTGGAAAACACGATATTGCTGTAATTAAAAACATAGAAAACCATGTGTTGTGGTTTGATTGAAGATTGGAAAACACGATATTAAAAGAAGTTCAGAACAACGCGACGCAGTAGTTGTGGTTTGATTGAAGATTGGAAAACACGATATTGTACAAGCTTATACACCTCAAGGCGACACGGTTGTGGTTTGATTGAAGATTGGAAAACACGATATTTCTTAAACGTCGTTTTTGCGTAGTTTTCGAGTTGTGGTTTGATTGAAGATTGGAAAACACGATATTACCTAGAACTAAATGTGCAGCAAATATTTGTTGTGGTTTGATTGAAGATTGGAAAACACGATATTCTACACAAAGAGCGTGAAAAACATATACAGTTGTGGTTTGATTGAAGATTGGAAAACACGATATTTAGAAATGGCATATCCCAATTATCGGAGTTGTTGTGGTTTGATTGAAGATTGGAAAACACGATATTTATCTCAAAGCACATCGACAGGTACGACAAGTTGTGGTTTGATTGAAGATTGGAAAACACGATATTTGTCAATAGGTAAATACTTATGTCCTTTTAGTTGTGGTTTGATTGAAGATTGGAAAACACGATATTATTGGGCAAACTACATAGCAACGATTTGTAGTTGTGGTTTGATTGAAGATTGGAAAACACGATATTAGGTAAGGTTTTGTATTGTTCCCTCGACAGTTGTGGTTTGATTGAAGATTGGAAAACACGATATTTTGCGGGATGAAATAGAAAAAGAATACGCCGTTGTGGTTTGATTGAAGATTGGAAAACACGATATTGTGTATTGAAAACAGGTGCAACACCGACGGGTTGTGGTTTGATTGAAGATTGGAAAACACGATATTCGGCTATATCAAAGCACATCGACAGGTACGGTTGTGGTTTGATTGAAGATTGGAAAACACGATATTTTGTCGAACCAAAACATACGACTGCCACAGGTTGTGGTTTGATTGAAGATTGGAAAACACGATATTTTGTCGGCTCAGGTTATTATCGAACAACTGGTTGTGGTTTGATTGAAGATTGGAAAACACGATATTGTTCTACTCCTGCGCCCGTTAAACAGTTTAGTTGTGGTTTGATTGAAGATTGGAAAACACGATATTGCTTACCGTCGACCTCTTCGACGTACTGCAGTTGTGGTTTGATTGAAGATTGGAAAACACGATATTTAGATAAAGCAAATAAATTTCATCCAACGCGTTGTGGTTTGATTGAAGATTGGAAAACACGATATTTAGAATTTGATCAGCTTATTTGGGAATTTGGTTGTGGTTTGATTGAAGATTGGAAAACACGATATTTAGTAGTTAAAAGCAATTATGATTTCTTAGTTGTGGTTTGATTGAAGATTGGAAAACACGATATTCAGACAGCACGTCAGGGACACTGTCGTACAGTTGTGGTTTGATTGAAGATTGGAAAACACGATATTCTTAAGATGCGGCTTGCGCGAAACCGTTGTGTTGTGGTTTGATTGAAGATTGGAAAACACGATATTTTCAAAGCGCACCACCGAAAAGCTCGGTTAGTTGTGGTTTGATTGAAGATTGGAAAACACGATATTCCTATACACCGGCACCAATTCAAACCAATAGTTGTGGTTTGATTGAAGATTGGAAAACACGATATTCAAAAGAAAAACTATACTTTGAAAGTACCGTTGTGGTTTGATTGAAGATTGGAAAACACGATATTAATACGGTATTTTACAACTCTCTTACCACCGTTGTGGTTTGATTGAAGATTGGAAAACACGATATTAGACGATTCGGAACATAAAAACAATGGAAAGTTGTGGTTTGATTGAAGATTGGAAAACACGATATTGAATTTGATTTAGAAGAATTAGTCTATTTAGTTGTGGTTTGATTGAAGATTGGAAAACACGATATTGTGCTATGTATGTAAGCTGAACCCCAAGCCGTTGTGGTTTGATTGAAGATTGGAAAACACGATATTTTCAATCGTAAACGAATTCGAGCAATGCGGTTGTGGTTTGATTGAAGATTGGAAAACACGATATTGTCCCGCCATTGCGGCAAATGGGCAAATCGTTGTGGTTTGATTGAAGATTGGAAAACACGATATTGTTCTGCAAACAGCCAACACACACGAGGTGTTGTGGTTTGATTGAAGATTGGAAAACACGATATTATTAATTAACGGCGTATGGTATGACGCAGAGTTGTGGTTTGATTGAAGATTGGAAAACACGATATTTAGAAGTAGCTTCGTTATTTGGGATTACGGGTTGTGGTTTGATTGAAGATTGGAAAACACGATATTAAGAATCGCATTCCTTTACTTCTTTCTCGAGTTGTGGTTTGATTGAAGATTGGAAAACACGATATTTTTACGGCGTCGATGGAAAAAAGATTACAGGTTGTGGTTTGATTGAAGATTGGAAAACACGATATTAGCCAATAAGTTTGGGTAAACCATATTTACGTTGTGGTTTGATTGAAGATTGGAAAACACGATATTTACACGGCATCAGGTGGCGGCGGAATGTTAGTTGTGGTTTGATTGAAGATTGGAAAACACGATATTACGTAGTTTTTCCAAATAATCGGAAAACCTGTTGTGGTTTGATTGAAGATTGGAAAACACGATATTAATTAGAAAAACAGATGACAGCAGGTGCAGTTGTGGTTTGATTGAAGATTGGAAAACACGATATTATGAATGTAAAGAACTTGAACGTTCTATTGGTTGTGGTTTGATTGAAGATTGGAAAACACGATATTACCGCTATTGAAGAAGCATAATGATCAGTAGTTGTGGTTTGATTGAAGATTGGAAAACACGATATTATTGCTGGAAAAGGTTTGATATTGTCAGGTGTTGTGGTTTGATTGAAGATTGGAAAACACGATATTTTTTATTTATTAAACCAATTCAATTCCCTGTTGTGGTTTGATTGAAGATTGGAAAACACGATATTAGAGTCAAATGAAATTACGTTTACGTCGTAGTTGTGGTTTGATTGAAGATTGGAAAACACGATATTTGCAGATTATCATATCTGATAATGACGTTAGTTGTGGTTTGATTGAAGATTGGAAAACACGATATTCTACCAAAATAACAACAATTCGCAAACCGTGTTGTGGTTTGATTGAAGATTGGAAAACACGATATTGCTCAGGCGTTAAACTAAAAGCGTCGGAAGGTTGTGGTTTGATTGAAGATTGGAAAACACGATATTTAACGGGTGGTTGTAACGTGTCGCAGTACTGTTGTGGTTTGATTGAAGATTGGAAAACACGATATTTTAAGTTGGTAGTAACTGTACCCGTAGCAGTTGTGGTTTGATTGAAGATTGGAAAACACGATATTTTTAGGTGCGAATAGTCGAGCTCGTTGCCTGTTGTGGTTTGATTGAAGATTGGAAAACACGATATTTAATGGTTTTACCCTCAACGCCAGCAGCTAGTTGTGGTTTGATTGAAGATTGGAAAACACGATATTAGTATTAACCACTTTAATCTAAAAACATGGTTGTGGTTTGATTGAAGATTGGAAAACACGATATTCCTGTGTTGCTATAATAGTCCTCTGATACTGTTGTGGTTTGATTGAAGATTGGAAAACACGATATTGCAAAACCAATCAATCTATCAGTTACTATGTTGTGGTTTGATTGAAGATTGGAAAACACGATATTAAAAGTTCCCCAGCTTTGTTGCGCAGCTCCGTTGTGGTTTGATTGAAGATTGGAAAACACGATATTAGCACGGCTGTAAGCCTTTGATATCGTTGGTTTTAATTTGAAGATATCGTGCTAAAAACGCGTCTTTTTCGGCTTGATAACCCGGAATTGAGGCGTTTTTTCTTTTCAAGCAATTTGATTAAATATCGGTTTAAGAATTTTTTAGATTGGAAATCGACGAAGGAGATTCGGCGGAGCCAAAACACGATATTAGTTCGGATGTAAGCCTTTGATATTGTTGGTTTTAGAGTGAAAATATCGTGATAAAAACGCGTCTTTTTTGGATTGATAACCCGAAATTGACGCGTTTTATTAATTAAAACAATTCCAATTGCATCGGCGGTGGTTCTTTTGGTACCGGTGCACGACCCCAAAAGTTCATGATGTTTCCAAATTGCTTGTCGGTTATTCTTAGTACGCTTACTTTTCCGTATTCAGGAAGCAGTCGCCTTACGCGTGCTTCGTGTACATCGGCACTTTCGCCACTCGCACAATGCCTAATATAAACACTAAACTGCATCATGCTAAATCCGTCTTTCAACAAAGCGTTTCTAAAAATCGAGGCATCGCGCCGATTCTTCTTGGTTTCGGTTGGTAAATCAAAAAATACAAATAGCCACATAATACGGTAGGCGTTTAGTTCCATAGTTGCGGATATTTTATCTTCTTCCGATCGCCATCGTAGCACTGACGTAAACTCTGACATGTTTTTTGAATAGCTACCATTAGTGGCGAAACCTCGTCTTTCCAGTAGACAGTTCGGGTTAACATATCAAGAAACTTTACCTTTACTTCGCGTGTAAGTTCTGTTATGCCTTCACTTACAAGATTAACTACAATTTCATCGACAACTGGGCGGAAGGGTTCCATAATGTCGTCTGCCAAAGCAAAAGCATTATACTTACTCTTATGATGAATACCCAAAGTATTCAATAGTCCTGCAGCAGCTAATGATCGTGCTACCGCGGCTCGCAAAATCGCATAACCATAGTTTAAGAATGAATTGGGGAAGTCGCCGTGCCGCTCGCGCTTAAAATCGGCTTCCCACAGGTGTTTCCAATAAAAACTAGCAGCAACAGCTTCCATATTGCTACTATCTCCGCTGAGAACTTTACTAGCTAAAAAAGAAAAATGATTTTCTTCATTTCTAACTTGCTTAAGAAGTAGGCCTTGATTTGTAATCTTTTCTACGATGGTTTGTCGCCACAAATTCTTTTTTAAGGCGGCAGATGCTTGTATTTGACTAGAAAATATCTCTTGTTGGATATGATGGGCGTTTAAACTTAGAAACATTCCCTGAGGTAAATGATTTTTATTACAGATAATGGTTGCCACATTGTTGTCACTCAATGCCACAAGCGCAGGCATACTTACATAAATCTCATGATGATCGAGTACCAAATACCCTAAATCCTCAATAGGTAAGCTGCCACTTCGCATTTCTGAAACGATGTTCAGTTGGTTATTCGAAACCGTTAATGAACTTTTACTTTCAATAATTACACTTCGCTTAATCATAAGTTAAAAAATTGGTTATTAATAGGTTATTTATAACTCAATCAACAAAACTTATGCCTTTTTTATTTTATTCTATTTGAGCTTATTGTAAAGATGACTATTGCTGTAGACTTTAATAAATTTTCGAAAAAAATTCTATAATCTGCTCTTATAATTGAAATTGTTTTTAAAACCAATCTTCTTAACCCCTTCCCCTGGGTGAGCGACAGCAGCGACATCCTTTTTTGCGCTACGGAGTTTCCACTACTGCTAAAGCAAAAAAGATACAGCGGATGGCGCGACGGCGGTTCAGCGAAACGTTTGCGAAGCGTTACGATTGCACCGCCGGCACCCCCAAATAAAAAATCACAATAATCGTACTGTTGCTTTGCAGGGAACACAATGTTTATGGAATAAAATTGTTATAATCTTGCATGCTCCTTGCACGGTTTCGCCAAAAGGTTGTTCATTTCAAAGTATTTGAACAGTATCGTGAGTAATTTTTAAGTAATTGATTTTTAATTAATTTGAATGAATGTATATCTTTTAACAGCTGCGCTTCTAGCGGGGGTACTCTTGTACTATTTTCTGTTTGCAGGAAAAAAGAAAAGCATAACTGTGCTTTATTTTGGTTTGATAATTGGTGTTTTTACGTTCTTTATTTACCGTGTCGATAAATCCTGTTTTGGCGCGTCGACACCTATTGAACTAAAATTGACCAATAAATCGGAGCAGCGCTTAAAAATTTATACGATTACTTTTTGGGATGATGTTGATAGGCAGACTCAGGGCGCCACTATTTATCACGCAGAATTGAGTGCAAACGAAACTTCTGCCTTTTGTCTTGAAAATGATAACAGCAATTTCTGGTTGGTTGCAAAAGATAGTAGAAATCAAATAGTTTACCTCAATAAGGTTTTAGATAACGGAACCTCACTTTTTTACGAAATACCTCGAATGTCGACTGTAATTAAAGACGGAAATGTAAATTTAGCATCGAAACTTACTCGAAGCACAGATAAAAGCTTAGCGATTGAACGTGTTATGCTATGGATTAATACTGCGCTTGTTTGCTTAATTTGTGTTTTGTTTTTCTATCATAAAGTTTAAAACAATGAAAAGTAGTCTTGCCGGATTTTTTCATTTTATGCGAATAGCTCCAATCAAAATATTTGTGCTTTCGCTACTGTTGCTTGGCTGTGAGCAACGTTCTTTAAAGAACGAGCGGCGGTTGTACGTTATTTCTGAGCAGGATTCCCTACAAAAAAACAGTAGCATTCCGCGGCCTGCTCCTCCGGATTTTCAAAATCGATTTTATACGGACATGGTTTTTATCCTCGACAGTGTCAACGACGTTCATTTATATCAAACTTCAAAGATTTATAATTTGGATGGTGAAAGCTCGGTCGATTATCCTTTTCCAAACTTTATCGAACTAAAACCCGAGCATTTAGTAACGGTGAGCAGCAGAAGTTTTATCAGTTTTTTTAAAAACAACCTTCATGTTCTCGATAATGCTAATGAATATAGAGCCAAACATTATTACTTTGCAAGTGAGACAGATACGATTAAGAATCAAGCCTTGTATGATTTTTTTGAATATATAAAACATGTTCCTCGAGCGCCTTTTTACGTTGTTCGTAGGGCTACAGAAGAAGAAAAAATGGTTTTGAACTTCAAAAAACAACACAGATTTTACGCGCCTAAATTGATTCCATGGTCGTCTAATTTTCTAGACGGAAACTGTAAACCATATACGGATCGGTATAAAAAAGTTGAATCCCAAATTAGAATTTTCCGAAGAGCGAAGACCACTTTTGATTCCGAATCGAATGCTTCAGCAATTAACTTATAAGAACTGTAGGGTAGATTAATGGTCGAATTTTAGCTACGTTTTATGAACCAGTATCTAATTTTAAAATTTAAAACCATCTAATGAGGATATGAAAGCTTACCTGGGTTTACTCTGTTTACTAATCTTAGCAAGTTGCCAGTCGAATACGAAAGGAACTGATACTGCGGATTCAAAAATTGAAAATTTCGAGGTTTTTTACGATCGGTTTCACAAGGATTCGGTATTTCAAATGTCAAGAATCGTATTTCCACTCCAAGGAGGTATTTTTGATAACGGGCCTGAACGCAAGTGGACAAAGGAAAATTGGAATCTTTTGAAGATTAGAATACACGATGTGGATACCACAGAAATTAAAGTTAGGTACGAGAAAACGGATACGCAGTTTTACGAGAAATTTTGGCTTGAAAACTCCGGATTTTGGGGTGAATATCGATTTGAAGTTCGAAACGGTCGCTGGTTTTTGACCTACGCTGTGGATCACAATTTATAAGTTGTTACTTTTTTTTGCAACAGAAACCAATATATTTTGGTGTAAATATCTTTATCAAAAGCGCAACTTATGCAGAAAATTAAGAATTGATACCAAAAGGAATGTTTAAGATAAGGTAAATAGGCCTATTAGTTTTTATGTTTTTTTAAGCGATTTTTAATTGCAAATAATTGATTTAAAAAGTTTTGCGTCTAAAAATAAACAAATTTGTTTACTTTTATATAATTGCGTAAGTTTGAATTAAATTATTAGAAACTATGTTGCCCGAGTTGTCTAAAATAAAAGGGATACATCCAGGCGCAATCTTAAAAAGAGAGCTTAAATCGCGTGGATTAAAAAGTAAGGAATTAGCCAATTTATTGGATGAACACGCGCAAACCATCAGTTCAATAGTAAACGAAAAGCGAGGTATTAATCCAAGTCTTTCGATTAAATTAGGTCGGCAATTTGGTGCAGAGCAGGATTATTTCATGCTGCTTCAAGCAAGTTATGATGTTGAAAAGACCATCGAAGCCAAACAGTCTAATACGCCAGATTTAAGTAAGATACGAGCTGCTTTATTTTGGGACACAGATTTTAAAAAGATTGACTGGCAAAAAAAGCAGAAAGCAGTAATAAAGAGAATTTTTGAGTGCGGTAATGATGTTGAAATTAACGAAATCATCTCGTTTTATGGAATACTTGTAGTTAAAAACGCATTAAAAAACAGCAACAACGATTTTCTGCCGGCTTTCAAACATAATCTAGTTAGGTTTAAAATTATCAACAAATAAAAATTGAAAATCTACAGAAATACCGTGTCCGACTTGTTGTGGAACACGCTTTCTACATTGATGAATTTGTAGGAGTTGCGCTCATTTCAATTAGTTGGGGGTACTTCTTTAAGTTTATTGTTGGGTCATAGGATGTCTGTCGATATTGATTTGTTTACAGCTGCGGACTACGGTTCGATTGATTTTAAGCGAATTGACGACTTGTTTCTTAGCTCTTTTCCATTTACGGAACTGAGATCTGAAGGAAACAACAGTATTGGCAGAACGTACTTTGTCGGAAACGATAAACATGAGTTAATAAAAGTAGATTTTTTTTACACGGATCCTTTTGTGTTTCCATATCTAGATTTCGAGGGTGTTAGATTATCTCATTTAGCAGAGATTACGGCGATGAAGCTAGAAATTATAGGACAGGGGGGAAGGAAAAAAGACTTTTGGGATTTACATGAATTAATGGAATACTATTCCGTTTCTGAGATTCTAGAATTTTATGAAAAAAGATATCCATACGGTTTTTCTAGAGATCAGCTAGTGAGAAAAATGCTTGATTTTTGTGATGCTGATTCAGATTTCGCCCCCATATGTTTAAAAGGTAAGTATTGGGAGCTGATTAAGTTAGATATTGAAGAGAAAGTTTTGAATTATTGATGGATTACTTTAGAAGCTAGTCCCAATAGCTATCGGGATCGATGAATTCACCATTTTACGCATCGTTTTCCCGTCCGAACCCGCGTATCGTCGTTGCCTGAGCCTGTCGAAGACCGATGCCTGAGCTAGTCGAAGGCTGGTGCGATTTTTTGGTGGCTTGACACGTTCTGTGTTTTCCTCAACGGTACCCTATTGCGCAAAATTCTGTGAGGTTCATTGTTTTCCGAGCGCTTAAA
>NZ_JAIXYH010000015.1 GCF_027490375.1 Flavobacterium sp.
GAAGGTGGGCCGCTGGGCATTACGCAAGGCAGTGTAGAGTATGCGCAAGCGCCGGGCAAGTTTAAATACAAATACAACGGCCAAGAATGGCAAGGCGATTTTGGTTACGATATGTACGACATGCCCCTCCGCGATTACGACCCAGCCATTGCGCGTTGGGTGGTTTTAGATCCGGTGATACACCACAGCCAATCGCCGTACAGTGCTTTTAATGGCAACCCGATTGTATTTGCGGATCCGAGTGGGGGAGCGGGCCGGCAGATGTTGGATAACAACGGCGCTGAGATGTACGACAGCAACGGTAACTTTATCCGCCGCAGCGATCGTGTAGTTCCGGGAGAAACTTCTAAATTTACGCAGGCTGGTGCTGGTAGTAATACTACCGATACTGCAGACGACGTTAAGGAAAATACGGGATTAATTATTATTTCGACAGTTGAAGAGTTGGCGGCTTTTTTAAGAAGCAACCCGAATATAAGTCCAGAAGATTTAAAACCAAAAGATGATCCACAACAAGAAGGTAAAAATGCAGAGTTAGCTAGATATATAGCCAATAAATATGGTTATGACCGTAAAGAAGTGGAGGAATTCTTGGATAAGAATCCATTTACACTCACTAAAAATGGTGTTGCATTTGCAGGTTACGAGGCACTTAGCACAAAGGTAAAAAAAGAGATAATCGACAAGGCAGCCGAGAAGACTACTACATCGGGATTTAAATTTTTGATGACGAAAGTTTTAGGTACCTCTACTCGATTTGTTTTAAATATTACAGAACTAGGTGATCCTAATTCCGAAAGCGCAAGAAGTGCAAGAATTGTTGATTGTCAGATGCGTTTAATTGAATTAGTTTTCCGAAAGCCTGTCGAAAATATGCCATTACCACGAACAGGTATTCAGCATTCAAGTATTTATGATAAGAAACACTTGCGATATTATTAAATATGATAACTAGATTGATTTTATTTACCCTTTTCTTTTTGATAATTCAGTTTAGTATTTCTGATTATCAAGTAAGAGCTTTTTTTTCTCTTTTATTTATAGTTTCTTTTATTCTTTTGTTTTCAAAAAACATAAAGGATTTATTTTACCGGCAGTATTCCATCAGCGATTTTAAGTGGTTCGTAATTTTTTTCTTTCCAATGATATTTTTTTTAATAGGCTATCAAGCACTGTTAATCAATTTAGTTTACGATCGAGATTTTTTAGATTACGAACCGGTCGCTTCTTTAACTGAGATTCTTCTTATGGTTTTGTTTGTGATCCTTGAAGAATTAACCTTTAGAGAATTCTTTTTACGTGAAATTCGAAAAACTAAAAGTGAGTTATTTTCAATAATCATTGTTTCAGTTTTCTTTTCTTTATCACATTTAAACACAGATTCAGGTCTGTTGCCAGTTTTCATCGGATCACTTATAATTTCACGACTTTATCTGAAAAGCAACTCTATATTAAATGCAATACTTTTGCATTTCTTAATCAATATTTCAAACTTTTTTATTTATCTATTATTTGCGAACTTTCCAGAACTGAACTTTGTGTATTAAGTTCAACATAATTTACTATGGTCTATTCATTCCCAAGGCCGGATATCACTGGATTCCTCTCTGAGATAAAGGAAAAGTCCTACCAACACGTGTATAATTACAGCGACCACTTAGGCAATAACCGTGTGATTTACACGTTCGACTCTGCAGCGGCAACGCCGGGCTTGGTGATACTTGAGGAGAGTAATTACTATCCGTATGGTTTGCGCCACATGAATTACAACATGACGTACCGCACGTGGAGTACTTTAACCGAAGGTGGGCCTTTGGGCATTACGCAAGGCAGTGTAGAGTATGCGCAAGCTCCAGGCAAGTTTAAATACAAATACAACCGCCAAGAATGGCAATGCGATTTTGGGTATGATATGTTTGACTACGGTGCACGACATTATGACCCGACTATCGGAAGATGGGTTTGCTTAGATGCATATGCTGGGGTTTATGTTAGGTATTCACCGTATGCTTATGTGTCGAACAATCCAATTAAATACATTGACCCAGATGGTAATCACATTTCTGATCCAGACGGTTTAGCAGCACATTGGTTACAGGAAATGAAAGCAAGTGCAAATCAAATTAAAGTATTGATTAGCCAAGGAGCGATAGAAGAAGAACTCGGAAATATGTTGTTATCATGGTTTGAAATGATGTTAACTAATTTCCAAGATATTGATGAATCTGATCAGGTTTACGAATTTAAATTAGATTCGTCAATAAACGATGTAGTTGATGGAGTTACGGTTAATCACCATGGTTTGAATGAGTATAATTGGGAAAGTCATTCAGTTGTTATACGTTTGGGAGCATTTGATAGTGCTTTAATAACTCACGAAATTACCCATGCATTCCAATTTGAAAATGGTAAAACGTCTTATCGGAAAGATTCAAAACTTCCAGTACTATATGACATCACAGATGAGACGGAAGCATACAATAATCAAAACATTTGGAAATATGGGAAAGGGTACTATATTACGCCAAATAAAGAGCTAGATGGTTTTATGCTTAGACCGGATGATAATTACATAAGACATTTTAGTAAGTTAAAGTTAAAGGATGACCCCTATGGAACATTACCAGATGGGCCAATTAATATAAATTCTAAAGACGGTAAGATACTACGTTCTAAGACTATTTCAGCGGGGGCAGCAGGTATTCCTGTTAACGAGGTCTATTTTAACTGGGAACGAGATTATTCGAAAGGTAAAAAGAGCAAACGATGAAAGATCTGTTAAAATTTTCTGTATTTATATTTCTGTATTTCTCCACGGCAAATTCTCAAGAGGTTAAATCAATTTCCTATGCGTCTCAGGGTGAGAAGATTGTGCTTCGCAGTGATGGTACATTTCAATATACTCAACGAGCCCATCTTCTTCATTTTAGTGCGGAAGGGAATTGGCAGATTCGTCAAGACACCATTTTAGTTCTGGATAGTCGGCCACAACAGAGCAAGATGTTGGTATTTCCTGAATTTAAAAAAAGAATGGGTAAGAAGAAGCGTTTTGTTGTTCGTGGTATAGATGATAATCATTCTCTCCATTACCATCTGTACTTAATTACTAAGAGTAATGATACGATAGAATACAAAAACCAATTTGATAGCTCAGTTATCGAGGCGGATGTTCAGGCATTTTATTTTTATAACACCAATGGTGTTCGCTCACCAACCTACGATTTAAATCAGTCGCGTTTGAATTACTTTGAGGTAATTTTGAATGCAAATAGAGTCTTCGAAAATGAATATTGGAAGTATCATGAAGATTATCTGGTTCCGATTACTCGATTGGGTGAAATTGCTAAATACATTTTACCTCGTATTGATGATTAATAAATCAGTATAAAAGTAAACATGCCCCTCCGCGATTACGACCCAGCCATTGTGCGTTGGGTGGTTTTAGATCCGGTAATACACCACAGCCAGTCGCCGTACAGTAGTTTTAACGGCAACCCGGTAGTATTTGCGGATCCGAGTGGGGGAGCGGGTATGCAAATGTTGGATAACAACGGCGCTGAGATGTACGACGCTAACGGCAACTATATCCGCCGCAGCGATCGTGTAGTTCCGGGAGAGGTTTCCATGGCGGCATATGGAGGTGGCGGCACGACAACTGCACCAACAGCAGAAGATGTAAAAAAGAATGAAGGTATAATTGTAATTTCGACATTGGAAGAGTTATTAGGTTTTATAATGAATAGCCCAAGTGTGAACTTCGGTGTAAGGAAAGACGATGAAGGTATTTTGCTTATCGGCGGCGAGTATGGTGGACTTAACTACAGCAAAATTGCAAATAAGCATGATTTTAATGGCTTTGTTTTAGATATTAGAATAGTAAGCGAACTTTCACACAAGGAAGCTTTTCATTTGTTTAAAGAGGTTTTCAGGGAACGGCAAGATATGTTCGAAAAACTGATGAATTATTCTGAGAAAACAGGTTATGTTCCAGCTTTAGATCTTAAGTCTCTTTATGAAGAACTGAAAAAAGCAAACCCTTCAAAGTTGAGTGTCGCTGCAATGACAGAATATGCGAAGTGGAAAACCAACGACGTTTCTGATCAAAATGAGAAAGTTTTTAGAAATTATTGTGAATTGCATTTAAATAATACAAGTCAAATGCAAGGCATGATTCAAATTTATGAGAGATATGGTGTTGGGCCGTATGAAGACATCACCGTTTATTATTATGATCGAGCAACTGGTAAATTTTTAGGTAAAGTTGATTAAAATGATAAATTACAATAGGTTGAACATATATTTAGAATTGATATCAATAGTTTTTGCAATTTCCTTTAGATCTTATTTATTATGTTTAGATATAATTTTTTTGTATAAGTACTTGTGTTACATTTTTGTTTTTGTTTTTATGATATTGACTAAAATTGAATTCAATGAGCGTATTATAAAAATTATTTTCTACTTAAATCTTCTTCTAACTAGTGGTTATTATATTATAAACTTGCTAAATTCAGTTGTCGATATTTAAACAGCCTTTTTATTGGAGTACTAAATGAAAACAGTAACGCGATTATTTTAGCACAAATTATGTAAGTTTAGTGATTTAACGTCTTCAACCCCACTCTCTCCCAGCCCCGAGCGCAGTGGATAGCCCACAGTGGGAAAGTGGATTTTTTTGTTGGCGCGCGGCGGCGACCAGCGGAAGCCGTTGCAAGCCGTACAAAAAACCGTTTTTCCACGCGGACTAGCAACGAAGCGCGGGAAATGCTGGCCAAAAGAAAATGGAACGGTGGCTTTAAGATTTGTTAAACAAAGAAACAAGTATTCGGTTTAATGTGTAAAGAAGTATCTGGTGCCAACGCAGACTTAGGATTGTACAAAATTCGCAAATCAAAAGCAAACCAAGATGCAATTGTTTCATTTTGATACAAATTTTAGCAAAGTATATTAGGTTACTTGTTCGGTATTTTCGAATTTTGTAGCATGGGGCAATACGGGCTGGCGCGGGCGAGTTGTTTCCACACTGCTATTTATTGTATACACGTTCCTTGAAAGTGCTGTTTTAATGCGTCGATAAATTAGACGTAGCCGATAAATGCAACCGCCAAGAATGGCAAGGCGATTTTGGGTATGATATGTACGACATGCCGCTCCGCGATTACGACCCAGCCATTGGGCGTTGGGTGGTTTTGGATCCGGTGGTACACCACAGCCAATCAACGTACAGTGGTTTTAACGGCAACCCGGTGGTATTTGCGGATCCGAGTGGGGGAGCGGGGCAGCAAATGTTGGATCGTAGGTATGAAGATCACGAACCGAAGGAAAGTAGCTTTTTTCCTGACAATAGTTATTTATTCGAAGGAGAAGATTCTTATGACGGCGGCGGTGCAAATTCTGAATTTGGAGTATTTGAGGAGGGAAGTGGTTTTGAAGTATGCCCGACGTGTCCGAATACTAAAGAGTTCGATAGATATCATAACGATACTACTACGACATATTATTACGATCCCGAATCTGGTTTAGTAAGTATTCATTTAGACGAGGTGGTTATCGACGTTAAAGGCAAGGATTTTTTTGACTATCTCTTTGATTACTATGAATCGACTGAAAATCATTTCAATGGGTTTAAAGACATTCTGGTTAATGGTTTGGTGGGAAATTTTAAATCAATTTACAATCGCCATTATGATAAATTTGATCGGAAGTATTATAATATTTATAAAAGATTGAAGAAAAATTCCATATTACCTCCTCCTGGGAAGGTACGACAATATTTAAAAAAGATTTTTTCAAATAGTAAATTTTCGTCTAGCTCTAAACTTCTCAAAAGAGTTGGGATTGTAGGCAATGTTTTAACAGGAAGTATAATAGCAAAAGATTTTGTTTAGGATGGGGCTTTAAAAGCTTCTAGTATAATCGATGGCGCAATGATGGCTGCGGCCCCCCTTACTCTCGTTATTTGTCCTCCCTGTTTAGCAACAGTTGGATTTATAACGCTTGGCTATGGCATTGCAGATTATCTGTTTGAGATAAACGATACAATCGATGAGAATACAAATGAAATATCAATTTTTGGTAATTAATTCGAAATATGAAGAGAATATTATTTGTAATCTACTCGGCGATGATGGTATGTGAAAAGAAAAAGAAACCAGACAACTGGGAAGAGCGAACGTGGTTGTATTTCAACTTTATCTTTTTCTTCTTTTTTTGTTCAATTTTTACCAATATCAATATTTATGTATTTGGTTTAGGTAAATATAGCAACATCTATATCTATGGTTCTTTAGCTATTATTAGTTTTTTAATTGACAAAATTTTTAGAAAATATATCCTAAGTATTATAAGGAAAAATGACCCTTCCATTAACTATAAGCCAAACAAAACTAGAGAGATTTTAAGCCTTATTATTGTAATAACTTGTTATTTTCTTGCTTTCTTCGGATTTATATTTTCTCACAAGATTCAGAATTATTTATAGTCCAAAATAGTGTTGCAGGTATTTATTGTTTCTAAACCAAAGCTTTACCGATTTTACACTAAAATCGATGTATTGTGTATTGGTTACCTCGTTAATAACGTCTTCAACCCCACTCACTCCCAGCCCCGAGCGCAGTGGATAGCCCACAGTGGGAAAGTGGATTTTTTTGTTGGCGCGCGGCGGCGACCCGCGGAAGCCGATGCAAGCCGTACAAAAAACCGTTTTCCCACGCGGACTAGCAACGAAGCGCGGGAATTGCTGGCCACAAGAAAATGGAACGGTGGCTTTAAGATTTGTTAAACAAAGAAACAAGTATTCGGTTTAATTTGTAAAGAAATATCTGGCGCCGGCGCAGACTTAGGATTGTACAAAATTCGCAAATCAAAAGCAAACCAAGATGCAATTGTTTCATTTTGATACAAATTTTAGCAAAGTACATTAGGTTACTTGTTCGGTATTTTCGAAATTCGTAGCATGGGGCAATGCGGGCTGGCGCGGGCGAGTTGTTGTCTAGTTGCTTTTTTCTTTTGCCACGTTCTTTGAAACTACTATTATTTAGCCACTTATCGAGCAATTCGAACCGCCAGGCAAGTTTAAATACAAATACAACGGCCAAGAATGGCAAGGCGATTTTGGTTACGATATGACGGCAATGGATTTCCGTCATTATGACAATGCACTTGGCAGGTTTGTATGTCTTGACGCATTAGCTCCTTTTATGCCAAATTTTTCGCCGTATTCATTTGCATTTAATAATCCGGTATATTTTTCAGACCCAAGTGGTTTAGCTCCTGCTTCTATTATGGAGATGCTTCAAGCCGCGTGGGATGCCACTCCAGATGGTACTAACAGCGTTTGGGTAAACGATGGACATGGTAATTTTGATTACGCGGGTAATGGTCGCGGCGGAACGGATTCACGCTTAGAAGGAAGTTTCATTAATACGGATGCTGAACATCATTTCTATAGCGAGAGTTTGCCTACAGTTACTATAATTTTACAGTTTGGAAGATTCGGTTCAGGAAGAAGTTTTATTGGGCAACTACAAGCGCATGTATATTCTAAAGGCAGATTTTATCAAGATCACAGAGACAAGGCTCGTGCAAAGCAATGGGACGAGTTTCAAGGTGATTTAGAATGGTTGGGAGCAATTCCTATTTTAGGAGAGCCGATAGATTTAATAAATGGCTTAACTTACGGCGTAAGAGGTAAGAAAACAGAAGCGAATTTGAGTCTTGCTGCTATGATACCAGTAGCAGGTTGGGGTGCAACGGGAATAAAATTTATCGGGAAGATTGATAATATTGCCAGCACAGCCCATAAAAAATTATCTGGAACGACAAAGGCTACAGGTGAAGGAATTCCAAATTCAGTTTATGAATATCTTTCACCAAACGGACAATTGATATCAAAGCATTTTTATAATGACGCTGGAAAAATTGAATTTGAAATAAATTTTAAGGCACATAATATGGGAGGAGTGCACGGTCATAATATGAGTATTCCTGGTTCTATTGGCTCGGGGCATTTGCCAGAAAATCATATACCTTTCATGTTAATACCGAATAAATACTTGCAGTAAGGTAAGTTATAATAGATTAGGAATAGATGAACAATCTCAACAGAAAAACATTTTTATGATTAAAGATTTTATAAATAGATATGGTCAATTATCTGATTCGATAATCAAAGAAGTAAATTTTATTACGCTATTTAAAGATAATGAAGAAATAAACCTCATCAAAATAAAAATTTATTGCTCTAAAATAGACAGTGATTTTGATTATGAAACAGTAGAACTTCATTTTAATGATATTGTTAGCTTATCTTTTAACATTGATAAAGACTTTTTGCTTTTTTCTCCTTCGGATGTCTTAATAGAATACAATGAAAATGATATTTTATTTGAATTTGACCCATTGGATTACCTACAATATTTAAAAGTGAACCCTAATTCAAGTTTTCAGATTAGGTCTAGATTTTTTGAGTTTAAAGAATTGTAGAAATAAAGAGATATGTTGGCTATTTATTGATAGACTTTTACTAACGCTAAGAAAATTACTAAATATAGCACCTATGATTGGTAAAACCTTGAAAAGGTTTTTAAAAGCGTCAGTCAAAAAGCAAGTTGCAAAGATATTAAATTCTATGCCAGAGTTCAAAGGTATGGCCGACCAAATAACTAGCCAGATGATGACTTATAATCGGCAATAGATACTAAATGAAATGCGCAGCGGACGTACAATTTTAAATACAAATACAACGGCCAAGAATGGCAAGGCGATTTTGGGTATGATATGTACGACATGCCGCTGCGCGATTACGACCCAGCCATTGCGCGTTGGGTGGTTTTAGATCCGGTGATACACCACAGCCAATCGCCGTACAGTGGTTTTAACGGCAACCCGATTGTCTTTGCCGATCCGAGTGGTGGAGCGGGGCAGCAGATGTTGGATAACAACGGCGCTGAGATGTACGACAGCAACGGTAACTTTATCCGCCGTAGTGATCGTGTGGTTCCGGGAGAAACTTCTAAATTTACGCAGGCTGGTGGTGGAGGGAGTAACACTACCGATACCGCAGACGATGTAAAGAAAAACAATGATTTGATTATTATTTCGACTGTTGAGGAGTTGGAGGCTTTTAAGATCAGCAACCCGAA
>NZ_JAIXYH010000040.1 GCF_027490375.1 Flavobacterium sp.
TCTTTCAATCTTTCAATCTTTCAATCTTTCAATCTTTCAATCTTTCAATCTTTCAATCTTTCAATCTTTCAATCTTTCAATCTTTCAATCTTTTAATCTTTTAATCTTTCAATCTTTCAATCTTTTAATCTTTTAATCTTTCAATCTTTTAATTTTTCAATCTCTCCCTCAAACAGATCGTTACCGAACTCACATCGCCACCAATCGGCGGATTTACTTTACTTACTTCAACTTCTAATTCTTCAACCAAAGCACTTTCTCTGAAAATTCGCTCAGAAATACGTCCGGCAACGTGTTCCAGTAATTTCGATGGGATCGCCATTTCTTCTTTTACAATACGATTTAACAAAACATAATCGACCGTATCCGAAAGTTCGTCGCTAATAACCGACTTCGATAAATGGGCCCAAACCCGTATTCGAACCCGATAATCACTGCCTATTTTGGTTTCTTCTGCCAAACATCCGTGGTACGCATAAACACGAATTTCATCTAATACAATCGAAGCACTAACTGTTGCCATAATTCTGCGAAAGGGATTTATATCTTTGCAGCAAATTACCGAAAAATGTCAACCGAAGCCAAGTCGCTTAATTTTATAGAGCAAATTATTGAAGATGATCTCGCAACTGGATTAAATCGAAACGAATTGCGATTCCGATTTCCACCAGAACCTAACGGATATTTGCACATCGGACACGCCAGCGCAATCAACTTAAACTTTGGTTTAGGAATTGATTATCAGGCACCTGTAAACCTTCGTTTCGACGACACCAATCCAGCGAAAGAAGAACAAGAATACGTTGACGCGATTAAACGCGACGTTGCTTGGCTCGGATTTTCATGGGATCGCGAATGTTATGCATCCGATTATTTTCAACAACTGTACGACTGGGCGGTGATGCTCATCGAGAAAGGAAAAGCCTACGTCGATTCGCAAACGTCGGAAGCAATGGCCGAACAGAAAGGTACACCAACTACACCTGGTGTCGATTCGCCATACAGAAACAGAGCGGTTGCCGAAAATCTCGACTTGTTTCAACGAATGAAAGCAGGCGAATTTGCAGAAGGAACACATATTTTACGCGCTAAAATCGACATGAGTTCACCTAATATGCTCATGCGCGATCCGATTATTTATCGTATTTTACACAAACACCACCACCGTACGGGTTCCGATTGGTGTATTTACCCGATGTACGACTGGGCACATGGTCAGAGCGATTTCCTAGAAGGAATTTCACATTCGTTTTGTACGCTCGAATTTTTACCACACCGCGAATTGTACGATTGGTTTTTAGATCAGATTGGTACTGGAACGGCAATTCGTCCGAAGCAACGCGAATTCGCACGTCGTAATCTTAGTCATACCGTTGTAAGTAAACGGAAATTGTTGCAGTTGGTAAACGAAAAATACGTTAATGGATGGGACGATCCGCGGATGTCGACTATTTCTGGTTTGCGTCGCCGTGGTTATACGCCCGAATCGCTTCGAAAATTTGCTGAAACCATCGGAATTGCCAAGCGCGATAACTTGATAAACGTTTCGGTATTGGAGCATTGCATTCGCGAAGATTTAAATAAAACAGCGCCGCGTGTTATGGCAGTGCTCGATCCGGTTAAGCTAATCATTACGAATTTCCCGGAAGGCGAACAGCTTTCGCTTAAAGCGGAAAACAATCAAGAAGATGCAAACGCAGGTTTTAGAACAATTTCTTTTTCGAGAGAATTGTACATCGAACGTGACGATTTCATGGAAGAGGTAACCGGAAAGTTTTTCCGTTTGTCGATAGGAGGAGAGGTGCGTTTGAAGAATGCCTACATTGTGAAAGCAACTGCGGTAGAAAAAGATGAAGAAGGGAGAATTACAGCGATTCACGCCACTTACGATCCCGACAGTTTGAGCGGAAGTGGTACCGAAGCTAGTGAACGAAAAGTAGCGGCAACGATCCATTGGGTTGATGCTGCTACGGCAATACCAGCCGAAATAAGGCTCTACGATCGATTATTTTTAGATGAGGCACCCGATGCACACAAAGAGCGAAATTTCCTCGAATTTGTGAACCCAGAATCGCTTAAAACCGTTACGGGTTTAGTAGAAGCCGGATTAAAAGCAGCTGTGGTTGGAAATAGGTACCAATTTCAGCGATTGGGCTATTTCTGTGTAGATACAGATAGTTCGGAAAGTAAACTGATTTTTAACCGAACGGTAGCTTTGAAAGATTCGTGGGAAGAGAAAGGAAAGCAAGACGAAAATTTGATTAATAATTCGCTTAAAGAGCTCAATCGGTATTTTAAACTAACCGATGAGAACGAGCAGACAGCTTTATTAGCGCAATTGAAATCTCGTTTAGGACAAATAAAGAACTTCTCGTTGTTGCAACAAGCTGTTAAAAAGAACATGAACAACAACAAGGTTTCGTTGTTATTTGTACTTTTATTGTACAGCGGAAACGATTTGTTGCGCTATGCAGAAATGGATGCCGAAACGGCGGAGAAATTCGAAGGTTTGGTAGCGCGTTCCGATGTGCGATTGCAAGTAATTTTAGAACAGCTAAAAGCGTAGATTATGAGTAAAGATCAAACAAAAGTACTTCTAGCAGCCGCTTTAGGAGCAGTTGCGGGTTTGGCACTGGGTGTTTTATTTGCACCGGATAAAGGAAGCGAAACGCGTCGGAAAATTAAGGACAGCATCGGAGAGCAGAAAGATAAAATTGCGCAGAAAATCCATGAGTTGTTGCAACTAGCCGAGTCGCAAAAGATAACCAAAGAGCAGTTAGACGAAACAGTGGACGAATTAGTTTCTAAAGCCGACGACGGCGCGGCAGAGATTTTGCGTACTCTTCAAGAAAAGCTAGACAGTTTGAAAGCAAAACTATAGTTTAACTAAAAATTATTTTTTTTAAGAAATCTGAGTTCTTGAAATTGTTTGTCGTTTAGCGCGCGTAATTGTTCAAGGTCTTTTTTTAATCCATTTAATAAATCATCTCTTTTTTCAATTTCCTTTTGAAAGAATTGTAATAGGTAGCTATTTTCAGCAAGGTTGTTTTCGACTGCTTTACGAGCAACTACATCTTCGGGTAAACCGAGAAAAAGTTGTTCTTCATTTATTTTGTACAACTCGAGAAGTTTCGGTACGTATTTTAACCAATTAGACGATTTACCGGTTTCAAGTCTGTGATAGGTAGATGCATCTATTCCTAAGTGGTAAGCAACTTCTTTAACACTATGATTTTTTAAAAGTCGCAACTGACGTACTTTTTTTGCAAAGGCTATATGCATAGTTTTGGTTAGTTTTATGTGAATTCAAAATTATGCATTATATGAAACGTTATTATATATTAACTTTAATTTAACAACGCTGTTACGATGTTATAACATCGTAACAAATTTAAATTCAATAATTTATGTTTTTTTAATTCTAATTTCAGACTAGTTTTTTATACTTTTATCACAAGTAATTTACACAGTTTTTTATGCGATTTTTTTTAGTTTCATACGAGAGAATATTTAGCGCTTTAGTTGTTGCGATTTTCGCAAGATTATTGCGTTTTTTGCAAGATTAATGCGTGAAATGCTTACATCTTTTTTTTCATGATCTAATTACTTTGTTCCGTAACCAATGGCCAACGGATTACGAGAAAATAAATAGTAATTTTTAAATTTTAAAGTCATGAAAAAAATTTTGTTTTTGTTGTTAGTCGGCACTCAAATCGTTTGTGCGCAAGCTACACAGTTTGTTAATATGCAAATTCCAAGTAAGTACTTAAGTAGAGCATCAGAGACTGAAACTTTTGTACAAGACGTTACAGTAACAAGTAAAGACGGACGTGTAACAGAGCGCGGGCAAATGAGAATAACCGTTCCACTAACCGGAGAAGGCGTTAGCAAAATCGAGCTAAGCGCCAATATTCTCAGAATTGGTGGTATTGGAGCTGATTTTTTTGTTCGAAACCCGCAAAATTTCCAAACTTATGCAGAAGAGCCGTCACACTCTCAATGTATAGATAATTGTAATAAAAAATACACAAGTCCTGACGGCGAGCGCTTACCTGGGAGAGGTGCTTGCAAGTTCAATTGTTGGGTTAGCACAACAGTTCGTATTTTAGAAGCAATCGCGACTATTAGATCTGGTAAATAGACAAATTGAATTTTATATTTTTTAGCTATATGAAAACTCTTATTTCCTTTTTTTGCGCTTTTCTTCTTCTTGGGTGCACGCAAACCCTAGTTAAGTTTAAAGCAAAGCTTAGTAGAGACTTTTATGGAGTAGATTATTATTCCAACGAAAGAATGATAGTTGCATTCATTCCAACGTTGCACATTAATAGAGAAGATTATTTTGCTAAAATCAAAAGTGATGTCGATTCTTTACGTAGTGCAGGATATGTGATTTTCTACGAGGGAATTAAGACTGATTTAGACATTCCAGAGCAAGAAAAGGAAATTCTTCAAAAGAAGTTCAGAAGAATCATGGGTTTTCATCTTACGCAATACTTAGATTCAACTAACGCTGATTTGAAAAAGTTCCGCGTTAAAGGCTTAATAGAACAGACTAATGCTAATACTGGAATCCGTGAAAATGTAGATTACAACGCAGATTATGACTTAAAAACTTTAATTGAGAAGTTTGAGAAGTCTAAAGGTATTGTTCGCTTAAACGAATGTGATCTTGCTACCAAATTAGGTGAAAAATATAAATGCTCTAAAGTAATTAAAGAACAATGGGATTATTTAGCTGTAACACTTCGGGACGCTTTTCTAGCAGAGCAAATTCTAAAAAGTAATTATAAAAGAATTGCTGTAGTTTTCGGAGAAGATCATCGATATAGTGTTGCTAATGCACTCAAAAAAGTGGATAGCACTTTTGAGTACATTCCGTCTTGGAAAGTAAAAAAGCTTACTTTTTAGAAAGTTAACTAGTTCTTTTTTTACAGCTCTTATATTTGAAAATAAGAATATCAGCTAAAAAAATATCTCATTTGTCTATTCTTCAACAAATTCAATAAAGCCGATCCGATTAGCATCGGCTTTATACTTCTTTAAATAGTTATTTGTGTTTTTAGTTATAAAGACTAAAAGTACTTTTTCAAAAACAATTGTAAATTATCATAATATGAAATCATATTTTTTGACCTTTTTGTCAATATTTTTTATTCATGCTGCTGTAGCTCAGACGTACGAGTTTGAAAACATGAAAATTCCTGCGGAGTATTTTGATAGTTCAACCGACCTTGAAATCTTCACGTTTGATGTGCTAGTGAGTAGTTTAGATGGAAAGGTTTCGGAAAAGGGACAGGTGCGAATTTCAACTTCTGCATCTGAAAATAAAATTGGTAAAATAGAATTTTCTAAAAATATTCTTCAAATTGGAGGGTTCAAAAACGACTATTTTATTCGCAATCCGCAACTTTTTCAACAAGCTGTTAGTAGAGAATCACATTCGCAATGTATCGATAGATGCAATAAAGATTACACTGGGCCAAATGGCGAGAAACTGCCAGGTCGAGGTTGGTGCAAAGCGGGTTGTTGGCTAAACACAACTATCCGAATAGCTGTTGCTGTTATTAAAATAACTGCTTAACTTAAAGTATAAATCATGAATAGGCTTTTTAGTTTTTTTATTCGAAGTTTACCTTTTCTCATGGCTTTTTCATTTATTTCTTGTTCAACAATTTTGGTTAAAGTCAAAGGCAATTTAATGCGAAAACTTTATAGTATTGATTACTACAGCAATGGTGACCGAACTATTGCGTTTATTGGGGTTAATCACTTAAATAAACCAGAGTATTTTGCCCGTATCGCAAAAGACATTGACTCTCTCAGAAGAGACGGATACCTAATTTTCTATGAAGGAATTCGAACCAACATGAAAGTTAGTCCTGAGCAAAAGACTGAATTACAGAAGAAACTAAGAAGTATCACTGGATTTCATTTATCGTCGTATAAAGATTCAACTAACGGCGATATGAAAAAGTTTAACGTGAAAGGCTATGTGAGCCAGACTATGGCTAACACCGGAATCGATACAATTAGAGATGTAAACGCAGATTACAATTTGAAAACCTTAATAGAAGCTTATGAAGCCGAGAAAGGGGAAGTTAAGCTCTCTGAATGCGATTTAAAAACTCCTATCGGGAAGAAATACCGATGTAAAAAGGTTAATCAGGAAAACTATGATTTCTTGAGTTTAACAATTCGCGATCGTTTAGTTATTAAAATGATTCAAGAAAGCAAAGCCAAGAAAATTGCTGTTTTGTACGGCGATTTACACAAGTATTCTTTTGAAAGAAAACTGAAAGCCTACGATAGTACTTTTAATTATTTTAGAGTAGCAAACCCAATAAGATGATGTATGTATTGGAATTTTAGAAAGATTTCGGTTATACTGAGCTTTCTATTTTTTGTAGAAGTAAACGCTCAGTCCACTACCACAAACATTTTACGTGGTGCCGAGATTATCACTTCTGGTCTGAGCATTTTTGCCACATCTAAAAACAACAATGCGAACAAGACCGTAATCGACCAAGTTTGCATCAAAAACAAACTTACCGAACGCATAACATTTAAAATTTACGGCGTTTCGGATGCTACGCAAGACGATATTAAAAAGGAGCTTGTTATTCCTGTTGATGGAAAAGAATGTTTCTTAAATCTGCCCAAAGGAGTTTATACCTACGAGGTTATTTTATCAAACAAAGAAATTTATCGCAAAGGCGAATACCACTTTAAAGAAGATGTTGTTATTGCAGTAAAAACAGAGTAAGAAAGAAGCCGGCTTTGAGTCGGCTTTTTTGTTTTTCACTTTTTTGCACGATTTTCCGCAGCAGGGGTTGCGGCAAATACCCCACAGCCTATGCGCTGAGGCACGAAGCGTGTAGGCGAGGAGTATAGCCAAAAACCCGGTGGCGGCCGCTTCATGAATTTCCACTACACAACGGCCGACAGCTGCCCAAAAAAAACCACCAAATTGCTTCGGTGGTTCCTGTTTATAAAGTTCTTATTCTTCCGTTTCCGGTTCTGCAGCAGGATACGTGGGCGGTTCGTAAGGAGCGTCTACATCCTTAATGCGTTTTCCATCTCTTTTCATAGATTCGCCAATCTGATTGCTAGCCGTAAACGAAGCAACCATATTATTCAACATGTCGCTGCCTGCTTGGGGCGAATTAGGTAGCAAAATCAAGTTCGAATTCGTATCTGCACCGATCGATTGTAAGGTGTCGTAATGTTGGGTGACCACAATCAATGCCGATGCTTCCTGGCTGTTAATTCCTACTTTATTCAAAACATCGACGCTCTCTACCAAACCACGAGCAATTTCTCTGCGCTGATCGGCAATACCCTGTCCTTGTAAACGCTTGCTTTCCGCTTCGGCCTTGGCCTTAGCAACGATGCGAATCCGGGAAGCTTCGGCTTCAAATTCAGCTGCCGTTTTCTCACGATCGGCGGCATTAATACGATTCATAGCGTTTTTCACTTGAATATCCGGATCAATATCGGTTACCAACGTATTGATGATATCGTAACCGTATGTGGCCATCGCTTCGTTTAATTCGCGTTTTACGGCAATTGCAATGTCGTCTTTACGCTCAAAAACGTCGTCTAGAATCAATTTAGGAACTTCTGCGCGCACAACGTCGAATACGTAGGCTGTTATCTGGTCGTGCGGGTATTCGAGCTTGTAAAACGCATCGTAAACGCGATCTTGAATGACTTTGAATTGCACCGAAACTTTCATCTTAACAAAAACATTGTCTTTGGTTTTTGTTTCAATGATGACGTCCAGCTGTTGAATACGCAAATTCACGCGTCCGGCAATTCGATCAATTAACGGAATTTTCAGCTGCAAACCCGAGTTGCGTACGCTTAAAAACTTTCCGAAACGCTCGATTACCACCGCAGTTTGCTGCTTTACGGTGAAGAAAGCCGATAGAAAAATGAAGAATCCTAAAACAAGGATTACAATGAGAGTGATAGACATGATACTGCTTTTCGTAATGATACGCAGTAGCTGTCATTTAGTTACAGCTTACAGCGGTATTTTTTGTAAACCCGTTTGCAAACGTTTAACGGTTTCGGTTCTTCCAATCACTTCAATGATGTCGAACACGTGCGGTCCTTTCATCTCCCCGACCAATGCCAATCGAATTCCAGGTAAGATACGTCCCATATTTGCATTCGATTTGGCGAAATGTGCACGAACCTCTTCTTCAATTGCATAACTATCGTCGTTGGTCGATTGCTGTAGAACTTCCACCAATTCTTCGATGTAATCGGTAGTTTCTACCGTCCATTTCAAACGCATTTTTTCGTCGTAGGTTGTTGGCGCTTCGTATAGGTACGAGGTTAGTGTGTAAAAATCTTTTACCGTGTTTGCGCGATTTTTTATCAGTGTGAATGCACGAACAGCGCTGTTCATCGGAATTTCATAGCCGTGTAAAGCCAATTCTTTTTGGTATAATTCACCGCCTTTTTCGTCCGTAATTTTTTGTAAGTACTGGTGATTAAACCACAAGTTCTTCTCCGGATCAAATTTTGCCCCAGCTTTGTGAACGCGTTCTAAATCGAACAATTCACTTAGCTCTTCCAAAGAAAAAATCTCCTGATCGGTTCCATTGTTCCAACCCAAAAGTGCAAGGAAGTTAACAACAGCTTCCGGGAAAAATCCGTCTTCGCGATACCCCGCCGATTTTGTTCCGTCCTCTCCAACCCAATCTAACGGAAATACCGGAAATCCAAATTTATCACCGTCTCGTTTAGATAATTTTCCGTTTCCTTGTGGTTTAAGTAAGAGCGGTAAATGTGCAAATTCCGGACGTTGCCAACCAAATGCTTCATACAAGCTAAAATGCAAGGGTAGGGAAGGCAACCATTCTTCGCCACGAATCACGTGTGTGGTTTCCATTAAATGATCGTCTACAATATTTGCAAGGTGATATGTGGGCATACCATCGCTTTTAAACAAAACTTTATCGTCCAGTAAATTGGTTTCAAAACGCATGCGTCCGCGGATGATGTCTTGGGTATAAATTTCCGTATCGGCAGCAGTTTTGAAACGAATAACGTAAGCATCGCCACGTTGTAAACGCTCGTTAACTGCTTCTGCCGAAAGGCTTAAACTATTTTCTAAGCCGTTGCGACTGGTAGGTCCGTAGATGAAAGTTTTTCCTTCTTTTTCTGCATTTTTTCGCAGCGCGTCTAAACTTTCTGCGGTGTCGAAGGCATAATAGGCAAAGCCTTTAGCAACCAATTCGTCGGCGTATTGCTTGTACAAATGTTTGCGCTCGCTCTGGCGATACGGTCCAAATTTTTCATTTTTCCCAACTGTTTCATCCGGTGAAATCCCCAACCATTCTAGAGCTTCAAAAATGTATTCTTCTGCTCCGGGAACAAATCGAGTTTGATCGGTATCTTCAATACGCAGGTAAAAAGTTCCTTTATTTTTCTTAGCGAAAAGATAGTTAAACAAAGCAGTTCTTACACCACCAATGTGTAATGGCCCAGTCGGACTAGGAGCAAAACGAACGCGAACAGACATAGCGATTTTTTTAGGATGCAAAGATAATCAACCCATTTTTATGGTGCTTGCTTCTGCGAAATTATAAAGCAGGAAACGATTTGAAATACTGATTTTACTTCCCAACCGCGATTTCGATTTGCTAATCAATTATTTTTCAGCATTTTATTGTTGCAAGAAGCTTAGCAAGGAATTAACAATACAGAATCAGCGAAAATGCTACTTTTATCGGTTAAAAAGTACGTAATCGATGCAGCAGAAAATCATCTTTGATAAATTAGAGGATTTTATCCGAAAGTATTACTTCAACGAGGTATTACGTGGAGCCATTTTCTTTGTGGGCTTGGGCTTGTTGTATTTACTATTTACCTCTTTAATCGAGTATTTTCTTTGGCTGGATTCAGCCTCTAGAACCGTAATTTTTTGGTTGTTTGTTGGAGTAGAAGTTTTTCTTTTTGGAAGATACTTAGCCTGGCCCTTAGCAAAGTTGTTTAAAATCCGAAAGGGAATTAACTACAAGCAAGCATCCGCGATTATTGGAAAACACTTTTCAAATGTCGACGACCGTCTGCTGAATTTCCTTCAATTAACAGCCGAGCCACAGAAGTCGGAATTACTTTTGGCATCGATCGATCAAAAAGCAGCTTCTTTGGCGCCGGTTCCGTTCACCAATGCCATCGATTTTTCGAAAACAAAAAGATATTTACCGCTTGCTATACTGCCGATTCTTATTGTTGCTTATTTTTTCATTTCTGGTAATTCATCTGTGCTTTCCGGAAGTTTAAATCGTGTGGTTCGCTATTCGGAGTATTTTGCTAAGCCAGCTCCTTTTAAGTTCGTCATAACAAGTGCACTTTCGGGAGTAGAAGGTCAGAGTTTTACGCTGCGTGCAGAAACAGTAGGTAAGGTAGTTCCGGAACAAGTTTCGGTTTTGATTGGCGAACGCACTTTTTTAATGGATAGTGAAGAGCCAGGTGTTTTTACGTATGAATTCACTTCCCTACAAGAAGCAGTTACGTTTGTTTTGGAAGCAAACGGTTTTCAATCGAAAGAGTATACATTACAAGTTGCGCAAGTGCCAAGTATAGTCGATTTCAAAATGCGTTTGCAGTATCCTGGCTATTTGCAAAAGCGTGCCGAATTAGTTTCGGGGACTGGCAATGCCGTGGTTCCAGAAGGAACTTTGGTTTCGTGGATTTTAAATACAAAAGCGACAACGGCAGTTTATTTCAACGTTCCAGATGGAAAGCAAGCTTTTTCCAATAATGAACAAACGTTTAGTTACAGCCGTAAGCTGCGCGATGCTTTATCTTACGAGATTACTACAGCCAATCAGCGAGTTTCTAATTACGAGCGTTTGAAATATCAGATCTCGGTGGTTAAAGATCAATATCCTACAATCAATGCCAAGCATGCGCCCGATTCGTTAGGTGTTGCGAAAGAAGTTGTGGTGGGAGAACTTGCGGATGATCACGGTTTAGGAAAGTTTCAGATCGTTTATTATCCAACGGGAAAGCCTCAAGAGGAACGTCGTTTTAACTTTAGTACTAAGTCTGGATTATACGATCGTTTTGTGTTTACATTTCCATCTACTTTACCCGTTGTAGAAGGCGTTAGCTATGAATATTATTTTGAGATTTTTGATAACGACGGTGTAAACGGTGCAAAGTCGGCGAGATCTGAAGTTTTTTCGCAGCGAATTCTTACCACTGATGAACGAAATGATCAGTTTTTGCAAGATCAGAAGTCGGCAATTAGTAATTTAGAGAAGAGCACTAACCAGCAAAATAAGCAATTGAGCGAGCTGGATAAACTTCAAAAATTATCTCGAGAAAAGGACAATTTGTCGTTCAAAGACAAACAAAAGTTAGAAGACTTTATCGAGAAGCAACAGCAAACGGAAGAGAAGATGCAGAAGTTTGCCGAGAAGTTAAAGGAGAATTTACAGAAGTCGGAATTAGGTAAGAACGACGAAGAGAAAAAGGATCTCGAAAGGCGTCTGGAGAAAAGTGAAAAGGTATCTGAAGAAACCCAGAAACTTCTTGATGAGTTGAAGGAGTTAGGCGATAAGTTGAAGCAAGAAGATTTGTTGGAGAAGATGGATAAGTTGGAAAAGATGACGAAATCTCAAACCAGAAATCTGAAGCAACTTGTTGAAATGACTAAGCGTTTTTATGTTAAGAAAAAAGCGGAACAACTCGCTAAGAAGCTCGAGGAATTAGCTCAAAAGCAGGAGCAGCTCGCCGAGGAGCAAGTTCCGAACGAAGACAAGAAACAAGAAGATTTAAAGAAAGAATTTGAAGATGTAGAAAAGCAGTTGGAGCAATTGAAGAAAGATAATGAAGAATTAAAAGCTCCGTTGGAAATTCCAAGCGATCAGAAGAAAGAGGAGTCGGTTAAAGAAGATATGAATAAAGCGGGGGAGTCGCTTAAACAAGATAATCAATCGGGAGCAAAGCCTAAGCAAAAAGCTGCGGCTAAAAAGATGAAAGAAATGTCGCAAATGATGGCGGAGTCGATGATGTCTGGCGAGTCTGAATCTAACGAGGAAGATGCAAAAACGCTGCGTCAGATTTTAGACAATCTGTTGTCTTTTTCGTTTTCTGAGGAATCCCTCATGAAGAAGTTTCAAAGCTTGCAGCGTTCTTCGCCCTCATACAATACACAACTTAAGAAGCAGCAAGATTTAAAACAGCAGTTTCAGCACGTAGACGATAGTTTGTTTGCACTGAGTTTACGCAATCCGAAAATTGCGGAGGAGGTCAATAAAGAAATTGGTGAAATTACGTACAATATTGAAAAGTCGTTGGAACAATTGGTGGAAGGTAATGTAAGCCGCGGAACGTTTCATCAGCAGTATACAGTTTCTGGTAGCAATAAGTTGGCCGATATGTTGTCTGAAACTTTGAATAGCATGCAAATGAGTATGAGTGGTTCGGGTAGTGGTGGCAAAGGAACGCCTAGTCCGGGACAAGGTTCGGGCAAAGGTGGTCAGTTGCCCGACATCATTCAGAAGCAGCAAGGTTTGGGTGAGAAGATGGGTCAACAACAAGGAAATAAAAATCAAGGAAACCAACCGAATGGGCAGCAGCAAGGCGGAAGTCAGCCGAACGGCAAGGAGGGTGGTAAGTCGGGTTCTGGCAAAGGAGAAGGTGAATCGGGAGAAGACGGAGAAGGAGATGCGAAAGCTATCATGGAGATTTACAAACAGCAGCAGCAATTGCGGGAAGCTTTATCGAAAGAGTTGGAGCGAAAAGGCATGACAGGTGCTGGACAAAACGCCTTGAACCAAATGAAGGAATTGGAAAAGCAATTATTGAATCAAGGTTTCAAGAATAATTTGCAACAGCGTGTCCAAGCGATTAAACAAGAATTATTGAAGCTAGAGAAAGCAATTCGCGAACAAGGCGAAGACAATAAACGACAGTCGCAAACCAATCAGAAGTCGTTTTCAAATAACGCGCCTGAGATAAGTCCAGCCTTACGCGACTATTTAAACAGCATTGAAATATTAAACAGACAAGCCTTACCTTTGCGCGCCATTTACGGAAAGAAGGTTCAAAACTATTTTAGCAATGATTGAGTTTCACAGTGAAACAGACTTTGAGTTAACAGACGAGAAATTAGTTACTGATTGGATTCTACGTGTAGCACACAAGCACGGGAAGGCGATTAGTGAAATCAGTTATGTGTTTTGCACCGACGAGTATTTGTTAGACATGAATCAGCGTTTTTTGAACCACGATACGCTAACAGATATTATCACTTTCGACTATACGGTAGGCAATGAAATCGGCGGAGATGTGTTTATTTCGACCGAGCGCGTGGCCGAGAATGCCGTTGACTTCGGAGTAGAGTTTATCGAAGAACTACGGCGAGTAATTATTCATGGCGTATTGCACTTATGCGGCTTCAAAGACAAGTCAGAAGACGATGAAGTGCAGATGCGTAAATTGGAAGACGAAGCATTAGAAATGTTCCACGTGGAACACTAACTTAATTGTTCCACGTGGAACACCGAATTATGTTTAAAGATATATACGATGTGATTGTGGTTGGCGCTGGACATGCAGGTTGTGAGGCCGCAGCTGCCGCCGCAAATATGGGAGCAAAAACCTTGCTGGTAACAATGAATCTGCAAACAATTGCGCAGATGTCTTGTAATCCAGCTATGGGTGGTATTGCGAAAGGACAAATTGTTCGCGAGATCGATGCGATGGGTGGATATTCGGGAATCGTTTCAGATCGAACGGCTATTCAATTTAAGATGCTCAATAAGTCGAAAGGACCAGCAATGTGGTCGCCGAGAGTTCAGAGCGATCGGATGCGTTTCGCGGAAGAATGGCGCGACATGCTGGAAAACACGCCCAATCTTGATTTCTATCAAGAAATGATTTCAGGTTTGTTGTTTGATGGCAACGCTATTGCTGGTGTGAAAACAAGCTTAGGAATCGAAATCAAAGGCCGTGCTGTGGTGCTAACCAATGGGACGTTTTTAAACGGATTGATTCACATTGGCGAGAAACAATTTGGTGGAGGTAGAGCGGGTGAGTCGGCTGCTTTTGGAATCACTGAGATTTTAAAAGATCACGGATTTGAAAGCGGACGTATGAAAACAGGCACGCCGCCGCGAGTAGATGCCCGTTCAATCGACTTTAGTAAGCTGCAAGAAGAACCGGGCGACGTGCACCCGCAGAAATTTAGTTACAGCAATTTGTCGCAGCCCTTACAAGAACAAAAGAGTTGCTATATGGCATATACGTCTCCGTTGGTTCACGATTTGTTGCGGAGCGGGTTTGATCGTTCGCCAATGTTTAACGGACGTATAAAAAGTATCGGCCCGCGTTATTGCCCATCGATCGAAGATAAAATAAATCGGTTTGCAGATAAAGAGCGTCATCAATTGTTTATCGAGCCTGAAGGCTGGAAAACACGCGAAATGTATGTGAATGGATTTTCTACTTCTTTGCCTGAAGACGTTCAATTCAAAGCGTTAAGTTCGGTTGTTGGTTTCGAGAATGTGAAGTTTCTCCGACCAGGTTATGCCATAGAGTACGATTATTTTCCGCCAACCCAACTCAAACATACGCTCGAGACAAAGCTTATCGATCATCTGTATTTCGCAGGACAAATCAACGGAACGACGGGATACGAAGAGGCGGCGGCACAAGGACTCATAGCTGGAATTAATGCCGTTTTAAAGTTTCGCGAGCAAGAACCGTTGATTTTAAAACGCGATGAAGCCTATATCGGTGTACTCATCGACGATTTGATTACCAAAGGAACCGAAGAACCATACCGCATGTTTACGTCGCGTGCTGAATACCGAACGCTGCTTCGTCAGGATAATGCCGACGAACGCTTGACACGAAAAGCATTTGATATCGGTTTAGCAAGCGAATCGCGCTTACGCAGAATGGAAGAGAAGTATGCGAAAGCCCAAGACGTTGTAACATTTTTCAAAGAAACGAGCGTAACACCGTCGGAAGTGAATCCGGTATTGACTGCACGCGAATCGGCAGAGATTGTTCAAAGCGATAAAATGTTTAAAGTTTTTTCTCGTCCACAAATAGATTTAGCTGCGATGCGAGAACTTGAGAAAGTACAGGCGTTTTTAGCAGACAAAGATTTTGATGATGAGATATTAGAACAAGCCGAAATTATCGTGAAGTATTCGGGCTATATAGAGAAGGAGCGCAACCAAGCCGACAAGCTTCAGCGTCTGGAAGATATTAAGATCCCCGAAAGCTTTGATTATATGCAACTGAAATCTATGTCGATTGAAGCACGGCAGAAATTAACGGCTATCAAACCAATCACTTTAAGCCAAGCATCGAGAATTAGCGGCGTATCGCCAAGCGATATTTCCGTTTTGCTTGTGCACATGGGTAGGTAGTTTCACGTGGAACACAAATGAGAAAAGCACTGTTTATAGGCCTTAGCGCAATTTCACTTTTTCTACTCAACAGCTGTGGCGCCGGCAAATCGACATTAGTAGACGATTATTTCATTGCGGTGGAAGGAAAGATGGTTTCGAACAAAGCGGTAAATGCTTTCATTTTTGAGAACCGAAACAACGAACTGCATTTCCGAAACTACATGCGCGCTCGCTTTGGCGTTACAGGCGAAGACTTTGATGTAGATGTAAACGTAAATGGCCAACCTATTCGGCTGCTCTTTTACAGTAAAAACGATTTTGACCGCTATTTTGAAAAGTATAATTTCAAATACACAGGACTGGTCGACGATATTACAGCTGATCAAATGGCAGCCAACCATTTCGTAGCCATTAGTGCTGTAGATGCTGCCGGAAATGATGCGCTCGATGAATCGCATATAATTTATCAGGAAATGATTGCTTTCCTAAACGATTTCAAAAAACAATACCTCCGATTATGAGCGCTACCGAAAATTTACGCGTTACCGATTTTAGCGTTTCAAAAGAAGTTTTTGAGTTGCGTTTTAACGAATCGCTACAAGCTCTGGAAACTTTTCCTAAACCTGCCGATATCGACAAATACTACGAATCCGACGATTATATTTCTCACACCGACAGTAATACCGGCTTGGTGAACAAGATTTATCAATCGGTGAAACAGTACATGCTATCTAAAAAAGTACGTTTATTGTTTCAGTACAATCGAAATTTAAAAACTGTTTTAGATATTGGTGCAGGTACAGCAGCATTTGTAAAACTACTGCAAACAGTAAATGTGCAGGCAAAAGGCGTGGAGCCAAGCGAAATTGCACGTAAGCATGCGGCCGACAAAGGTGTAAAGTTGTTCGAGAAAGTTGAGCAAGTTTCCGGACAGCAATTCGATGCAATTACCATGTGGCATGTACTTGAACACATACCCGATCCAAAAGAACACCTGCGTAGCTGCTACGAGCTGTTGAATAAAGACGGCTTGCTGGTTATTGCCGTTCCGAATTATAAATCGTTCGACGCAAAGTATTACGGCGCTTTTTGGGCCGCTTACGATGTTCCAAGACACCTATGGCATTTTAACCAAAAAGGGATGCAACAAATATTGAGAGAAAGCGGTTTTGAAGTACGCGCGATTAAACCCATGATTTTTGACGCTTTTTATATTGCACTGCTTTCCGAAAAATATAAAAACGGACGCAGTTCTATCTTTAAAGCATTTTGGATTGGCCTACGCTCAAACTGGAAAGCTTTAGGCAATAAAGAATACTCGAGCCTCATTTACATCGCTCAAAAATCGTAAAAAGCCATTTATATAGCCGCTGTTCAATAATTATGAGCTGAAATAGCTCTTTACTAGGGAAAATTCTAAAAGAGCCTTAAAACGCTTTTATTTAAGTCGTTTTTAATAGACGATTCTAATAAAGCCCTTGTTTTTTATAAATTTATCTTATACCAAGAAAAACATCTCGTTACATTTCAAAATTTCTACATTTGTGCGATTTTAAAATTGAATAATGAAAAAAGTAGTTGTAATTCTTGCGTTCGGACTTTTAGCACTTGCGTGTTCGAAAACCGCAGAAGTAAAAGAGGCTAAATATGCTTACATCGATACAACAAAGTTGATGGAAGAGTATGAGGAAGCAAAAGATATCGAGGCGAAGTACAAAAGTAAATCGGAGGAAGCCGGTCGAAAGTTTGAAGTAGCCGAGCAAAATTTTAAAGCCGACGCTGAAAATTTCGAAAGAAGTGCGCGTGCAAATGGCGAAGCTTGGGCGCAACAAAAAGGTGCCGAGCTACAGCGTCGCCAGCAAGAACTGCAATATTCAGCACAGGCAGTTGCACAGCAATTACAGCAACAAATGGGTACAGAAATGGACTCGTTGGTAAAGAATGTTAAATCGTTTATCAAAGACTACGGAAAGAAAAACGGTTACAAATACATTTTTGGAACGGGTGAAACGGCTACGATTTTATACGGCGATGAGAAAGAAGACATCACCAAAGAAATTGTTAAGTTGCTGAACGAGAAGTATAAAGCTACGCCAGCGAAAGAAACTGCGGAGAAAAAATAATTTTCCATTTATAAAAACAGATAAACCCGGAGCAATCTGGGTTTTTTAATGCTCGTTTTTTTGGAACGATTTTCCGCAGTAGCGACAGCAGCGGCATCCCCCGACGTCAGACGGGGATATAGCGAATGGCGCGGTGCCGGCGCTCCCCAATTGTTTCGTAAGGACGTAGCCGGCAACTGCCCAGATAAAAAACCGCCTCATTCTTTAATGAAGAGACGGCTATTAAATTTCAGAAAATCAACGATTTTACTTATTTTTCAAGTGCGTATCTGCGCGCCACTTCCGTCCAGTTAATTACGTTGAAAAACGCTTCGATGTAATCCGGACGACGGTTTTGATAGTTGAGATAATACGCGTGTTCCCAAACGTCTAATCCCAAAATTGGCGTTCCTTCGCAGCCCACTTCCGGCATCAACGGATTGTCTTGATTTGGCGTTGCACATATTTCAAGTTTTCCGTCTGATTTCACGCAAAGCCAAGCCCAGCCAGAGCCAAACTGTGTTGCTGCCGCTTTCGCAAATTTTGCTTTAAACTCGTCGAAAGTTCCAAAATCGCGCTCAATAGCCGCAGCTAATTCGCCTGTTGGTAAACCACCGCCGTTTGGCGACAATACAGTCCAAAACAAATTGTGGTTGTAAAAACCGCCTCCGTTGTTGCGAACAGCAGCATTTTTCTTGTCGAGATTGATTAGAATGTTCTCAATTGTAAGTCCTTCTAAATCAGTTCCCGCAATCGCAGCATTCAAATTGGTTGTGTAGGCATTGTGGTGTTTTGTATGATGGATTTCCATCGTGCGCGCATCGATGTGCGGTTCTAAAGCGTTGTAATCGTAAGGTAATTTTGGTAATTCAAAAGCCATAATGTTGTTTTTAAGTTTAACAAAAGGACTTCAAATTTAGGTAATAAATTGCGGGCTTATTGGTAAAGTAAAGTTATATTTTAGCTAATTTGTGAAAAAAAATCTGCGTTTAGAAAACTGCTTAAAACATGCCGACAATTTCTGAAACTCCATCAATTTCAATTTACTACGCTTCGGCCGGATCGGGTAAAACCTACACACTCGTTAAAGAGTATTTGAAAATCCTGTTACGTAGCCCGCGTGTTGATGCCTACAAACGCATTTTGGCGGTTACGTTTACCAACAAAGCCGTCAGCGAAATGAAGAGTCGGATTTTGGAAAGTTTATACGCCTTTTCGCTCGATGAACCGTCCGACAAAATGCGAGAATACCGCGCTTTAATTAGCAGTGAAATAGGAAAATCGGAGCAAGAAATTCAGCAGCATGCCAACGCCATCGTCAAGAACTTGTTGCACAATTACGCCTCCTTCGACATCATGACCTTGGATAAATTTACACATCGTGTTATCCGTGCTTTTGCTGTCGATTTCGACTTACCGGTAAATTTTGATGTCACACTCGACACCAAAACCATTTTGCAAGAGGCGGTAGAACGAGTGATTAATGATGCAGGAAACGATCCTATTCTGACCGAAATTTTGTTGGAACATCTCGAGAATAATGTTGAAGAAGGCAACAGTCATCGCATGTTTCAGCAACAGCTGTATCGCGATGCCGAAGTAATTACTAAAGACGATTTTAAATCGGGATTAGAAGAACTGCGCGATTTCAGTATGTTCGATTTTCGCAGTTTTCAGAAGCAACTTCGGCAGAAAATTTCGGAGGTAAAAGCTGAGCTCGCCAAACGATCGGCAGAAGTAAAGGCAGATTTCGACCGCTTGTGGGAGCAGGGTTCGTTTATAGCAGCAAATTCGAAATTCATTTCGCAAATACAGACGCAAGACGACAAGTATTTCGACAAAAAGTTCGAGAGTATTGAATCGCTTCGCGTTAAGAAAGGATTTGATACGCCGGCCTTGCTTTCGGATTTAGAAAAACTGCTTGCCAAAATGCAACTGATTTATGAGCTCCGTACGCGAAAAAGCAGATTTCAATTAATTGTAGATAAGATTGTTGGGATGTCTTTACTGTTGCAAATTCGCAAAGAGTTTCGAGAAGTGCAGCGCGAACGAGACGAAATTCCACTATCTGAATTCAACGAAATAATTGCCAATAATTTACAACAACAACCGGCACTATTTATTTACGAACGAATAGGAGGGAAGTACGATCATTTTTTTATTGATGAATTTCAGGATACTTCGGTGCTGCAATGGAACAATTTGGTTCCGTTAATCGACAATACCACAGCCGGAATGTCGGAAGACGGAACCAAAGGAACTTTAATGATTGTTGGTGATCCGAAACAGGCCATTTATCGTTGGCGCGGCGGACGAGCAGAATTGTTGCAAGGACTTGCCAACCAGACCAATAAACCTTTTGTAAACGATGATGTACAAACTTTTGTACTCGATACCAATTACCGAAGTTTTAGTAACGTCATTGCTTTTAACAACGCGTTTTTTGATTATTCGAAAGAGTTTCTAGCCAGTGAATCCACCAAAGCATTATACAGCGAAACAGCATCGCAGAAGCCAAACAGCAAGCAGGGCGGTAGTGTTCGAGTTACGGTATCTGATATTGCCGAACACGAAAATGTGGTTATTGATTCGATTCGCCATTTTTTAAGTTTGGGATTCAAATACCAAGACATTGCTGTACTCAGTAATAAGAATGCCGAATTGTACAAGATTTCCGAGGTTTTACTAGAGAATAACATACCGATTTTAAGCGCCGAATCGCTGCAAATAAAAGCCTCGCCCGATGTTAAGTTGATAAAAGCCTTGCTACAGCTTTTGTATAATCCGGAGGATACCAACGGCCAGTTTGAATTTTTGTACCAACTAGCACAATTGCAAACAGCTTTGACCGTCGACGCGTATATCGCTTCGAATCTGGCACAATGGCGCGAAACGAAAAAAGTTGATTTTCCTAATTCTGCAGCCTTTCCAGCAAATTTCGACACACTGCGATTGATGAGTATTTTCGAAGTAATTCACCTGTGTACGGTTTGGTTAGAAGCGCAAAAACAACACGCATTTAGCGATGCGTATTTGCAGGTTTTTGGCGATTTAGCTTTGCAATGTGAAGCGAGAGGACTCACAGGTTTGCAAGATTTCTTGGAGTTTTTAGAAGAAAAGAAAGGTTTAGAAGTTGCTGTAGCGCCGCCACCAGGAGTCGATGCCGTGAAATTAATGTCGGTGCACAAGTCAAAAGGACTCGAGTTTCCCGTTGTTATTTACCCCTTTGTTGCTACACCGCGAAACGCTCCTCCGGAGAAATTGTGGATTCCGAACGCAGCCGAAGACATAGAGTTGCCGCTTACGTTAATCGATTCGAACGCAAAGCAGGAAGTATTGAACGACTCGGCAGATGCTGTTTTCACAGAAGTGCATCAACAGCGGCAAACCGATAAAATGAATCAGTACTATGTGGCGTTTACTCGCGCTGAGGAACATTTACATATTGTGACAGTTCCGCCGCCGAAATCGAGTTCAAATCCGTTTAACATCGAAACCATACTAACCACTTTTGCGACTGATTTTGGCATGCAAGCGTCAGAATCGCAATCGTTTATTTTTGGTGATGATACAACTTCAAAAACAGCCACTACCGACAGCATTTCTGTGGATTATTTATCGCGAACACCTCAGAAAGAACAGCGAAATGCAATAAAAATTGCCGATCGAGCCGCTCTTCTGTGGGGATCAGCTGCCGAGAAAGCGCTGGCAACCGGGATTTTACTGCATGAATTATTAGCCGAAGTAAAACAGCAAGAAGACGTGCAAAACGTGATCCAAAAAGCCGTGCAATCAGGCAAGTTAACAACCGACGAGTTAGCGCCGATCAGCGTACAAATGCAGAAAATAGTTGCGCATCCCGACTTAAGCGAGTTTTTTAGTCGCGACGTTAAAACCATAACCGAACAGGCTATACTTTCAGCTCATGCACCGATCCTAAAACCCGATCGAGTAAGTTTTTTGAATAAAAATCAGGTTGCATTATTGGACTACAAAACCGGAAGTAAACGCGGTGAACACGCGAAACAATTAGACTCATATGCAGCAGTTTTGCAAGAAATGGGATTAGAAGTTGTAAAGAAAGCCTTGGTTTATACTTCGGAAGAACTGGAGGTTGTACTAATTCCCTAAAGCGACAAAGAATACAATGGTAACCGCGCAAAGAAAGCAGTTCCGATAAAATTTTTAAATCGAACTTAGGTTCATAACTTTGGCAGACAAATAAAAAAAGTATGTACGGCAAAATTCAACAGCATTTGCAAGCAGAGCTTGAGCAAATTCGCGAGAACGGATTGTTTAAACAAGAACGCATTATCACATCTCCACAGGGAGCAGAAATAACCATTTCAACAGGTCAGACGGTTTTAAATTTCTGTGCGAATAACTATTTGGGATTGTCGTCGCATCCAGAAGTGGTACAAGCAGCAAAAGATGCATTAGATACGCACGGTTTTGGAATGTCGTCGGTGCGTTTTATTTGTGGAACTCAAGACATTCACAAACAGTTAGAGCAAGCCATTGCCGATTTTTACGGAACGGAAGACACCATTTTGTACGCTGCGGCTTTCGATGCAAACGGTGGGGTTTTCGAACCGCTGTTGGGCGAACACGATTGCATTATATCCGACAGTCTTAATCACGCTTCGATCATCGACGGCGTTCGCTTGTGTAAGGCAGCACGTTATCGGTACGAAAACAACAACATGGCTGATTTAGAACAACAACTAATTGCAGCTACCGAGAAAAACCACAGATTTAAATTGATTGTAACCGACGGTGTATTTTCGATGGACGGACTCGTTGCTCCTTTAGATCAGATTTGTGACTTGGCCGAGCGTTACGATGCTTTAGTGATGGTGGATGAATGTCATGCCGCGGGATTTATCGGCGCTACCGGTAAAGGAACGCTGGAAGCAAAAAACGTTATGGGTCGTGTGGATATCATAACGGGTACCTTAGGTAAAGCTTTGGGTGGCGCGATGGGCGGATATACAACAGCCAAGAAAGAAATCATCGAAATTTTACGTCAGCGCTCGCGCCCGTATTTGTTTTCCAACTCGTTGGCACCAGCAATTGTAGGCGCTTCGTTAAAGGTTTTTGAACTGTTGAAGACCGATACAAGCTTACGCGATACGTTGGAATTTAACACAAATTATTTCAAGAATGGGATGAAAAAAGCAGGTTTTGACATCATTGATGGCGATTCGGCTATCGTTCCGGTGATGCTATACGACGCAAAATTGGCTCAAAACATGGCTGCAAAACTGCTTGAAGAGGGAATATACGTGATTGGCTTTTTCTTTCCAGTTGTTCCCAAAGAGAAGGCAAGAATTCGCGTTCAATTATCGGCAGCACACACTGTTGAGCATCTCGACAAAGCTATTCAGGCATTTACGAAAGTTGGAAAAGAACTTTGCATTATTTAAAAGATTTTTTATATTCTGTAACGTTTTTTAACAGATGCTTTTTTTTATAAGAAATATCAGCTTACTTTTGCCGATACTAATTAAGTAACTAAATAACTCAAGTATGAAAAATCTTAACAAGTTTTTTGCTGCTTCGTTGTTAGTTCTAGGCCTCAGCGCTCAGGCGCAAGATGGTGACAATCCTTGGGCATTGTCGTTTGGTGCCAATGCTGTTGACACGAGAACTAGCGCTAATGGAAGTGGTGTTTTTGATCAACCCTTCAAGGTAAAAGACAATTGGAATATTCTTCCATCTGTGTCTTATTTTAGCGTAAGCCGCTATTTGGCTGACGGTTTCTCTCTAGGTGTGACAGGTTCGATAAACAGAATCGAAAAATTGGTTTACCAATCTGAACTAAACCCGAGAGATTATGTTACGGTGAATCCAGGTGATTTGGATTACTATGCAATCGATGCACACATCAGATACAGCTTCAAAAACATGCTGAAATCTAAAATCATCGATCCAAACCTAAGCATCGGTGGTGGTTATAACTGGCTTGGAGATTTTGATGCCGCTACATTAAATGGTGGAGCAGGAATCACATTTTGGTTCACCGAAACTGTAGGTTTCTCGTTGCAAACAAACTACAAGTATTCTTTCGCGGACAACAGAGCTAACGTTGATCGCGCTACTGGTATTCCAACACATTTCCAACACTTTGCTGGTTTAACCTTTAAATTTGGTGGAGTTGATACCGATAACGACGGAATTTACGACAAGTACGATGCTTGTCCAGATGTAGCTGGACCTAAAAACCTTAACGGTTGTCCAGATACCGATGGCGATGGCGTTCTTGACAAAGACGATTCATGTGTTGATGTAGCTGGTTTAGCGACTTTCGCAGGTTGCCCAGATACAGATGGCGATGGCGTTCAAGATAGCGCTGATGCATGTGTTGACGTAGCTGGTCTTCCTGCTTTGAAAGGTTGTCCAGATGCTGATGGCGATGGAATTGCCGATAAAGACGATAAGTGTCCAACTACTAAAGGTCCTAAAGATAACCAAGGTTGTCCTTACCCTGATACAGATGGAGACGGAGTTCTTGACAAAGACGATAAATGTCCAAATGAAAAAGGTGTAGCTTCTAACAACGGTTGCCCAGAAGTAGCAATCACTTCCGAAGCTGTAGATCGCCTAAACGCTTTCGCTAAAACAATCTTGTTCAACAGCGGTAAGTCTTCGTTCAAGCAAGAAACTTTCGCAGTACTTCAGTCAATTACTGCAATCTTGAAACAATATCCAACTGCGAAATTCTCTATCGAAGGTCACACAGATAGCGATGGTAAAGATGCTGCCAACCAGAAATTATCTGAGGAGCGCGCTGCAGCTGTTAAAAATTACTTGATCGAAAATGGTGTTGCCGCTAGCCGTTTAACTTCTGCTGGTTACGGAGAAAGCAAACCAATCGACTCTAACAAAACAGCTAAAGGAAAAGCTAACAACCGGCGTGTTGAGGTGAAATTAGTAAACTAATCTCACTACTATAAATTATTAAAAGGCTGCAATTTGCAGCCTTTTTTTATGCGCTTTTTCTGGACTTCCTTTTCTTAACCGTAGCTTAACTAGCTTTTCTCATTCCTTTTCTACATCATAAAAACGATAGCTTTTCAAGCTTTATTTATCTACTTTTTGTAGCTTTCGCTTGATTTTTAATTCCGAGAAAACTGCTGAACAAAGTAATCTTTCAAAATCGTTAAGTTTGTTTTGTACGCTTTTTCTGAATTGATTTCCATACGTATTAAATTTGATAACGTGCTTTCGATCGTAAAATCACGTGAACAAGGCACTTTTAAAGCTAAAATCGCATAACCTTTTTTCTACCCAATGCAACAAAATTAATGGCAGCTAATACTTTTCTACAACTTCTAAGTGCCGAAATGTTCACACATCGCGAGAAAACAGGAGAATGGCCCGTAGTGATTCTTCCCAGCAAACGCGCCAAAATTTTTCTGCTCCGCGAACTGCGATCCAACTGCCAAACTCCCGTTTTTGCACCCGAAATATGGAGCGTAGAAGAATTCATTTCAAAGGTCAGTGGAGCTAATCCTATAGAAGAACTCAACTTATTGCTCGAGTTTTACAACGTCTACCAGTCCGTTACTAACCACGAAAACATTCAAGACTTCTCGTTTTTCGCCAATTGGGCACCAACTGCACTAGCCGATTTCAACGAAATCGACCGCTATCTGCTCAATCCAGACGCGATATTCGATTACTTGAAAGCCATAGACGACATCAAAAAGTGGGGCGCAAACCCCGACGATACGCCGCTGCTTAAAAGATATCTCAACTTCTGGAACCAGCTGCCTAAGTATTACTACGCACTCAAAGAACGATTATTACACCTCAATCTCGCCTATCAAGGATTGGCATATCGCAGAGCGAGTGAGCAAATCAACGCGTTTGCAGCAAATACCGACGCGCACTTCTTCTTCGCGGGATTTAATGCGTTAAACGCCGCCGAAGAACGCATCATCAAAAGTTTGATGGAAGTAGGAAAAGCACAGATTTTTTTCGATATCGATAAAACTCTATTCGCCGATAAAACCCACGATGCCGGACTCTTTCTGAGACGTTACGCCACAACCTGGCCGCAGTTTCGAACCCAATCCATGAATTTTGTCACCAACGAGTTCAGTCAACACAAAGAAATCAATTGCCTCGGAACTACCGGACGCATCGGACAAGTGAAAATCGCCTCGCAAATCCTAAACGAATGGGTTCAGCAAAATCCTGAACGTCTTTCTAAAACAGCAGTAGTCTTAGCCGACGAATCGCTGCTGCAACCGCTCTTAGCTGCGCTGCCCTCACATATCGAAACACTGAATATTACGATGGGCTTGCCGTTGGAGAAATCTTCGGTAGTACAGTTGTTTAAAGATATTTTACGCATGCAACTCGCAGCAAAGCAACGAAAAGGTGGCAGTATTTACCACCGTGATTTGCTTCGCGTACTGTCGCATAATTTCATTTCTGGAAAGCAAGCCAACAACATCTTGCAGTACCTAACCGAAAACAACATTGCCTTCTGCAACAGCAATAGGCTACTTCAACGCACCGAGGATCCGCTCCTACGCGCCATCCTTACCGATATCGAACCCAACGGAAGTAATCTGCCCGCGTATCTCACCACGATCATCAACTTGCTCAAACCCACGCTTTCCGTAGAGCAACGCGAAAGCAGATTGCAACTTAGCTATCTCTTCGAGTTCGCGCGCGTTGTTGCCAAATGGTCCGAATACCTCGAAACCGCACAGCAACAAATTACACTCGATATCGACCAAGCCATTCAAATTCTAAAACAACTGCTTAAAACCGTCACCGTTTCTTTTGAAGGCGAACCGCTCGAAGGACTCCAAATTATGGGTATTTTAGAGTCTAGAACGCTCGATTTCGAACGCGTCTTGGTCTTGGGCCTAAACGAAGGAAAACTGCCCGCAGGAAAGAGTTTTAATAGCTTTATTCCGCACGATGTGAAACGCGAACGCGGATTGCCAACCTATCGCGAAAAAGACGCTATTTTTTCCTACCACTTTTACCATTTGCTCCAACGTGCCAAACACGTAGATCTCATCTACAATCTCGATACCGAAGGTTTCGAAAGTGCCGAACGCAGCCGCTTTATTACGCAATTGCTTTTCGACCCCTCACCCAATCACCAAATAACCGAGCATATTTTCAACACCTTCGTCGAAGCCAAAGCCGAGGCGCGTCAGGAAATCTTTAAAACGCCCGCACTAATCAGTCAACTCAAACAGTTGCTCGCACACGGCTTGTCTCCTTCGGCGGTCGATACGTATTTGAGAAGTCCGAAAGAGTTTTACAAACAATACCTACTCGGCCTGCGACCCGAAGATGAAGTCGAAGAGAACATCGCCGCAAACACGCTTGGGACGATCATTCATAACGTATTCGAAAAACTCTACGAACCGTATCTAAATCAGGTGCTTACAACCGATTTCTACGACAAAGCTCTCGCACTTTTCCCCGAATTGCTGCAAAAAGAAGCCGAGATTTTATTCAAAGAAGGCGATTTGGCTTTCGGACAAAATTTCCTCGAAATTAGTTTTGCTCGAACGACCATAAAATCCTATCTCGAGGCCGAACGTGCCTTGGTTGCTGCTGGAAACACACTCATTATTCGACTTTTAGAACAAAAACTTTCTGCTGATTTATCCGTGCCAGAATTCGATTTTCCGGTGCGCGTTTCCGGTAAAGTCGATCGTATCGATGAGCTAAACGGAATCATTCGCGTTCTCGATTACAAAACGGGCCGCGTAGATCGAAATTATCTCAAGTTCGATGCCGCCGCACAGCACGAAGCCAATCTTAAAGAAAGCAAGGTTTTACAGCTGCTTACCTACGCTTTTGCAGCCGCCAGCGGAACGCCGTTTAAAACGTTCGAGGCCGGAATTATTTCGTTGCGAAGCCCAAAAGAAGGCGCAATTGTGCTGCAACTTAAAAATTTTGCCGCCTCCGATTCGCTAATCGACCCAACGGTTTTTGACCAGTATCAACAAGCCATGACGTACGTGATTAGCGAAATGCTGAATCCAGAAATTCCGTTTACCGCCGATCGGAAGAAGGAGAAAAAGTAAATTTTAGCGCACGATTATAGTGGTTTTTTTGGGCAGCTTTTCCCGCTTTTCGTTGCAATTTGGGCGCGCAACGGCGGTTACGGCAGTTTTTGGGTTCAGCTTCCGTTGGTCGCAGCACCCAAAAAGCCTCCACACACCTTTGCACCGCCCGCATTTCCACTGCAATCGCGGCTGCGGGCAATCGTTATCAAGATTTCAGTTTCTTGACCAATTTCAAAAAGCCATTAACGGCTGCAATGTATCGTTCCGGATCTTCAATGTGCGACATATGTCCCTCTTCGCACACTACCAATTCGGCCGAAGAGCCAAGCAACTGCTCTTGAATTCCGGCCAGCGGCAAAACCGGATCTAGTTTTCCAGCGATGTAGATCATCGGAAACGGCGCAAAGTGAATAATCACCTCACGGTCTTTCCGAATTTTCATGCCTTCCAGAGCAGCAACTATACCTTGCAGAGGTGTCTGCAAGGCTTTCTCGCGCAGCACAGCAATTTGTTCTTTGCAACGCTCGCGACTCGTTTCGCTAAACAAATTAGCAATCGATAAATACACAAAAGTGCGGTGATCTTGCTTTACGGCAGCAATCGCCCGATCGCGGTTTACTTTTCGTTCCTCCGAATCGGCCACAGCGGTCGAATTCTGCATAATCAAGGCTTTTACACGTTCCGGATAGTATTCGGCAACAGCCAAAGCCACATAACCACCCATGGAATGACCGAGGAAAATCGCGTTTTTTGTTTTGAGTTGGTCCAGTAAATCCACAACCATATCGGCCTGATCTTCCATGGTATGAACATAGCCTTTCGATTCGGTTTCGCCGTGTCCGAGCAAATCAACGGCAATTACCTTGTAGGTTTTACTCCACAATTCTAAAAACGGATCAAACATCGATCGGTCTTCCAAAAAACCGTGCAAAACCACTAAGGCCGGTCCGCGACCAACAACTTCGTATCCTACCGAAATGCCTTTGTATGTTCGAATCATCCGCGCATTAAATCTTCAATTTCTTCAACTTCAATCGGAATAGTTGCCATCAAATTCAATGGTGCGCCAGAGTTTTGTACAACAACGTTATCTTCCAAACGAATACCAAATTTTTCTTCCGGTATGTAAATTCCTGGCTCCACCGTGAAAACCATATTGGCTTCCATAGGCAAGTGCAATAGTCCGTAATCGTGTGTATCGAGTCCTAAATGGTGCGAAGTGCCGTGCATGAAGTACTTTTTGTACGCAGGCCAATCCGGATTCTCATTTTGTACATCGGCTTTATCGATAAGGCCAAGTCCGAGCAATTCCGATGTCATGACTTTTCCAACTTCCTTGTGGTATTCTTTCCAAAGTGTGCCCGGAGTCAGCATTGCGGTTGCCTCGTTTTTTACGCGCAAAACAGCGTTGTAAACGGCTTTCTGTCGTGCGTTGTACGTTCCCGAAACCGGAATGGTGCGCGTCATGTCGCTCGAGTAGTTTGCGTATTCGGCAGCCAAATCTAACAAAATCAAATCGCCTTCGCGGCAAATCTGGTTGTTTTCAATGTAGTGCAGCACATTGGCGTTGTTACCCGAAGCAATAATGGGCGTGTAGGCAAATCCTTTCGAACGGTTGCGCACAAATTCATGCAAAAACTCGGCTTCAATTTCATATTCGGTAACGCCGGGTTTCACAAAAGGCAGTACACGTCGGAAACCGCGCTCGGTAATCGAACAGGCGTGTTTAATCAAATCAATTTCTTCTGGCTCTTTAATCGAGCGGATGTACTGCAAAATGGTGTTGCTTTTTGCCACCTGATGTGCCGGATATTTTGCTTTCCACCACTTTACAAAACGGTCTTCGCGGGTTTCAACTTCCACATTCTGGCGGTAGTGTTCGTTGGTATTTATGTACATAATTTCCACGTAGGTCATCACTTCTTTCAACACCTTTTCAAAATCCGATAACCAAAAAACCGATTTGATTCCCGAAACCTCGTACGCACGTTCTTTAGTTAACTTTTCGCCTTCCCAAACGGCAATATGTTCATTGGTTTCGCGCAAAAACAAGATTTCGCGCAGGTGTTCATACGGAGCGTCCGGACACAAGAGTAAAATACTTTCCTCCTGATCAACGCCCGAGAGGTAAAAAATATCGCGGTGTTGCGCAAAGGGCAAGGTGCTGTCGGCCGAAACCGGATAAATATCATTAGAATTAAATACCGCTACCGACGATGGTTTCATCTGGCTGGTAAACTTGCGGCGGTTCTTTACAAATAAGTTCTTGTCGATAGGTAGATATTTCATAGCGTTTACGTGTAAGAATAGGGTTGTAAACTTACCCAAAAATCTCGATTCGGGCGTTGCCAAGCCAACGATTTCGCAGTAGTGAGCAGATATTTTTTCGAAATGCGTTCAACAAAAGCTAAAATCATTTTAAAACGGGTATAAATAACAAAGTAAACGTTGTAGTATAGGACGGCTTGCAGTACTTTTGTGCGATTTTAACACTAAACTGACCCACGATGTCAAACAATGGTATGCTCAAATCGTCGATAGCTCGAAAGGTAGCCATGGCGCTTTCCGGATTATTTTTGATATTATTCCTAGGACAACACTTTTTTATCAACTCCATGTCGGTAGTATCGCCAGATACTTTCAACGAGATTTCTCATTTCATGGGTTACAATCCCTTAGTGCAATTTGTATTGCAACCGATTTTGATTTTCGGTGTAATTTTTCACTTCTGCATGGGATTATATCTCGATTATCAAAACAAACAAGCTCGTCCGGTAAAATACGTGAAGAACAACGGCGCCGCAAACGCTTCTTGGATGTCTAGAAATATGGTCATCACCGGAATTGTTGTTTTGGCATTCTTAGGTTTGCATTTTTACGATTTCTGGGTGCACGAAATGAACGTGAAGTACATCAATGTGCAACCTGAAGATCCGACGCGTTATTACGAAGAACTTCGTCAGAAATTCGTTGATCCGGTTCGAGTAGGTATTTACGTGGTTTCTTTTGTGTTGCTGGCACTTCACTTACTCCACGGGTTTATGTCGTCGTTCCAATCAGTAGGTTTTAATAACAAATACAGCCGCAGTTTGCGCGGATTTGCATACGCTTTTGCCATTTTGGTACCAGCGGGCTTTGCGCTAATTGCTTTATATCATCATTTCACCATTTAATCAGTTTTTGCTATGGCTTTAGATTCTAAAATACCCGCAGGTTCAATTGATCAGAAATGGACGAACTACAAAAATAAAATCAACCTTGTAAACCCGGCCAACAAACGAAATCTAGACATTATCGTGGTTGGAACAGGTTTGGCAGGAGGTTCGGCTTCGGCCACTCTAGCCGAATTAGGTTACAACGTAAAAGCGTTTTGTTTTCAAGATTCGCCACGTCGCGCTCACTCTATCGCAGCACAAGGCGGTATCAACGCGGCAAAAAATTACATGGGCGACGGTGACTCGGTGTTCCGACTCTTTTACGATACTGTAAAAGGCGGCGATTACCGCGCTCGCGAAGCTAACGTATATCGTTTAGCTGAGGTTTCTACAAACATTATCGACCAATGTGTTGCGCAAGGTGTGCCACTAGCTCGCGAATACGGCGGATTACTCGACAACCGTTCGTTTGGTGGAACGCTCGTTTCTCGTACGTTCTATGCTAAAGGACAAACCGGACAGCAATTGTTGTTGGGAGCATACTCGGCCATGAACCGCCAAATTGCACGCGGAAAAATAAAAATGTACGCGCGTCATGAAATGCTTGAGTTGGTAGTAATCGACGGAAAAGCGCGTGGTATCATTGCAAGAAATTTAATGACTGGCGCGATCGAACGCCACTCAGCACATGCAGTTGTTATTGCAAGTGGTGGCTACGGAAACGTATTTTTCTTGTCGACCAACGCTATGGGTTCAAACGTAACCGCTGCTTGGAAAGTGCACAAAAAAGGAGCATACTTCGCAAATCCGTGCTACACGCAAATTCACCCAACCTGTATCCCGGTTTCAGGTGATCACCAGTCGAAACTTACTTTGATGTCGGAATCGCTGCGAAACGACGGACGTATTTGGGTTCCAAAATCACTTGAAGATGCTAAAGCTATTCGCGAAGGACGCAAAAAACCAACGCAATTGTCTGAAGAAGAAAGAGATTACTACTTGGAAAGACGTTATCCAGCGTTTGGAAACTTAGTTCCGCGTGATATTGCTTCGCGCGCAGCAAAAGAGCGTTGCGATGCCGGTTATGGAGTTAATAAAACAGGTGAAGCTGTGTATCTTGATTTCGCCTCTTCAATAGAACGCTACGGTAAAGATCAAGCTCGTATCCGTCATTTAGACGAAAACGACAAAGAGTTGGTGCTTAAACTCGGAAAAGAAGTAGTTGCCTCTAAATACGGAAACTTATTCCAGATGTATGAGAAAATCGTAGATGAGAATCCGTACGAAACACCAATGATGATTTATCCAGCGGTGCACTACACCATGGGCGGCGTTTGGGTAGACTACAACTTAATGACCACGATTCCAGGTTGTTTCGCTATCGGTGAAGCAAACTTCTCCGATCACGGAGCCAACCGTTTGGGAGCTTCGGCGTTGATGCAAGGTTTAGCCGACGGTTATTTCGTTCTTCCATACACCATAGGCGATTATTTGGCGCCGGATATCAAATTAGGTCCAATTCCAACAAATACTCCGGAGTTCGACGAAGCTGAAAAGTCGGTGAGAACACAGTTGGAACAATTCGTTTCAAACAAAGGAACGCAACCTGTCGACCACTTCCACAGACGTTTAGGAAAAATTATGTGGGATAAAGTTGGTATGGCTCGTAACGAGAAAGGTTTGAACGAAGCTATCAAAGAAATTGCCGAATTGCGCGACGAGTTCTACAAAAACGTTAAAGTTCCAGGAACACTCGACAGCTTCAACCAAGAGTTAGAGAAAGCGATGCGTGTTGCCGACTTCTTAGAATTGGGCGAGCTTTTCGCGAAAGATGCATTGCACAGAAACGAATCATGTGGCGGCCACTTCCGTGAAGAATACCAAACTCCAGACGGCGAGGCACTGCGTGACGACGAGAATTTTGCATACGTAGCTGCGTGGGAATACAAAGGAAAACCAGCCGATGCCGTTTTACATAAAGAACAATTAGTATACGATAACGTAAAACTCGTAACTCGTAGCTACAAATAATTGATACCAAACAGCCGTAAGGCAAAAAAGATAAGATATGAAACTTAATCTAAAAATTTGGAGACAGAAAAACGCACAAGATCAAGGCAAGATGGTCGATTATGCGATCGATAATGTATCGCCTGATATGTCGTTTTTGGAAATGCTAGACGTTTTAAACGACGATCTCATTCAAAAAGACCATGATCCTGTTGCTTTCGATCACGACTGTAGAGAAGGAATCTGTGGCATGTGTTCGCTTTACATCAATGGCGAAGCACACGGACCCGACCGCGGAGTAACTACGTGCCAATTGCACATGCGTAAATTCAAAGATGGCGATACGATTTTCATCGAGCCGTTCCGCGCGAAAGCATTTCCAGTAATTAAAGATTTGGCCGTAAACCGTTCGGCTTTTGATCGAATTCAGCAAGCAGGTGGTTTTATTTCGGTAAATACATCTGGAAATACGCTTGATGCCAACGCGATTCCAATTCCAAAACACGACGCCGATCGCGCTTTTGATGCGGCAACTTGTATTGGTTGTGGAGCTTGTGTAGCAACTTGTAAAAACTCGTCGGCTATGCTGTTTGTGTCTGCAAAAGTGAGTCAGTTTGCTTTGCTTCCACAAGGACGCGTAGAAGCCACGGATCGTGTATTAAACATGGTGCGCCAAATGGACGAAGAAGGATTCGGAAACTGTACCAATACGGGCGCTTGCGAAGTGGAATGTCCGAAGGGGATTTCGCTTGAGAACATCGCAAGAATGAACAGAGAATACCTAGCTGCAAGTTTAAAATAAGATTTACAACGTACATTTTTGAGACGCATCCATTAGTTTGGATGCGTTTTTTATTACAGAAAACTAAAGATCCTATCTTTACGAATCCAATAGGAACTTTGAACGTAAATGAAAAAATTATCCTTTTCAATTCTACTCATTATTTTTTGTAATGGGCCTTTTTTTGCGCAAGACTTAAAACTAATAACCTACAACATTCGTTTAGATCTCGAATCTGACGGAGAAAACAAATGGCAAAACCGAAAAGAATTTCTTTGTTCGCAATTGGGTTTTTATGACCCCGATATTTTCGGAATTCAAGAAGCGTTGCCCAATCAAGTTATCGATATTAAATCGGCTTTGCCAAAATACAACTATGTTGGAATAGGTCGTGATGGCAACGGAACAGGCGAATCGTCTAATATCTTCTTTAAGAAAAACCGATTTGAAGTACTTACCAGCGATACCTTTTGGCTATCTGAAACTCCCGAAATTGTTTCAAAAGGTTGGGATGCAGCACTCAATAGGATTTGTACTTACGTTCTATTAAAAGATAAGGAATCAAAGAAATCCTTCTGGGTTTTCAACACTCATTTAGACCATCAAGGCGACATAGCCAGAACCAAAGGAATAGAAGTAATTCTCTTAAAAATCAAAGCGCTCAACACCAAAAGTTTTCCTGTCGTTTTACTAGGCGATTTCAATTCAGAACCTACAGAGGAACGAATTATCAATTTAAAGAAATTGATGATCGACAGTCAAGATATTTCCGAACAAAAACCTTTTGGTCCAAGTGGTACTTTCAACGCTTTTAAACATAATGAAGCAGTCACAAAACGAATTGATTACATCTTTTTATCAAAGGGAAATCCTTTTAAAGTGAATAAATATGCTGTTTTGAGCGACTCTAAGGATTTAAAATACCCTTCAGATCACTTGCCGGTTTATGTTGAATTAACGTTTAATTAATTGCAGTCTTTAAGTTTGATGAAAACTAGCGACACCATCTTGGCAACCTTCTTCAAAAAACCCAACAAGTACACAATTGACATTAAATCTAAATACAATCCGCAGTATCATGCGGGTGGTACTGACGGTTTACTAGACGGCATTTTCGGCACAACCAATTGGCGCAAAGGCGATTGGCAAGGTTACCAAAGTCAGGATTTTGAAGCCGTTGTCGATTTACAGGAAATTAAATCCATCTCTGAAATTCATTCCAATTATCTGCAAGACCAACGTTCATGGATTTTAATGCCAACAAAAGTGGAATATTACACTTCCGTGGATAATGTCAATTTTACTTTACTTGGAATTAGCAGTAATGACGTAAATCCTAAACAAGCAGAAAACAGCATTAAAGATTTCCGATGTATCTCAACACCAATAAATGCGCGATATGTAAAAATAAAAGCCTATAACTTTGGCAAACTACCCGAATGGCATACAGGTTTTGGTGGCGATGCTTTTATTTTTATTGATGAAATAACGATAAAATAGATTTTTAATTTTATCCATCCCAGTAAACCCTTCAAGAGTTCAAAACTCTTGAAGGGTTCAAAACTCGTGAAGGGTTAATTGAATTTTATCCAATCTAAAAAAATGAAGACAGCCTTAATACAAACCACACTATTCTGGGAAAACCCAACCGAAAACAGGCGGCATATAACGCAAAAGATTAACGATTTACCCGCAAACGTCGATTTAATCGTACTACCCGAAATGTTTTCGTCTGGTTTTACCATGAACCCTACAGCCGTTGCCGAAACCATGAATGGCGAAACGATAATGGGGCTGAAACAATTAGCAAAGGCGAAAAATTGCGCCATTACAGGAAGTTTAGTTATCGAAGAACACGGAAAATTCTACAACCGATTGGTTTTTATATTTCCCAACGGCGCGGTTCGACACTACAACAAACGCCATTTGTTTACGCTAGCGGGCGAGCAGCAGAATTTTGAAGCGGGCAATCGTCGGGAAATTATTCTGTACAAAGGAATTCGTATCATGCCGCAGATTTGCTACGATTTGCGCTTTCCAGTTTTTAGCAGAAATAACAACGACTACGATTTATTGATTTACGTAGCGAACTGGCCCGAAACTCGTATTTTGGCTTGGGACACGCTTTTGAAGGCACGTGCTATTGAAAATATGAGCGCAGTTATTGGCGTAAATCGGATTGGCGTTGACGGAAAAAACTTGTCGTATCCTGGCCATACTGCGGTTATCGATTGTTTGGGAAATACCCAAATAAAGGTATTAAACGACGATCGTTCTGAAATCGTGGAAATCGATTTTGAATTTCAGCGACAGCAAAGGGAAAAACTTGGGTTTTTATACGATGCCGACGCCTTTGACTTGCGCTAACGCCTCAGATCGAAATCTTGATTAACATCCCAATTGGCTCGTACGTCGAGAAGTTCGGGGAAGTAAATGACCTCTTCGGGTTGTTTGTTTTCAAGAATATTTCCCGAATCAAACATGCCGTTTCCGTTGGTGTCGACAATTACGCGAACATAAAATTTATTGGGTTCTAGGCCTTCAAAAAACACTTGTTGACTTTCCGAAACCACACTTTCGTAGAGAACTTTTCCTTTATCGTTGGTTAATTGCAGCAGCAGCGGCGATTTAGGAGCGTTTTTAAGCGATAACGTCAGATTTCCAAACTCGGATAAGGCACGAGTTCCAAAACTAAATTTAAGGCTATCGTTTTCCTGTCCGTAAATGTCTTGAACGGCTTTTGGAAGGATTTGTAAAACGTATTTGGCGACTTCCTCCTTTTTGAACTTCACAGTGGTTTTCAAATGGGCGAGATCTTCCGTTAAGCTAAAATCAATCGGTTTGCCATTCTGCGTAAGCGAGATGAGTTCTTTATTAATGCGAGCTATGGGCGTCGAAGAAAGCAGTTCAAAATCTTCGCGCCATGGCAACGCGCCTGCTTTAACCGCAGATATTGTTAGGCTGTCTGATGCTTGAAGTTTCGACTTGACCGTGAAATCTTTTTGATAGGCACCTGAACGGATGCGCACACCGATTGAGTCTTTTTTGCCCTGCGGAATAAAAACGTGCAACGAATCTTTGCCAGGAATTTTTGTAACCACGGGTTTTAAATCGGTTTTTGGAAATAAGATTTCGGCTTGAACTTGATCTGCCGTTCCCGAATATCCGATAAGTAGTCGGTTTGCCGAAGCCGACGATGCGTTTAAAGCTTTAAAGGTGCTTTTAGCTTTAGATACCCGTACTTGCTGACTTTCGGTATTAGGAACTTGGATAAAAGTGCTGCTAAATCCGATTTTTTCCGAAGCGGGTTCTAGTTTGTAGTTTACAGTTTTCTCTTGCAGTGCAATAAGTTTGTAGGAACCGGCTTTTAAATATTCGAACTTAAAGTTGTTCAAACTATCGCGGGTGGTAGTTACGTAACGCGGTGCTTGTTTGTAAACGAGTGAGTCGTTGTAGCTGTCGTTTGCATCGTAAAGGAGCAAGCTAATTCCAGGATCGAGTTTGCGTTCGAGTGCATCGGAAACGCGGCCTTCCAGCGTAAGCGAATCGATTGTACTTCCGGTTGAAAAAACGTATCTAAAGTTCTCTAGCGAAATGCCTTCGTTGTTATCTTGAATGCTGTTTCCGAAATTTAAACAATAGGTGGTGTTTGGTTTTAGTGTGTCGCGAAAACGTATTGTAAATTCTTTTGCAGCTACGGTAGGTGTAACGGTGGGCTGTTGTTTTAGCGGCGGAGAAACCACCAATTGTTTGCTAACGTCTTTGAATTTAACGTATTCGCTAAAACTGATTTTAATAACCTGACTATTGAAATTGGTCGAAAAGTTTTTAGGAGAAGCCGAAACCAAAACAGGAGGAATCGAATCTAAAGGTCCGCCGCTAATGGAGCCCACTTTCGCACAACGGCTAAAGATCAGAAGCGATAAGAGAACAATTGCGGTTAATGCTGCGATTTTCTTCATGGTTATAACGCCTTTTCAGGAAGGCAAAGTAACGACTATTTTTCAAGAAGCGGCACCGCGGCAGGAGGTAGCATCAAGTTAAAACTACATTTTGGGTAAGTTTGAGCTACTTGTTGCGTTGGTGAAAAGAAAAAACCACACACTTTGGTGAAAACTGTTTTGAGATTTGGAATCGGAAATGGAAGTTGTTAAATCGACATAGCCATAGTAACGATGCTAATTTGAACTCCGGGAATTTCTCGGAGCGCCTGTCCGCATTGTGTTAGTGTACTGCCGGTGGTAAGCACATCGTCGACGAGCAGGTAGTGTCCCGATTTTTTGTCAGCTTCTGCGTTTAGTCCAAAAATACCGCTGTCTTGTCCGAGACGCTCCGATTTATTTTTGGTGGTGAGCGTTTTTCGATACCGATTTCGAATTAAAAGTTGGTCGTTGTATGTGGCACCTAAGGTTTGAGCGAGTGTTTCTGCGAAGCGTGCCACTTGATTGTAACCGCGTTCGCGCAACCGGCGTTTGTGAAGCGGTACGGGAACAACGTAATCGATTTTTTGTAAAGCGGGCACTTGCTTTAAATCGGTTGCATACCAATAGGCAAAAAGTTCGCCGATTTGTTGTTGTCCTTTGTATTTGAGTTCGTGTATTAGTTTTTGTGCGATGCTTGATTTACTGAAATAAACGAAGCAGGAAACAAAGGCGAGTTCCAGCCGTCCGGAGAATTTTGAGGCGGCTTCGGTTTGGGAATACAAATGGTAGTTGGTGAGCGCCAGTTCGTGTCGGCACTTGGTACAGATACTTTTTTCGCCGGTGAGTAGCAGATTTCGGCAGCCGCAACAAACCGGAGGATACAAAACGTTTAGTAAATCGCGAATCATCTTTTTTGCGAAAGATACAGCGCTGACAAACAATGATTTTACGGAAAAACCGTAAATTTTGAAGATTTTGAGATGGGAAAAAGGCCATACACTAATTTTCAATTTGTGCCCTATTACAGCTTCGGCGAGTAGGTTTTTTGAAAACTAGTTTCATTGAGAACGATTTTGCAGTCGGGATGGAGGCGTAGCCTTCTCCTAATTCGAATCCTTCGCAAATCAAATTTATCTTATCCGTTTTAAAATGAGCCGAGCGGTAACGACATGCTGCTTTAAGTCTGGCCTAATTCCAGCCAGCGCGGGTGAGGCAATTACTCCATCTATAGCAAAACAACAGGCTGAAGGTGAGCCGTCCGACAACATCTTTCAGAAAGTCTGCTCGTTCCCGCCAGCCCGTATTTAGGATAGTACTAATTTCCGAAATAAAAAGCAAACTGCCTTACAACACCCTCATTTTGAGAAGATTTGTAGCAAGGTTTGTTGGGTTACTTGTATGGCATTTGCTAAATTTGTTGCATGGGTCACTGTGTGCCGGCGCGGGCGAGTTGTGTTCACTATTTGGTTAGGGATCACGGCGGTGTAACGCAAAAAAACATACCTTAGCATTAACCCGACGTTCTTGCATATACTGATTACGACCCCTTTGGTATGCTCATACCAAACCGGCATGATGAAACGGGGAATTACCGCTATGGCATTAACGGAAAAGCGAATGATGATGAGGTAAAGGTAACGGGATGTGCCATAAAAGCTCCAAGTACTTGGACTGACTTAATAAATGATTAATTATGAATACAATAGATAAATACTATTTTTTCTTGCAGAAAGCAATTACAAATGTTGAATTTGACAAGAAATATTATTTTGAAAAAGAAAATGATTTATTGTATTGTACTATTAAGACAGAAACGGGATTGTCTCAATATTTTAGAAATGAGAATGTACAAGTTGATAAATCTAAACGGATCCTTGTTAAGGGATTGATTGAAAATGAAATTAATACAGTAGAGATTCCTAAAATATTATTTTTAGATAAAAAAAAGTTTCTTGTTGATTTTGTTGATAATGAAGAAGATCTGGAATTAAAAGAAAAATTAAAACAGGAATTAGAACTTTTCAATGAGAGTTCAGATTTTTTAAATTGCTTTATTGAAATCATACAAAGTGTTGACAAAAGAAAAGCATACGATTTTCATATGGCTCTAGGTTCTTTTTTATCTGTGAAAATTAAAGAAATAACTGAATCTATGGGGCTTACTGAGAATTCTGATGTCGTTTGGTAGCCCATTCTGTAAGCTTCCCCTAATTCGAACCGTCAATAAATCAAGTTTATGTTTTCAGTTTTAAAATGAATTGGCTTTCTCTACAGGTTTTTCGTTAAATTCTAAATAAGCCCAGCGACAGCGACACGTTGCTTTTCGTACCATCTAGTTCCAGCCAGCCCGTACTTAGGATAGTACTAATTTCTGAAATAAAAAGCAAACCGCCTCACAACACCCTCATTTTGAGACGTTTTTTAGCACTCTTTCTTAGCTCACTTGTTTGGCATTTGCTAGATCTTGTCCGCTTGGGAGGATTGCAGCATGGGGCACTGTGTGCCGGCGCGGGCGAGTTGTGTTCACAATTAGCAATTTCCAGTAGCCAAGCAACGTAGAAATTTATACTTTAGCACTACTCTCGCTTCGCAACGCCTACCGACTTTGAGGTATGATTAAAAAGCACACTAAAATTCATCTTTATTTATGCACTGAAGAGATAGTACAAATACAGATAGCGTACTTCTTGCGTTTTTCAAGTTACAAATAATTACCCGGAAGTCGGGAGACTTCGGAGAGCGCAGCTAAAGTAAAACCTTAAAAATGAAAAGATATATCCCACAAGACAAGTCTGATGTTAATTTCTTTGTCTTTTTAGAAAAGATGAATATTGATGAAATAAAAGATGATGTAAATAGTCTACTTGAATGGCTAAAAGATATGAATTGGCCTGCCGCAGCTTTAGTATCTAAGTATTTAAGTCAATATGCAAACAAAATTGACGATGAAATCATCCAAGTTTTAAGAAGCAAAGATGAAGAGTGGAAATATTCAATATTATTTTCACTACTACTTCATTCAAATATTATTCCGAATAATAAAATTTATAAACAGGTTTGTAGAATTTATAAACACCCTACCGAAGCAGAATTAGAAGCGGAATTAAATGAATTAGCAGAGGACATTTGTAAAAAATATAAAATTATTTGCTTAGAGTAATGTATCAAAGTTAATCACACGATAAAAAAATTATTTTTCCCCCATCTCTCCTGAGTTTTCTTATTAAAGCACAATCGCTCAAGCAGGTCTCGTGACTACTCAGTAATAAAAACACTAAAGCATCTGTCAATCGTAATGCTTTTTTTGTATTTTCCACAGGTTCTTTTACAAAAAAGAATCTACCCCTTTTGGTTCGCTTATACCAAATAGGTACGGTAGTATAAACGAGTATCGCTATGGTTTCCAAGGCCAAGAACAAGACGATGAGGTAAAAGGCGAAGGGAACTCGGTTAAAACTAACGCGCCCAATCGGATGGACGTATAATCCGTTCCTAAGGAACCGAAATAGCTGGAAGGTCAATTGTTCTCAAAATATACTATTTCTGAGAGCTATTTTGACAGTCCTAAAAGAGAAGTTGATTCTACAGCTTGGTCAAAAAATCAAAAAGGCGACAACGATTGAGATAAGCTTTGAAAAAAGTGCAACATGCGGTATTTAAATTATTTTGTTTTATTTGTTTTCTTCAGCATTTGTTCCTGCAAAAAATTGTCTGTTGAACAGACTTTCTTGGGTGATACAAAGATGATAACATATCAACATGCTAATTCACTTGATCAAAAAACTATAGACTACTACCACCGCGACGATTTTACATATATGAGAGAAAAATGGTCGAAAAACGGCAAAAAACGGATATTCTTTCGATATTACAAATCCAATAAATTACAGATGAAATATACTATAATTAACGGACAAATAGAGGGTGACTTTATTACCTATTACGATAATTTAAACAACACCATTTACACAACTGCTCAATTTAAAAAGAATGAACAAAACGGCACTTCGAAAGAATATTGCAGTTGTGGAAGAGTAACTAAAATCTCTGAATTTATCAACGATCGAAAAGTGTCCGACAGCATAGTCTTCCATAAACATTGATTAAATGCTCTCGGATTAAAACACGCTACGCGAACACCCTAATGAATTGCATAAACCAACCCAAAAAACGCATGTTCGTGTCTTCCTATTGTTATCTCGCAAACCTATAATTCTTAACTTAGAAAATTGTTGGCAGCGTAAATTTGGTAACGTACGCATATTTCGATTATTGCCCAACATCTCAAATTCGGCACCGATTCAAACCATTGTCTAACAATATTTTATAAAAATAAAGAACAACTATGAGCGAAATTGACTGGACGGATATCAAACACGAATTTTCTCTCCTTTTAAACCTATTTGCTAAAAATTTAGATGAGCCTAGTTTAAATGAAATTGAACATTTTATTAAGCACGATGAATATGAAATGGCTTTTGAACTGCTATTCCTTGAACTTTTTAACAAAGAAAATTTGCCGCATTTCGACCATAAAAAAGTAAAAAATATAGCCCTTTTGCTGAAAGTAGATCAAGAAACGGTTTACGATACAGATTTTTGGATAACTTTCTCAAAGTTCATAAATCAGATTGAAAGTCAGAATAATAATGAGTAAATTGCATAAAACACGATCCCGCGAATCTGTGTGCTATACCCTAGAAAATGAAGGTAACCACCAATTAGTTAACCTCCTAAGCCGCAGTGGCTCCGGTGAGAATCAGGCGACAAATCATTTGGGAATAATTCTGACGGAGTTTCTGCCAAGTGGCAATGCCCAAGGGAGCTATATGACTTCGTGCGAAGATAAATTATCGAGTGGGCAAATTTGAGAGATGTACAGCCTATTTTAAAACTAATTTGCATTGGAGAAAAATAACGCAGGAATAACATCTGCTGTAATTTGCGCAAATAAAGCCTCGCTTGGCATTGATAATACGGAAAGAGTAAATTTGAACTAGGACAATACCTTTTTCTAAACGCAAAAAATGTCGTTGCGCGCTTTATTTGGCCAGCAAATGCCGGCAGAGTCGAAACTGATTTTAAATGGAATTACAACTCGGAACTAATCTTAGGAGGCTTGAAAACTGAAAAACTTCACCCAAATAACGAAACAAAGTCTGCCGATTATATGCGCTTAGCGAACGCCAGCCATATCGGTGGTATTATCTAAAAAACGAACTCCAGACGTAACTTATGAATACTATATTTTTCTACAAAACAATAACCCGCAGTATTGTTTTTGTGCTGTTCACAAGCCTGGTTTTATCTTGTCAGTCGAATATTCCAAATGCAACAAGAGAGGACGATGATAATTTGAAAGTGTTTCTCAATAACATTTCGTTTGCTGACTCACTACCGTTTAAGAAAATTAACTTTGAAATAATTGAAAGTGAGGCGCTTAGCAAAAGAGAAGTTGCTTTTAGAAATGACAGTACAAAAGTAGTTTTTAGTGATTTCTTTTGGGGAAGAAGAAATTTAAACACTTATGAAGCTGATTCGATTGCTTCTTTCTTGTATTTCAATGATAATAAAATTGAAACGTATGCTACAGATGAAGCGCTTTGGAGTTTGTTGGACTTCGATTTACCTGACCCAGAAATCAGATATTACAACGCTGGCGATGGATTAGAACTGTTTCTATTTAAAGGTAAGTCTTTTACCAGTTTTGGACATTTTGCACACATTACTCACGGATACCTTATCGCAAAAATCAAGAAAAAAGTAGTTTGTTTTGACTTAAGCTCCTATAACGTCCCTGGCGATTTTTATATCGGTAAAATGAAGGACGAAATTGTTTATCTCGACATAGCGTCTGACCCAATAGATAAGTCAAAAGACCCATATATTTATGAAATAAAGCTTAAGAGATTAAACTTTAAAAAAGTGGCTTTTGAAAATATTTATTACCGAAATAAAATTGTTGAACTGAAAATAGCAATACCAACCAATCAGGATTATACGAAATATGAAATTATTTCGGGAAACTGGTGGCCAGAGTATCTCAATTAGACTATCGTAACTTCGTGTTTGATTGGTTGTAATTTTGTGAAAATCAATTACAGATTTTTGTTACCAACATCTAATTGCCCAGACTTGAAATCCGCGCATTAACAAATTATTGCCAACGATTTTTCGGTAACGTCTGCCCGCAGCCCGGATAGTAGCGAAAAACCCGTAAAGCGGCAGGTGCAAATTTGGCGTGCTTTTACTGGCGACCAAAGAAGCCAAAGTAAAAGCACTGCCCAATGTGCCTGAAGCTGCGGCTTTAAAGCGAATAGCCGGAAATGCTGCCCAAATAAAAATAATTTGAAAACGTAAAGATCTTTCATAAGCTGGTCAGGGTGCTTTTCGTGCGTTTTTCGTTGGCTCAAGGCAAGAATCTAAAGCAACTTGCCTCTTTAGTGAAAATGTCGTCTCGGCGTATGAAAACTTATAATCAATTGTACTACTTTCATAAAATGCAAGTAAAAGCCATTAAAACAAGAGTTTACAGGCTTTTTTAAGAATTTTTCCAAACAATCGCGAATTGCTAAAACAGATGAAATACAGCGCTATAACATATATTCTAGGCGTTTTAACCGTTATTGGTTTTTTCTTGACATATCTAATAGAGCGCCAAAAAGAAAACAAGCTTATTCCGATTACGTGCAAAGTTCTAAACTACGAGTGCTCTGGAAGAGCTGCTAACACTTCATTTATTTTTAATGACAAGGTTTATGCTGTTGGTGGTGCCCCAGAAGAACTTTGCGATAATAACAACGCGAAGAAAAACTACGCCACTTTTTATTACTACAAGAACAGTGATTCCTTTTATTTAACGAATTCAACAAACTCAAAAGTTTACTTGTACTTCGCTTTCGGGGGATTTTTAATTTTTATGATACCTTTTTTATTAAGAAAAATAGATCGTCTGGTCTGGAGTAAAGAACTTAAAAAATCTAAATAACAGGCAACCCTAATCACAAGGTCGATTTTATTTGATTTTTTTTTTATGGAGCCATCGCAGGCATTAACATCGGTTCGAAAGTAGCACAAAATCGAAAACTAGATTTAATTCAAAATGATGATAGAGCCATTCCAGGTTTATACTCCTGTTACATTCAAGACTTGTATTTTGAAATTGCGTTTCCTCAAAGATAAAAGTATGAATCCGGACAATAATCACGAGAAAGTTCTGTATCGCATCCCTTTACAAGAAAATATTTTGTCTGCGTTCTTAATTCTATTTTATTTGGCGCGGATTTTAAGCGGTGTGCGGATTATATTCCCTTTCAGAGTTTGGAGCCGTAATGACATCTTCGCTCGTGACTATTGGCGTTTGTGTTCTAATCTATGGAATTTATAGTTTTTTAATACGCCGGAAGCGCTCTTAAATTAGTTTTCCAACGGCGCAGTGCAAAAACCATTACATGCTCCTTTTTCCAAATTGCTTAAACGACTACAATTTAAAGTGATTTTGTTATAAAAATCTAACTTAGCAACTGGATGGATTTTTTAGGGAGTAGTACATATAACAAAAAGAATGAAAACAAACACGAAACAGTTGGAAAGAATATCGCTCAAACGTAGATTCAAAACACAATCGGAAAACCAAAGTAAAATAATTTTGTTTTTTGCTGCGCTTTTCACTATTCTGTTTTTGAATCAAAGTTGCATTACAGCCGTTGAGCAAATTAAAAAAGCACGTGCAAATTTTTCTGGTCCAAACCTAACTATCTACAAATATATGGGCCTTTCGTCTTTAGGTAACGAGATAAATGAAAAATCGTTTTGGAGTATGGGTTGGGGCGAAGGAGAGTTTATGATTAGAATATCGAGTGCCATTAGTATTGCAGATGTAAAGAATAACGTTAAAAACATGCCTTCAACTGAAGAGTTTATGGGAACTTACAAGTTTGCATTTGTAGAAAAAGACGACGACACGATTTATGCATCACAAAATCTAAAAAACTGGGCGATTGTACGCGGGAAAAACAGAGCATACTTTAGCATCGAGGATCAGCCAATTTCCAAAAAAGATTCAAGTTTTATCAACAAGATGCGACAAGCTGAACCTATTCTAAACGAATGTAAAATGCTCAATTAATTTTTGTGCCAGGAAAGGCGGGCGAGAATGCATTTAAGAAACACGTATTGGTTGGGCGTAGGTGCATCACAAGATTTTTAGACGTTTTCGTATATTGGCGACAGTCTTTATAATTGAAAAAAACATGAAAATACTTCAGGATTCATAGACTTTTTTTTCGAGAAGTATAAGTGAAAAGATCTTCAGTAAGCACAAAAAACACCTTACTTTTTACCACGAAAACGCATCAATTCTAACTATCTTATTGTCACGAACTTTAGTCTCAACGGAATGGCTGAAAGAAAAACCATGTACGACATACCCTTTCTAAAAAGCAATATACTTACGCGGTTATTATTCAGAAGACTAGCTGTTTTTTCAGTGTCTAAATTGGGTTTTACCTTAACGTTTCCTTCTAATGTTTGGAGATTTCGTCGAGTGCATAAAAATGTGTACTGGTTCATAAATGAAAAAAGCAATCAAGCGCTGATTTTGAATTATTATACGGACGATTCTTACACTTTTGAAGATGTTAAATCTGCATTCCAGGGCAATTTTTCAGAAACTAAAATTGGTGAATACAATGCGCTAATGTATTGCAAACGTTTCATAGACGATTCTATATCTCAATACGAATGGATTATAGTCGACGGTGGCAGAAAAGTCATTTTTTCTTATTCTATTTTAGACGAGAAATCCGACTTTGAAAAAGATAGAGATTATGAGGACGCTAATGAAATTTTGAACACGTTGAAAATAAAATAAAATATCCCGAATATTAACTTGTTTCGGCGCAATTAATGAAATAACTTTTATGAAAAAGCCCCATTAAAGAAGCTATTTAAGTCTTAATTGAAATTGGGAGTTACGGTAAGTGGTCGGTTTTTGAACAGATAAAAAATACTGTTAATTTAACTATTTGTAAGAAAAACAGCAGGAATACATCAAATTTTTCGCGGGAACAAATTTTTTAAGGGTTGATGAGCCATATGGATTCTACTTTTTCGAACAGCTTGCTATTCCAGTTGTTGTCATCACTTTATAATGAAATTGTTGCTCCAAGAAAACTAAATTATTACAGCGTAGTGTTGGCGCAATCGTTAGTTTTGCTCTTAAAAATGAAACAGCAAAAATTAATGCTAAAAACGTGGAGAATGCTTGACTCAACCAATTAAAAAAGATAAAGATATAATTTCAAAAAGTTTAAACGAAGGCTGGCATGAGGGGAAAAAACCTGATTAAAGAAATCGGAAATAATAAATTATTATTTTATTTGTTGATCTGTCTTCAATTAAGTTGTGATGATAGACAGTACGCCTTTAAACAAGACACAAAAACGCTTCCCGAGTCTTATCTTGAATATGCATTTGATGTACAAAAAGGTAACGAGATTTTATCTTTTCTTTTAGATACAGAAAAGAAAGAAATAGACATACTTCTTTATAAAAACCGCAAGCTTTCAACTGAGTTTTCCCTTAGTGTAAATCAGGAAAAAACGAATCACTTTTTACATGTGGTTAATCGACAAATATTGATAGATCAACTTCTTAAAATAACCAAGTCCAATGGAGAATTTCGCTTGCAATTTTCTATAAGTAACGGTCGAAACGTAATGTCAACAACCTATAACAAAATAGCGAACTTTCGTAGAGAGGTGTCCCCTGAGTTCAATAACCTCATTTTATTTCTTAGAAAAGAAAAATTGGTAAACGAATTTTTTAAGGAAAAACAGCCGTATGAAAATAATTAAAAGCTACTCCTTCCTTCTTTTAGCCGTTTTAGTTGCGTGCACAGAGCCCAAGAGCAAACAGCGTAGTGATTTCTCAAGTATTAAAAAATACAAAATCATTTACACAAATAACAGCTATTCCGAGCTGATAGTTTTCGACAATAATGACACAATCTACCTCACAGATAGCATTCAAAAAGACTTGCAGTTATACGTGAAAGTACCCGCGAATAATGAAACAACACAAAAAATAAGAAGAGACATTATCAATCATTTGAATAAAAAGACACTACTTATTGATAGAAATCATGCTCTACATCAGGGATATTTAGAGATAAGCGTCGAAAATGGCTTAAATCGGAGTAGTTTAATACAAGTCGAAGTCGACAAAAATATATCGGTCTCCAGACCTATTAGTGAGTTATTGCGCGACTTAAAAATTCGGTATAAAGAGGTGGACAAAATTTTTTAGCAAAGCGAATATCTATAAGCAATAAATCTCTCAAGTAATCGCATAGAAATTCATACTGCATGTATGCGTAGAAACCAAAAGTTTTAATCAGTGGCGTCGTGAGTTTTTTACAAAAAAAGTGTTTTAACCAGGGTTCGATGTTAAAATCGAAGTTAGTAATCATGTAAATAGTTGGTTAATACCAAATTAATGGTTAGCTTCAAAATTGTAGATGAAAGTTTTGATTCTTCCAGTCAAAACGTTTACTTCAAGCGATCTAACAATAATTTTTATGGTGAACTCGCGTTTTTTTAGTAACACCCGTTGTATAAATCGGAAAAACAGGCTAATTCTGAAACTTTAGCACAAAACGAAGCCTCATTTGACGTAACAACGGTAGATAATTGGAGCCAAAAAATCGTAAAAGCTATTATGAGACATTTTTTTATCCATTTTCTATTTCTTACATTGATAGTAAATAACGGAAGCTATACCGAGTGGGAATCACAGGGCCAAAGTAGAAGATATTCCGTAAAAATTTACGACAAGAAAATAGAGATTTTAATTGTTACTGCTAAAGGCGAATCCGCATTCAGTTATCCTTTTTTAGATCCGAAGAAGAAAATCTTTAAAATGGAAGAAATTAAGTATTGCTACAATATCGTAGATGAAAGATTATATATAAATTACTACGAAAAGAAAGTGAGAATTTCGGTAGACGAAATAATAACCCTAGTGTTTAAAAGGAAGACGTAAATTGCTGTAAAAATCAATTTGTCAGCAAGTTTACTAGCTGATTTTAAAATTCAGGAACGCTTATTTCCACGTAGTAAGCTGATAATTTCCGGCACATCAAACCTAATTAAGAACCTTTAAATTTGATTCTAGAAAAAGTAACTTTCAAAACTGATTTTCTCATCTTGAATCCATTTGCTTATGGCGAAGAAATTTTGTTGAGACAACAAATAGCTTAAAACTACTTTAGCTGTTTTATTTAAAGATTAAGTCGGGATTGAGAAACTAAAGCCTTCGGATAAATTTAATCATTAAAATGTTCAGGAACCGGTAACGAAATCGACAATGAAAACAAATAAACTGATTCTAATACTGCTAATTAACCTAAGTTGGTCGTGTCTTTCCCAAACAAGGGTAGTAATCGAGAATTTGGAACGAAATTATCAGAATTGCCTTGATAAAGGAATTAATATGAAAGCTTGTTCACAAGATTTTTACATAAAGATGGACTCGATGTTAAATGTGGTTTATAAATCCATAAAACTAAAGATGAGTACCACACAACGCGACAAAATAACTTTAGAACAAAGAGAATGGCTTAAAAAAAGAGATTTATATTTTAAAAAAGCATGGTCTCTTGCAAGAAGTGAAGGAGACGGTCTGTCGTCAGAAGACATAGAAATGATAGCAATAGATAAAAAAGCACAATTTGTTAAGGATCGCGTTTTAAGTTTAATAAATTACATTCAGACAAATAGAAATTCAACGTTAAAACGCAGCTATGAAGCTGATGAGGCTGGACTAATTCCCGTTTCGATTGTTTACTAGAAAGAAAACTAAAACTCGAAGAAAAAGAATAAAAACATTTTCAGAGTCAGACAAAATTTTCACTGTTGTCCAAAGATATTAATACTACTAAATGATAACTTATCTGCCAGAGGGTATCGGTAGGAATTTTGTGCTTAAGCAGATGTATTTGGAAAAGTACTCAGAATTTGAAAGTGACAAATAGTATAAATGCAACTCTTTTTGAAACGCCAATTTTATACATTTACCTCACGTTTTAATACAAGATGTTGCTATTTCTTTCGTCTACTCATACACAACGGAAGATACCGTTATACGTTCCAAGAACAAGAACAAGACGAGGAAAAAAATGACGATGGAAAACGCCAAGTTCAAAGTCTACAACTGGAAATGAAGTCGGTGATTAATTGAATGCTCTTGAAAAAGGAGAGGGTATTAAAAAAGGGACAAAAACCACAGTGATTATGAGCCAATTGGTACTACAAAAAATTTATAATTTTCTCAAAAAAGCTATCCCGCTCTGTGTTCTTTTAGCCAGCTATAGCTGCAAAGAAAGGTCATTTAATGAACCTACGGAAAATATCAATGATTTGCACAAAAAGTTTAAAAAAGGGGACTTAATTAGTTATGAAAAATTAAAGACCACTTATCTTGATTATACGCCCGAAATATTTATCCCGATAGCTAAATATGCAGCCGATTCATTGAGATACATACCCGCTCATTTGGATGTGTTTGAAAGTTACTTTGACAAATATAACTTCGATCATGATAGCGTTGAAAAAGCTGACCTAATTAAAATGTCGAAAAATGATAGAACTGAAGCGCTGTACTACTTAGAAAAGGCTATAAGATACGACGATACTTTGGCTAACCGTTACAAAGTGCTTTTAGCTGAAAGTCGGTAGAAAAAATGTAGAAAAGTAGCTAATCATCTTCCGAAATCAAGCCTAATCCCGCTAATTTATAATCCGTGCCTTAACAATTGTTGGTGCCATTCCTTTAACAACTAACCTTATAAAACTCCCAAGCAAACATACTAACAAGTAGCATGAGCAGTTATCAAACTCTCAAGGACGATAAAAAACTACGGACAAAACTATGAGAACGTTATTATCGATGATTAATTTATTGCTTTTCGTTTCGTGTACATTTGAAAATAAGAGTGCATGCATTTCAAAAAATAAAGAATATAAACTACTACTAACTCCAGAAATAGTCGATAGCGCCGCTGCTAGAATGATAATTGAAAAGATTAAAAATTCGGAACAAATTGGTGGGCCCATTAAAAGTCCGTTTAAAAAAAATCTCGCTCTTGTAAATTTAACGGATAATGATACTTTGATTATAACTTTTTATGGCCCGGACAGAAAGATGTTTAGCATTAAAAATTGTTATTATCAAAGTGAAGTCTCAGTAATTCCGCATAATTCAAGAAATGAATAAAAATCCTAAATCTTAATTAAGTTTAAAGTTATACCCTCGAACACAGTTTGATAAATAATGTAAATTTAAATGCCATTTTTGGTTGAACGGTAGCGGCAGAGGCAAATTAAAAGCTCGGATTCTAAGTCGGTTTTTTGTGGTTGCGTACTTTCGCAAAACAACATAAAAACGCAGACTAGAACGTTAAAACGTACGTTTACAGCTTAATTCCGTTTAAAATGAAACTTGTAGTGAAAGTTGTAAAGTGTGTTTTGGAAACAAAACCCCTAACGAAAATGATAAATTTACAATGGAACCCAGAAAAAAAGATTATTGTATCTCAAATTAGCCTACTTGTAATCGTGCTCTTTTTTCTTTGCTGCAAAAATGCCTCTAACAGCGAAAGCCTTAATAATCAGGACTCTATAAACGTTCAAATTCCTTCGTATTACAAAAAAATTGACTATCACAATTATCTAAAAATGAAAGAGGTAAAGTTGTTTGATTCCACGCCAACATCTGAACTTTATATTGACAAGGAAACTTCAAATTTCTTAGTGGTTACCACCAACAAAGAATTTGATTTCAATATTCCAAGCGATAGTGTACAAAAAACGCTGAGGGAGGAATTTACAAACTTAAAAATCTTGTTTCAAGGCGAAAAATTCATCATTTACCAATCAAAAAGCAATGAACAAAAGCCAAGCGATTCGCCTTTTTGCGAAAACACAAATCACTGTCAAAGCTATCACATAACAATTGTGGGTAAAAAAAGTAATGTCTATGTTGGGTTAAATTACTTTGAAAACAACAAGAACATGAAAAAGTTACACGATTTTCAAAACATAGCAGCTAAATTTTATAAATAACGTGTGTTCGCTAAGCCGTTTTAGTGTTAAGATTGGAGTATTAAGACTGCGTGACGTTCACCATTTTACGTATCGTTTTTTTGGAAGCTAGTCCCGATTGCTATCGGGATCGATGAATTCACCACTTAACGTGTCGTTTTGCCTGCCCAAACCCACGTATCGTCGGTGCCTGAGCTTGTCGAAGGCAGCGTGTCGAAGGCTAGTCTTTCATTTCTTCACTTTTTTAGCTTTTTTAAATTCTTTCTATTTTTTCCATTCTTTTTCGGGTGAGCGATAGCAGCGACATCCTTTTTTGCGCTACGGGATTTCCACTAGGGTTTTCGCAAAAAAGATACAGCGGATAGCGCGACGGCGGCTCCACGAAACGTTGGCGAAGCGCTATGCATAAGACGCCGGCACCCCCAAAAACCTCAAAAAAACCTCGTGAAGCTAACTTCTTCTAAAACCGCTTTTTGATTTTTTCAATCGCAAGCGCGCTCTCGAAATTTCTTTTACTTTTGCAGCATTATGGCAAAACAAGACGATTTATTTAAGAACGTTGTATCACACGCTAAGGAATACGGATTTATTTTCCCTTCGAGCGAAGTGTACGACGGCCTGAGTGCTGTGTACGATTATGCACAAAACGGCGTAGAACTTAAGAAAAACATCCGCGAATACTGGTGGGCGGCGATGGTGCAAATGCACGACAATATTGTAGGTCTCGACGCCGCAATTCTCATGCACCCAACCACCTGGAAAGCTTCGGGACACGTAGATGCTTTTAACGACCCGTTAATCGACAATAAAGACTCGAAAAAACGCTACCGTGCCGACGTGCTAATCGAAGATTACTGCGAGAAATTACAACAAAAAGCCAATAAGGAAATTGAAAAAGCAAAAGCGCGTTTTGGCGAGGCCTTCGACGAGCAAACCTTTGTAACTACCAACGCACGAGTGGTGGAATATTTGGAGAAAAAGAAAGCCATTTTACAACGCATGGCGAAATCGCTCGATGCGGGCGAACTCGACGATGTGAAAGCACTTATCGAAGAATTGGAAATTGCCGACCCAGATACCGGTTCTAAAAACTGGACGGAAGTGCGCCAATTTAACCTGATGTTTGGCACCAAATTAGGCGCTTCGGCAGAAAACGCTATGGATTTGTACTTACGCCCAGAAACGGCACAAGGTATTTTTGTGAACTTTTTGAACGTGCAGAAATCGGGCCGTATGAAAATACCGTTTGGTATTGCACAAACCGGAAAAGCATTTCGAAATGAAATCGTTGCGCGCCAATTTATTTTCCGCATGCGCGAATTCGAACAAATGGAAATGCAGTTTTTTGTAAAACCCGGCGACGAAATGAAATGGTACGAATACTGGAAAGAAACGCGCCTAAACTGGCACTTATCGCTTGGTTTGGGTCGGGAGAAATACCGCTTTCACGATCACGAAAAACTAGCGCACTACGCCAATGCCGCTGCCGATATCGAATTTGAATTTCCGTTCGGATTTAAAGAATTAGAAGGCATTCACTCGCGTACCGATTTCGATTTAAAAGCGCACGAACAATACTCCGGACGCAAAATGCAGTATTTCGACGCCGAAGAAAACAAAAATTATACGCCTTATGTGGTAGAAACCTCGGTGGGTCTCGACCGTATGTTCTTGGCGATTTTTGCCACAGCACTAACCGAAGAAACGCTGGAAGACGGCTCTACACGCACCGTTTTAAAGCTTCCGAGCGTTTTGGCACCAACCAAAGTTGCGGTTTTACCTTTGGTGAAAAAAGACGGCTTACCGGAACTCGCCAAAAGCATTTGCAACGACTTGCGTTGGGAAACCACCGTAGCGTACGACGAAAAAGACGCTGTAGGACGCCGCTACCGCCGCCAAGACGCGTTAGGAACACCGTTTTGCGTAACGGTTGATCACCAAACGCTCGACGACCAAACGGTTACCATCCGCCACCGCGACAGCATGCAACAAGAACGCGTAAAAATCACGGATCTTGCGGGCATCATACACGAAGCCACGAGTTTAAAACAGTGGTTGAAGAAGTGTTTTTAAAATGTTGCGTACGCAAGAAAGTGCCGCAATATTCGAATGTGCTTTATTGGTGCACTATAAAAAAATAGTTATAAGCTCGGACTTGCTCCGGGCTTTTTTTGTTATAAAAACAAAAGTCTCTGCTGTAATTTGTTATTAAATAAGCATCTAACTATAAAAATAATAGCAACTGAACTAACGTTCATTACTACTTTTGCTATATTTACTAAAATTTAGATTGTTATGAAATTAAAGAACATGCTTTTGGTTTTGCTTTTTTTTACTGCAATGTCTCTTAGTTACTCTCAAATGCTAAAAGAAGCGACACACGAATATTTGCCTGGTGTAACTCTAAAACCATTAATTATAAGAAGCGAAAGAAGCACCTTTAAAAGGGGTGAGTATCAAGTTGAATACGTAGCAAAAAAAGGATTTAAATTCAAATCGGTGACTATAGATATTAGCAATACCACGGATAAAGACGTGGTTTTGGATTTCGAATCTTTTTTCTTGGTTGACGAACAAGGGAATCGCTATGAGTCCACTAATGTACTGCAAAGCGGAAAGCTTACTAATAAAACTGATAAATTTCAGATGCCCCTCAAGGCGGGAAAAACAAAAAGGTATTCTGTAGGATTTTGGCCCGCAGTTCCAGTGGAGTTAAAAACCTTTAGACTAGACGTTGATGGCGATATTATAGATTTGGAGGCAAGTGAAAAGAAATAGGGGGGGTGTAAATGGTTTTAAAGGTCTGGGCTTTTTTAGAGGAGGCTCTATGTTTTTTGTTTAAAAAAGGTTTATGTAGACATAATGATATGCCGCATTTGATTCTATCTTGCGGGCATCATACACGAAGCTACGAGTTTAAAACAGTGGTTGAAGAAGTGTTTTTAAAAAACGAAACTCCGAGAAATCGGAGTTTTTTATGGGGTTTGGGGTGGGCTCTACAGATAAATTTCTTTAACCAACCCTTAATTTTGCTGCGTCTTTCCAAAGATAATGTGGCATAGGCTCACTTAATTCCCACTTTACGTTAATCGGTTTAGACCCATAATGTTCTTTGAGTGAACCTTCGCCAACAAAAACGTAACCCATAGTGTTACCATATTCATCGGTAGCTTTCTCTCTCACAAATAGTAAAATTCGTTTTCCATTTGATTTATGTTCAATGTAGGATAAACCTCTTTTTGTTTTTGGACCTGCTGAATTAATACTCTGCCAGTGAAATAGCGTTTCATTAATCGCATAATCGTCATACATTGTGGTTGGCGAAAAATTCTCTTCTGATTTGATTAAGTTTATAAATAGAAGTTCTGTGTTTAATGCTGTATTTTCTGCAGCGCCTTCTCTTATTGGAGATTTAACTTCAAAGGAACTCAAGTTGAACGCTGCCAGAATTTGATCTCTTGTGTATCTAGCATGTACCTTAAGAGGTTGTGGATAAGGTAAATCAATTTCTATTTCTTTAAAATCAATTTCGTCGAGCAATACTTCTAAGACTTCAATTATTTCTTCTACTAAAACATTATTTCGTCCGATTGCGTGAATACTTTTTTCAAGTGTTTCAAAACCAGCTGCTTTCTGCCAAATGTCATAATGAAGCATCAAAAGCATAGCTTTTTCTTGTTCATTAAAATCATCAATTGCTATTTTAAAATGGTTTCTGGCTAATTGAAGAATAAACCTAAAATAGCTTGTTGACTTTGTAGCAAGCCATTTGTTTGCTATCGCAGAATAAATCTCTTTTTCATTAATGTTTTCGAATTCACTAACAATTCCTGCTTCTTGACAAAGCCGTTTCCATCCAATGGTTTTAAATTTATATACGTATTGAATGGGAAGATTATAAAAGCTAAGGAAATTCTTAAGATTAAATGTTAAGGTAGTTTGGTGTTTGAAACTCTTGATCCGATTGATAATCTGCTTTCTATTTATTGTCGTCGCTGCTTTAATGTTCGCTAAAATAACTTCTTTAGCTTTTTTCTCTAGAATAATGGAGCAACCTAATGGTAGATGAGGAAAGTTATCTTCAATTTCTTTATAAACTGTTGTCGCAGTTTTACCGATCAATGCTCTAAATTTATTTTCGAAGTTGTATTCAGGCCGAGCATTTCCAACAAAGTCTAGAACAGTGAGACAATCTTTGTTCTCAGCTAATCGTAAACCTCGCCCAAGTTGTTGCAAGAAAATGGTCAAACTCTCAGTTGGTCTTAAAAATAAAACTGTGTCGATTTCTGGAACATCGACGCCTTCATTAAAAATATCAACGACGAATAAATAATTAATTTCCTTTTTCTGTAGTTTGTTTCTGACTTCAACCCTATTTTCTGTATTCGAACTTGTTAAGTAACCTGCTTTAAAGCCGGCTAATAAAAAGCTTTCGGCCATAAATTCAGCATGTTCTATGGAAACACAAAAACCAAGCGCCCTAACGTCGTGGTAGTCTTTTGTGTATTTGTCTAGCGCATTAATAATGTCTCGAACTCGACGATTGTTGCTGGTATAAATATCTGAAAGTTGATTAGGAGCATACCGGCCGCGTTCCCAAGCAACATTGGTTAAATCGATAGAATCTGTTATGCCGAAATATTGAAATGGGCACAGCAGTTTTCTGTTCAAAGCTTCGGGCAAACGAATTTCAGCGGCAATTTTGTTGTGGAAATCTTCTTGAATGTCGCCACCGTCCATTCTTTCAGGTGTTGCTGTTAATCCTAAAAGGACTTTTGGAACAAAATAGTTTATTATGTCTCTATACGAATTCGCTTTTTGATGATGGCACTCATCGATTACGATGTAGTCAAAATAGGTAGGTGATAAGTTTAATTTATCCAATCGATTTCTTAGTGTTTGAACCGAGGCAAATACATATTCATATCGGTCGGGCTCAATTCCGTCGACAAAAAGCTCTCCAAAATTATTATCTCTTAAAACACCTCTAAACACAGAGAACGACTGCATCAGAATCTCTTTTCGATGTGCTAAAAACAACAACTTGGAAGACTTTTCGCGCTGTTTAAAATTTTTATAATCAAACGCAGAAATTATCGTTTTACCAGTTCCTGTCGCGGCAACAACTAAGTTTCTTGTTCTTCCGTGAACATTTCTTTCAACTTCAAGCTTTTCAAGAATTTCAAGTTGAAAAGGATATGGCTTTAAATCAAAAAACGACAAATTGATTTCGGTACCTGTTGATTTTTTACCGGCATTGAGTGCCGAAACTAACTTTTCTTTGTGATTAGCTTCATCAAAAAGTTCGAAATCGTCGGATTGCCAATACGATTCGAATGTTTTTTGGAATTTATCAATAATATGACTTACCTCCTTGGTTGTTATTTTGAGATTCCACTCTAAACCATCTGTTAGCGCGGAACGAGAGAAATTAGATGAGCCTATGTATCCTGTGTTAAACCCCGTATTTCTATGAAACAAATACGCTTTTGCATGTAAACGTTCATTGCCTGTGTTGTACGAAATTTTTACTTGAGTGTTTTCAAGATCGGCCAGCAATTTAATGGCCTTGTAATCTGAGGCTCCCATGTAAGTAGTCGTAATGACCCTCAGCTGACCTCCTTTTTTTGTAAACTCTTGTAATTCTCGCTTTAGAATTATTACACCTTTAAATTTTATGAATGAAACTAAAAGATCGATTCGATCTGAAGACAAAATTTCCTTCTTGAGTTCACTTTCGAGTGACAAACCCGTGTTTCCACCTGTAAATAATTCGCTATGAGTTAGTCTGGTATACGGTGTTATTTCTTTAAGGTGAAGATCAAGATCTGAAAAATGGCTATCAATTTTTGTAAAAACAGCTTTAAGAATCTCGCCGTTAACCTCAACTAGGTCTTTTTCAAAATCACCATTTTTTAACTCATCCTTTAAAACAAGAATAATTTTATTAGCAATCTCGATTTGCCTTTCTAGTTGATCTTCCGTTTTGACAAAATCAAGGGCGTGCTTTATAGTTTGTGACAAATGCTTGGCTAAAATCAAAGAGGCTTCTTGCTTGTCAATTTTAGATGTGTTGATGTAGAAATTATCCTTGTTAAGTTCATTGATCTGCTGGAAAACTAACTTTGTCACAAGCTCTTCGTAAATACCCTCCTTCATAAATTTTTCAATTGATTTAATATTGGCACATCTGCCTCTGCCCAGTCTAATTGGCAAAGCTCTTCTATTTCTAGTAAAACGTATTGTTTGTGTTCCTTTAACAGCAATTCCCCACTTAAATATTTAGAAGAATATGGAATTAGCTCTATTGAAATATTGGGATAAGAGTGTAAAACAGGCGAAAGTCGTTGTAAAACTTCAATATTAATATTTAATTCCTCTTTTATTTCTCTTATTATGCACTCTTCTTCCGTTTCGTTGTCCTCGAGTTTTCCGCCAGGAAATTCCCATTTTAAGGGTAAACTCATTGATTCCGATCGTTGAACTGCAAGTACTCGATCGCCAAAATGAATGATGGCACAAATTACCGGATAAACCATTTGGTTCTCATTAATTTAGATTTAGTAACTCCGTTTTAACACAACAATCGTCTCTTCTCTAGTCCAATTATTATTTATCATGATCGGTGATTATTTGAATTTTGTTTTCTCGCAATAACCGATAGAAATTTTCGTAAGCTTCGGCTTTTAGCTCGTTTTCGATCACCTCAATTTCATTTTGTATTTCGGATTTGTTCTTAAATGATTTATCGCCAATCAAAATAGTTGTAATGTTCTCTTCTTCAATTGCTTTTGACAAATCGTCAATATATGCGACTCGCGAGTCTGATTGATAATTGTCTAGAAACCAAATTAAAAATCCTTCGAAATTATGTGCCGGATCAGGAAGTTTTGCAATCTCGGCATTTCGAAAAAAATCGCCTGGATGAACGCGATATTTAAAAAGAACCTGACTCATAACCATTTAATTGAGATTTGTAGCTAATTACTAAAGAAAAAATCAAATCTTTCCCGCAACCAATTTACTCAAAAATCGAACGCTCTGTAAATTTTTAGAAAAAAACGATTTTTCGAGTTATCGCATGTTAATTTTGGGCACAAACGTTTCTCCAACCCCTCTTTTCGGTAACGATTTTGCGTTAGGGATGGCAGCGGAAATCCCGCCACGAGCGGCGGTTGCCGAGTGGCGGATTGCAGCGAACAGCCCGGCCCGCTTGACACCCTTTTCGTACGGATGCTAAGCGGGCAACGCCCAAATACTGTAGCTTTTCGGTACGGTTTAAAACTTTAGGATTTCGTCGGGATCTAAAAGGGGTTCGTTGCGCAGGCGGAGCAGTACGTTGGCGCAGGCTATAACGTCTTTCTCGCAGTAGAGAATGATGCGGTCGATGTTGTTTTCGCGGTAAAAAACTTGGGCTACATCGGCTCCGGAAATGTCGTCTTTGCTGCTCGGAATGCCTAAAACAGAGGTCAGTAATTTGAGTGAAGTGTAGTGTTTAAAATCGCCGAACTTCCACAACTCGAGCGTGTCGATGTGCGCGATTTCCCAAGGTTTCTTTCCAAAAAATTGCAATTTCTCGGGAAGTTTTATGCCGTTGATGAGAAAACGCCGACATAAATACGGTAAATCGAACTCCTTAATGTTGTGTCCGCAAAACACGTATTGCGCCGACTCGTAGTTCTGCGACAGGTGGTTGGCGAATTCCTTTAACAACTGTGGCTCCTCGCCGTAAAACGAGGTTACGCGAAAATTTCGAACATCGCGCCGTATGGCAAACTGCCCAAGCGAAATGCAAATGATTTTACCAAACTCGGCCCAAATGCCGGCTTTGTGGTAAAAAGCTTCTGCCGTTTCACCTTCCTTGCGTTGGTAACGGGTTTTTTCTTCAAAAAGTTCTTGGGATTCGGTATCGAGCTGCGAGAAATCGGCCGTTAACGGAACTGTCTCGATATCAATAAACAACAAATGCGATACATTAATTTTTTCTATCATGGCGTGTACGTTTAGAGTGGTAAAGGTAGGGATTTTTTTTGGAGAAGCTAGAAGCTAGAATCGAGAAGTTAGACTTCCCGACGTTCACCACTTAACGTTTCATGTTCCCACCCGAACCCGCGTATCGTCGGTGCCTGAGCGGGTCGAAGGCTAGTGCATTTTTTGTTGGCTTGACACGTTCTGTGTTTTCCTCAACAGTTCTGTATTTCGAAATAATCTGCGAACTTCGGTGTTTTCTGTGCGCAATAAAAGCGGGTGCCTGAGCGGGTCGAAGGCAGGATTTCGATTTTTTTTTGGGGGCAGCATTTCCGGCTATTCGCTATAAAGCCGCAGCTTCAGGCGCATTTGGCAGTGCTTTTACTTTGGCTTCTTGGGTCGCCAGTAAAAGCACGCCAAATTTGCACCTGCCGCTTTACGGGTTTTTCGCTGCTATCCGGGCTGCGGGGAGACGTTGCTGAAAAATCGTTAGCAATATTATTTAAGGTAGAGATTGCAAATCCGCGCTAGGATTCAGCTAATTTAATTTTTTAACTACGTACCATAAATAAAATCCTGCTAGTAACGAATGTACTGTCTCTTCTGTTTAATGATGGAACCCATCTGGTTCTTTTTAACATATTCACAATAAATTGATCTACTTCGGGAGAGTATTTTTTATAGTATTCTATTTCTTTTATAACCCCTTTTTTATTCACAACAATCCAAAATGAGCTGGCAGAGTGGTTTTTGTCTATAGAACGAATCTCTTTTCTTAAACGCATTAAAAATGAAGTTTCATCTCCTGGATACTTCAAGATAGGACGTTCAACATCAAGCAAGGGATAATAAATTCCGTCAGAAAATTTGGGTATAATCTGCAAGCTATCATTTATATCTTCAAGATTCTTTAACCTTTCAGCATCTTCATTCAAAACAGCTATATTGCGTCTTAATTTTTTTTCAATTTTTTTTGTCATTATAGTTTTAAAACAACTATCATCTGATTTAGGATATACTTCCAGGTAATCTATGACTCTATATTTTTTAAATAATTCGTACTCGGTCACTTCCGAATAATTTAAACTTTGATAATAGTATAAATTTCCTTTTGAGGACTCAATATCGGCGATTTTGAGGGCTTGTTTACAAGGGTTAGAGTCCTTTTTCTCACACCCAAACAATCCTATTACTATTAAACAAACAGTAACGATCAAGTTCTTCATTTTTTTACTTCAATTTCAAGTGTTGGTAATGTTGATTTGTTTGTTAAATCTTGGCCATATAGCTTTTCAGCAAATTGCAAGTCAAATTCCGCATTGAATGAATTAATATTGTAATTATCAGTGCCTTTACTATATTCTCTTGAGACCGATTCTGAAAGTTGATTTATAGCCGAGGTCAGTAAATTTCTTTGTTCATGGGTTAATTTTTTACGTGATCTCAAAGCACTAAATATTTCTTTACTTCCTTTAAAGTTCATTACTTCATAATCAAAACCCTCTCCTTTTTTTGCCAAACCTTCAATATTCTTTACTAGCTTAGCTTCAACTTCAATAGCTAAACTAGAAGTTTTAGTTTTTGTATTTAAAGCATAATCATGTTGCGCCGCGTGGAAAGTTTCTTCAAAAATTACCGACCTACTGTCTGCATAAGTTTTATTAGTCTTGTAATCAATCATAAAACTTATCGTAAAAGGGTCGGATGCAGTACCCTCGTGATTAGGATTAAACACACCTGCATGACTAGCAGAATTTTGATTGCGAGAGGAGTTATAAACTGTATCAAACCTATAAGTTCGCGATGAATTCTGCAGCTGCTTAATAATTCTACGAAATACAGACGAGGAATTTCTAAGACTTTGGTAGGTTCTATCAAATTTTACATCACTACTGTACTGATCAGTTATGCTATAAAAAGGCCCAAATCTAAAGCCGAAAATGCTTCGAAACCACTTCCACGGTTCTATATCGTTTCCGTCTGGATCCACAAAGAATATTGGGTTATTGGCGAAAGAATTATATGGTGACAGCGAGTGATATTTTTCCTCCATCTTATCCACCGCAAACCATCTCCCCACCCTAGGGTCGTACATCCGTGCACCAAAATCAATACTATTCCCCTCTCCCTTCACCTCATCATCGTTCTCTTTTCCGTTAAACCCATACCGGTAATTCCCCGTTTCATCGTGCCTATTCGGTATAAGCATGCCAAAGGGGTCGTAGTCGTTAAAGGCAAGAACGTCAGGATTATCAAGCCCATTTTGGTTTCAAGACTTTGTCAGAACGCCAAGTGGTTTGTTTTAAGGGACAATTATTTTTGGCTAGCAAGCTAAACGCTCGTCTACGTTGTTAGATTTTTTTACGATAGTACACTATCCTAAAAAAATCTGCCTAGTATCCAAACATTTAGCTTGCTTCTGACAGCGTCTTTCAGCCAAACTGTGCTTGTCAAAGTTACGTTATCTTCCGGATTTGGCGCTACGGTATAGGCATAAAAATCATCAGCGAGTATAGAGGTAGGCGTGCTGGCCGTAGCTACAATGGCAAACGAAAGCTGGTCTGGTTCAGTTGAAGTAAACGAACCTGAAACGATACCCGCAGCAGTAATGGGTAATCGAAGCTGCGGGCAGACGTTATCGAGGAAGCGTTGGCAACAATTTTTCAAAACACGGATTGCACCCGAGCCTCCAGCCGAACAGACGAAGTAAATCCGCGCTATCGAATCAATAAAACAGCTGTGTTTTTCTCAAAAAGACGCATCTTGTTTTATCTGTGCATTTTAGATAACTTTAGACCCTATTAATTATTGAGCTACATAGTAGTAAAAACATAAAGCGTAGTAGGAAATATAAAGAGTTTTAGCAACAATTTATATCCGCACTCATGGTTATGACCTATGCTAATTATTCGAGAGTTGAAACAAGTGATAGCAGGTTAACTATTGAAGCTTTAGGTAAAATGGCTAAGCATTTAAGTACGATCAATTACTAATTAGTGAATTTTGAAGGAGAAACTCCTAAAGAAATAGCTTTTGAAGATAAAAACCTTACTGAACGAGTTAAGCTCATGCACGAACTAGAATAAGAAAGAATGCGGATTTTAAACGGGTAAACACTTTTCTAAAATAGAAAAATTTAAAGACTTTTTTCAAAAACACACAGCTAAACTTTAATTGTAAAAAGATGAACGCACACCAATTACAAGACGATAAATTAAAGATTATCAATTGGATTAGCCAATTGCAAGATTCTAGCCTTGTGGATAAATTAAAAGCAATAATGAGTAGTGCCGAAGATTCTACCTTAACAAACGAGCAAAAAGCTTTGATAGACCAAGCTTTTGAATCAATTCAACAAGAGGGAACAATTTCGCACAATACCGTAATGGAAGAAACAAAAAAACGTTTTCCTCATTTATACGACCGATAAACGATGAGGTCAATTTTATGGTCTGAACCATCTAAATTCGATTATTGGGATAATATTGATTATTTACAACGTGAATGGACGCTTACAGAAGTGTATGCTTTCATAGATAAAACCAACGAAGTTTTAGACTTATTAGCCAAAGAAAACCTAACTTTTCAACCTACCAATTACAAAGACACTTTTCAAGTGCCTATTATAAAACAGATAACACTTTACTACCACATAAATCAAAATAAAGATATCGAACTCTTGCGTTTTTGGAACAATTACCAAAACCCTTCTAAATTGAGATTATAAAATACAAAGCCATTAAACACTTGGTTTTATATTTCATAATCGATCAAATTGCATGCAAGCTTAAAAAGTATCGAAGGAAATCTGTACACGCAGGAATTGATAGAGAACTAAGAACGTCGCAAAATTAAATCGCCTGAAACCCCATTTTATTCAAGATAAAATTATACAGAGGTATCCTGGAGTTTTTGGGGTTCTTTAGCTTTTCTTCCATCATTGTTCTATTGCAAATTTCAACAAGCTCCGCGATTCTCGGATTGTTATTGAAATACCCAAACAATAGACTTCTAATACATTGATTATCAAAATCAGCCCAATTAATATTATGTTTTTTTACAAAACCATTGGATAATATTTCGTCATTAATGGTTTTATCCGCTTTTTCAATTGTGCCATACTTTTCCTCAATATCTAAAAGACACTTTTCATAATATTCCCTCTGTAAATAAGCCGATACAAGATCGGGGGTTTCTTCTACTTGTTGTCTAGTGAAGATACTGTAAATTCCATCAGGATAGCTATTTTCGCCGTAAAGATTCTGAACATAAAATAGGCCAAAACCAGAAATAACGTTAACTTTTTTATCATCACTGTCGTAAAACAAAAAAACGTCTTTTTCAAAACAATCAACAAAAAATGTATTAATCGATGTAAAACTAATATTAAAGTTACAAGAAGTGTTATAAACGTTGGCTTTTGAAACATAAAAACAACCGAAACTAAATACAATTTCAGCATCAATATTAGTTTGTTTGAACACTATGTTTTTATCTTTTTTTAGAAAACCTACGCTAACTAGAAAATTAAAAAATGTGTGTTCAATATTGTTAACGAAACTTTTCACTTTCTTCTTTTTTTGAGGTTAACTAAATGTTCTTTCCGCTTTCTTAGGCAGCATTTCCCCCTTTCATTACAAACATCTTTCCATCAAACCATCCCAAACATCCTTCCCTAAACCAACGAAATCGCAAACCGATCTACAATACTCGAAAACGGAATTACAAACGAACAACGTTCGGCATCGCCACCCACAACAATTCCTATAGGCGTGCCACTCGGAGTGAAAACCAGCGAACCCGAATCGCCTTTCTTTGAAAACGGTTCCGTACTTATGCCGTGAACCAGCAACATGCCATCGAGATCTTTGTAATCGGGCTCGGCAGCAGTGCCGTAGTTCAAGGTAATAGGTTTGTCGACTTCCGCAAGACGACCGTAAATTTTCTTGTAACCGCGCGTTCGACTGATTATACAAACCTCTTGGTAATTCTCGAAATTTTCGGCATCCAAGTAAACCGGTTGCGCACTTATTTTCAAATGGTTAGGAAATAGCGACTCAAATTGGATCTTATCCGAAATCTGTACCAAAGCAACATCCATAGTATCCGATTTCTCGGCCTCCAATATGGTGCCCACAATCGTAGAGTCGGTTGTGATTATTTTATCGAATCCATCGGCGGTTGAAAACGAATTCCAACTCTGCGCCGGATGTTTAACGCTGTGGTAGCACGTTATAAAAACAAACGCATCGCCTTTTTTGCAAAAACAGCCCGCACTTCCAAAATCGGCAGTAGGTACATCGGCATTTTTCACGCCTGCCGACGGGCTGAAAATACCGTGCAGTTCAGCTTCCGACTTTTCCGTTCGAATACGGTACGCGATGCCTTCCAAATCCTCATGAGCAAATTTGAGTTTTTCTGGAAGATCGTGTAGCGCTGCGTGTAAATACAATGTTATGAGTCGGCGTTGATGGTCGGTTTCGCTGTATGATACTTCGGTTTTACTTTTTACAAAGGCATTAATCTCTTTGTTGATGAGCTTAATTTTAGACGGTTCGCCCACAAATTCCGTAGAAGCTATTGTTTTTGAAGTAACAACGGTTTCGGTGCGCGGCCCAAGATCGGCTTCGCTGTCTGAGACGATTTCCTTTTTGTAATTGTTTAGCTGGTTGAGGCGCAAATTGCCGATGTTCGCAATAAAAGTGGCAAAGGCGTCATCGTGCGACGGATATTTGAGATACTTCCCCGAAAGGGAAAAGAAATGTTGTCCTTCGATAAGCAGGAGTTCGGCGGTATGCTTGTAGCTGATCCACTTTTCTCGAAATTTATACGACTGCCGTAAAGCATTGCCAATAGCCAAAAGCACACTACAAATAGTTGCTATACCCAAATATTTGTCGTTTTCCTTATCTGGGCCCGTTGAAAAGTTAATAAGCACCGGAACTAAGGCGCTGAGTATGATTACGATTACATTCGACCAGTCGTTGGCGAGTAAATTCCGGTTGGCCAGTGTTTCCATTAACCGAACGCTAACAATAAAATCGGTTTGAATTTGTTTGCGCCTAATCTCGCTTATCGGTAAGGTTGCGAGTGCTTCTTCATAGCCGGTAATACGCTGATTGAGTAATTGGTCGAGATTCCGATTCATAATGGGGAAGTGTAAAGCTGCTACGACAAATACAAACAGTAAAGACTTGTCGATTTACCTGTATTCGAATCAAAAATTGAGGTCAGAAATCAATCAAAATAATTGCTCAAAACTTTTGTAATTCAGGTTTCATGTACCAAAATAAACAGCTCATTTTGAGTAATCTGAACGTGGTTTTTGTCGAATTCAGCTGATTTGCAAATTGATATAACAATACTACTCAATTTCTCAGAGAAATACTACGTCCAAAATTGGTAATTTAATTCGAATGTGGAATATTAGCTTCCATTGTGAGCCGAAAAGCTAAGTTTTCTACCCTACCACGTGCCGCTGCGCATCCAAACTCTCGTCGTGCTGCGATAAATCCAGTCCAATTTTCTCGGATTGTTCGCTTACACGAAGCGGAATTATAGCGTTTGTAATGCGGTACAAAGCCAACGAACCTAGAAACGTAAACCCCGCAACCAAGCCCAAAGCCGCCATGTGGTGCGCAAAAACGCCCCAGCCTCCGTGCAACAAACTAGCCGATTCGCCTTGCGCAAATACTGCAGTAAGTATCATGCCCATAATGCCGCCTACACCGTGGCACGCAAACACATCTAAAGTGTCGTCTATGCGTTTCATCACCCGCCAATACAAAATCGAGTTCGATACAATTGCCGTGATAAATCCAAAAAACATACTTTCAGGAATGCTCACAAATCCAGCGGCAGGCGTAATAGCCACCAAACCAACCACGGCACCAATACAAGCCCCTAAAGCCGAGACTTTTCTACCAAACAACCGATCGTAAAAAACCCAAGTCATCATCGCTGCAGCCGACGCTGTTATCGTAGTTCCAAACGCCATAACTGCCGTTCCGTTTGCAGCCAAGGCCGAACCCGCATTAAAGCCAAACCAACCAAACCAAAGCATGCCCGTTCCTAAAATTACAAACGGAATATTTGTTGGTATATGTAAACTGTCTTTGCGTTTTCCCAAAACCAAAACGCCTGCAAGTGCAGCAAATCCGGCGCTCATGTGTACAACGGTTCCGCCGGCAAAATCTTTTACGCCAAAAAAGCTGCCCAATAAGCCCGTCGGATACCAAACCATGTGGCATAAAGGCGCGTAAATCAGCAAAGTAAACAAGCAAATAAAGAGCAAATACGAGATAAATCGCACGCGCTCAGCAAACGAACCGGTGATAATAGCAGGTGTAATCACCGCAAATTTCATCTGAAAGAGCGCAAAAAGCATAAACGGAATCGTCGAAGCCATTTTGCTGTGCGGCAAGATACTCACGTGATCAAAAAAGGCGTAGGTAAACGGATTTCCAACAACGCTGTAAAATTTCCCCGAAATCTCAAAACCTAAAGGTTCGCCAAATGCTAACGAAAAAGCGCAAATCACCCACAGTAAACTCACTACACCTAAGCAAACAAAGCTCTGCAGCATCGTACTAATGATGTTCTTTTTGCCAACCATTCCGCCATAAAAGAACGACAAACCGGGCGTCATCAATAAAACCAAACACGATGCGGTAAGTAACCACGCTACATCTGCAAACGACACGGCTTCTTCTGTTAAAAAGTTGTTGCGAATAGCCGATGGATCCGATTTCCAAAACAATCCTACCAAACTAAACAAACTGATTAGCGAAAACGAAACAATCCATCTTTTTTCAATTTTTCTCATCACAACCCTAGTTTTATACGGGTCAAATCTAAAAAAGTTATTTTATAATTCAAACAAACCCTATTTTTGAAAGGGATTAATTTTTAAAACTAATTTTTGAAGCTATTCCCGCTTTCCCTCCAAGTCCGCTTTTTCGCCGCCGTTTTTTAATGGCTTTCCCGCCGGCTTCCGTTGGGCGCCGCCGCAAAGCCTTAAAAAATCGCCACTCAAAATGCGGGCTTTCCGTCCAATCGGGGCTAAGAACGAACCGTTCAGCGATTTTCTACCTATAAAAGTGTGTGCGTTTGCGAAAAATTTTACTTTTACCCGTTGGTACACTAAAAACGGATTTTGAAAGTTTATATCCCAAAGAAAATTTACGTGAAGGCACATACGAAAGGTCTGTTGATTTTAGCCTTAACTGTTTTGATCGTTGCTTGTTCAACGCGAAAAAACAAGTTTGTAAATCGTCAATTCCAGGCACTCAACACCAAATATAACGCGCTTTACAACGGCGAACTGGCTTTAGATAAAGGTCTCGAAGAAGTCAAACAAAAATACCAAGACAATTACTGGGATATTCTTCCCATCGAACGCATGCAAGGTGATGCGGCCGCCGGCGAGTCCGATAAAGCCAAACCAAAAAACACCAACTTCGAACGCGCCGAGCTTAAAGCCACAAAGGCCATTCAAAAACGCTCCATGAATATCGAAGGTAAAGAGCGTAACCCGCAAATCGACGAAGCGCACCTCATGCTCGGACAAGCGCGCTACTACGACCAACGCTACATTCCGGCTCTAGAAGCCTTTAACTACATCTTGTACAAATACCCCGAAAGCGACAAAATTTATATCGCAAAAATCTGGCGCGAACGCACCAATATGCGACTCGGAAACGACGCACTCGCCGTTAAAAATCTAAAACAGCTCTTATCCGAAATAAAATTTAAAGACCAAGTCTTTGCCGACGCTAATGCTACTATCGCACAAGCCTTCGTAAACCTAAATCAAATTGATAGCGCAACCGTACGTTTGGCAAAAGCTATCGAGTTTTCTAAAAACGACGAAGAAAAAGCGCGCTACCACTTTATTTTAGGTCAGTTGTACGAACGTCAAGGCAAACCCGAATTGGCAGCAAACGAGTTCAGAACGGTAATCGACATGAAACGAAAATCGCCGCGTGTGTACATCATTCAAGCCGAAGCGAAACTCGCACAGCAATTCGATTACAAGTCGGGCGATACAATTGCGTTCATCAAACATATGGATGCCTTGATAAAAGATCGCGAAAACCGACCGTTTCTCGATGTTTTATACCACCAAAAGGCACTTTTCTACACCAAGCGCAAAAAGTACAAACCGGCAATCGAAAATTACAACAAGTCCCTGCAAATCGAATCAAACGACGATTATCTGGTGGCCAGCAACTACCGTAATCTCGCAGGGATATACTTCGATTCAGCGAAATATCAAACTGCTGGTCAGTATTACGACAGTACTTTAACAAAACTAAAGCCCAGAACACGCGAGTACAAAGCCATCGAGAAAAAGCGCAATAATCTAGACGATGTCATTAAATACGAAGGCATTGCACAGCGAAACGACAGTATTTTAAATGTAGCCGCACTTTCGCCTTCCGACAGAAAAGAATTCTACGAAGCATACATCGAAAAACTTAAAAAATCCGACGCCGAAAAAGCGAAGAAAGAAAAAGAAGCAGCCGAGAAAGCCGAACGTTTAGCCGCACGAGACGGAGATAACTCCGACGATACTGCTTCGGAAATTCGCGCTGAATTACGACGCAACGATGCCCCAGGTCAAAACCTAAAAGACGTATCCGATAACAAAGGTGCGTCGTCAGAAAAACGACCCCGATCAACCGCAGGTGCAAGTGCAGGCGGCAAAGACGGATTCTATTTCTACAACACCGTAAATGTTTCCCAAGGGAAAATCGATTTTAAAAAGATTTGGGGAAACAGAACTTTGCGCGACAACTGGCGTTTAACTTCGCTTACACAAAACAAATCGGAAATCGAAAAAGTTGATAAAAAGTCGGATTCGATTAGCGAAAAAGCCCAAGTCAAAGAAGTTGAAAAACCACAATACACCGCCGATTTTTATCTAAAAGGCGTTCCTACTTCTAAAACGGTGCTCGACAGTTTGGCCAAAGAACGCAATTTTGCCTACTTTCAATTAGGAGCCATTTATAAAGACAAGTTCAAAGAATATCAGCTTTCGGCAGATAAATACGAGAGTTTACTCAAGCAAAATCCAGAAGAACGCTACATTTTACCGGCGCTTTACAATCTGTACAAAGATTATATGGAAATTAATCCATCCAAAGCGCAAGCCATTAAAGACCGCATTATTGCCAGCTATCCGAACAGCAGATATGCGCAAATTCTTCAAAATCCGGAATTAGCTACCGGAAACGAAGCCATGACGGGCGAGGAAGTGTATAATGAACTTTTCGAGCAGTTCAGAAACGGCGATTACATCCGTTTGGCGCCAAAGATTGATGCAGCTATTTCGCAATTTACAGGTGAGGAAATCATTCCGAAGCTCGAGTTATTAAAGGCAACCAATGCCGGAAAACTCAACGGAGTTACAGCGTACAAAGCTGGGTTGAATTTCGTAGCACTCAATTTTCCAACAACAGGCGAGGGCAAAGAAGCCGAAGAATTGTTGCGTGCCGACATTCCGATTTTGGAAGATATGGAGTACGATGATTTTAAGCCAACAACCTATAAAATTTTATACAAAGTCGACGATCCCGAAGCCGAGTCGGTTAAAGCAGTTCGAACGATTTTAGAGACATTTGTAAAAGAACGAACCACAGACGCATTAAAGTTATCGGTTGACATTTACACACCAACCTCGTATTTTCTCGTGCTTCACAATTTTGAAAATGAAACAGCAGCAAAAGATGTTGCAACGATTTTAAAAGAGTACAAAGACTATCAGATTAAGTTACCAGCCACAGTAATGTCGTCGGAGAATTATAAGGTTACGCAAGTGAAAAAGAACTTCGAAACGTATCACTTGCCAAGACAGCCACGAGTGAAAAAGCCCGTGGTTATCAAACCTAAGCCTGAAGAGAAAAAAGCAGCGGCTGCTGCGCCAAAACCAAAGCAAGCCAAGCCGCAAACTAATCCGAGACAAAATCCAGGTATGCCGCCCGGCTTGGGTAACGCACCCAACCAAAAGCAAGCCGACAAAGGTTCTCGCAGCATTAGTCCTTCTCCAGACATGACCGACGATCCAGCAGGAGGAAATACGAGAACCCAGAAACCAAAATAGTTTTCAATCCGTCGATGTTTGACGACATTTTAACACTAAAAAACAGAGAGCAAGACTAGGTTTCGTATCCCAGAAATAGCTGAGGCTTAATACCGGTTGTTCGGTTAAAAAGCGCTTGTCACATTGCTAACATACTTTCAAAATGCAGCAGAATTCAAATAACAATCCCAATAAATGGCTTTTGCTCTCGACCATGGGAATCGAAATGTTTGCTTGGATTTTTGCGGGTCATAAGTTAGGCGAGTATGTAAACCAGCAATATCCGGAGAGTCCGGCCGATTATCACGTAATCTTCTTATTGGTCGGAATAGCACTCGCATTTTATTCCGTATTCAGAAAATTGAAAGATTTAAACAGCTGATGAAGTCACTTTTATTTAAATCACTAGGGATTGCTATTCTTTTAACGGCGGCTGCTTGGAGCGTACTGCTCGGGTACCACAGTGTAGCTTTCGCAGAAGTGGAAATCGTTGTTTGGCAGTATTTGGCTTTTTTTGTGTTAGCCGCGGCAATTTGTATGAGTATCGTTTTATTGGTATCTCAGAAAAACTTTGATCAAACGGGCATGAGCTTTCTGGCAGTAACCACAGTAAAAATGATTCCTGCTTTTGTGGTAATTAAATTCGCGCGGGAGCAGATAAACGAAACCCTTGCTATTCAAATGGGTTACAGCGGTTTTCTTTTATTTTTGGCAATTGAGGTTTATTTTACTTACAGATTATTGAACAATAAACAAAAAAAAGACTGAAAGCTTACTTTATCAGCACAAAAAATAATTTTTAAAGCGTTTGTCGTTCTAATAAATAATGTACCTTTGCGCCAAATTTGAGAACCCTTAAAATTTGTTCCAAAACGTATGGTTATTTTTAAAAAACCAATCCTATCAGTTTTATTAGCAATAGCTTGCAGCTTTACTGCTGTGGCTACTTCTGTTAACGACACTATTAAAACAAGTGAAGCCAATCACAGCGAGGCTCCAGAAGCACATGCTGCAAAAGGCGAACATCATGAAAGCGGCGATATCAAATCAGAAATCAAAGCCCACATCAATCACCACGTTCTAGATTCGCATGACTTCACATTGTTTTCAGACGATGAAGCTGGGACGCATTTCGGTTTTCCTTTGCCGGTGATATTGTGGGATAATGGGGTTCATATCTTTTCTTCTGCAAAATTTGATCACGGACATGCTGTCGCTGAATCGAACGGAAATTACTACGCGATCGGTCATCACGACGGAAAGATTTATAAAACTGACGCGAAAGGCACTTTGAACGAAGATGCTACAGGGCATATCACGAATGAACGACCTTTAGATTTTTCAATCACTAAAAGTGTATTGTCGATAATACTCGTAGCGTTGATTATGTTCTTGCTGTTTCGTTCTTTAGCGAAATCTTACGCAAGAAACGGCGGCGTTGCAGCCGGTGCAGGAAGAATTTTTGAGCCGCTAGTATTATACGTTCGCGATGAGATTGCAATTCCAAATATTGGTCATAAACACCACAGGAAGTATATGGGCTATTTGTTAACCATATTTTTCTTCATTCTCTTCTTGAATTTATTTGGATTAACTCCTCTGGGAATTAATGTGACGGGTAACATCACTATCACTTTTTCCCTAGCAATTTTAACGTTCCTAATTACCAATCTTACAGCTAATAAATACTATTGGGGACATATCTTCTGGATGCCAGGTGTGCCTTATGCAATGCGAATTGTCTTAGCGCCAATTGAATTGTTGGGAGTAGTTATTAAACCGTTTTCATTAATGATCCGGCTCTATGCAAACATTTTTGCGGGTCACATCGTATTAATGTCGATCATCGGATTAATGTTTATTTTCAAAAGTTGGATCGGAAGTTCGCTCTCGTTGGCTCTAGCTTTTGTATTGTCTATTCTTGAAATTTTGGTTGCCTTTCTACAAGCATATATCTTCACCATGTTGTCTGCCCTTTATTTCGGAGCAGCAGTGGAAGAACATCATCACGAAGAAGGTCATCACTAATAATTTGAACGTTTAATTTTAATATACATTTTATGCAAATTCCAACTATTGTAGGAGCAGGTTTGATCGTAATCGGTGCTGGTTTAGGTATCGGTAAAATTGGTGGGTCAGCTATGGATGCTATCGCTCGTCAGCCTGAAGCTTCAGGTAAAATTCAAACAGCTATGCTTATCGCAGCAGCTCTTATTGAAGGTATTGGTTTCGCTGCACTTTTCGCGGCTTAATTAAACAATCTAACCTTTGTTAGAACGGTTGGTTTTAACAAAGGTTTAAATTAGAATTAATCACCCAACATGGAAAAATTAATAAATCAGTTTGAATTAGGCTTGTTCTTTTGGCAAGTAATCATTTTTGTAGGATTAATTTTACTTCTCAGAAAATTCGCTTGGAAACCCATTCTCGATGCGGTTAATCAGCGTGAAGAAGGTATTAAAAATGCGTTGCAATCTGCAGAGAATGCTCGTAAAGAAATGCAGTTGTTGCAAGCCGATAACGAGCGTATCTTACAAGAAGCCCGTATCGAGCGCGATGCACTTTTAAAAGAAGCTCGTGAAATGCGTGAAAAGATGATCGCTGATTCAAAACAAGACGCTCAAGCAGAAGGTGCTCGCATGATCGAACAAGCGAAATCCGCTATTGCTGCTGAGAAAAATGCCGCTATGGCCGAGCTTAAAAATCAAGTTTCAGCTTTGTCTATCGAAATCGCTGAAAAATTGGTGAAGCAAGAACTTACCGATAAAGCAGCACAAACAAAGCTTATCGAGAAATTACTAACTGAAGTAAAAGCTAACTAATAATGTCTGTATCAAGAGCAGGTTTGAGATACGCTAAAGCAATTCTAGATATTGCATTAGATAAAAACGAAGCCGACGCGGTTGCTGTCGATATGCAATCTATTGCAGATACCTTGCACGCAAACGCCGAGCTTTCGAATTTCTTAACCAATCCCGTGCTTCCAGGTGCAAATAAGTTAAGTGCGCTTGAAGCAATCTTTTCGAATACGAGCGGTACCACGAAGAACGTTTTCAGATTACTCCTCGAAAACAAGCGTTTCGCAATTTTGGGAGATATCGCAACAGCTTATTTACAGCTTAACGATCAAAGAAATGGTATCGAAACAGCATTGGTAACTACGGCGCAACCTCTAGATGCAGCCTTGGAAACTGCTGTTTTAAATAGTGTGAAAGCACTTACTTCGGCAAAAGTAACCCTGAAAAATATTGTAGATCCTTCAATCATCGGAGGATTCATCTTACGCATAGGCGACAAGCAGTTCAACGCTTCCGTTGCACAACGCATTCAAAATTTAAAAAGAGAACTTAGCAACTAATTATTCAATAATAAGTTATGGCAGAAATTAATGCTGCTGAAATATCAGCAATTCTTAGAAAACAAGTTGAAGGCTTCGAATCAGGTGCTACTTTGGAAGAAGTAGGGTCTGTAATTGAAGTAGGAGACGGTATTGCCCGTGTGTACGGGTTGTCTAATGCGCAATATGGCGAATTAGTACAGTTCGAAAACGGTCTCGAGGCCATCGTACTTAACCTAGAAGAAGATAATGTTGGGGTGGTACTTTTGGGTCCTTCAACGGGTATTAAAGAAGGTTCTACTGTTAAGAGAACTCAAAGAATTGCTTCGCTTCGCGTAGGTGAAGAAATGGTTGGTCGTGTGGTGAATACACTCGGACAGCCAATCGATGGTAAAGGACCAATCGGTGGACAATTATACGAAATGCCACTTGAGCGTAAAGCGCCAGGTGTAATTTTCCGTCAGCCAGTTACCGAGCCTTTACAAACAGGTATCAAAGCTGTTGATGCGATGATTCCAGTAGGTCGTGGTCAACGTGAGTTGGTTATTGGCGACCGTCAGACAGGTAAGTCGACTGTTTGTATCGATACCATCTTGAATCAAAAAGAATTTTACGATGCAGGACAACCTGTATTTTGTATCTACGTAGCTGTAGGTCAGAAAGCTTCAACCGTTGCAGGTATTGCGAAAACCTTGGAGGAAAAAGGTGCAATGGCTTATACCATCATCGTAGCAGCTAATGCTTCTGATCCAGCTCCAATGCAAGTTTATGCACCATTTGCGGGTGCCGCTATTGGCGAGTACTTCCGCGATACAGGTCGTCCGGCGTTGATCGTATACGATGATTTGTCGAAACAAGCGGTTGCTTATCGTGAGGTATCTCTTTTGCTAAGACGTCCACCAGGACGTGAGGCGTACCCTGGAGACGTTTTCTACTTGCACTCACGTTTGTTAGAGCGTGCGGCAAAAGTAATTGCCGACGATTCGATTGCAAAAAACATGAACGATTTACCAGAATCACTTAAACCAATCGTTAAAGGTGGTGGTTCGTTAACGGCTTTACCAATTATCGAAACACAAGCGGGCGACGTTTCTGCGTACATCCCAACTAACGTAATTTCGATTACCGACGGGCAGATTTTCTTGGAATCAGATTTATTTAACTCGGGTGTTCGTCCGGCTATTAACGTAGGTATTTCGGTATCGCGTGTAGGTGGTAACGCTCAAATTAAATCGATGAAGAAAGTATCGGGTACGTTAAAACTGGATCAAGCGCAGTTCCGTGAATTGGAAGCTTTCGCGAAATTCGGATCGGATTTGGATGCTGTAACGTTAAACGTAATCGAAAAAGGACGTAGAAACGTTGAAATCTTGAAGCAAGGTTTGAACAGTCCGTTTACTGTTGAAGATCAGGTTGCAATTATCTATGCAGGTTCTAAAAACTTATTGAGAAATGTTCCTGTGAACAAAGTAAAAGAGTTTGAAAAAGATTATTTAGACTATTTGAATAACAAGCACCGCGCTACATTAGATGCTTTGAAAGCGGGTAAATTAGACGACAGCATTACCGATGTATTGGAAGCTGCCGCTAAAGAAATCGCTGCGAAGTATAACTAAGAAAACCGGTAAAACGAACAATTCTAAATGGCAAATCTTAAAGAAATACGCAACAGGATAACCTCGGTTTCATCGACGATGCAAATTACGTCGGCGATGAAGATGGTTTCTGCGGCAAAGCTTAAGAAAGCGCAAGATGCTATTACGGCTATGCGTCCGTATGCTGAAAAGCTAACGGAGTTGTTGCAAAACCTTTCGGCAAGTATCGAAGATGGTGATAATGGTGTGTACACAACACAGCGCGATGTAAAACGCGTGTTGGTAGTTGCCATTACGTCGAACAGAGGTTTGTGCGGCGCCTTTAATACAAACGTTATTAAAGAAGTAAAAAATCGTATAGATTTTTACAGCGGTAAGCAAGTTGCTGTTTTTGCGATTGGCAAGAAAGGAAACGACGTATTGTCGAAAAACAGTTCGGTTGTTGCAAACAAGAGTCAGGTTTTTGACCAACTCACTTTCGACAATGTAGCACAGATTGCCGAAGAAATTATGGCTTTTTATGCTGCTGGCGATTACGATCGCGTGGAATTGGTGTACAACCAATTTAAGAATGCAGCTACGCAAATAGTGCGCACGGAGCAGTTTTTGCCACTCGTTTCTTCTGGTGCAAAACAGAACAATTCGGTTGATTACTTGTTCGAGCCAGAGAAAGAGAGCATCATCGAAACCTTGATTCCGAAAAGCTTAAAAACACAATTGTACAAAGCAATTCGCGATTCGTTTGCTGCAGAGCACGGCGCACGTATGACAGCTATGCACAAAGCAACTGACAATGCTACTGAACTTCGAAACCAATTGAAGTTAACATACAACAAAGCACGTCAGGCGGCGATTACTAACGAGATTTTAGAGATTGTTGGTGGAGCAGAGGCTTTGAAAGGATAATAAAAAATAGTTTTAGATTTATAAAGCTGCATTGTAATGATGCAGCTTTTTTTTGTGGATTTGTGAACGATTTTCCGCGTGAGTGACCGCAGCGGCATCCTTTTGTGAGTGCCTTTAGGCCGAATAAAAGATACAGCGGAGGGCACGACCCGAGGTTGCACTTACGTCTTTTAGCACACACAAAAACCGAGGGGCACGCCCAAAAGTTTAACAAGATTCTAACTAAATCTCAAAAACCCTCAACATTTTACAATGATTTAACAAAACCTCCTCTGATTGTTAAGAAATCATTAATTTGTGATGATATGGTGAAATCTGAAAATTTTGTAAAACTTTTTGCGAATCGTGAAAATAATAGTTCGGAAAATTATGAGGATTTGAAATTATTTGTACTTTGGCATTATAAACTAACAAAAATGAACCAAATGAAAGTGTACTTTTTAGTGCTGTCTTTGTTCTTTTCGGTGGGTCTTGCTGTTGCGCAAAACACCGTTACAGGAAAAGTGACAGATGCAAATGGCTTGCCTCTGCCAGGAGCTACGATTTCGGTAGTAGACAACGAATCGAGCACAGTTACGGATGAAAGCGGAAGTTTTTCGTTGACCACTTCGAAGAAGCCGCCTTTTCAAATTACGGTGAGTATGGTAGGATTTACCTCACAAACCGTGAGTGTTGCTGGAAATAAAGTAACAGTACGTTTGATAGAGGAGGAAACGTTGCTCAATGAAGTTGTAGTATCTGCCTCCAGAACGCCGGAGCGAATTTTAGAGTCGCCTGTTACGGTAGAGCGCATGAGTTCAGCTGATATTAAAGCTACAACTGCTGCCACTTTTTACGACGGCTTGGAGAACTTGAAAGAAGTTCACTTTAATACGAGCTCCCTATCGTTTAAATCGATTAACACACGCGGTTTTGCGACGGTTGCGAACACGCGATTCTTGCAATTGGTAGATGGTATGGACAACTCATCTCCGGCCTTGAACTTTGTTTTAGGAAACCTAATTGGGGTAAGTGATATCGACGTTGCTAGCGTGGAATTACTTCCTGGAGCGTCGTCGGCACTATATGGAGCAAACGCTTTCAATGGTATTATGTTTATGAATAGCAAGAATCCGTTTAATTCTCCGGGTATTAGTGCTTATTATAAGCGAGGCGAAACAATTCAAGATGCGGCTGGAATCAACCCGTTTTTTGATTTTGGAATTCGCGCCGCTTACGTATTTACCGACTGGTTTGCAGCGAAAGCTAATGTTTCTTATATGGAGGCTACAGAGTGGATCGCAAACGATCGTCGTGATGTAGGAACAAATTTGCAGAGCCTTGATCCGAATCCAAATTACGACGGACTAAACTTGTACGGCGATGAGGTTTCAACAAACATTAAAGACGTTGGTCGTTCTTTAGCGGCACTTGGTGTTATTTCGCCCGCAGCTGTTAACTTGTTGCCAAGCTACAATGTGGCGCGAACAGGATATGAAGAGCGCGATTTGAATGACTCGGACATTAAGAGTGTTAAGGCCGATTTCTCTTTGCATTTCAGACCGTTTAAAAACGACTTTGAGATCATTTTACAACACAAACTCGGTTTCGGTAACACCGTTTACCAAGGAGCTAACCGCTATGCACTTCGAAACTTTGAAATGAGTCAGACGAAAATAGAAGTAAAAGCAAATAATTTCTTCTGGCGTGCATACATGACCACTGAAGATGCTGGAGATTCGTACGATATGCGATTTGCAGCATGGAATGTTAACCGCGCTTGGAAAGCGGATAATGTATGGTTTGGGCAATACGCTGGAGCTTACATTCAAAGTACGTTAGCGGGTGCTACACCAGCACAGGCTCATGCTGCCGGTAGAGCTACAGCAGATTCAGGACGTTTTTTACCGGGATCATCTGAGTTCAATGAGGCTTTAGCACGTGTTACTGCAGATCCAAATTTAACGACAGGTGCAAAATTCCAAGATCAATCTAAATTGTATCACAGTGATTTGAATTACAACTTCAAAGACATGATCAAATTTGGTGAATTGATGGTAGGAGGTTCTTTTAGAAGATATGAGATGAATTCAAACGGAACCATCTTTACCGATTTTGACGGCCCAATCACCTACGACGAGTACGGTGCTTACACCCAATTTAGCAAAAAATTATTGAAAGAGGAGCGTTTGAAATTTACCGGTTCGGTTCGCTATGATAAGAGCCAGAATTTTGATGGGTTTGTTTCGCCACGTGTAGCGTTTGTGTATTCTGCGGGCGCCACCAAAAAGCACAATTTCCGCTTGTCTTATCAAACTGGTTTCAGAAACCCAACAACTCAAGATCAGTATATCGGTTTAGATTTAGGTCCGTTTGCATTAATCGGATCTGCTCCAGACAACTTAAATCGATATACCGAAACGCGTACAGTAAGTGCTGCGGGTCAAGCAGCTGGACAGCCAGCTACAGTTACTTTAGACGGTAACGATGCCTACAATAATTCGTTCACGCTTGCATCTGTGCAGCAGTTTTCGGCAACGGGCGACGTTTCCGTTTTGCAGGTAGCTAACGTAGATTTAGTAAAACCAGAACGCGTAACTGCTTTTGAATTAGGCTATCGTACAGTAGTTGGTGATGATTTTGCGATTGATATCAACGGTTATTACAACATTTATAATGACTTCTTGAATCAAGCTCGTGTAATTACTCCGTTATATGGTTCCGTTACAGATTTAGGACCTACTAGCCAATCGCTTTTAGCACTTATCAACGGCGACCGTCGCGTATTCCAAGTGTATACCAATTCAAAAACAGAAGTTACTTCGCTAGGTTTTGGTATTGGTGCTAGCAAAAAGATCTATAAAGATTATGAAATAGGTGTGAATTATAACCATGCACAATTTGAGTTTGATCAAGCAGAAGACCCAAGTTTTATCCCTGGATTTAATACACCAAAGCACAGAATCAAAGGTTCGTTTGGCAATCCAAAAGCATTTAAAAACTTTGGTTTCAATATGAATGTAAGATGGAATAGTGAATACTTATGGCAGTCTTCATTTGCTGATGGTATGGTTCCAGAAAACACAGTGTTTGATGCACAAATCAATTACGCGATCCCAAGCCTGAAAGCTGTACTAAAAGTAGGTGGCACGAATCTTTTCGGAAGCGACTATATCCAGGTAATCGGTGCGGGAGAAATCGGTAAGCAGTGGTATGCTTCAGTTACAATCAATCCATAATTCTAAAATAAGTTATTATGATTAAAAGTTTTAAATATTTGTTTGTAGCTGCATTAGCGCTTACCGCTTGTAGCGAAGACGATACTACCGAAGAGGTAGTAGTAATTACCCCGGGTGAAGCCAATTTTGCAAAATACGTGGCTTTAGGCGACTCATTTGCAGCAGGATTTAGTGACGGAGCTTTATTTAAATCCGGACAAGAAAATGCATATCCTAACATTCTAGCGGAGCAATTCACTCTTGCAGGCGGAGGCGCATTTACGACTCCCTTTATGTTAGATGATATTGGAGGATTTAGTTTAGGTGGATCGCAAGTTCCTGGATTTGGTACCCGATTGGTACTTAACGGGACAACTCCAGTTTCTTTAGCTGGAATTGCTAGCACTCAAATTACGGATCAACTTTCGGGAGCTTTCAACAATCTTGGTGTTCCTGGGGCAAAGAGTTTCCATTTAGTGGCACCCGGTTACGGACAATTGAATCCGTATTTTGGTCGATTTGATTCTTCTGCAACAGCAACAGTTTTGGGCGATGCTATAGCGCAATCACCAACATTCTTTTCTCTTTGGATTGGCGGCAATGACGTTTTGGGTTTTGCAACCTCAGGAGGTACCGGTACGAATCAAACAGGTAACCTAAATCCTGCTACTTATGGTCAGAGCGACATTACCGATCCAACGGTATTTGCCGCAACCTATTCTAACCTTGTTGATGCACTTACAGCAGGTGGTGCAAAAGGTGTAGTTGCAAATTTACCTTACATAAATGCACTTCCCTACTTTACTACTGTACCTCATAATCCGGTTCCTTTAAATGCACAAACAGCAGCAACCTTAATGAGTGCACAAGCTTTTGGAGCATACAATGCTGGCTTGCAGTTTGCAGCAACTAATGGTTTAATTTCACAAGCAGAGGCACAAAGAAGAACAATAAGCTATACTGCTGGGAATAATAATGCCGTGTTGTTAACAGATAGTTACTTAACAAACTTGACCTCCTTTGGTATTCCATCGATTCGTCAGGCTACTAACGAAGATTTTATTGTTTTACCAGCTCGTGCGGTAATCGGTACAGCGGTTAACAATAATCCACAGCAAATCAATGGGGTTTCTGTCCCGTTGGCAGATCAGTGGGTTCTAACTAAAGATGAAGTGGCAGAAATCAAGACTGCCACCGATGCTTACAATGCCGCAATCGAACAAATTGCAACAGCCAAAGGTTTAGCTTTAGTGGATGTCCGCGGAATCTTAGAGCAATTGAAAACAACTGGGATCGTGCGCGATGGTTTTACTCTTCGCAGCGATTATGTAACAGGAAATACGTTCTCATTAGACGGTATTCATCCCGGGCCACGTGGATATGCATTTATCGCCAATCTTTTCTTAGATGCTATAAATACCAAATACGGTTCGAACATTCCTAATGTAAAAATGGGTGATTATAATATCTTGTACGGACCACAAATACCGTTTGGTTCCGGAAACTAAAAAAACTAGAATTTAATCAACCGCCGACCAACATCGGCGGTTTTTTTATTCTCAATAGTGAAGGTTTTGCTTTAACAAGCTATATTTTCTTAAATGGAGGTTAACTCTTCTAAAAGGTGCTTGTTTTTGATAACTGCACGTTCTTTTTTAAATCTTAAAATTTAAAAATTAACAATTACTCACCGATAATAATAGCTAACTTTATGTTCGTAAAAAAAAACGGTTGAGAAGTATTCTAAAAAATAATAATAAAACTATTTTTTTTTAAAGCATTAATATTTAAAGGAGTGTTTACTCGAAAATTTAGAACTGTAGTTGTAAATACGTCAGGCTAGTGTATTGTAAGCTTTTTTCCTATCAAGTAACGTTCAGCTAGTTCTACTTTTTTCAAGAATGATTTCACTGCGGCAAAGGGTACAACAAAAGTTTTTATAACCCGCGAATCGCCCATCTAAAGAATAAACAATGGAGAGAAAAACAAAAAAATATACCCAAGTTAAATTGCTCTATGCGTTCACTTCTTTTTTTTATTTGGGACTTTACCTGGCTCTGGCGCAATCTCAAAATGTAACCCGTGTTTGGGGAACGTACTTCGGTGATGAGCGGTTTTATTTGCAAGATTCTCGGGTAGATAATTCGGGTAATTTATACATTGTAGGTGTCTTTATTGGCAACAAAAATTCTGCACCTACATTCAACACAAACGCGTATCAAGCTAATTTTGGGGGCGGTGAATCAGATGGGTTTATAGCAAAATTTAGCGCGGAAGGTTCCTTAATCACATGCAGTTATTTTGGCGGAGAGGGAATAGACGGTTTGTCGGCTATTGATGTGGACCCTAATAATAATGTTTATATTTCGGGTTTTACTACAAGTGAAACGCAAATAGCCACTCAAGGATCCTATCAGCAAGTGAAAAGCCTTGGAACCGATTTATTTGTTGCAAAATTCAATGAGAGTGGTTCTCTAGTTTGGTCGACCTATTTTGGTGGTGAAGGAGACGATGGGGAAGGACTTAACACCATCTTATCGACAGGTGTTTCAACAAAACGGACGCACATATCGCACGATAAAGAATCTCATTGCTATTTGTTGTTACAGACCAATAGCCAAGATTTAGGTACTGATGATACCTTTCAGCCAAACAAGGAAAATTCTAATTATTTAATCGCAAAATTTTCAGAAACGGGTTTTTTAGTTTGGAGTACTTATTATGGAATAAATCTTCAAAATCAGGCGAACTCATTAAAATCAGGTAATGATGCCGTTTATGTTAGCGGAGTAATCAACGAATGTACACCAGGTCAAATACCAAACAACTATTTTGGTACAGCCAACGCTTTTCAGGAGGTAAAAGGTAGTTGTAGAGATACCTTTCTTTCGAAATTTGATACTACCGGACAGCGACTTTGGAGCACGTATTATGGTGGAACAAGTTCCGAATTGACCTCAGATAATGCTCTGAGTATTGTAGATGGACATGTTTACTTTTCTGGTATAGGCTCAAGCTCCATGCTAGCTACGGCAGGGACATTTCAATCGCAATCAGGGCAAGTATCTTCGCCATTTTTAGCAAAGTTCACCAGTGAGGGCGAGCGCGTTTGGGCTTCATTTAACGGACTTAGTCAAAATCAAGCAGAAACTTATTTATCAAATAACACAGCTGTTGAAGCCGACCTAAATGGAAATATACTCTTAAGTGGCACAATCGGCTTAAACGCGAACATCTCATCGGCACAAGCTTGGCAAGAGGATTTATATGGAATAAACGATGCTTATATGGCAAAGTTCACTAGTACAGGTCAGAAATTATGGGGTACCTATTACGGAGGAAGCAATTTTGAGCTCAGAGCAATTGCACACTCCTATGGCGAAAATGTCTTTTTGGTCGGAAGCTCGTTGAGTACAGACGGCCTCTCTACTTCCGGCGCGCTTCAAGAAAATTTGATCCTTTTTGATGAGAGTACCACGCTAAAAAAAAACATTTTTATCGCTTATTTTATCCCTATACCTTTGTCTGTTGCAGACAATCATGAGTTAACTTTTGAAATTTTTCCCAACCCAAGCACAGGAGCATTCACGCTCGCTTCGGTAAGTAGTGAACAATTGCCTTTCGAAATCAGCATATTTGATCTCACGGGTAAACAAATTTTTAACCAACATGCTACTGAACAAAATACTGTCATTAACTTACAAGGTATTGCACGAGGAATATATATGGTAGTAGTTAAATCAAAAAATACAAGCCAGGTTTCAAAATTAGTTGTTCAATAAAATAGAAAACGAATTTTCAGTAGCGCAAGTACTTTCAATCGAATTTATGCAGACTTTTTTGCAAAGGTTTTAACAGCTGCGCGTATGGTTAACTACCCGCTGTTCGAAAATTCCAAAAGTTCTCAGCTACAATTCTTAGTCCTACATTCATGAAAAAAATTGTTTTTTACACCTTACTTGCTCCACTGCTGTGTTTTTCTCAGCAACAATCCTTGCAGCGTGTATGGGGAACCTATTTTGGTGATGAGCGTTACAAACTCGAAGATTCAGTTGTTGATAGGGCTGGAAATTTATATTTAGTAGGATTGATAACCAGTAACGTCGATACAGCGCCCGTGTTTGCGTCTGATGTTTACCAATCTAATTACGGCGGCGGTTTTTCCGACGGATTTATTGCAAAATTCAACAACCAAGGTCAACTGTTATACATTACTTATTTTGGCGGAGTTGGCGATGACGTAGTTTCTTGTATCGATTTTGATAACAGCAATAACATATATGTAGCCGGCTTCACGGATAGTGAAACACAGATTGCAACGGCAACGGCTTTTCAAACTAATAAGAGCGCATTGAACGACCTATTTGTTGCAAAATTCAATGAAGAAGGATTGTTGCAATGGAGTACTTATTACGGCGGAAATGGAAACGACGGCAGCAGTCTTTTTCTTACCTTATCGATGGGAATAGATTCTAATCGAATTCAACTCGCGCACGACGGAGCTAATCATTTTTATGCTTTTTGTGAAACAACGAGTTCCAACATGGGAACTGCCAATACTTTTCAACCCACAAAGGAAAATGCAAATTTTTTAATTGTAAAGTTTTCAAATGATGGCATCCCACAGTGGTCAACTTATCATGGTTTTAACGAAAACAATCAGCTCACTGCAATTAAGGCTAACGAGGAAGCAGTTTATCTAAGTGGCCAGATAAGAGAATGCGTGCCAGATAATATTCCAAACACCTATTATGCTACACCTAATGCTTTTCAGCCGACTAGAGCTAGTTGTCAAGATTTATTTCTAACTAAGTTTGACACCAATGGCCAACGCCTTTGGAGTACATATTATGGCGGTAATTCACTCGACTTAGTATCAGATCGTTCAATTGATGTAAGAAACAATGCCATTTACTTTGCAGGCCAAGGTTTAGATCAAGCACTCGCCACATCTGATACCTTTCAAGAAACTCCAAGTGTTGATTTGCTTACTCCTTTTCTGGTGAGATTTAACGAGCTGGGAGAAAGAATCTGGGGAACTTTTAACGGAACAACTTTCAATCAGACAGGCGCAACAGCTTCTAATTCAGGACACGTAAAAATCGATAATGAAAACAATTTAATTTTCAGCGGAACGGTTGGTTTGAATGCAAACGTTGCTCAAGGCCAAGCATTTCAGACGTCTCTAAATGGAACTCTTGACGGATTTTTAGCAAAGTTCGACGAAACAGGTCAGAAAATTTGGGGCACGTATTATGGCGGAAATAATACTGAAATTGCAATGATTGCCCATCCATTCGGCGAAAATGTATTCGTTGTCGGTGAATCAAATAGTATCACAGGTTTAGCAACAACGGGCGCAATGCAACCCAATCTAACCCTTTTTGATCCAAGTAGTTCAGAAACCAATTTTAATATTTTCATCGGTTATTTAACACCAATTCCACTGTCCACCAACGAAAATCAAGAGCTGTCCTTTGAAATGATACCTAATCCCAGTGCTGGGAATACGATTATCCGTTTGCCCTCCAACGTAATCAATTCAGCGAATGTGACGATTTTTGACATATCAGGAAAAACAATCTACGAAAGTACAACCCAAAACGAAGAACTGCGCGTGCAGCTTGATGGCCTTTCTAGTGGTGTTTATTTTGTGAAAGTAGCTACTGATAATACTGCGGTAGTCAAAAAATGGATTGTAAAAAATTAAAAAGCGACCGCTTACCGACAAACCGCCGACCAACATCGGCGGTTTTTTTGTGCGTATTTCCGACATTTCAAATCATTCTTTAATAAATTGCCAAAAACGATTCGTTTTTTTATGCAACTATTGTTGATTATGTATTTTAAAAAATTATCTTTGCACTCGAAAATTTAGGGCAATTGCGCCTTCTTTTTTCGAACATAACAGACTAAAAATTAATACTTAAGTATGTCTAAAGTAATAGGTAAAGTTGCCCAGATTATCGGACCAGTTGTCGACGTTGCGTTCAGCGGGAAAGATGTTGAGTTGCCAAAAATCTACGACTCACTCGAAATCACTAAAAAAGATGGTACCGTTTTGGTGTTAGAAGTTCAATCCCACATTGGTGAAAATACCGTTAGAACCATTTCGATGGATTCTACCGACGGTTTGAGCCGTGGTTACGAAGTAGTAGGAACTGGCGCGCCAATTCAAATGCCAATCGGACAAGACATCTACGGACGTTTATTTAACGTTATCGGAGATGCAATCGACGGTCTTGGAAACTTGCCAAAAGAAGGTGCTAACGGAATGCCAATTCACAGAGCAGCACCAAAATTCGAAGATCTATCAACTTCATCTGAAGTGCTTTTCACCGGTATTAAAGTTATCGACCTTATCGAGCCTTATGCAAAAGGTGGAAAAATCGGTTTGTTCGGTGGTGCAGGTGTTGGTAAAACAGTATTGATTCAAGAGTTAATCAACAACATCGCAAAAGGACACGGTGGTTTATCTGTGTTTGCTGGTGTAGGTGAGCGTACACGTGAAGGAAACGACTTACTGCGCGAGATGCTTGAGTCTGGAATTATCAAATACGGTGAAGAATTCATGCACTCTATGGAAAATGGAGGTTGGGATTTGAGCAAAGTAGATAAAGTAGGCATGCGCGAATCAAAAGCAACATTCGTGTTCGGTCAGATGAACGAACCACCTGGAGCTCGTGCACGTGTTGCCCTATCTGGATTATCAATCGCTGAGTATTTCCGCGATGGTGCCGGAACAGATCAAGGTAAAGACGTTCTTTTCTTCGTTGATAACATCTTCCGTTTTACACAAGCAGGTTCTGAGGTATCGGCACTTCTTGGACGTATGCCATCAGCGGTAGGTTACCAACCAACGTTAGCCACTGAAATGGGTGCTATGCAAGAGCGTATCACTTCTACAAATAAAGGTTCTATTACATCGGTACAAGCGGTTTACGTACCTGCGGATGACTTAACCGACCCGGCACCGGCAACTACCTTTGCACACTTAGATGCAACTACGGTATTGTCTCGTAAAATTGCCGAGTTAGGTATTTATCCAGCGGTAGATCCACTAGATTCTACATCGCGTATCCTTACTCCACATATCCTTGGCGATGAGCACTACAACTGTGCACAACGCGTAAAAGAGATTCTTCAGAAGTACAAGCAATTGCAAGACATTATCGCGATTCTTGGTATGGAAGAACTTTCAGAAGAAGATAAATTGGCAGTTTCGAGAGCGCGTCGTGTACAACGTTTCTTGTCACAACCGTTCCACGTAGCTGAGCAGTTTACCGGTATTCCTGGAGTTTTGGTGGATATCAAAGACACCATCAAAGGATTTAACATGATTATCGATGGCGAGCTCGATCACCTTCCAGAAGCTGCTTTCAACTTGAAAGGAACTATCGAAGACGTAATCGAAGCGGGTCAAAAAATGCTTGCAGAAGCTTAATCTATAGATTCATGCATATAGAAATCGTATCTCCTGAAGCTACATTATTCACCGGCGAAGCAAATTCAGTTACGCTTCCAGGTGTCGATGGTTCGTTTCAGATTTTGAATAACCACGCGCCAATCGTAGCCGTGTTGCAAAGCGGGCAGGTAAAAATCGCCGCGCCTAGTTTTGCACTTTCAAAAGAAGCAGAATCAAAAGTCACGAAGTTAGACGCGCAAACACTTGGTTTGCAAATCAACAGCGGAACAATCGAAATGAACAACAACAAGGTTATAATCTTAGTCGACTAAAACCTCAACGTTCGTCAAATACCAAAGCCGTGAGAAATCGCGGCTTTTTTTGTGTCTACACCGCACTGGATTTTCGGCTATTTATACTTTAACACGACTTCTTTGTGCCTATTTAACCCAGGTTTGGAATATAGTTTTACGCTGATTATAAACGGCATTCAAGCAACTGAGCTTCATGTCTATCAAAGCCTATAAACCGCACGCGCATTTTGAGTTGTTATGGATGCAATTTCCTCCAAAGAAAGCGCATAAATAAATGCGAGCTTTTCAGCAATTAAGCGTAAAAAAGCTGGATCGTTGCGTTTACCACGATGCGGAACAGGCGCTAAATACGGCCCATCAGTTTCCAGTACTATTTCCGACAAAGGTATTTCAGCTAAGAACTGATCAATTTTTCCGTTCTTAAACGTGGCCACACCGCCAATTCCCAACTTCAAACCTAAATCAACGGCTTGTTGCGCCTGCTGAAGATCGCCAGTAAAACAGTGGAAAATGCCGTGCAAACCGCGATTTCGATACGATTCTAAAACCTCGAAAATTTCGTTAAACGCTTCGCGGCAATGAATGTTTATGGGCAAATCGAATTCTAAAGCCCAATCGATCTGCGTGCGAAACGCCTCGAGCTGCCAGTTGAGTGTCGACTTATCCCAGTACAAATCCACGCCAATTTCGCCCACGGCCACGTAGCCGCCCTGTTGCAATTCGGAGAAAACGATGGCGAGTTCTTCGCGGTAATTTTCTTTCACGTAACACGGATGTAAGCCCATCATTAGCGAAACGTGTTCGGGATACAATTGCTTCAGACGTTTCATTCCTGCGTGCGAGGAAGCGTCGATTGCGGGTAAGACAAACTGCGAAACACCGGAAGAAAAGGCTTGTTCAATCAATTCAGATCGTTGATTTTCATATTCTTGACTGTAAAGATGAATGTGCGTATCAATTAACATGCTCGTGCGATAAGTGCTGCAAAAATAGCCTATAAAAAGCGAATGCACGTATTTGAAAGAATTGCATAAAGTTTAGTTGGTTGAAAAGTAGAAAGTTGTATATTTGCCGACATTTTATAAACAATTTCATAAACACATTGTTATGTACGCAATCGTAGAGATAGCAGGGCAACAATTTAAAGTAAGCAAAGACTTAAAGGTTTATGTACACAGATTGGCAACTGAGGAAGGTTCGAAAGTTACTTTCGATAAAGTTCTTTTAGTTGACGATAACGGTACAATCACTTTAGGCGCCCCGGCTGTAGAAGGTGCTTCAGTAGAAGCCAAAGTGTTACAACACTTAAAAGGAGACAAGGTAATTGTTTTCAAAAAGAAACGCAGAAAAGGTTTCAAAAAGAAAAATGGTCACAGACAATCGTTAACACAGATTGTTATTGAGGGCATTACTTTAGGAGCTGTTAAGAAAGCTGCTAAAAAAGAAGCTGCTCCTGTAGCTGATGAGGCTGAAGCGCCAAAGAAAGCGCAAAAAGCTAAAAAAGAAGAAACAACTGAAGAGTAATAATATTTAAAACCTATAAACGATGGCTCACAAGAAAGGTGTCGGTAGTTCGAAAAACGGTAGAGAATCAGAAAGTAAGCGTTTAGGCGTGAAAATTTTTGGTGGCCAGGCAGCAACTGCAGGTAACATTATCGTAAGACAACGCGGTTCTAAACACAATCCAGGTGCAAATGTGTACATCTCTAAAGATCACACATTACACGCACAAGTTGATGGTGTTGTAAAGTTCCAAAAGAAAAAAGACAACAAGTCGTACGTTTCAATCATTCCTTTCGAGGCATAATTAAACGAGATTTCAAAAGACAAACCCAATCAGTATTGATTGGGTTTTTTTTTGGGAGATTAAGAGATTTCGAGATTAAGAGATTTCGAGATTGAAAGATTAAAAGATTAGAGATTTGGGTTGAGGTACTTGGTTTCTGGGCAATCCGCTGCGGCAAACGTTTGCTGGAAATTTGTCGCGCCGCATCGTCACGCCTTTCACTGCAACAAAACGCCCGAAAAAGCACAAAAACGGGTCGCCAAAAAGCTTCTGAGGTCGCTTTTTCGCTTGGGTTTTTGTAAACCTGAACTCGGTTTAAAAGTTAAAGTCAGAAAATATTTAAATGGTTGATTACAAGGCGCACTTTATTTGGGATACTGTAGTATCGCAAATAAATGCAACGAAGTAAGCGACCGTTTAAATGTTTAGCGGCCGCGATTTACACAGATTTTGTGTTAGTCTAAATCTCAATGTATTGTGAAACCGCGATCTGACAGAGATTTTTAATCGAGTTCAGGTTTTAGGCATTTTCAGGCGTTTTGGTTTCCGTTGCAGTCGTTATTGCGGGGAACGTGCTAACCGTGTAGTTGCAACTCTATCATTCTAGTTATAATGTTTTTTAAACGACATCTTCGATCCGAAAGCACAGATTTGAAATCCGCAGAATCAATGCCTTCGAGCAAAGACACAGGGATTACATAAATGAGATCCCGAAATGGGGTTCGTGGTCGAGTAGCATAAAAAACGCAGCTATCGCCGCTACTTTTTACTTCCCAATCTCAAGCCTTCGAGCAAAGACACAGCGATTACATAAATGTGATCCCAAAATGGGGTCTGTGCCCGAGTAGCACAAAAAACGCAGCTATCGCCGCTACTTTTTATTTCCCAATCTCAAGCCTTCGAGCAGAGCTCGAGCTTGGGATTGGGAAATAAAAAAACCGACTACCGTCGGCTTTTTTTACTACTCGCAGAGAGGAAGGGATTCGAACCCTCGATGCAGTTACCCACATACAAACTTTCCAGGCTTGCTCCTTCAACCACTCGGACACCTCTCTATTTCTGCAGCAAATATACTTTTTCTTACGAACTAAAAGTCATTTCCCCGCAAATTGGCGTTTCAAAAGCCGTTTTAAAATCGGCAAACTCCGTTTCGTTACCCAACAAAAACATCAACTTGCAAACGGCCGCCTCTGTCGTAATATCCTTACCCGAAATCACGCCAATTTCCTTTAATGCACTACTGGTTTCGTACTGACCCATTTGTACACTCCCGGCAATACACTGCGTAACATTTACGATGTGTAAGCCGCGTCTGATGGCTTGTTTCAATAAATCGATAAACCACGCCTCGCTCGGAGCATTGCCCGCACCGTAGGTTTCTAAAACGATTGCTTTTAAATCTCTAATCTCTAATATCGCATTCAAAACCGTTGCGTTTATGCCCGGAAACATCTTGATAATGGCAATATGCGAATCCAATAATTTACGGACCTTGAAGGGAGCACCCGTCAAATCGCGTCTAAGCAAGTTCTCGTGGACGATATTTAGATGAACGCCACTCTCTGCCAGCGCTGGGTAATTAGGCGATGTAAAGGCTTTAAAATGCTCGGCATTCACTTTCGTAGTTCGGTTGCCTCGATATAATTTGTATTCAAAATACAAACACACCTCGCGAACAACCGGTCTGCCTTCTTCCAACTGCGAGGCAATTTGAATGGCCGTAATTAAATTCTCCTTAGCATCCGTGCGCAAATCCCCAATCGGTAGTTGCGAACCTGTAAAAACTACCGGCTTTTGTAAATGTTCTAGCATAAAACTCAAAGCCGAAGCCGAGTACGACATAGTGTCCGACCCGTGTAAAACCACAAATCCGTCGAATTGCTCGTAATTGCTTTCAATAATTTCGGCCATGCTGATCCACTGCGCCGGATTCATATTCGACGAATCAATCGGAGTTTCAAACGAAATCGTTTCAATATCGCAATCCAACTGTTTCAATTCCGGTATGCGCTGCAAAAGCTTTTTAAAATTAAAGGCTTTCAGGGCTTTGGTTTCAAAATCCTTAACCATACCAATCGTTCCACCGGTATAAATCAATAAAATACGCGCTTTATTCGATGGTTCCATACTTCAATTTATTGAAAACAGGGTTGGCGTACATGGCTAAGAAACTCTGTAGCTGGTTCGGATCGTTAGCATCAATACGCAATTCCAAACGACGTTCAAACAGCTGCTTCTCACTATCGGTGTATTTGTGTGTAAATGCAGCCGACTGATTCAGCAAATCGTACGCAATAAAATTGGTCGGCCACAAGCGGTAATTGCTAATAATCGAATCGTCGATTTTTTGCGCCAATGCCTGAATTTGCTTGTTAGTATTATCGGTTTCTGCCAGAATATCGTCGATCTCTGTATCCAAAGTTTTTCCGATATGTATGTGAATGCGTTTCTTCTGACCCATAATGCCGCTAAGCAAGGTCATAAAATCTTCGTTCTTTTCTTTTATATACTTTTCATTGTTGGCTTCGGCCAGTAATTGCGGCATTTTCAATGCGTCGGTCGGGTCGTACTCGTACGAAATAGCCACAGGAACAATTCGTGCTTTCTTGAAATAGTGCAGCTGATGATCGTCGCCTGCACCCATCGCCAACATCTTTAAAACGCCCGGATGAGTAGCGTCGTTGCCGTCTTTGGTGCGTCCTTCGCGTTGGGCAATCCAAACCGAACGATTTTCTCTGCGCAGTAAACGTGCAATGTATTCCGACATTAATTTCGAGCTTTGCAGCAATTCGCGTGGCGGCAAACCGCGTTGTACCAAAAAGTTTCGGTTCATCCGCGAAAGCGATTTCAAAAACGACTTCTTCACTAAATTATCCCCAATCGCCGAAGCCGTCATCACTAAACCATGTTCAAACAAGGCAGCATTTAGCAGCGAAGTGTCTAGAATAATGTCGCGGTGATTCGAAATAAACAAATATGCCGTATTGGGTTCGAGCTTTTCAAATCCCGAGGTACTCAATCCTTCAGCGCTGTTTCGCAGCACTTGTTGCACCGAATGGTAAATAAAATTGCACTGAAAATCGCGAATACTATGCGTTTTCTTCAACTGCTCTTTCCACACCTCGTCGGCAACGTCTGGAAACGTAAAATTCATCAAAGCCTTCATCATCGGATGATGCAATACCTCGCAAATAGCGGCATTAATCTCCGTATCGTAATAAGGTCTAATGGCGTCAAATTTTTGCATTATTCTCAAATTGTGTCGGCACAAAAGAACGAAAATTTAACCGAAAGCCGTTTACCTAAGCGTTAATTCGCGTGTTCGAATTTTTTGGCCGTTGCGGCGCAGCAAACTTCTTCCCAACCAACGTTCTGTTAGGCGCCGCCGCGCTTTCCGCTTTAGCACCAATTACCGGCAGCGGGCGTCAGGGGCTTTCAACGGGCTCTCGGTGTCGCCGTTTTCAGCCACTTCCGCCAACGCCGCCAACAATCGGTGCTGCCGCTTCAATCGCTAACGGATTGGCCTCCCAAACCCAAAATCGTGCAAAGCAATCGCTTCTATATTTCTTCGTCAAAAACATACAAGTGTCATTAACTTGTAATTTTTGAAACTATTCTTACTCTTAAAATTCATTCTTAAAGCTATTTTTTACCTCAACATTTCCTTTACAACAGCAAAATTCAAACGCAACCGTTGCTCGTTGCCAAATCGCCGAAAATCAGCAGTAATAAGGCGTTCGCAAACGTTTTCGCCTGCAAAAAACCTGTATAGTTTTTATATAGGAATGCCTTAGATCGTAAAACTCCTTTTGTATTCTACATTTGTTTCAAACATCAAAACAACATTCTATGAAAAAAATTACCCTTTATTTTACTGGATTGTTAATTTCTTGTGGCTTTTCTGCGCAAGCTGTTAACTTTCCTGTTAAATCGAGCGCTCCTCTAGACGGAACGCCCACGCAAGCTGCTCCAACTCCTGAGTTTCCAGCTGCAAACGTAATTTCTCTTTTTAGCAACGCCTATACAAACGTACCAGTAGATACCTGGCAAACATCGTGGTCGGTTGGTGTGCTCACTGAAACGCAAATTGCTGGGAACGACACCAAACAATACAACAACGTATCGTTTGTGGGTATCGAAACCATTGCCAGCCAAATCAACATTAACAACATGTTGTATTTACACATGGATATTTGGACACCAAACATGACTACGTTCCGTGTGAAATTAGTCGACTTCGGTCCAAATGCCATTTTTGGCGGCGGCGACGATACCGAGCACGAACTTATCTTTAATCCAACCTTAAACGGCTGGAATACTTTAAACATTGATCTAGCAAATTTCACAGGATTGCAAAACCGCAACAATATCGCACAGTTGATTATTTCGGGCTTGCCTGCTGGACAAGGAACTGTTTTTGTAGACAATGTTTTCTTTCACAACGTTGCTACTAGCACGCCACAAGAACCAACAGTTGCCGCAGCAACTCCTACACGTTTGGCGGAAAATGTCATTTCACTTTTCAGCAACACGTATAACAATGTACCTGTAGACACGTGGCAAACGTCTTGGTCGGCTGGCGTTGTATCAAACTTTGCTGTGGAAGGAAACGACATTAAAAAGTACGAAAGTTTAAATTTCGTTGGCATCGAAACCGTAGCAAATCAGATCGACGCAACAGAAATGCTCTTCTTCCACATGGATATTTGGACACCAAACATGACGACATTTCGCGTCAAACTCGTAGATTTTGGTGCCGATGCTGCTTTTGGTGGAGGAAACGACACAGAACATGAGCTTACTTTTACCCCAAATCAGTCGGGTTGGGTAGCTCTAGAAATTCCGATGGCCGATTTCGTTGGGCTTACCACCAGAGAACACATCGCACAGATAATTTTATCGGGAACTCCGGTAGGACAAGGAATTGTTTTCGTAGACAACGTTTATTTCCATAAAGAAGGTGTTGTGGTTCCGGTAGAACCTACCGTTGCAGCACCTACACCAACACGTCCGGCACAAAACGTAATTTCAATGTTTAGCAACGCATACACAAACGTCCCGGTTGATACGTGGCAAACCTCTTGGTCGGTTGGAACCGTTTCCGATGTACAAATCGAAGGAAACGATACCAAAAAATACGACAACTTAAACTTTGTAGGTATTGAGACTGTTAACAACCAAATCAACGCCACATCTATGTTGTACTTCCACATGGATATCTGGACACCTAACATGACATCTTTCCGTATTAAATTAGTTGATTTTGGTGCAGATGGTGCGTTTGGTGGCGGTAACGATACGGAACACGAAATTACTTTCACACCAGCACAAGCAGGTTGGGTGAGCTACGAAATTCCGTTAAGCGACTTTTCTGGACTCATCAATAGAGCAAACATTGCACAATTAATCTTGTCGGGAACACCGTCTGGAAGCGGAATTGTCTTTGTAGACAACGTATATTTCCACAACGTAGCTGTTGTCGATCCGAATGTACCTGCAGTGGCAGCAAACACTCCTGATGTTGATCCAGCTTTAGTACAATCTATGTTCTCAGAAAGCTACACAAATCTTTCTGTAGATACTTGGAAAACCTCGTGGTCGGCAGCTAATTTTCAGGATGTTGAAATCGCTGGAAATCCAACCAAAAGATATACTTCACTAGATTTTGTAGGTATTGAAGCTACAACAGATCCGATCGATGCTTCGCAAATGAATTACTTCCACATCGATGTATGGACACCAAACATGACGGCTTTCCGCATCAAGTTAGTAGATTTCGGTGCAAACGGTACTTTTGGTGGTGGCGACGACGTTGAGCACGAATTGAGCTTCACACCGACACAATCACAATGGAATACGTACACTATTCCGCTAAGCGACTTTACTGGTCTGGTAACTCGTTCGAATATTGCACAACTAATCTTGTCGGGTAATCCAACTGGACAAGGTATTTTGTTTGTAGATAACGTATTCTTCTCTGCTATTCCGTTAAGCGTTAACGCTCCTGAACAAACCAGACTTTCGCTTTATCCAAATCCGGTTAACGACGTGCTTCAAATTTCGACAGCAGAGCCAGTAACACGTATGGAAGTGTACAACAGTCTTGGTCAATTAGTTTTCGAGAACAAAGGCGCTGCACTTACACAAATTAACACAGCAGCTTGGACTGTAGGAACGTACATTGCAAAAATTCAGATTGCAGATCAAACGATTACGCGTAAAATCGTAAAAAAATAAAATAGTTTTTTGTAGTTGATTGTTAAAGCTGCACCCCAAAACGGTGCAGCTTTTTTTATAAAAGCACTTATAATCAAACATTTGAATTTTAATTAGTGTCTTTTTCTTACAATTTTTTATAGTCTCGTTTTAACTGTCGAACTTTAATTGTTGTGTGCAGTACGAAATCGCTGTAGTTGCTGTATTTTTATCACAAGCTTTCTTTAATTTGCACTATGCCCAGAATAAAAATTTCGCTGAATTCAAATAGCCATGTTCAAAAAAGCCTAATCGGGCTTTTGCTTTTTGGACTGTTTTCGTGTACTGTATTTGCGCAAGAATTACCACCAATTGTTCCGTATAGCCCGAAGTTATACAACGCCGGGAATCAAAACTGGATGATCGATCAAGATGCGCAGAAGCGTTTATTCTTCGCAAATAACGAAGGCTTGCTGGAGTTTACGGGCGCTTCTTGGAATTTGTATCCTTCGCCAAACGAAACCATAATTCGTTCAGTAAAAGTAATCGACGGACTCATATACACGGGCTGTTATATGGAATTTGGGTATTGGAAACGAGAAGCAACCGGAATATTAAAATACCACTCGTTAAGCGCACCAATCCGAAAATACCTTCTCGACGACGAGCAATTCTGGAATATTTTACAATATCAAGACTTTGTGCTGTTCCAGTCGTTAAGTCGGATTTACATCTATCAAAAATCGACGCGCAAGTTTAAAATCATTGCACCTAAAGAACAAATATTAAAGGCTTTCAATACCGGAAGCAATCTGTATTATCAAACCACTACAGGGAATTTATACGAAATCGAAAACGCCAAAAGCAAGCTTATTTCGAACGACCCGAAAATTAAAACCAATAAAATTGTTCGTATCGAGAAGAAAGGCGAAGCGCTGGTTATTCTTACACAACTAAACGGGTTTTTAACGCTGTATCAAGGAAAAGTATTTGCCAGTAATTTTCCGGTAAATGCGCTACTGCAAGCCAGCAGTGTGTACAGTTCGCAACATTTGAAAAACGGCGGCTCGGTTATTGGCACCGTATCCGATGGGATTATTATTCTAAATCCGGATTACAGTGTACAATTTCACATCACACAAGCACTCGGCTTGAGCAATAATACCGCTTTATCACTCTTTGAAGATCACGACAAAAATGTATGGGTAGGTTTAGATAACGGAATTAACTGTATTAATTTACAGTCGCCGGTAAAAAGTTATAGCGACCGGTCAGGATTGTTAGGAACGGTTTATACTTCCGAGCTGTATCAAGGAATTCTCTACGTAGGAACCAACCAAGGATTGTTCTGCAAGAAATGGAACAGTGGCGAATCATTCCGCTTTGTGGCAGGAACGAAAGGCCAAGTCTGGAACTTGTTTGCCTACGCCGGAAGTTTGTTTTGCGGTCATGATTCAGGGACGTTTCTTATAAAAGATGCGGTGGCTACTCCCATTTTTAGCCAATCGGGTACATGGAAGTTTGCTGCCGTTCCCAATAACCCCAATCTGCTGCTGCAAGGTAACTACTATGGTTTATCTGTTCTAGAAAAGACCACTACCGGCTGGCGATTTCGTAATAAAATTGCCAAGTTCGATTATTCTTCTAAAAATTTCGAACTCGCCGGACCAAACCAAATCTATGTCTCACACGAATACAAGGGAATTTTTAGACTAGAAGTAGATGCTGCTTTGACAAAATCTACAAACGTATTCACCTACGATCAACCAAAAAAGGGAAAGAACGCGGGTTTGATAAAATACCAGAATCAAATTTATTACGCGAGTAAAAACGGTATTTATAAGTTAAATCCGCAAACAAAGAGCTTTGCTCGAGATCCATTTTTTAGTCAGATTTTAGATAAAGACGAGTATACATCGGGAAAGTTAATCGTTGATAAAACCAACAAACTTTGGATGTTTACAAAAAATTACATCCATTACTTTACCGTCGGAAAATTGAGTAATAAGTTGGAATTTAATTTTATTCCGATTTCAGCAACGCTTACCAATTCGATGTTGGGATACGAAAATGTCACACAAATTTCGCCTTCTTCGTACCTAATTGGAACTACCGACGGATATTACACCTTAAACATTGATGATTTAAGTTTCAGCAATCATCCGGTGGCAATTACCTATGTTTCGAATTACAAGCAAAACGAACGCGAACAATTTGTTTCGGTAACGGAGGAAGGTTCCTTTTCTCACGATCAAAATAATCTGATGTTTAGTTATGCCGTTCCGGAATTCAATAAGTATATAAATGCAGAATACCAATTTGCGCTTAAAGGATTTCAAGACAATTGGAGTAAGTGGAGCAGCAAATCGGCTACTGGTTTTAAAAACCTGGAGCCAGGAACCTACACATTTATGGTTCGAGCAAAAATTGCTAATTCAAAACCTGCTAACGTGGCTCGGTATACCTTTACCATCTTAAAACCTTGGTACGCCACCAATCTAGCATTGTTTATTTACTTGATACTAGGCATTTATTTAGGATTCTTTATTCACAAAAAGTACAAACGTTATTACCAAAACCAGCGTGAAAAACTCATTGAAGAAAACAATTTATTGCTAGAAATCAAAGAGTTAGAAAACGAGCAACAGCTCATGAAGCTTCGTAACGAGCAATTGGCAAAGGACGTAGACAACAAAAGTAAAGAGCTTGCCGTATCTACGCTTACTCTGATTCAAAAGAATGAACTCTTGGCATTAATAAAGGAAGATTTGAATAAAACTTCTGCAGGCGATGCCACTCGTGGTGTAAAGAATGTAATTTCTAAAATCTCTAAGAATATTTCTGAAGACGACAATTGGAACGTTTTCAGAGAGGCATTCGACAGTGCTGATAAAGATTTCTTAAAGAAAATAAAGCAGGCTCATCCAGCACTTACACCAAACGATCTACGCTTATGTGCGTACTTACGATTGAATTTATCGTCGAAAGAGATTGCTCCTTTGCTGAATATTTCGGTTCGCAGTGTAGAGATAAAGCGATATCGTTTGCGTAAAAAAATGGATTTGCCGCATGAGCAAGGCTTGGTGGAGTACATATTGTCGATTTAAAGCGTTAATTTTTCATAAAAGTTCCTATACATCGCCACAACAACAACGTTTGCGAAACGGGGTTTTTGTAGAGTTTTTAGCGATGTACATCGCTGCAAATCCGCGTAAATCCTTAAATATTTATCGATTTCGGAATTTTAAACGCTTTTTTTTCTGTTGTATATTTTTTGTTGTGGTTGCTATTTCGAAATATGCAAGTTTATCCAACTATTTTCGTAAACGATAACAGCAAAACCAAATATGAAATCAAGAATCTATTTATTCGCACTAGTCTTATGGGCTTTTGGTTTACAGGCGCAGAATATCAATATTCAGGGTACTGTAAGCGAAGCGTCATCTGGGCTGCCTCTTCCGGGTGTTAGTATCTCGGTTGGAGGAACCGCTACCGCAGCAACTGATCTCGACGGAAAGTATCAACTTAATAATCTTGCAGCAGGGCAAACTGTTCAATTTAGCTATGTAGGATTTCAAAACTTTTCAATAACGGTAAGTAAGAGCGGAACTTTTGACATTAAACTTCAGGAGGCGGTGAATGCACTTGAAGAAATCGTAGTTATTGGATACGGTGAAAAGAAACGAAAAAATGTGACGGGTTCAGTAGCAGTAATAAGCGCTAAAACCATCGAAGATTTAACGCCTTTTAAAACGGAACAGGCATTGCAGGGAACCGTTGCTGGTGTAACTGTTACACAACAATCGGGTGCACCGGGCGCGGGCTTGGACATTCGAATTCGAGGTGTAGCAACGAACGGTAATGGTGCACCTATTGCTATTATTGATGGGTATCAGGGCGACTTGAGCTTGCTTAATCCGTCCGATATTGAATCGTTGACGGTTTTGAAAGATGCGGCAGCGGCAATTTACGGAACTATTGGTGCAAATGGTATTATCTTAGTAACCACTAAGAAAGGAAAGAAAAATGCCAAACCAACTTTATCGCTGAATACTTTTACAGGTTTTCAGGAGACAACAAGAAAGCTGCCGTTATTAAATGCAACTGAGTATGCACTTTTAACAAACGAAAGTTATGCAAACGGGGGGCAACCAGTACCTTTTCCAAACGTAAGTAATTTAGGGACTGGTACCAATTGGCAAGACCAAGTATTCGATACTTCACCTATTCGAAATACCGATTTCTCAATTAAAGGAGGTAGTGAAAAAATATCATACATGTTTAGCGCCTCCGATTTTACACAAGAAGGTATAGTGGGTCGCGAAAAGTCTGATTTTAAAAGAAATACAGCTCGCCTACAACTCAGTGCAGACTTATCTTCGAAGCTAAAGTTAAGCACCAACGTAATATACACGTACATCGACCGAGACTCATTCAATGAAAACGGTCTTGGTTCTGTTTTATTTAATGCGGTTAACGCAGATCCTACTTTGTCTGTATTCAACGCAAACGGCGATTTCAATCCAATTCCGAGCACTCCCGGCTATGGCATCGAAGTCATAAACCCTGTTCAACAACTCGCAAACACATTCAACGATTATAAGCTTAAAAAACTAAATGGAAATTTTGAACTTAATTATTCGATTATAGACAACCTTCTTTTAACAGGACGAGTTGGTTTTAATACTGTAAACAGCCGTGGCCGTGTCTTCAATAAAGAGGTCGATTACGGCGGGAAAGTCTTTGACATTGAAAGAAGCAGCGTCAATCAAAATGCTATAGAAGATAACGACTATACATTCGACTTCTTTGGAGCTTATAATTTTAACATCAACTCTGAGCACAATTTCAAAGCAACAGTTGGCACAACTATTTTTAAACAATACGGAAACGGATTATTCGCAACCGGCTTCGATGTGCCAAACAACAGTTGGGAGTTTGCAGATATTTCTTTAGCTATTGGAACCAGTCCAGATGGCGGGCGAGATGTAGGATCGTATGCATACGACGAAAGACGTCTTTCTTACATTGGGCGTTTAGAGTACGATTACAAAGACAGATACCTTTTTTCTATGATGTTTAGAAGAGATTTATCGTCAAGATTTGGAAGAAGTAATCAAGTAGCGAACTTCCCATCTGTTACAGCGGGCTGGAAAATCTCCGAAGAGTCTTTCTTTCCTAAAGAAGGAAAAATTAACTTCTTGAAAATGAGAATAAGTTACGGAGAACTAGGGAACGACGCCATAGGTAGTAACTTGTTTGCAGGTTCGCTGTCGGGCGAAGCAACTTACGTTATCAATGGTGTATTGGTGAATGGACGAGCCGTTGGAACGCTTCCAAACCCAAATGTTGCTTGGGAAGAAGCGAGAAAGTTCGACGTTGGTTTCGATATAGAAGCTTTTAAGAACAGACTTCAAATAACAACAGATTATTTTATTGACACACGCGCAAATTTATTAATTGGAAATATTCCGGTTTCGGGTATTACCGGTATTTATGCGCCAGGATCGGGATCTCCAACGGTAAACGCCGGTTCTGTTCGCAATTCAGGTTTTGAATTCGCGTTTAATTATAATTCTTCCTCGGATAAGGCATTTCGATATAATTTCGGATACAATGTAGCTTTTATCAAAAACGAGGTCTTGGAAGTGAATAACCAAACTAGATTTTTAGAAACGGGTTCATTCGGAGTAGGACAACCATTTATTTCGAGAATGCAAGAAGGGCAAGTATTAGGCGCGTTTTTTGGATACCAAACCGACGGAATTTTCCAAAATCAAGCTGAAGTAGATGCACATCCATCACAACTCGCTTTAGGAGCAGAAGCGGCGCCTGGAGATCTTCGATACAAAGATTTAAACGGCGATGGCGTTATCAATTTAGAAGACCGTACGTTTATAGGAGACCCAATTCCAGACGTTACAATGGGTTTCAATGTGGGATTCAATTATAAAAACTTCGATTTCACAGCAAATGCCTTTGCGTCAATCGGACACGATATGGTAAGAAACTATGAAAGAGTTCTAGCTAATATGAACCGTTTAGATTACGTTTTAGATCGTTGGACTGGCGAAGGAACCAGCAACACCGTGCCTCGGGTAACCACTGGAGCATCAGGAAACAATGTGTTCTCCGACTATTTCGTAGAAGATGCTTCATTTTTGAGAATTCAAGCTATCCAATTAGGTTATTCACTCCCTCCAAAATTTGCTGAAAGTATCGGATTTACAAAATTTAGACTCTACGGAGCTGTAAACAATGTATACACCTTTACTAAATATAAAGGGTTTGATCCTGGTGCAAGTTCAGGTGCGCCTATTGGAGGAGGAATTGACAACGGCTTCTATCCTGTACCACGTACGTATATGCTAGGTTTAAATCTTAATTTTTAATACGAATGATCATGAAAAACAACATAATCTTCCGATCTCTTTTATTCGTCTTGTTGCTTGGAACGATACATTCTTGCAGCGACGACTTCGTTGACCGTAAACCGGTTTATAATATTGATTCTGAAAATTACTTCAACTCCGAACAAGATTACTATGACGCACTAATTGCGGCATACGACATGCTGCAAAGCACCTACATCAATGTTATGTTGGGAGAAATCGCCTCAGATAATACCCTATCCGGTGGAGAATCTGCTAACGACGTGATTGGTATTCAGCAAATCGATGAAATGATTCACACACCTACTAACAGCAACCTACGCGATATTTGGAATTGGATGTTTGCAGGTGTTAACAGAGCAAGTTATATCCTTGAATTTAAAGACAAAACAGATTTTGAAGGTAAAGAGCAAATCATTGCAGAAGCTCGATTTTTAAGAGCGTATTACCACTTCGAATTGGTAAAATGGTTTGGTCCGATTCCGTTAAAAGGAGATGCTCGATTTAGATTAAACGACGAAAAAACAATTCCGCGTTCGCCTGTTGCAGATGTTTATGCTTCGATTGAAGCCGACTTGCAGTATGCCGTGGAGAATTTAAATCCAGTTGCCCCTCAAGTTGGTCGTGCATCAAAAGGAGCGGCGCAAGCACTTCTCGGAAAAGTATACCTATTCCAAGAAAAATTTGTGGACGCTGCTAATGTTTTGGATGATCTAATCAGCAGCAACCAATACCAGCTAGTTGCAAACTACAATACAATTTTTGAAAACAACAACGAAAACAACAGCGAATCGGTTTTTGAAGTACAGTATTCTGATGCTGAAGGCGCAGGCTTTGGTTGCTTGCAGTGTAGCGAAGGAAACGTAGCAGTAGGATTTAATGGAATCCGAAACTACAGCGGACCTCTTTTCGATTCAGGATTTAGCTTCAATGTTCCAACACAAGAAGCGTATCAAAGTTATGAAGTGGGCGACAATCGCCGAGATGTGGCTATCTTAAATATTGTCACTTTTGCTGCTGCAAATAATGCCACCTACGGAACGGGATACAAACACACCGGTTATTTCAACAGAAAATACCTTCCCCGTAAAGGCGATGCAAATATCGGCGACCAAAATCTGACAAATCCAAACAATTACAGAGCGATTCGGTACGCAGATGTACTTCTAATGGCTGCTGAAGCCTACAGTAGAGGAGGCATTAACGACGCAACGGCTCGTGAATATTTGAATCGTGTAAGAAGAAGAGCTTTTGGTGATAACAACCACGATATTAGCGCTTCAGGTGCAGCATTAACCGATTTTATCCTTGCTGAAAGAAGGTATGAACTAATGGGTGAAGGACACCGCTTCTTTGACTTAGTGCGTACTGGAAAAGCTGCCGGAACCATACCCGGATTCGTAGCAGGTAAGCATGAAATTTTCCCAATTCCGATCGAAGAAATACAATTCGCTAACGGTAATTGGCAGCAAAATCCAGAATACTAAAAAAAAAAAGAATATGAAAAAAATAGCATCTTTCTTCCTTGTCTTCGCTAGCTTGCTCTTTTGGGCTTGTAGCGATGATTCCGATGTGAATATCGACCAGCTCGATGCACCAAAAGACATTTCTGCGTTGGTAACTATTTCGCAAGACAATTCCGGAAATGTAACTTTCTTGCCGAAAGGAACCGGTGTCAGTCAGTACGAAATTTACTTCGGCGACGATTCGACAGAACCCGCTCTCGTGAGCCCAGGTAATACTACAGAGCACACTTATGCCGAGGGAACCTATCAGGCACGAATTGTCGGAGTGGCGCTCAATGGTAAAAGAACCGAAGTAACTCAAGAAGTTACCGTGTCTTTCGTACAACCCACAAACCTAAACGTAACAATTACTACCGGAGCCAATCTATCGATTACGGTTCAGGCAGAAGCCGAATTGGAGACTTTCTTTGAAGTAACCTTTGGCGATAATCCTGCTGCAGAGCCGGTTGCTTTCAATCAAGGAGAGACGGTAAGTTACACCTATGCCCAAGCAGGAAGCTACACGGTTACTGTAACCGCATTAAGCGGCGGCGCAGCTACAACAACCTATACTCAAACTGTAGTAATTGTTGATATAGGTACTGCCCCAACGCCAACTCAAGCACAATCGAGTGTAATTTCACTATTCAGTAATACATACACAAATGTACCAGTTGATACCTGGAGAACATCGTGGTCGCAAGCAAATCTAGAAGAGTTTCAAGTGGATGGTGACGATATTAAGAAATACAGCGCATTGAATTTCGTTGGTATAGAAACCGTTAACAACCAAATCAACGCTACGGGAATGACGCATTTCCACACGGACATTTGGTCGTCCGACTTTACACAGTTTCGTGTTAAATTAGTTGACTTTGGAGCAAACGCAGCTTTTGGCGGCGGAGACGATGTGGAACACGAAATAGTAATCGATAATCCAGCTCGCAATCAGTGGGTGAGTTTAGATATTCCATTAAGTTCGTTTACCGGACTCACAACTAGAGCACACATTGCGCAACTTATTTATGTGGGTCAGCCTGCCGGAAATACAACCGTTTACATTGATAATGTTTATTTCTACAATCAAGGCGGACCATCAAATGTTCCTCTAGTAGCTGCTCCAAACCCAACACTGCCGCAAGCAAACGTAATATCCATGTTTAGCGGAGTTTATAACAATGTTCCAGTAGACACTTGGCAAACTCCGTGGTCACAAGGAACTCTAACCGATGTAACTATCGCTGGAAATGCTGTTAAGCGCTACACGAATCTAAATTTTGTAGGTGTAGAGACCATTGCATCGCAAATTAATGCCACTTCAATGACGCACTTTCACGTAGATGTCTGGACACCAAACATGACCACCGTGCGAATCAAACTAGTTGATTTTGGAGCGAACGGCGCATTCCAAGGTGGCGACGACGTTGAGCACGAGTTAACTTTCACACCAACACAAGCCGGTTGGAACAGTTACGACATTCCGCTATCGCAATTCACAGGCTTAATCAATCGTGCGCATATTGCTCAATTAATTTTTTCGGGAACGCCTGCGGGCTCCGGAACGCTTTTCGTTGACAACGTTTATTTCCACAACTAAGAATAAAAATTATGAAAAAGTTACTTTTTAAAAGCTTTACCATTCTCGGCCTATTTTTGTTTTTAGGATGCGAAGAAAATAACAGTTTCGGCGAGTTGACCTCTCCTGAAAATTTAGCTGTGACGGTAGAAATTATCGGCCAAGACGCTGAAAATCCGAATGGCGACGGTAGTGGATTGGTTAAATTTACCGCAACGGCCGATAATGCAATCTCTTATCAATTTGACTACGGAGATGGAGTCAGAGGAACCGTGCCCAGCGGAAGTGTAACTCACGGATATTTTCAACCGGGTGTAAACACTTATACAGTAACAATTACTGCCACAGGAACTGCTGGTATTGCTTCTACGATTACCACAGAAGTTACTGTATTTAGTAATTTCCGTGACGATGAAGCAGTTGCATTCCTTACAGGTGGAACGCAAAAAACCTGGTATTGGGCAGCGGGAGAACCCGGACATTTAGGTGTAGGACCAAATAACAGCGATGCAACTCAAAACTACTTCCCTGTTTACTATGCTGCTGCACCTTTCGAAAAGGCAGGCTCTCCAGACAGTAGCTGTTTGTACGACAACGAATTAACTTTCCGTAAAGACGGCGACAACCTTTATTTTAAACTAGACAATGGGGGTAGTACATTTTTCCACGTCTCGTACCAAGGAGTTGGAGGAGGTAGTGCAGGAACCGATTTTTGTTATCCATATGCAGTTGTTGACGAAAGAGTTGTGGGTTTGAGTCCATCAAATTCAGCTGTAGTTGCTAATAATGTACCGGGACAAACTCGAGGTACCATGCTTAATTTCACAGATGGAGGGTTTATGGGATATTACATAGGTCAAAGCTCCTATGAAATCTTGTCTATAACTGAAAACCGCATGGTAGTACGAGCCGTTATGGGTAATGATTCTGGTTTAGCTTGGTATCATATCTTCACGACAACACCGCCCGTACAAGATCCTGTAACAGATTATACAAACCTTGTTTGGTCTGATGAATTTGATGTTGCAGGAGCACCCGACGCAACCAAATGGGGCTACGACTTAGGTGGTGGCGGTTGGGGTAATAACGAGGTGCAAAGCTACACCAACAACGCGGCAAACGTTGCAGTTAGCAACGGTACCCTGAAAATCAATGCCTTAAAAACAGGCAACAACTGGACATCAGCACGCCTAAAATCACAAGATAAATTCGAATTTACGTACGGAAAAGTAGAAGCACGTGCTAAACTTCCCGTAGGCGGAGGTACTTGGCCCGCTATTTGGATGCTTGGCGCAAATTTCCCCGAAGTAGGGTGGCCAAATTGCGGCGAAATAGATATCATGGAACACCGCGGAAATAGCCCCGGCGTCATCCACGGATCGCTGCACTACCCCGGAAACTTCGGCGGAAACGCAAACACCAACACAACCAACGTAGCCAACGTAAGCTCAGAATTTCACCTCTACAAAGTAATTTGGAGCCCATCTGCGATACGTTTCTATGTAGACGATGTCTTGTTCCATTCCTTCGCAAACAACAACAGCGTACCGTTTAATAGCGATTTCTTCCTAATCATGAACGTGGCTATGGGAGGAACCTTCGGAGGAACTGTTGCGAACGACTTCCAAACGGCAACCATGGAAGTAGATTACATCCGCGTTTACCAATAAAATCCTTTTTAATTATGGCAGACATCGCATTCCAAAAGAATGCTGTCTGCCTTATTTTTAAGCAAAATGAAAATAGTAAAATCCGTCATTTGCCTTTCTCTTGCCTTGGGCATGGCCTGCAGTAGTACAGCTCCTGTGGGAACAACGCCAACCGCAGCGAAAAGTGCAATAGATATAAAAGTTGATTCAGTTTTGAAACTGATGACGCTCCAAGAAAAAGGTGGACAGCTCAATCAGTACAACGGCTTTTACGACGTAACAGGTCCAGAACCCAAATCTGGGCAAGCAGCCGAGAAATTAGAACATCTAAAAAAAGGACTTGTAGGTTCAGTTCTAAACATTACCGGCGCCGAACAAGTTCGCAACATCCAAAAAATAGTGATGGACAATTCCCGTTTGAAAATTCCTCTTATTTTTGGATTCGATGTCATTCACGGCTTTAAAACTATTTCCCCCATTCCGCTGGCCGAAGCTGCTAGTTGGGATCTGAGAACCATTGAAAAATCGGCACGAATGGCCGCGGAAGAAGCCTCAGCTGCCGGAATCAACTGGACGTTCGCTCCGATGGTCGACGTTTCCAGAGACGCGCGGTGGGGCAGAGTCATGGAAGGATCCGGCGAAGATCCGTATCTCGGAAGTCAAATTGCCGTTGCGCGCATCAAAGGTTTTCAAGGAACCGATCTCGCCGCAAATAACACCATACTCGCCTGCGCCAAACACTTTGTGGGCTACGGTTTTGCCGAAGCCGGACGCGATTATAACAGCGTTGATGTGAGCGAAGCTACACTCGAAAACGTACTCTTTCCCCCATTCAAAGCTTCTGTCGATGCCGGCGTTCGAACCTTTATGAATGCCTTTAACGACCTGAACGGAGTGCCCGCAACAGCAAGTTCGTATTTGCAACGCGACGTTCTTAAGAATCGTTGGAATTTCTCAGGCGCCGTGGTTTCCGATTGGGGCTCGATTATGGAAATGATTCCACACGGATACGCCTCAAACTTATCTCATGCCGCCGAAATAGCCTTAAATGCCGGAAACGATATCGATATGGAATCCTACGCCTACGTGAATCATCTCGAAGATTTGGTTAGATCCGGTAAGGTTTCCGAAGAAAACTTAAACGATGCCGTACGACGTGTTTTAAAACTGAAATTCGAACTTGGCTTGTTCGACGATCCATACAAATACTGCGATGCCAAGCGTGAGAAAGAAGTAACCTTCTCGGAACCCTTGCAGATAATCGCTTTAGACATGGCTCTGAAATCGGTCGTATTGCTTAAGAACGAACAAAATTTACTTCCCTTACCAAAATCAGGGAAAAGAATTGCAGTGATTGGCGCACTTGCAGCAGATAAAACCAGTCCGCTCGGAAGCTGGAGAATAGGTGCCAGCGACAATACCGCCGTTTCGTTACTCGAAGGCTTGAAAAACTATCCCAACGCCCAAATTACATACGCAAAAGGGGCTGATGTTGCGCTTGGCGAAACCAAATTCGTTTCGGAACTCACCATCAATACGACCGATAAAAGCGGATTTGCAGCAGCAATCGAAACCGCCAAAAATGCCGATATTGTAGTAATGATGCTCGGCGAACATGGCCTGCAATCGGGAGAAGGACGCAGCCGTTCCGAACTTGGATTGCCCGGAGTTCAACAAGAATTACTAGAAGCTGTTTTCGCAGTAAACAAAAGCATTGTGCTGGTATTGCAAAACGGACGTCCTCTAACCATTCCTTGGGCAGCCGAAAATATTCCAGCAATAGTGGAAGCTTGGCATTTGGGTACGCAAAGCGGAAATGCCATTGCACAAATCTTGTTCGGCGATTTTAACCCGCAAGGAAAACTTCCGATGAGCTTCCCGCGATCGGTCGGACAACTGCCTTTGTATTACAACGCTAAAAGCACCGGACGTCCGGCTGCTAATGAACCCAACAGCGTATTCTGGTCGCATTACGGCGATGTTCCCAATACGCCGCAATTTCCTTTTGGATACGGACTCAGTTACACCACGTTCTCGTACAACAACCTCCGCTTAAGCAGCGCCAAATTGACCGATTCGCAAAAAATTACTGCCAGTATCGATCTTACAAATACGGGAAAAGTAAGCGGAACTGAAGTCGTACAACTGTACATCCAAGACGAAGTAGCAACCGGAACGCGCCCCGTTAAAGAACTTAAAGGTTTTGAATTGGTTACGCTAGCTGCTGGCGAAACCAAATCGGTAACGTTTACCATCGACAAAAAAATGCTTGAATTCTTTTCCGCAAACCGCAAATGGGAAACCGAAGACGGCACTTTTAAAATTTATATCGGCACAAATGCACAAACCAATTCGTTTAAAGTTTTAACCGTAGAATAATGAAAACTAAAATTGCAATCTTGATTCTCGCGTGCAGCCTGTCGAGCTTCGCGCAAAAGCGAAAATTAGTTTGGTCGGAAGAATTTAACGGCAAGACACTAAACGAAAAAGTTTGGAATTTCGAGCTTGGCGACGGCTGCCCGAACATCTGCGGCTGGGGAAATAACGAAAAACAGTTGTACACCCGCGACAACCACGAACTGCGCGACGGAAAACTTGTGATAAACGTAACCAAGAAAGACGACAAATTTTACTCGACCCGAATTACAACGGCTTCTAAAAAGGAGTTCAAGTACGGCCGTATGGAAGCGCGCGCAAAAGTGCCTACAGCCATTGGAACTTGGCCTGCTTTCTGGATGTTGGGTGCAAACATTAAACAAGTGGGCTGGCCCAAATGTGGAGAGATTGATATTTTGGAGTACGTCGGACGCGCTCCCGGCGAAGTGTTTACTTCTCTGCACACACAGTCGAGCCACGGAAACACCATCAATACTAAAATTTCAAAAATTGCCGGAATCGATCAAGGTTTTCACGAATATGCTATTGAATGGAACGAAGAATCGATTGCATTTTTCGTCGACGGAAACCACGTGTATACGTATAACCCAGCTGTTAAAAATGAAGATACCTGGCCTTATAATCAGCCATTTTATTTCATTTTAAATGTGGCTGTCGGAGGCAATTTTGGCGGTCCGACCATCGATGAAACGGCATTTCCACAAACATTCGAAATTGATTATATTCGGGTATATCAATAATCTGACTTGCGTTCGACGTAGAAATTGAAGTTAGGAATCTTTAAAACGGTGTAACAGGCGTATTTTCTTTGCGATACTGAGGTATCTCAAAAAAGTATACCGACGAAACCGACGAATGGAATCGCTAACTTTTAAAAATTTTTCCTCGATCTTTTAAAGCATACACTACAAGTGCTGTAACCAAGATTTTTGTATTGAACTTACTTTGTTGTTTTTTAGGGCAAGCCCTGCCGCTGTCTGTGGAAACTAATGAAGCGGCAGGTCGCGTCTTTGCTGCCTGAGTTCGATTTAAAAATTGCAGTCAGAAAGCAGATAAATGGTTGATTACAAGGCAGATTTTTTTGGGATACTGTAGTATCGCAAAAAAATCTAACGAAGTAGGCAGCCGTTTATCTGTTTAGTGTGCAAGTTGTTATTTTCCATTGCTATTTGATTTCAAGCGATCTGACAAAGATTTTTAATCGAACTCAGGTTTGCAGCAATACCGCTTACAAAAAGCAGCTGCGGCTGGCGTTTTTCTGGCTCATGAAATCGCCCCAAAAACACCGCCTACGCAAGCTTTTTGTACAGCTATATTTCCGCGTCAACCGCTCTTGCAGAAAAGTACTTCGTCAAGAATAAGTCGCTGAAAAGTTGTGCAAGATAAGTTACCTCTATTCACTGGAGCGCATCAAAACTACAGTTAAACACCAATTATAGCCATAGTAAACATGCTTTCTAGAGCATTCCGTGGTGTGCAAAATCCGAGCTGCGTATTGTGTTTAAAGCGCTCAAGCAGTAGTGTTATGAGGATAAGATCGGAAAAATCGATTTGAGATTATCGTACAACGAACTTTTTTGTAACTACCTACATTCAAACATTCTGAATAAAAGTGGTATTCGAATTCAAGCTTTTTTATGTTTCCACTACTTTAGCGCAAAAGCACGCTTGTGCCCCATTCGGCATTTTCTTCGATCGCGGATAGGAAAGCAATTATCTTAAGCATGCAATTTTGAAAAAAAATCAGTAATTCGAACAGCAGAAAACAAACGTTTTACGAAATTGTTTTTACTTTGTGAAAATTATGATTTATGAAACAAAAGCATATAGCAGCAGTACTTTTAATATTAGCGAGTTTCATTCTGTTTTTAAGGCAGTCTTTTATAGCTATCGAGATCCGTGCGATTATAGCTGTAGTTTCTGCTATTGTTGGAACGCTGTTGTTTTATTTTTATAAAATCAGAAACAACGAACAAAACACGCCTGCCGATAAAATCAGATTAGAGGTGTTTTACTTTTTCATGGCAATTACGTTTTTAATTGGAGTTTATAGTTTTTTCGCTGTGTAATCGCTTATTCAAATTCGTTTAGTCCGTATAAGATTTCCTTCATTTTGCTGCCGTTTATCTCTACAGGTTTGTAGGCTACATTAAACTTGTTGATCGCTACATCAATATCGGCGCGCATTTTCTGAAACTCCGACGGCAATTTGGTTTCGCAACGTTGGGCATTTTCGTAACTGTTTAAGATAATCCGAAACTTCTCGTAAAACTTGCCGCCCTGATCAATAAAGACATTGTACTGATTGATGAATTGCAACAGTCGATCAACCGGAAATTCGATGTTTACTTGCATTTTGTATTGTGCACTTCCTTGCGCCGATTTCATCTTACCGAGATATTCCTCCATTTTTTGGGTTAGCGTGTCCCAGTCGTCGTTGGCGCGACATTTTTCGAGTGTTTCGCTGTAGTTTACGGGTTTGGTGTAGTCTTTAAAAAGCACTTCAATTTCTTGCTTAATACGCGAATTCGATGTAGTTAAATAGGCCGTTTCGAAATAAATCGTGTTTAAATCGTTTTGCATGCGCAACGTAAAATCGAGTATGCATTCGATGTTGGCGAGTTCCTTTTCTTTTTCCTCTTTGTTGAGGTTCGAACTAATCATGTTTGTAAAGGTATTTACCAGAGAAACCAACGGATTAGTTGCTAAAACTGTGCTCAAATCGACATTGTTTTTCTTGTCGCGCTTCGAGCTGATGTAATCGCGTAGTTTTTGATACTCGGCGTACTGCGTCGGATTCGATATTTTATGAATTTCGCCCAAGGTTCGTACTGACGCGAAATGATGGTCGAGACTCAGCACTTTCTCGTACAACAAACGGATGATTTGAACGCCTTTCAAATAGCGTATTTTGGAAATATCGAATTGCAATTCGGCAAGCAAGCGCTTTTTTTTAAGTCGCAATAATTCGTTGGCTTTTAAGTATTGAATAATCGTTTGGTTATTGGTTTCCACAACGAGCTGTCTCGAAATATAATCGATTTCTAAATTTATCCTTTTGAGTTCGAAAGCACTTTGTTGCAAACGTTGTTCGACTGTGAGATTGAGTTCGGCAACAGCTGTATGAAGCTCGTTTGCGGCTCCAGGAAGCAAGTAAAATAGAGCGGCGGCAAACAGCAGCGGTTTCATGGCGCAGTTGTTCTAATGGGTTTGAAATCGATGGTAATCTTGCTGCTACTAGATTGCATCGGATAGTTACCTGCGGGTACTAGCAAATCTCTGCTGCTGCTTCGGTTTTTATCGAATAGAATCGCAGGAACGGTTATTTTTTCTTCTTGAACAAACAGATTTACATCTTTTGTAAACAAGTTGATTTGCCTGTAAATGCTTTGTTTCTCGATATCGGGAAGGGTTTCAAGGTCAATTACGAGTCGAATGGTGCCGTTTTCGAGTTCGTACAGCACAGCGTTTTTTGTTGCAATTGTAGCTGCCGAAAAGCTGCAAATACCGCGACCGCCCAAACATCCGCCGTTTTCACTGGCATAACGACCAAAACTTACGTTTACGGGCACTCCGGAATCTTGTGCAGAGCTATAATGGTAAAGAATTGAGAAAAAGAGCAAGAGAATCCTTGCAAGAGCAGGTGTTTTCATGGCGTATAAAATTAAATTGGCTTATATTCGGGTAAAGTTAATGGCTTTTTTGCAGTTGCGATTACGGAAAAACCGTAATTTTTGCACTAATTTTCGGTAACGATTGCCCGCGTTAGGGGGCGGCAGCGGTAGCCCACAGCTGCGGAGCCATAGCGGAGCAGCGAGGACTAAAGCAGAGCACCCGGCGCCGCAGTTACTTATTTTATTGTATCAACGAAACGTCGGCGGCGCAACGCCCAACTAAAAAAATGATTGAAATAGAACGAAAATTTCGAGTTACTCACTTAGATTGTTTGCAATTTGCGGAGCGTTCGTATCGTATTTCGCAGGGTTATTTAAGTACCGATCCGGCGCGTACTGTGCGCGTTCGAACCAAAGATGACAAAGGATTTCTGACCATTAAAGGCAGTTCGTCAGGCGATGGATCGAGTAGGTACGAGTGGGAAAAGGAAATTCCGGTAGACGATGCGCTGGAGCTTTTGAAACTTTGCCTTCCGGAGCCAATTTATAAGGTTCGGCATTTAATTCATGCGGGAAAACACACCTATGAAATAGATGTTTTTGAAGGTGCGAATACTGGTTTGGTGATTGCAGAAATTGAGTTGGAACGTGCCGATGAGCCTTTTGATCGTCCCGATTGGTTGGGTGAAGAAGTTACCGGCGATGCACGGTTTTACAATGCTTTTATTGCTGAAAACCCGTTTAATACTTGGTAAATTCTTCTCAGTTTTTTAGTTGAGAATGTAAATGTCGGCTTTAAGAATGCCGATAGACGTTGATTCGGCAATTTCTAGGAACGCGCTTTTAGACAAATCGAGTTCGCGACTTTTTTTAGCGGGTCCGCGATCGGTAATTGTTACCACAACCGATTTTCCGTTTTTGGTATTAACTACTTTAAGTTTGGTTCCGAACGCGAGTGTGCGGTGTGCGGCGGTTTTTTCTTTTTGGCGAAATGTGCTGCCGGAAGCGGTTCGTTTTCCTTCGAAAGAATCGGCATAATAACTAATTTCTGCTTGTGATTTCAGTAGGTTTTGTTTGCTTTTGGAAGCTCCACAACCAAAAAGCAGCAAAGCAAGACTGCAAGATAGAAGCCATTGCGCGCTGCGCATTATTCGATTATTTCTTCGATGGTTACTTTAAGCGATCCGCCGTAACGTGAGGACGCGATATCCATGAATGCGCGTTTGGATAGGTCGATGTCGCGTCCGCGGGTGAAAGGTCCGCGGTCGTTAACCACCACGACAACTGATTTTTTGTTGACCTCGTTAGTAACGCGTAGTTTAGTTCCGAAAGGTAATTTTCGGTGTGCCGCCGTGTATTTGTTGTTGTCGAATCGTTTTCCACTAGCGGTTCGTCGGCCGTTAAACTTATCGGCGTAGTACGAAGCGTGTGCGTTTTTCTTGAACAACTTGTATTTCACTTTTTTCGAAAGTGAATCTGCTTTCTTGATCGTGTCTTGTTGTACGCGAGTTTGCGTCACGACTTTTTTAGGCTTAGGAGCCGGTTTGTCGAAGCTAGCCATCGCAAATAGTGTAGCAGCCGTGGTGAGCAATAGGTATACTAGTTTTAATTTCATAAAATACAGGTTAGTGCAGGCAGGGTTTTAAAACCAAAGTTGCCAAGGGATTCTTGTTAAAATCAGCACTAAACCTAATCCGTAGAAAAGCAAGAAATTTTTGAAGATAGCTCCACTGTCAGTCATCTTTTTGTGTCTCGACCAGCCTATGGTAATCAAAACAATAGCGATAATATTTGTTAGCGGATGTTCTAGTGCTGTTAATCGTAAGCTGGCATCTTGCATTTGGCTAAGTGCTGCTTTTCCGATTGGCGAAACAAACCAAAGTACTAATCCTAAAAGCAATTGCACATGTGAAGCAATTAAAGCAAAGAGTGCTAATTTGCGGTCTTTGTCTGAAAAAGCTTTAGCGTTTGCGGTACTCATAACCGCGTTTAAAACGGTGAAGAATAAAACAATAAGGACGATGTAAGCCCAACCAGAATGTGCGTTTTGCAAAAAATTATACATAGTTGTTTCGATGTTTATAAGGGTAAATATATAGAAAATGTCGCTTAAAACCTAAGTTTACCTTTTGTCGAGGTAGTATGAAACGAGCGAAGCTGTCGATCCGTCGTGTTTTTTCGATGATTTTCCGTCGAATTCGTCTAGAATTGAATTGGCGAGTTGCTTCCCTAATTCAACGCCCCATTGGTCGTAGCTGAAGATGTTCCAAATCACGCCTTGAACAAAAATTTTGTGTTCGTAAAGGGCTATTAAGGCACCTAGCGCATGTGGCGTAAGTTGGTCGATGAGAATGGTATTGGTAGGGCGGTTGCCTGAAAACACTTTGAAAGGCTTTAAGAACGCCGCCTTTTCTGGATTCATTTGCGCTTGATCGAATTCGTCTTGAACCGTTTCAGCCGTTTTCCCATTCAGTAGTGCTTCGGTTTGTGCAAAGAAATTCGACATGAGTTTATCGTGGTGATCTTGCAGACCGTGACAGGATTTAACGAAGCCGATAAAGTCTGTTGGAATGAGTTTCGTTCCTTGATGCAACAATTGAAAGAAAGCGTGTTGCGAGTTTGTACCCGGCTCGCCCCAAATGATGGTTCCGGTTTGATAGTCGATTGGGTTTCCGGAACGATCAACGCTTTTTCCGTTACTTTCCATGATTCCTTGCTGTAAATATGGCGCTAATTTTTGCAAGTATTGGGTGTACGGAATCAGCGCTTCGGATTCGGCGCCGTAAAAGTTGTTGTACCAAACGGTTAACAAGGCTAGTACAACGGGAATGTTTTCATGGAAATCGCTGTCGCGGAAATGTTTGTCCATTTCGCCCGCGCCCGTTAGCAACTCTCCGAAATTATCGAAACCAACGGCAAGTGCAATGGTAAGTCCGACAGCACTCCACAAGGAGAATCGGCCACCAACCCAGTCCCACATGGGGAAGATGTTTTCGGAGGAAATTCCGAATGCCGTTACTTTTTCGATGTTGGTGGAAACCGCTACGAAATGTTTAGCAATATCCGCAGCTGTGCCGTGGTTTAAGAACCAATTTTGTGCTGTGGTTGCATTTGCGAGTGTTTCCTGCGTGGTAAATGTTTTTGAAACTATTACAAAAAGTGTGGTTTCTGGATTTAGTTTTTTGAGCACTTCCTGCACATGATCTCCATCAACGTTAGAGATAAAATGCGTGTTTAGGTGGTTTTTGTAGTACGCGAGTGCATCGACAACCATTGCCGGCCCAAGGTCGGAACCTCCAATACCGATATTAACTACGTCTGTAAAGGTTTTTCCGGTGTATCCGCGCGCTTCGCCAGAAATAATCGATTGGCAGAAACGAGCCATTTGATCTTTTACTTGTTGAATTTCAGGAAGGATATCCACACCATTTAGAAGAACGGGCTTCTTGTCTATGCTTCGCAACGCCGTGTGTAATACGGCTCTATTTTCGGTTTCATTGATGGCCTCTCCATTGAAATACGATTTAATTGCATCGGAAAGTTTGCACGATTTAGCTAAGTCGAGTAGCAAAGTCATGGTTTCGAGCGTGATTCGATTTTTAGAATAATCAACTAAAAATTCTTTCCAGTGAATGCGAAACTTGGCAGCGCGATCGGCATCGGATTCAAATAATCCTTTGATATTGTGCGTATTTCCTTCGTTGAAATGATTTTGAAGGTTCGACCAAGCTTGCGTAGTTAATGGATTAACTTTATGAAGTGCCATTTTAAAAAATTTTGTCGCAAATTTAGAATATTAACATCTATAAAAGATTTTAAATTCGCAGCTTTAACGAGTGATTTATGAAATTTAAACAACTGTTTATCGTTTTGGTGCTGTTGTTGTTCGTAACGAACAGCTTCGGACAGAAAATTGGATTTATCCAGCGCGCCCAACACCGTATTTCGGCAGATTTAACGCCCTTGAAAAAAGCGTGGGAGTTAGCATTAACAAACCAAAATCGATTTGCAGAATTGGTTCATTTTGAAATCGAATCTGGATTAGACCCAACTGTAAACAAAACTTTTTACGTGCTCACAGCTCTGAGTAAAGACCGTAAAATTAAAGTTTATGCCCCACTTAAAAATGTCGGTGGAAATTTATCAATCGCGGGTAAAGACATGCCGTTATCTACCGTAGTTTTTATTGAAACCGAACAAACTTTGAAGGTTAAAATCGACAACAATACTTGGCAATGCGAGCGTGTCGATCAGGCGGCTTGTTCTCCAACGCTTCTTATCGAGTAGCGATTTTAACTTTAGCAACGCTGTCGAGTTCGCGTTTTAGTGGTGCGATGGTTTTTAGGAAACGTTCGCGGTATTTTTTATCCATTGGTTCTGCGTTGGGTAGTCGTAAGCGAAGCGGATCGACTTGAACATTGTTAACCCAAAAGCGGTAACACACGTGCGGTCCTGTGGCCAAGCCCGTACTTCCTACCTTTCCGATAATCTGACCTTGCGAGACAGATTGTCCGCGACGAACTAATATCTTCGACATGTGCAGATACTGCGTACTGTACGTTCGGTTGTGACGTACTTTTACAAAGTTACCGTTACCGGCAGTATATCCCGTTTTTTCTACAACTCCAGCTGCTGTCGACATAATCGGAGTTCCGTGAGGCGCAGCGTAATCGGTACCTTTATGTGCTTTCCAGGTTAATTGAACGGGGTGAAACCTACTTTTCGCGAATCGGCTTGTTATGTTAATGAACTTTAACGGCGCTTTTAAGAACATGTTTTTGAGCGGTTTTCCTTCTTCGTCGTAGTACTCCACTTTCGTGGAAAGGGAATCGCGCTTAAACGGAAAGGCATAAATTAATTTTCCTTTGTATTCGAAAAACGCAGCGTCGAGTGAAGCCACACCGTCGTAGATGGAATCGTTGATGTAGCGTTCTTTGAAGGTTATGGCAAAACGGTCGCCTTTTTGAAGTTTAAAGAAGTCGATCGACCAGGCATATACTTGCGAAATTTCGGTTGCCAGTGCGGGATTCACCTTTTCTTTGGCAAGCATTTCAGACAGAGAACCGTTTAATTCTGCGGCAATTGTACGGCGTTTGATGGTAACTGGACGTTTTTTACGTTCGGCGTAAACCGAATCACCGAAGTGGACTACAAAATATTCAGATGGGTCGGGTTCGTAAATCAAAGCTCGTACTTTTTTAGTACTGTCTTTTGTGCGGAGAATGGTGTATGTTTTTCCGAAACGGATTTTCCGAATATCGAAGGAGTCTTTAATTTTTTCGACGATTTCGTGGATTTTCAACGTGCCAATATTTTCTTTTTCGAGAATAGAGCCAAAGTTATCTCCCGGTTTTAAGGTGTCGCGGGTGATGTTGTAATCGTTGAGTTTAAACCCGTAATCGAAAATGGGTTTTTCAGGTTTGGGTGCTGCTTTTTTGGCAGATACCTCGTCTTTACAAGACACGAGTAGTGCCGCAAAAAGTGCGGATAACCATATTACGAATTTGAATTTCATGCGCCAACTCCCCAGTTTTCTAATTCTTCTGCCGACCACAATTCGGGGAAGAAAATACGACGTTGATGTTTTGGGTGCATGTATTTTTTCCAATCACTACCGCCTGTGGCTTCGGTTCGTCCTTGCCCGCTGTCGATGTATTTCATTGCGGTTCGCAAGTGCCCCATAGTCCATTTGATGTTTACGGTGGAGTCGTAATGGCGCATAGCTGCGATTAGTTCCGGATTTTTGCGATCTTCTTCAGGCAGAAGTGTGAAACGTTTCCAGATGTTTCGTTGGTTATAGTATTCCATTTTTTCAAGAAATAGCGATTTGTACTTTCTCTCGAATTCTTGAATTAAATACGACTTTTTATTTGTGGAATAATCTTTACCTGCAGCTTGCCAATACAAATGTTCGAGTGCGTGTTCGTAAGGTGTGTTTCGGTTTATGGAAACGCGAAAACGGTCGTCGATTAGATTGATTAAGTCGGTAGATCCGAATTCAATAATGCGGTATTGTGCACTTTGGAAACCACTTGCTGGTGCGAGCGTGTTTCTGAATTTCATGTATTGGCTAACTTCCATGCCATCGCCCATGATGGTAAATGACGTGGTGAGCATATCGAAATAGCGGCTGATTCGCATCAGACGTTCGGTAAAAAACGAAGTGGTAAGCGATTCTGCGGCAGCGAGCTGATCTATTTCCCAGAGAATCATTTTGAACAGCAACTCATTAACTTGATGATACATGATAAAAACCATCTCGTCGGGTAGCGAGGTGCGTTGAGTTTGCAGGGAAAGTAAGGCGTCGGTTTGAATGTAATCCCAGTAGGTTAAAGGCTTGGAGTAGAGTAAACCTTCGAGATGCATTTCGGGTTTAAGTCCGAGTGCTTCAAAGCGGTCTTCTATGCTTTTGTGTAGTGGGTCGGTATCTGTTTGGTTCATTCAGCTTTAACTTTAACTTTAAAAGGATGTTTAAGTCCTCTATACCCTTCCAAATCTGCTTTTAAAGAACCCACTGCCAAGCTTGCTTTGATCCGAACGGGAATTTTATTGGCATCGTCTGAAATCCAGACAGTTAAGCTTTCTTGTTCTTTAAATACACGACCGGCTTGAACGAACGGTCGGAAGATCATGGTTGGAATCGTGCCAAATTTAGTCTTAATATCTTCCCGACCCATAAATTTCAGCTTAAATTTCGTGGTTTCGTCGTCGAAGAACATATCGATAGCTATGTATTCGCCCACTTTTAGGCGATTTATTGATGGATGGTTTCGCAAATAATAGAACGTCGATAGAATATCTTGTGCGTTTTCAGGAACAGCAAATGTTTTTTCTGTTTTTTTACGATAATCCTTTACCAGTACTTTATCTGTGTTGCGATTGAAGAAGCCTTCTTGATCTTTTTTGTAACCACCTTCGTCAATTTTACGCACAAATTGATACGGATTTCCGGTTACTTTATCCATGTAGGTTTCGTAATTATCTTCTACTTTAAAGAACAATTTCGATAATCCTGTTGTATAACCTTTGCCAACAGCGTGATATACTTTTTTATTGTTGATAACGGCATCTTTTACTTCTAAAGTTGCATAGCCAGCAGTTACAAAGCCGTAATGAACGTGGAATTTGAAATACTCGCCCGTTTCAAATGCTCCGTCGGGTTGGCCTTTAAAGCTCGTTAGTGCGAGTAGTACAAGTAAAGCAATCACTTTTTTCATAATCGTCTGTTTAGTTTTGAAGCAAAACTTTACAAAAGTTATTCCAAACTTACTAAAACAAAAAAACCCAGCCAAAGAGACTGAGTTTTAATGCTATTAACCAACCAAAACTATAAATTATGAAATTTATATAAAACTCCGGGAACCACCCCATCGTTTTCAGGTACAAAGATACGGTGCGGTTCGCCATAACCAAAACATTTTGGAGGTTTAACAAATAATTGACAATAAATCAATCTAAAAACCTTGTTTTTTTAAGAATTTGTTAAAGTTACAGCGTTCCTCTTTTAGCTTGTTCACGCTCAATGGATTCAAACAGTGCTTTAAAATTTCCTGCACCAAATCCTCTTGCACCCATTCTTTGAATGATTTCAAAAAATAGAGTCGGACGGTCTTGAACTGGTTTTGTGAATATTTGCAGAAGATATCCTTCTTCGTCGGCATCGATCATAATGGCCAAGCTTTCCAGCGTGTTGATGTCTTCTTTCATCACATTCATATGCTCGCCTAAACGTTCTGGTATAGCTTCGTAGTAAGCTTTTGGCGGTGGCGATAAGAATTCGACGCCGCGTTTTCTCAATTCGCTTACCGTGGAAATGATATCGTCGGTAGCGATGGCAATGTGTTGTACGCCGGGACCTCCGTAAAAGTCTAAATATTCTTCGATTTGCGAACGTTTTTTGCCTTCGGCTGGTTCGTTGATTGGGAATTTGATGCGTCCGTTGCCATTCGACATTACTTTACTCATCAAAGCACTGTATTCGGTATTGATTTGCTTGTCGTCGAACGAAAGGAAATTCACGAATCCCATGACGTCTTCGTACCATTTAACCCAAGTGTTCATTTCGCCCCAGCCCACGTTTCCAACCATGTGATCGATGTATTTTAGGCCGGTTGACTCTGGTTTGTAATCGGATTCCCAGGTTTGATAACCGGGCAAGAAAATACCTTTGTAGTTCTTGCGCTCCACGAAAATGTGAACGGTTTCGCCGTAAGTATAAATTCCGGAGCGAATTACAGTTCCGAATTCGTCTTCTTCAACGGTGGGTTCCATAAAGGGTTTTGCACCTCGTTTTGTTGTTTCGTTGTATGCTGAAGTGGCATCATCCACCCAAAGAGCCACGACCTTCACACCGTCGCCGTGCTTACGTAGGTGATCGTTTATGGGAGAATCGGCGGTGAGTGGCGTTGTTAACACCAATCTAATTTTGTCTTGTTTAAGCACGTACGACGCTCGGTCTTTGACGCCGGTTTCTAAGCCCGCATATGCCAACGATTGGTATCCGAAAGCAGTTTTGTAGTAGTGCGCAGCTTGTTTTGCATTTCCTACATAAAGTTCCACGTAATCGGTACCAAGAAGAGGTAAAAAGTCTTGTGCGCCTTCAAATATTTTTTCGAGTCCGTATTCTACGGATTTAATTTCTTTACTCATGTTTATTCGGTTTTGGTGCCCTAGCCCGGATTGCAGCGGCTATCCTTTTTGGGCTAAGGCGAAATTTTTAATTATAGCGGGCTGTTGCCCAAAAAGATAATAGCGGAAAGCCGGATTAGCTCCTAATCAACCCAACTTTTATAATACTTTCCGTCGTCTATTCCCATAGCTTCTTCGGTAACCATTAATGGCCTGAAAGTATCAACCATTACTGCTAATTCGGCGGTTTCGGTTTGTCCGATGCTGCGTTCCATAGCGCCTGGTGCGGGTCCGTGCGGAATTCCTTTCGGGTGCAAGGTAATGTGTCCTTGTTCGATATTATTTCGGCTCATAAAGTCGCCATCCACGTAATACAAAACTTCATCCGAGTCGATGTTACTGTGGTTGTAAGGTGCGGGAATGGCTTGCGGATGGTAGTCGTACAAACGCGGGCAAAACGAGCAAACCACAAAAGTTGCAGTTTCGAAAGTTTGGTGTACTGGTGGCGGTTGGTGTACGCGTCCGGTAATTGGTTCGAAGTTGTGAATGCTGAAGGCGTACGGAAAATTGTAGCCGTCCCAGCCAACTACATCAAAGGGATGAGTGGCGTAAACCAATTCGTGCATCATGCCTTCTTTTTTGATTTTCACGATGAAATCGCCTTTTTGATCGTACGATTCAAGCTCGGTTGGGAGTTTGAAGTCGCGTTCGCAAAACGGACTGTGCTCAAGGTGTTGTCCCGACTCGTTTTTATAGCGTTTCGGAGTGTAGAAAGGTGTGTACGATTCGACATAGAACAAGCGATTGTCGGTGGTGTCGAATTGTATTTGGTAAATCATGCCTCTCGGAATGATGAGGTAATCGCCGTATTCAAAAGGGATATTTCCCATCATGGTGCGTAAAGTGCCTTTTCCTTTGTGGATGAAAATCATTTCATCGGCGTCGGCATTTTTGTAGAAGTATGAGGTAAGTGATTCTTGCGGAGCGGCAAGTCCGATGATGCAATCTCTGTTGAGGAGCATGGCTTTTCGGCTCTCGAGGAAATCGGCGGTTGGTTTCAGGTCGAAACCTTTAAGCAAGAGCGATTTGATGTTTTTTTCGATGGCGATTTTAGGTTGGACATCGTATGATTTCAGGATTTCCTTTACTTGCGTTGGTCTGTGAATGTGATAGAGTAGGGAGGAATGTCCGTGAAATCCTTCGGTTCCGAACAATTGTTCGTAGTAGTAGCCGCCAGTAGGTTTCTCGAAAGTTACGTGGCGTTTTTGTGGAAAAGTTCCGAGTTTGTGATAAATAGGCATAGTGATGAAATTTTAATTCTGTAAATAAGTAACGAACAGAAAAAAAACATCATTCCGGATTTCGCTTAATCAGGAATTTGAGTAAAATCGGTAAACAAAGCCATTGATTCATCAATACAAATATCTAAAAAAAATCCGGGCGAAATACGACCCGGATTCTTAAGTTTTTATTCAATTTGGTTGAGGTTTGATTTTCGTTTGCCGTAAGCGAAGTAAACCAATATTCCGATTGTTCCCCAAATGATGAAGGCGATCCAGGTTTCTGGACGCACGAAGTACATTAGAAATAAGTTGAAAGCAACGCCTAATGTGCCTACTAGGTAAACAAAAGGAGTTTTGTATGGGCGTTCTAATTCTGGTTTTTTAACGCGTAAAATCATTACGGCAACACAAACCATGGCAAAAGCAAGAAGAGTTCCCATAGAGCACATTTCGCTTACTTTGTTAATTGGTGTTAGCGCTGCTGTTACAGATATGATTAAACCAACTAAAATGGTTGATTTGTGTGGTGTTTTGAAAATCGGGTGAAGCGTTTTGAAGAAGTTTGGCAACAGGCCATCTTTAGCCATTCCTAAGAAAATACGGGTCTGCCCGAGCATCATTACCAACATTACGCTTGTTAATCCGGCAGTTGCAGCGAGGGTAATGATAAATACCGCCCAGGTGATACCGTTTTCGCTAAATGCAGAAGCTACTGGTGCCGCTTTATCGAGTTGGTCGTATTTCACCATTCCTGTTAAAACTAGGGAAACTAGAATGTACAATACGGTACAAATAAGTAAAGATGCAACTATGGCGAACGGAACGTCTTTTTTCGGATTGATAGCTTCTCCAGCTTGTGTAGATACGGCGTCGAATCCGATATATGCGAAGAAAACGATAGTTGCGGCGGTAAGTACGCCACCAAATCCGAAGCTTACTTTTTCGACACCATCGATTAATGTTGTTGTTTCAGTTGGAATGAAAGGATCCCAATTCGCAGGTTCTATGTAGAAAGCACCACAAATGATTACGAAAAGAACAACCGCTACTTTTATTATCACGATAATGTTGTTGGTTTTAGCAGCTTCTTTGATGCCTTTTACCAAGATATACGTTACAACCCAAGTAATTAAAAATGCAGGTAAATTGAATGCAAAACTAGGTTCGGCAATCAGATTACTCGGATTTTCTGCGTTGTGTTCAGCGACTTTAGCTACGGCAGTTGCATAATCGTTGCACAACCAAATTGGAAAATCGATACCAAACAAATGAAGTAGTTTTACAAAGTATCCACTCCACGCCACCGCTACTGTGGTAGCACCCATCATGTATTCTAGAATGAGGTTCCATCCGATAAACCAAGCGAAGATTTCCCCGACAGTACCGTAAGCGTAGGCATAAGCACTTCCTTCAACAGGCAAAACCGACGCAAATTCGGCGTAACACAATGAAGCGAATAAACAACCAATTCCTGCAATAACAAATGAAAGGGCAAGTGCTGGTCCGGCATAATCGTGGGCAGCAATTCCGGTCAAGGTGAAAATACCACCTCCGATAATTGCGCCTATTCCCAGTGAGGTAAGTCCCCATTTTGTTAGCACGCGCTTGAGGTCGTTTTTCTTCATATCGGCTTCAAAGGCCGAAACAGGTTTAACTCTCCAAATTGACATAAAAATTGTTTTGTGACGTATTAATAGATGCCAAATATATCTTTTTTACGGATATGTCGAACAATTCATCTTATTGCGCTGAGTAAAATGCCTCAGTACAAATCAAAATACAAATCCGATGCTGAACCAAGTGAAACCATTACCGGTTTCCGGCGACCAAGAATACTTGATTTCGGCGGGTCCGATTATGGTTTCGAGGCCGTAACCTATTGCATAACCTGAAAGTCGGGGTCTTGATATCCAATCAGAAGTCTGAAACAATCGATTTCCTAAATTCATAAAATTAGCCGCAAGGTTGATGTGGTGCTTGCGGTAAAATTCGTAATCGAAAGTACCAGCAGCTCTGATGTAACTGTCGGCACTCAGACTCACAAAATTATATCCGTAAAATGGTTTGATGTTCAAAATCTCGGTAAATCCATATCCGCCGAAAGTGAAGTTAAAGAAATCTATTGTTCGTTCACCAATAGCAAAACCAGCATCAGATTCAAGCTTTAAAGTTGTTCGTGGAAAAAACTTCGTTGCAAAGGCCACGTGTCCTTTAGCTAACGAAAATGGTTCGAATTCTTGTGTGTAATTCGTCGAGTAAAACAAGTGTTGAACATCTGCACCAAACATCCAGCCCGACTTTGGAAAATACCGATTATCAAAACTGTCGAATTTTAAGTAACTAAAAACGCTGTAGTAATTGCTTTGCTCGAAAAGTGGCGCCGTATCTTCTAAAGTTTCCGACTTGATTCGAATATTCTGATGTTCGAGCCCACCACCCAGCATGAGCCGTTCTAGAAATAATGTTTGAACATATATCTGATTCTGCCAATTTTCCACATCGAGATTGAGAGAAGAAACCCCCAGCAATTCTAAGATACGCCCATCGTTGAAGTCGGTCTTTGCGTTTCGATTAAACGAATTGAATCGACTCCTAAATCCGTAACTCCAATAAAAACCGTTATCGATGTAATAGTCTAAATTGTATCGTAACTGGTCTCCCAGCATGGCATCAACTGAAAGGACATCGTTTTTAAAAAGCGTTTTTTTATTGGTAACATTTAGAAGTACCGCGCTTTTAAAAAGACCGTCGTAATGTGCACCAATTTTAAAAAAAGTTCTATTCGGATTTTCAACTAGTTGCAAAATCAAATCGTCGCGATCGCCATTATCTTCAAATTCGTAAGAAATGCCACTAAAGTTTTGAGTAGCATTTAGGTTGTTAATTCCTGTTCGAATCTGATCGTAAGTAACTTGCGTGTCGGGTTTAATCTTTAGCTTACCTAGAACGTAAGCACGGGTGTAGTTTTTAAGTTTACCGGTCTGAATTCTGCCAATAAACAAAGAGTCTGGAGCTGCTTTGAGTTCTTTTTTATGATTATATAAGGTATCGCCTAAAGCTTTAATTTTTTCATAAACCGTAAACGCTGCTTCTTCTCCAGCTCGAATAATTGCAGCACCATCGTCGAACGAAATAACGGTATATCCCGACACATCAGGTTTTATGTAAACATCTGTTTGTTCGGCTTTTTCTTTCATGCGTTCCAACATTCCCATATTGGAGATTTGCACCAAGATACGTGTTGCATCGCGCAATGCATTGCGGTCTTTTAATCCGTCTTGAACGTCAACACCAATGATAAAATCAGCTCCCATGTTGCGAACTTCTTGAATGGGATAGTTATTCACCACACCTCCGTCAATCAACAAGCGCCCGTTGCGTTCCACAGGAGCAAACAAACTCGGAAACGAGCTACTAGCAAGCATTGCCTGTGGTAAGGAACCGTCTTTCATAATTACTTGCTGACCAGTTTCTATATCGGTTGCAATACATATAAACGGAATCGGCAAGTCGGAGAATTTTTTGATGTGCCTAACATTTGCCGTCAAGCGCGAAAGTAAATTGTAGTTGTACATGCCTTTTGATAAAGCAGTGGGAATCCCAATTTTAAATTTATTGAAAGGTAAAGTAAGCGCGTACATTTCGTCGTTACGTCGTTCAAAATAGGTTTTCGAACGTCGAGGAATATAATCTTGTAACAATTCGTCAAAATTCGTCGACCTAAAAATCGAATCGATTTGCGTCGCGTTGTAACCCGATGCATACAAGCCACCAATAACCGCACCCATGCTTGTTCCTCCAATGTAATCTACTTTTACGCCCGCCTCTTCCAAAACCTTTAAAACGCCAATGTGCGCAAAGCCCTTAGCGCCACCGCCACTTAAAACCAGACCAATTTTTTTTCGCGGAACCGGTTGTTCTTGCGCTGTCGCAGAAGCAAGTGATAGCAAACATAACAAGAGGAGAATTTTTTTCATGTTGATTTTTGTTCGATTGATTGATAATGTTTGATGATTTTTTTTGCTTTCGAAGCACCAACTACCTCGGCAATATCAGCTTCCGAAGCTTCTTTTAAACGCTTAACCGACTTAAACTTCTTGATTAGAGAAGTCATCGTTTTTTCGCCGATGCCCGGAATTTCTTCGATTGCCGAAACCAGTGCCGTTTTACTGCGCTTGTCTCTATGGAACGTAATTCCAAAACGGTGGGCTTCGTTGCGTAAATGCTGAATGATTTTTAGAGTTTCCGACTTTTTGTCGAGATACAGCGGTATCGGATCGTTCGGATAAAACAATTCTTCCAAACGTTTCGCAATTCCAATTATAGCCACTTGGCCGCGTATGCCCAAAGCGTCGAAACTCTTTATAGCCGCTCCCAATTGTCCTTTTCCACCGTCAATAATTACCAAATTAGGCAAGGGCTCGTTTTCTTCAAGTAGGCGTTTGTAGCGGCGGTAAACTACTTCTTCCATCGATGCAAAATCGTTCGGACCTTCAACGGTTTTTACATTAAAATGGCGGTAGTCTTTCTTGCTTGGTTTCCCGTCTTTAAAAACCACACAAGCCGAAACCGGATTCGTTCCTTGAATGTTTGAGTTATCGAAACACTCGATATGGCGCGGCTCCACAGGCAAACGCAAGTCTTTTTGCATCTGTGCCATAATCCGATTCGTATGTCGGTCGGGATCAACAATTTGCAACTGCTTCAATTGTTCAATGCGGTAGTATTTGGCGTTGCGTTCCGATAATTCCAGCAGCTGTTTTTTATCGCCCAATTGCGGAACTGTTACGCGAATACGCTCGCCTAAATCAATTGAAAATGGCACTATTACTTCGCGAAACTGCAAGGAAAAGCGCTCTTGAATTTCTACAATGGCCAACTCCAAAAGTTCGGCATCCGTTTCGGCGAGTTTCTTCTTGATTTCAAGCGTATGCGAACGAATGATCGCGCCGTGCATGATTTGCAAATAGTTGATATACGCCGCACTTTCGTCGGAAACAATCGAAAAAACGTCGACATTCGTGATTTTCGGATTGGCAACAGTCGAGTACGCCTGGTACTTTTCCAAAGCTTCGATTTTCACTTTCATTCGTTGCGCCAATTCAAACTCCAAGTCCTGGGCGTATTGCTGCATTTGCGTTTTAAATTCGCGTAAGCTGTGCTTGAAATTCCCTTTCAACAATTGCCGAATAGCTTCTACTTGCTTTTCGTAGTGTTCGCGGGTTTCGTTTCCTTCACACGGACCTTTGCAATTGCCAATATGATATTCCAAACAAACCTTGAATTTATGCGATTCGATGTTCTTTTCCGACAAATCGTAATTGCAGGTACGCAGCGGATACAATTCTTTAATCATATCCAATAAGGTGTGCACAATTTTAAAATTGGTGTACGGGCCGTAGTATTCCGAACCGTCTTTAATCATGCGCCGTGTGGGAAAAATACGCGGAAACGGTTCTTTTTTGATGCAAATCCACGGATACGACTTATCGTCGCGAAGCATTACATTATATCGCGGCTGGTGTTTTTTGATGAGGTTGTTTTCCAATAACAACGCATCGTTTTCGGTTTCAACTACAATGTGTTTAATGGTAGCAATTTTGCGCACCAATACGTTTGTTCGTGCATTGTCGTGCACTTTATTGAAGTACGATGAAACGCGTTTCTTCAAGTTCTTTGCTTTGCCAACATATAGTATTTTGCCCTCTTTATCGTAGTATTGATAGACCCCTGGATTGTCGGGTAGAGTTTGTATTTGAAGTTGAACAGACGGCTCAGACATTTTCTAAAAGATCTAGTGTAAAGTTACAGCGAACCTTCTAATTTTGGTAATGACTTTGAAAAATATGCTACTTTTAACAACGCATATGTCAAAAAACCAGAAAAAACTAACGCTTTTAGGCGAAGAAATATTACCCGGACAGTCGAAAACACTGTATCTCGAGCTGGCACGCCTGCCCACGGCAACCAAACTTAAAATACCTGTTATTGTTTCTAGAAGTAAGAAACCAGGGCCAACCGTCTTGTTTTCGGCCGGAATTCACGGCGATGAAATCAATGGTGTAGAAATTGTTCGGCAGCTTATTGTGCGAAAACTAAATAAGCCCGATGCCGGAACCATCATCTGTATTCCGGTAATCAATATTTTCGGATTTGTCAATCAATCGCGCGAGTTTCCCGACGGTCGCGACCTCAACCGCGTATTTCCCGGAAGTAAAAAAGGTTCGATGGCCGGCCGTTTTGCCTATTACATTCTCAAAGAAGTTTTGCCGGTCGTCGATTTTGCAGTCGATTTCCACGCAGGTGGCGCCAAGCGATTTAATGCTGCACAAATTCGAATCGTTCCCGGCGATCCGCAACTGCTCGAATTGGCACAAGTGTTCGCCGCTCCGTTTATATTGTATTCTAAAAACATATCCGGTTCGTTTCGAACTGCTGCCGAGAAGGCAAAAGTTCCTATGCTGCTGTTCGAAGGCGGGATGTCGTTAGATATCAATCCGCAAATTGTCCACTGCGGCGTTAACGGCGTTATTCGTTTGCTGAATTTTTGGCAAATGCGAAAAGATAAAGACGTACCCATTGCGTCTGAAGCAACGATTTTGGAACGCTCGGGCTGGGTGCGCGCAAAAGCATCGGGTTTTTGTCACGACCGCGGATTTTTAGGAAAGTTCGTGCAAAAAGGTACCGTCTTGTGCGAAATAACCGATCCGTTTGGCAAATTCGTGCAAGCCATCAAAGCGCCGCATCACGGCTACGTAATCAATGCCAACTTAGGTTCGATTGTTTACGAAGGCGATGCGCTGTACCATCTGTCTATCGAGAAGTCGGCTGCGGTCGAATCACAATTCTATAAAAATGATGGACAAGAATAGTCTTCGCGCGTTGTACAAGAAAAAGCGTTTGGCTCTTACGTATGTTGAGATCGAAACGGCAAATCAGCAGATTTTCGAGCAGTTTCAAAAAATCGATTTTTCACAAACACGAGTAGTTCATTTATATACGCCAATTGCCAAATGGAACGAGCCTGATACACAGTTGTTGCGCGAGTATTTGTGGTTTTCAGGTAAACGTTGCGCAACCGGAATCGTGGTAGAAAACACATCGGAGATGCAGCACGTCGAAATTTTTCCCGATACCCAATTTCGCCAAAACAATTGGGGTATTCCAGAACCAATTGATGCCAAACCAATTGCAGTTTCCGAAATCGATTTGGTAGTTGTGCCGCTGCTTTGTTGCGATAAGGAAGGCAACCGCGTGGGTTACGGCAAAGGCTTTTACGATGTTTTCCTTCGCCAATGCAAACCAAATGTTCAAGCAATCGGACTTTCATTTTTCGAACCGTTGCAGGAAGTCATTTCCGCCGAAGCGCACGATGTTAAACTAAGCGGATTATTAAGTCCGAATCAGTTTTATCGATTTTAATTTTTTGGGTGCGCCTTGCCCGTCCGAGCCAGATCCCAAGCAGGCAAGTCGCGCTTTTCATTCCAATAAACCTTGTTCAAGCGGCTTTTGGTAAGGTATAAAACGGGCTTCTTAGGTCGCCGTTTTACACCAACCGCCAGCGCTTTCCCTGCGGTTTATTTCCATTGCAATCGCTCGCACGGAAAAACGTCTATGAATAACTGTCTTAGATTGACGATTTTTGGCAAAAACCGATTAAATAAGGCAGTAAATGGATTTTATAAGTTGCGATTCTAATCCAAATAGAACTTTTGACCTAAATTAAGGTGAAAGTAGGAAAGGTTGGTTTTCTCTGGAAGTCTGTAATTGACATTTTTTAAGTAATTTTAATACCAGATTCAACCAAAAAATCAAAGCACCCTCATTCTAAAATACTGATAAACAAATTGTTATTTAAAGAAAATGACGGAAAACGAAATTGCGAATAAAATAATTGGACTAGCCATAGAAGTACATGCGGCTATTGGACCGGGTTTGCTCGAAAGTGCGTATAAGGAATGCTTAAATTATAAAATTAAAACTGCCGGATTAGCTGTTGAAAAAGAAAAACCAATGCCGTTAATCTTCGAAGATGTAAAATTGGATTGTGGCTACAGAATTGATTTGTTGGTAGAAAATAAAGTAGTAATCGAAATAAAAAGTGTTGAGGCAATCAACGTTGTTCATTTAGCTCAAACCTTAACATATATGAAGCTGGGTAACTATAAGTTGGGTCTGCTAATTAATTTCAACGTGTCGCTTTTAAAGTACGGCATACGAAGAGTAGCAAATGGAATTTAAATTAGAGCTTTTTAATCAACACATAGTTATTTTACCGCAAAGTACGCAAAGAAGTCGCAAAGCACGCAAAGCTTTTAAAAAGAATTTTTTAGATCAAACCACGTCTTTGTTGTTAACCGTTTTTGAATCGGTACTGTTTTGAATTTAACCTATTAATATTTTTATTCCGAGACAAAGCGCTCCAAAAGCGCAGCTTTCTTTCCGTCCTTTGCGTAAAACTCTGCGCTCTTTTTTATTGAAAACGACTTTCTGCAAAAGCTCAGTTTTCCTTGCGTCCTTTACTTAAAACTCTGCGTCCTTTGCGGTTAAAAAGGACTTTCTGCAAAAGCGCAACTTTCTTTGAGTCCTTTACTTAAATCCTGCGCTCTTTTTTATTGAAAACGACTTTCTTTAAAAGCGCAGCTTTCTTTGCGTCCTTTGCGCAAAACTCTGCATCCTTTGCGGTTGAAAAGAACCTTTTGCAAAAGCGCAGCTTTCTTTGCGTCCTTTACTTAAATCCTGCGCTCTTTTTTATTGAAAACGACTTTCTCTAAAAGCGCAGCTTTCCTTGCGTCCTTTGCGTAAAACTCTGCGTCCTTTGCGGTTAAAAAGGACCTTTTGCAAAAGCTCAGTTTTCCTTGCGTCCTTTGCGGTTGAAAAGAACCTTTTGCAAAAGCGCAACTTTCTTTGAGTCCTTTACTTAAATCCTGCGCTCTTTTTTATTGAAAACGACTTTCTCTAAAAGCGCAGCTTTCTTTGCGTCCTTTGCGTAAAACTCTGCGTTCTTTGCGGTTAAAAAGGACTTTCTGCAAAAGCGCAACTTTCTTTACATACTTTAACGTGAGTTCGATATAAAAAAGACAGCTTTTTTGATTGAAATAGCGAACTATTTAGTATATTTATAGTGCTTATTTACAAATAGTTAACTAAACAATCCGCTATGTTTTCAA